>NZ_CP151530.1:0-120241 GCF_045586035.1 Sulfitobacter sp. PM12
ATGAGCGAAGCAGAACAGGATCTTGATATCGCCATCGGGCACTACGCGGAACTTCTCGCGTCGAACCTGCATGCTCAGCGCGCTGCGCACTTCCCACCAGATGCAAAGAAGGTGATGCGCACTTTGACCAGCGGCGAAGCTGCTGAGCTCCTTGGCGTCGACCATACCTATCTTCGGAAGCTTCATCGAGAAGGAAAGATCGTTGACGTCGAGACGACGGCGGGAAGTCATCGCCGCTATACGCTCGACGATATCTGGGAAATCCGGCAGACGCTTGAAGGAAATGCAAAAAAGTCTGGAACTTACGTGCCTGGGCGTCGCGACGGTGACGAGCTTCAAGTCATATCAGTGGTGAACTTCAAGGGCGGCTCCGGCAAAACGACGACGTCTGCTCACCTCGCTCAGCGCTTGGCGCTAAAGGGGTACAGGGTTCTTGCGATCGATCTCGACCCCCAAGCATCTCTTTCGGCTCTTCATGGAATCCAGCCAGAACTCGACCTTATGGAGGGCGGAACCCTCTATGATGCCGTTCGCTACGACGATCCGGTTCCGATCGCCGAAGTGATCCGCAAGACTTACATCCGCGGCCTTGATCTTATCCCGGGCAACCTTGAACTCATGGAGTTCGAGCACGAGACGCCTGCTGCTATCCAGCGAGGCGGAGCGAAGGCGTTCTTCGCGAGAGTTCATGACGCACTCGATAGTGTTGAAGCAAACTACGACGTTGTTGTGATCGACTGCCCGCCGCAGCTTGGTTTCTTGACGATGTCAGCACTTTCTGCGTCCTCGGGTGTCCTCGTGACGGTTCACCCGCAGATGCTTGACCTCATGTCGATGTCTCAATTCCTGCGAATGACTGCGGATCTCCTGGGAGTGATCAGGGATGCAGGCGCAAATCTGCGCTTCGATTGGCTGCGCTTCTTGCCAACGCGATACAAAGTCGGCGACGCGCCACAAACCGAAGTCATCGCCTTCATTCGCGGGCTGTTTGGGAGGTCGGTCCTGACCAATCACATGGTTGAATCGACCGCAATATCTGATGCCGGCTTGACCAAGCAAACGCTCTACGAAGCTGACAAAAAGGACTTCACGCGTCAGACGTTTGATCGTGCGATCGAATCCATGAACGCAGTGAACGATGAGATCGCTGAAATCATCCAGAACACATGGGGTCGGAATGGCAAGAAAGCCTAAACTTGGCCTGCCGCTGCAGACCCTTCGCAACGCTCCTGACGCTCTTGAAGGGCGCCGACTGCGTGGCGGTGTATTTGAGATCGATCCGGCGCAGATCCTTACCGAAGGACGGTTGGATGACAGGCTTCAGATTGAAGTTGAGGGCCTGAAGAACTCTATTTCCAAGAACGGTCAGCGTGTGCCCGTCTTGGTGCGCCCACTGGAAGGCGATCGCTACAACCTGATCTATGGCCGCAGACGCTTGGAAGCATGTCGCGAACTCGGTATCAAAGTTCGAGCCATCGTCACAGAGGTTGAGAGTGATCAAGCGCTTCGAGATCAGCTTCTCGAGAACCAAGAGCGTCGTGATCTGAGCTTTATTGAGCGTGCGCTCGTTGCGACGGCACTTCTGGACGGTGATCATTTGGAAGGGGCTGAGCGCACCAATCGAGGTGTCGCCGAAGTCCTTAACCTCCACGAAGCCGGGGTTTCACAACTCTTGAGTGTCGTTCGGACGGTCGGCGAGGAACTCATCCAGGCAATTGGTGCGGCTCCCGGGATTGGTCGCCCGAGATGGGAAGAGCTCAAAAAGGCTTTGGGTGCCTACGACGGTGATCGAGACCAACTGCAAGCCGTAGCTCATGCAGCCAAGTCCGAAAGTTCCGGCTCGGTCGATGAGGTTTCTGAGCGTGCGTTTCTCGCAGTTCTGGCAGCCGCGAAGAGCGCAGAGAAGAAAGCAAGCCCGTCTAGAAAAGGCGTGCCTGCTTTGGCGATCCCCGGTGTCGGAGCTGCGACGGTCAAGACCAGCCGCCAAGGCAAGCAGCTTAAACTCGATCTGACTACGGATGAACCTGATTTTATCAGCTGGTTGGAGGGCAATGCCCCAAAGCTGATTACCGAGCTTCATGAGCGCTGGAAGCGTTCAGAAGACTGAGGAAGAGCAACCAACAAGAAGGAGGCACGATACAGGCAAAAAGAAAAAGGCCCCGAGAAGCTAGCTTCACGAGACCTTTGTAAGGTTTCGCACCGGGATCAGCCCGCTACAAAATCTCAGTTTTCGCACTTCTGAATGTAGCGTTCTGGCCCCTACCCCGCAAGCGCAAAGCGATTCGCGGGCCCTAGAATTTTTGTCTTCGTGAACATTTTCATGGAGTACACACCAATTTCGCCGTTTATGCGGCCGATTTCGCACGCTCATTTGCGCGTCATCGAGCGACCCGAGGCATCTGTTCCGGCCAGACCCGTTAACAAGTGGGAACTCCTGCGCGAGCTCTCCAAGGCGCAAGCGGCCTTTGGGGTCTCGGAACGTGATCTGACTGTTTTGCAGGGGCTCCTCAGCTTCTTTCCGGACGATGCGCTTGGCGGGAACGCCGAGATGGTCGTCTTCCCCTCGAACAAGGCGATCTGCGAGCGCCTGAATGGCATGCCGTGCTCAACGATGCGTCGTCACCTCGCGCGTCTCGTCGAGGCTGGCTTGCTCCAGCGGCGCGATAGCCCCAATGGGAAGCGCTACGTCCGCAAGCACGGCGAAGACCGCGTCGCCTTTGGCTTCGATCTTTCCCCGCTCTACTGCCAGTCCGAGGAGATAGCACGGGCCGCAGAGGCCGTACGTGAGGCTGAGGAGCGCGTCAGGCGCCTGAGAGAGGTCGTAAGCCTCATGCGACGCGATCTCGCGGCCCTCGCCGAGTTCGGAGACGAGATGCAGCCAGGCCTAGGCTTCTGGGATCAGCTTCGCGACAAGGCTGCCCTCACAGCCCGCGCGCTTCGCCGCAAGCTTTCAATTGAGGACCTCGCGGCCTATCGAGCCGATCTTGAAGCTCTCCTTGACCAGGCACGCAACATCATTGATGGCCCTGAAACAGAAGAAATGAACACCAATGATGCCCAATCTGAGCGTCACCATCATAATTCAAATAAAGAATCTATAGATTTTGAGCCGGCTTTAGAAAAAAGCGGGGCGGCGGCGGGTGTGCCAGATGTGGATACGAATGAGCCGGTGGCTGACGTTGATGAACAGGACACAAGACATCTGCCAAAGATCCCGCTTCACCTAGTGATAGCGGCATGTCCCTCGCTGAAGACCTTCTACCAAGGTGAGATCCGGCATTGGCATCAGCTTTTCGATGCGGCGGGCCATGTGCGGCCAGCCATGGGGATCAGTGCGTCTGCATGGGAAGAAGCACAGCGGTTCATGGGTCCGGAGCAAGCGTCGATCGTCGTTGCTGCGATGCTGGAACGCTTCGCCGACATAAGATCGCCTGGTGGATACTTGCGAGCTCTGACTGCCAAAGCTGCGGCCGGCGAGTTCTCCTGTGGGCCGATGGTCATGGCATTGATTGGGCGACGATCTGCAGCTTAACAGCTGTTAAGGTTGAGAGACTGCGTACTTTTCCGCCACCTCGGGACTGTCGACTTAACAGCTGTTAAAGTCCTGCCTCGCGAGCGTCAGAATATGAGAGGGAAAGGGTTGTTGGTTTGAGGGTGACGGGAAGTGAGATCGGAAGAGTGGCTTCCGGCGCCCGTCGTGGAGGAGATCTGATGGCGAAACCTGCCCAGAAAGTCACCCAGTCCCCGTTCCGGGACATTCCCTTCGACAAGCTCGTGCTGAGCCAGTCCAACGTCCGGCGCATCAAGGCCGGCATCTCGGTCGAGGAACTGGCCGAAGACATCGCCCGCCGCGGGTTGCTGCAAAGCCTGTGCGTCCGGCCCGTTCTGGCGGATGATGGGTCCGAGACAGGCAAGTTCAAAATACCCGCTGGCGGTAGGCGCTTCCAGGCCCTGTCACTCTTGGTGAAGCAGAAGCGCCTGGCCAAGACGACGCCCATTCCCTGCTTCGTGCGGGATGCGAAGTCCACGATCCTCGCCGAAGACGACTCGCTCGCCGAGAACATGAAGCGCGCTGTCCTGCATCCACTCGATCAGTTCCGCGCCTTCGTGGCGCTGCAGGAGAAGGGTCAGGGCGACGAAGAGATCGCAACCGCCTTCTTCGTCAGGCCGCAGGTGATCAAACAGCGCTTGAAACTCGCCGTCGTGGCCCCTGCCCTGCTCGAGCTTTATGCCGAGGATGAAATGACGCTGGAGCAGCTGATGGCCTTGACGGTTAACCCGGATCATGAGCGCCAGGTTCAGGTCTGGGAGGCGATCCGCTCGTCCTGGAACAAGGAGCCCTATCAGATCCGGCGGATGCTGACGGAAACCTCGGTGCGGGCATCCGATCGTCGTGCTGTCTTTGTCGGCATCGATGCCTATGAGTCTGCTGGCGGCACCATGTTGCACGACCTCTTCCAGGGCGATGACGGCGGCTGGCTGGAAGACCCCGCCCTGTTCGATCGTCTGGTCAGCGAGAAGCTTCAGGCTGAAGCCGAAGCCATTGCGACCGAAGGTTGGAAATGGATCGAGGTCTCGCTCGACCTGCCCTATGGCTACAGCCACGGTTTGCGGCGGCTGAGCGGAGACCCGGCACCGATGACGGATGACGAAGGCGCGGCCCATGCCAAGCTTCTTGCCGAATACCGGGCGCTCGAAGAGGAATACGAGGGCCAGGATGAATTCCCCGAGGAAGTCGACGCGCGACTTGGCGAGTTGGAAATTGCGATGGAGAAGCTCGAGACTCGGCCGTTGATCTTCGACGATGAAGAGATCGCGCGGGCAGGGGCTTTTGTGACGCTTTATCGCATGGCGAGCTTGTCGTTAATCGCGGCTTTGTCCGGCCCGAGGATGAGCCTCGGGAATACGCTGATGTCTTCAGCTGTGAACCGACAGCAGGGCGCTGAGCTTTCAACGGGGAGTTACGCGGATGGTATCGGCCACGGTACGGAAATCACTTCTGCTGGTCAAGCGCTTGGCGCGAACGCACGCGACGACGAGGACGATGGTGCGTTGAAGCCCTTGCCTGAGCCCGTTCCCGACACCGAGCAGGCTGAAGATGCAGATCTTCTTGACTTCATCAGCTCAGACCGGCCAAGGATTAATGACAGGATGACAGTTCGCAAGATTACAATCCAGCGGCTTTCGTCAGGTTCACGCGGAAGCGGTCGCGGCGGCGTTGGTAGCGGCGGGTCATCTGTGCCGAAGCGTGGCCAAGGTGCTTCTGCACATACCGCTCGTCCACCTCGGCCGAACTGGCGAGACCTGCGCGCAGAGAATGGCCAGAGAACAGTGCCAGGCGTTCCTTTTCGGGCAGTTCGGATCGGATGCCGGCGTCCAGGACCGTTCGCTTGATCAGCCGCGCGACATGCTTGTCGTTCAGCCTTGTCTCCAGGGCCTTCTTTCCACCCCGAGTGGTGCCGACAAAGACCGGCCCGAAGTCGATCCTGGCGAAGTGCAACCACTGCTCGAGCGCATGCACAGGGCAGCTGGAGTTAGACGATCCCAGACCGATCTCGACCTCGCGCCAGCCGGTCTTGGCGTTGAGCGTCAGCACGGCGCCGTCGTCGAGGATCTCGATCCAGCCGCCTGAATCGGGCGTGTCGTCCTTTCCGACATCCAGGCTGACGATCTCGGAGCGGCGGAGCCCGCCGGCGTACCCGAGGAGCAGGATGGCGCGGTCCCTGAGCCCGCGCAGGTCGTAGGGCAGGGTGGCGACCATCGCGAGGATGTCCTCGGCCAGGATCGCTTCCTTCTGCACCGGCGGACGGGCGTGTTTGCGTTTGATCCCGGCCAGCACTGTTGCGATGTGGCGGTTCTTACGATCGAGGACAAAGCCGCGTTGCGCATAGTTCCAGGCAAGGCCGGAGAGGCGACGTTCGATGGTACTGACCGATAGGGCAGGGGAGGGGCCCGCTCCGGACGCCAGGTCTGCGAGATAAAGCCCGATCATTTCAGGCGACGGGGGCAGAGGCTCCGCGCCCTTCATCCGACACCACCGCGCGAAATGCGCCCAATCCTTGGCATAGGCTTTCAGCGTATTGTCAGAAGCTGCGGCGCGCGCATAATCTCGGGCGGCGTCGACCAGGCGATCAAGGCTGCCGGATCCCGCGACGTGGGCGGGTAGGGAGATGTCGTCGCTTTTTTCTTGATCGCTGTCGCCGTTCTGAGCGATACAAAACGCACCAGAGTTTGATGATGTCGACTTCTCGTCCTCTGAGGGCATTTTCCAGTGAATCCGGTGGTGAAATTAAACTGCGTCCTAGCATATCTCTTGATGTCCGATAATGTAAACTTATCGGACATTATGGCAAAAGATAGAGTGAGGCGTTTTCTGTGCTATTTTCTGGAGAAAAGCGCCGCGATGGTTTAGGCTTCAGTCATGACATTTGCCCGACCGGAACACTCCATCGACACAGACACTCTACCCCGGATGCCCGCATGGGTCACTTCGGCACGTCCTGAAGCCTTTGAAGATGTGGCGTTTTTGTCGGGCGCGGCGCTGAACCACCTGCATCTTGTGTTGGGACTCGAAGAGGTCCCCAAAGCCTTGTTGCGGGATCGGCTGGCGCTGCGAGCGGCCGAGGCCTGTGTCGGGTTTTCTGGTCGTCTGGAAAGAGCCCCAGAGCTGCGCGACGCGATTCATCTTCTGCGCCCTGGCGATCTACCTGGCCCGGCAGGGGAGACATATCTTTCTTGGCGTCGCGCCGCTGAACGACCGGTGTCGGTCAAGGCTCTGGGCCGAGCCTTGCCGGCCTTCGAGCCGGGCCATCTCGGTCTGATAGGCCATCCAGCTTTGCATCCAGTTCCCCAAACCCTGCGGCGAAAGGATTGCCTGAAGGGTCTTGGTCATATCGTCTGTCATCTGGGCGGTTTTCTGGGGGTCGATACCCGCAAACAAGGGATGGGTCTTGGCGGCCTCTTTCATCAATGTGGCAAAGGCGTCAGCGGCGTGTTTATCCATGGCGTGTTCCTTGTTTGCGGTTATGCGGTATCAGCTTCCTGTTTTAACCCGATATTCGTCACGCAGCATCCGTTTGAGCAGCATGCCCGTGGCCGTGCGCGGCAGATCGGTCCGAAAATCGATGCTGCGCGGACATTTGATGGAAGAAAGCCGCGTTCTGCAATGGGAAATCAACGCGTCTTGCAAGGCGGGGGCGCCATCTTGCCCCGGCATCAGCTGTACAATCGCTTTTACCTCCTCGCCGAAATCCTCATTGGGGACGCCGATCACGGCCGCATCCAGAACCGCAGGATGATCCAGCAGGACATTCTCGGTTTCCTGCGGATAGATATTCACCCCGCCGGAAATGATCACGAATGACTTGCGATCCGTGAGGTAAAGATAGCCCTCCTCGTCCACGCGGCCAAGATCGCCAAGGCTGGTCCAGCCCTGCGCATTTGTGGTTGAGGCGGTCTTTTCGGTGCCCGCGTAATAGTCGTGGATGATCGGGCCCCACCAGTCAATCATCTGGTGTTTGAAATTGATCGGGCAGGGCTTGGCGCGCCGCCGGTCCGGTTCTGGAAATAGGTGGGGCAGACGCGGTCGCCCAGGGCCACACGGGTGACACCTTCGCCGATGGCGACGACCTCTCCGACACCGTCGGAAACGGGGATCAGAGGCAGGTTGCCCGTCGCGCGGCCATCCGCCAGATCGGTTTCGGCCCGCGCCATGCCTCAACCGCCATCGTCTATGCGCAATGCAACCGGATCGGCGACAGCCGCCTTCGAGTTTGGTCGCCCGCATCGCTATCGCGGCAAAGTCAGAGCCGGAGGTCTTTTCCGTCAGCGCCGTGCAGGCAGTTTGGCAACCGTCCAGAAAGGCCGGAAGGTATTTCGCCTTGACCTCCGATGCCGCGCATTGTGATAGTTTATGCGTGTTGACGAGCGACATCGCAAAACCGAAATCGGCCGCCGCCAACACCTAAGAGGTCGCGGCCTTTAGGGCATAGCTGTGGCCCCGCCCCCCATCCGCGACTGGAACCTTGATGGCCATCAGGCCCAAGGCGGCGGGCTGCGGGGCAACCACTTGCGCGGCGAAATCACGGATCCGCTCAAGGGTGGCAGCTTGGCGCGGATCACATCCAGCAGCCCGATAATCCCGCGCGGCATAAAGCGCGCCCGCCAGCCCTGCAAACATCGCCGAGGTGACAAAGGCAAAGTAATGCCCCTTGACCTGCAGGCCGGGATAGCCGATGGCCAGCGCGAAAATCGCGGTCACAAAGGGCGCAAGGGTGATGGTCATCCAGACCGGAAGCCCGAAATGCATCCCCATCAAGGCGGTGCAACACGGTTTTCAGCTACGGCACCGGCCGCCTGAACGGTCTTGGTTTTCTCGACAAATACCGTCATGCCAAGGACCAGCGCCGCCGCCAGAATGACGTAAAGCCGCAATTCGGGAATGGTCACGCCGCCGATGTTGAACACATGGTTGAAATTGGTCGTAATGACGATCGGCTCGGCACCAAAGAATTGCAGGCTGATCCCCTCAACCATCATCGTCAGGCCAAGCGCTACGATAAAGGCGTTGATGTGATTGGCCTTTCATACGGGGCGGTAGGCCAAAAGCTCGATCGCGACCCCCAGAACCATACCGACCAGCAACAGCGGAAACCCCTGACCCGTTACAAGAAAAAAAGGTCAGATAGCCGCCGAACATCGATACCGATCCATGCGCGAAATGGGCAATGCCCGGAATGCCAAACACGGTTGTAAGGCCAAGTGCGATCAGCACATAGACACCGCCAATCGCAATGCCATTGATAATTTGTTGAATGATCTCAATCAGTTCACTTCTCTTTTCTCGCTAAACCGCGCAGGGCGGCGGCAATGGCTGCGGTGTCGTCAACATCGCCTGTGGCCTTTAGCGCGTCTTTTTGCGCATAGGTCTGGTCATAGGCATATGGGGGAGCTTGGCGAGGGCGCGATGCCGAATTTCCGGGTGAAATTCTCATGGTAGGCGGTGCCGTTGTCGGTGGCCGAAAACAGGGTCAGCTCTGTCGGGCGCAGGTCCCGGACGCCTTACATCTGGTCGGAATTGGCCACGCGCAGGAATTGGCCACGCTGCCGCTGGTAAAGCCGAAACGCGGCACATCGATGCCCAGTTCGACCGACTGGCGATAGATAAAGGCGGCAGGTTCCACATAGCCGACAACAAGGATCGCATCGGGTTCATGGCTGCTGCTGCCCAGCCGGAAAACCGAGGCCAGAGGGTTGGATTTCAGCGTGGCGCAGGCCCTTAGCCTGATCCAGCCAGAGCTGGACGCGGGCGTTTTGGTTCAGCTCTTTGATCAGACGTTCAAAAGCGCTTTTGCCTATCATCTTGTTGTCCCCAAGGAGACAATCCTGTCGCCCGCAGCAACCGGTTTCAAAGACTGGCTTTTGCCGCTGTGCCGCAGCGGGGCTGATGCTGCGTAAATTCCCCCGCGGCCTCGCCGCTTCATCTGGTCTTTTGCCGTGACAGGTCTTATCGGACCAAAGCCAGCTGAAATGTTTTGAAAGATCCCTGAATGGAAATTGCAGTTATCGGAAATATTCACCCCCGCGGGATCGCGTTTCTGGAAAATACGCCCGGTATCACGCCGGTCATCGTTGACGAGAATGACAGCGCCGGCGTCATCGCCGCCACCCGGACCGCGACCGCGATCCTGGTCCGGACCCTGCCCCTTACGGCCGCGCATATCGACGCTGCGCAAAATCTGAAAATCGTCTCGCGGCATGGCGTGGGGATCGACAATATCGACCTTGAGGCGCTGAACCGCCGTGCGATTCCCTTGACGGTGATCGGGGATCAAAACGCGGTAACGGTGGCCGAACATACGTTTTACCTGATGCTTGCGGCGACCAAGATGGGGTTGCGCTATGACAAGGCGACGCGCGCGGGCGACTGGGGGTTTCGCGATGCGCTGGCCGCGCGCGATCTGGCGGGCAAGACGCTTTTGGTGGTGGGCATGGGCCGGATCGGTGCCTTGGTTGCCAAACGCGCCGAGGCCTTTGGCATGAGGATCGCTTATTGCAACAGATCGACAGGCCCGGGCAGCCATGATCCCAATTGGACCAAGGTCAGCCTTGCCGAGGGGCTGCAAGAGGCCGATGTTGTCAGCATCCATGTTCCCTTGATGCCCGCCACCTGCAATCTGATCGGGGCGGAGGCCTTGGCGATGATGAAGCCCTCTGCGGTGCTTGTCTCCACCGCGCGGGGCGGGGTGGTGGATGAGGCGGCCTTGGCGCGCGCCCTTGCAAGCGGTGAAATTCGTGCAGCCGGTCTGGATGTGTTTGCGCAAGAGCCGGTGTCGATGGACAATCCGTTGCTGGCGCTGGACAATATCATCTTGTCACCACATATGGCCGCGATGAGCGATGATGGCGCGGCGCGTATGGCGCTGACGGCGGCGCAAAACTGTCTGGACGGGATCAACGGGCGGCTGGACCTTTCGCTGGTCGTCAACCCGCAGGTGCTTGTGCAGGCCGGATGATTTGTCCCGACAGGTGGGGTGGCGGGGTCTAATCCCAGCTGGCCCGTGCCTCCATCGCCACTGGCCCGTCCGGTGCGGCGGTCCAGAGCATAAGGTCGTCCCCCTGCCTTTGCGCATGTAAACAAAAGCTGCCCCCGCCGAAAATCGGGGCCATGCTGCGAAACGAAAACCCTGTCGGCGCGCGGCCCATCAGGTCACCGGCATATTGCGCCAAAAGCATCGCCTGCAACGGGCCATGAACCACAAGGCCGGGATAGAATTCCTCCTCCCGCGCATAGGGTTGATCGTAATGGATGCGGTGGCCGTTGAAGGTCAGCGCGGAATAGCGGAACAAAAACGCCGGTGAGGCGCTGATTTCGCGCCGCTCGTCACCTTGGGGGGCAGGGGTCGGCGCAGGATTGGCATTGCCGGTTGGTGCATCACGGTAAACGATGTCTTGTCGCTCGCTTAGGATGGGGCCGTGCGGGCTGCTGAAATCATGGCGCAGGGTCACAAAACACAGCGCGCCCGAACGCCCGCTTTTCATGGTCACATCCTCGATCACCGAGCGACGCGTGATGTCCTCGCCTATCCTTGGTGCCGAGTGAAACCGCAGCGCGCCGCCTGCCCACATTCGGCGTGGCAAGGGCACCGGCGGCAAAAACCCGCCGCGCGTCGGGTGACCATCGGGGCCAAGTTCCGCCGTGGGCACAAGGGGTTGGCACAGGCAGTGATGTGTCAACAGCGGCGCGTCAGCCCCTTCCTCGGTCGGGCCCTGACGGTCAAGCGTGGCATAAAGACGTTGCACCAGCGTCGGTGTCAGAACCTCATGCGCGTGATCTTTGCGTCCGATCCATTGGCGCAGATGGTCGATATCAAGTGTCATACCCTAATCCTCTAACGGGTTCAGTGCGGGCACCGGCCCAAAGCCGTGCGGATCATCGCCCCAGATCGGCGCAGGGGCGGGCATGGAGACCGGCCCCGCCTCGGTTTCCACAGTGATGCGCCGCAGATGCGGGTGATTGGACAGCCCGCCCATATCATTCAGCTGGGCCAGTGCCACATCCGCCCGGCTTAGGGCGGCAACCGCCTGGGGGGCGGTCATACGGGCAAAGGCCGCGCTTATAATTGCGTCGGTCTCCTCGCGGTTTTGTACCCGGTCGATGTTGCGGGCAAAACGCGGATCGGTCACAAGGTCGGGCGCCTGCAAGAACAGATTGCACAGGTTTTTCCATTCCCGATCACTTTGCACCGACAACAGGATCTGCGCGCCATCTTTGGCGGTGAAAACGCCGTAGGGTGCGATGGACGGATGGGCAAGGCCGATGCGTTTGGGACTGTTGCCCGCTTCATGGTTCAAAAGGGGCACCGTCAGCCAATCCGCCATCACGTCAAACATAGAGATAGAGATATTTGCCCCTTGCCCCGTCACCGCACGGCGTAACAATGCCTCAAGGATCGCGGCATGGGCGGTGGCACCCGTGGCGATATCGACAATAGAGATGCCAACGCGGGCCGGTTCGGACGGGCCGCCGGTGATCGAACACAGCCCCGATTCCGCCTGCACCAGCAGGTCATAGGCCTTGCGATCGGCCATCGGCCCACCCTCGCCATAACCCGTGATAGAGCAGCAGATCAGATGCGCAAAATCCTGTGCCAGCCGTTCCGGCCCAAAGCCAAGCCGGTCAAGCGCGCCCCGTTTGAGGTTTTGCACCAGCACATCCGCACCGGCCAGCAGTTCGGCCAGCACCTCTTTGCCCTTGGGCGATGCCAGATCAAGCGTCTGGGAGGTCTTGCCCCGGTTCAGCCAGACGAAATAGCTTGATTGCCCCTTGGCCACGCTGTCATAGCCGCGCGCGAAATCGCCCTCGGGGCGTTCGATCTTGATGACTTCGGCCCCTGCATCGGCCAATCGCGCGGTGCAGAACGGTGCGGCGACGGCCTGTTCAATAGAGACAACCTTGATCCCTTCCAGCGGCCGCATCAGAACGACCTCGGCAGACCAAGGATATGTTCGGCCACATAAGACAGGATGAGGTTGGTTGAGATCGGCGCAACCTGATAGAGCCGGGTTTCGCGGAATTTCCGCTCGATATCATATTCGCAGGCAAAGCCGAAGCCGCCATGGAATTGCAAGCAGGCATTCGCCGCCTCCCATGAGGCTTTGGCGGCAAGGTATTTCGCCATATTCGCCTCGGCGCCGCAGGGCTGGCCCGCGTCATAAAGTTCGCAAGCCTTTTTGCGCATCAGGTTGGCGGCCTCGATCTCGATATAGGCTTCGGCAATCGGGAATTGCACGCCCTGATTCTGGCCGATCGGGCGGCCGAAGACCTCACGTTCCTTGACATAACGCACAACGCGGTCGGTGAACCAATAGCCGTCGCCAATACATTCCGCCGCGATCAGCGTGCGCTCGGCATTCAGGCCGGTCAGGATGTATTTGAACCCCTTGCCCTCTTCGCCGATCAGGTTTTCCTCGGGGATTTCGAGGTTGTCAAAGAACAGCTCATTGGTCTCATGGTTGACCATATTCAGGATCGGCTGCACCCGCATCCCCGATTTCATCGCCTCTTTGATATCGACGATAAAGATCGAAAGCCCTTCGGATTTCTTCTTGACCTCAGAGAGCGGCGTGGTGCGCGCCAAAAGGATCATCAGGTCGGAATGCTGCACCCGGCTGATCCAGACCTTTTGGCCATTGATGACGTACTTATCGCCCTTTTTGACGGCGGTGGTTTTTAGCTGGGTGGTATCGGTGCCGGTTGTCGGCTCGGTCACGCCCATGGATTGCAGGCGCAATTCGCCGCTGGCAATGCGGGGCAGGTATTTCTGGCGCTGTGCCTCTGATCCGTGGCGCACCAGCGTGTTCATATTGTACATCTGGCCGTGGCAGGCCCCCGAATTGCCGCCCGCGCGGTTGATCTCTTCCATGATCACCGCCGCTTCGGTCAGCCCAAGCCCCGATCCGCCGTATTCCTCGGGGATAAGCGCCGCCATCCAGCCCGCTTTGGTCAACGCATCCACGAATTCCTCGGGATAGCCGCGCTGCTCATCGATCTTGCGGTGATATTCGTCAGGGAAATCTGCGCAAAGGGCGCGGACCGCATCGCGGATATCTTGGAAATCATTTGCGTCGTGCTGATACAACGGAAGGCTCCTCGGTGTTTTGGCGTCAAGAGGGGTTTTCCTGATTGTCTGACAGGGCGACTCATTTAACAAATATCTGAATGGCCTTTCAGATATGCCTGATCGGCATGGCCGGTTTGGGCCGAAATGCAAAGGACGGCCCTTGGGGCCAGCCCTTTGCATTTCGTGTTGCAGGAAAAACTTAGGTTGGCCAGATTTTGGCCAACCTTTCCCTCGATAGCTACCAAATGTGGTTTTTTCCGAGGGAGAAAGTATGCTCGCGCCCACGATTATTTCTTCGCCAGCACTTCAGCGCAGATTGCCGCATCCGAGATACGGGATCGACGTCAACTTCTGTCGCAACCCGCAGTGCGAGATCTTCGCAGAGCCGCCTGATCCATACATAAGACAAGGATGCCCACCCGCAAAAGTCAAGCATAATCAACCTGGTGGAGAGGTCATTGGCTCGGACAACGACAAGACTTTCAAGTGTGGTGTCTGCGGCCAGTCGTCGATCATTAAGAACAACACAGCGATCGTAGAGGAGTATCGGCGGCTGCGCGGACGCTTCCGGCCAGAGCTGCCCCCGCCCGACTTCTGCCAGAACGAGACCTGCGACAATCACCAGAAGCAGCTGTCCAAGAATACCGGCTTGTATCGAAAGTCAGGTCGCACAGCGACGGGCACGCAGCGCTACAAGTGCAAGGCCTGCCTGGGCACATTCACGGTTGGGTCGCGCATCCGTAAGCAGCACCGCAGTAGCGCGAACCGCGAGGTGCTTTGGATGATCACGAACGGGATGCCGATCTCGAAAATCAGCGATTTCACCGGCCTTTGCCCGCGGGATGTCTATCGCAAGATCGACTTCATCTACGATCGCGTCGTCGATCACACCGCCCGGCGAGAAGGCTCCTTCGCATCGGTGGATTGGAACAAGGTCGGGCGGCGCTTCGCGACTGATTCCCAGACGCTGCACCTCAACTGGCCGAACAAGAAGACGCGGGCGCAGATCGCCGTGCAGCACCTCTGCACCGCTCACGCTAACACCGGCTATATCATGGCGGCCCATCTTGGCCTTGACCCGAGCGTCGATCTCCCGAACATCGAGGCGCGAATGACGGCGGCAGGGGATTTCGCCTTACCCCGCGCGTTCCGGAGCCAGGCTCGGGTCTGGTCCGAAACCGAGTTCAAGGCGCACCTGGACAAGATCACCAGAGGCGTCCAAATCCATCCGCTCGAAGCGCCGGACGCGGATCTCGACCTGCAACTGCCGCACCGAGGCTCCCTGTTGCGTCAGGACATCGCACAACTCGCGCACGCGTTTCACCTGCGCCATATGCTCGGGAAAGGAGGCGAGCGGTTTGTCTTCGTGCTTGACGCCGATCCAGGCTTGGCGCTGTCCTTCGTCTCGGCATTCGCGATGTGGGTGAAGCAGGCGCGCGCCGATGTCATCGTCGTGCAGTTCAACAAGCACAAGTCCAATGACAAACGGAATATGCTCGTTGGCGAAGGGAAGGCGGCACTCGAACTCGCCACGGGACTCACGCAGGCGGCCTGGACTACTCTGGAGATGGAGGAGAAGCTGCAACGCACCGACACGGCCATCGAAGGCCTCCTGCGTGAGCATCTGCCTGGTGAGCCTTTCGCCTGGCCCTTCCACACCAAAAGCGAGCCGCACCGCCGCATCCGTATCCTGACGGACCGCGCGGATATGGCACCGGATCGGCGCGCCCGCCTGATGCGCCTCGCAACGCTCCGAGGCGTCGATGCCTACTTCCACAAGGTGCGCTCGAATATCCGCTTCGCCGCACGGCCCGCCCATACGCCCAGCGGGAACGGTCGGGCCTGGGATCGACATTACCTCTACAACCCGGAAACGATGGTGAAGATCATCGAAATTTACCGTTTCGTGCACAACTGGATCGGCTCATCGAAGACGAAGGAAACGCCGGCGATGAAGCTCGGTCTCGCTCGCGGCAAGATGCGGCTCAGCGAATTTTTCGAGTAGAAAATGGAACAGCCGCCGATCCCTCGGCGGCTGCAACACGAAATGCAAAGGGCTGGCCCTTGGGGGGCCGCCTTGTAAACCGTTCGAACGTCGTGTCTTTGGCTTAAATCGGGTCCCAGCTAAAGGTATCCGCCGAAACATCCAGCGGTACATAGCTGCCCCGCAGTGCCGGGATCGCGTGGCTGCGCACGCTGTCCAGATCCCAACCCTCGCCGCGGTGGACCGAACGGGTGGGGCGCGGCTGTGACATCAGGAAAATCTCGTTGTTGCGCACGGCAAAGATCTGGCCCGTGGTATCGGCGCCCTCATCCGATGCCAGATAAAGCGCGATTGGCGCGATCTTTTCGGGGGCCATTTCCTTCATCCGGTTCACGCGGGCCTCTTGTTCGGGGCTGTCAACCTTGATCGAAGAGGTCATCCGGCTCCAGGCAAAGGGGGCGATGCAATTGGACCGGATGTTCCAGCGCCGCAGGTCCAGCGCGATGGATTTTGACAGCGCGGCAATGCCAAGTTTCGCCGCCGAATAATTGGCCTGTGCCAGATTGCCGATCAGCCCCGAGGTCGAGGTCATATGGATCAGGCTGCCGGAGCCTTGCTCGCGCATCACATCTGCTGCCGCGCGGCTGGTGTTGAAGGTGCCGTAAAGATGGACCTTTACCACCGCGTCGAAATCCTCGTAGGTCATCTTGTGAAAGAAGCAATCGCGCAGGATGCCCGCATTATTGACCACCGCATCCAGCCGGCCAAAGCTGTCTGTGGCCTGACGCACCATCGCCTGCGCGCCCTCCTGGATGGACACATCATCACCATTGGCCACGGCCTTGCCGCCCAGCTTTTCGATCTCGGTGACGGTTTGCTCGGCGGCGGCGCTGGATTCGCGCTTGCCGTCAAGCGATGCGCCGATGTCATTCACGACAACCGAAGCCCCCGCCTTTGCGGCCTCCAGCGCTATGGCTCGCCCGATCCCGCCGCCTGCGCCCGTTACAAGGACGACCTTTCCGCCAAGGGGTTTTGGTTCTGACATATATCCTCCGTTATGTGGTCTGATCATGGGTCATTCAGCTGCGCGCCGGGCGCACGAAAAGACAGCGTTCAACCAGCTGTGCCGCCTCGGCCAGGGCTGTGCCGACCTCGGTCAGGCTTGCGTCGTCATGCTGTGCGGCAATGGTGATGCTGCTCATCCCCAGACGGGGGATACCGGCGCCGTCGCGGGCGACCGAGGCGACGATATCAAGCCCGCGAAAGAGCTGCCCGCGGTCGCGGCCAAAGCCGGTTTCCCTGGCGGTGGCGACATCCTGCCAATAGGCGTCAAAGCTGGGCGCTTGTTGCCAGCGCACGGCGTCGAACCCTTCGCGGGTCGCGGCCTTGCTCAGCCCCAGCGTGGCGGCGTAACAGCGCCCGACCGCACCGGCAAACACCGGCAGACGGGTGTTTCGCGCGATCACGGCCTGCACGATATTGGGCGCGGTGAACCTGTCGATCAGCACGATCCGCTCTTGCGGGGTGATCTGCCACAGGGCGATCACCACCTTATGATCCTGCGCGATATTGTTCAGCGTCGAGCGCAACAGATCCGACGGATTGGCACCCAGCAGCGGGGCCGCAAGCTCCATCAACCCCATGCCGACACGGTAGGCCTTGGTTGTCGGATCAAAGCTGAGCAACCCCTCATGCGCAAGCGTACGCAGGATGTTGAACGCCGAAGAGACGTTCATATCGGTTTCCCGCGCAATCTGCGTGGCGCCCATGGGGCGGTTGGTCGTGGCCAGCAGGCGCATGATCATCATGGCGTTCTGCACGGCGGGGACGGGTTTATGGCTTTGGTCGTCTGTCATATAATTCCCTGACCAGAATATAATTTACTATACAGAATATTCCTGCTAGTTCAAGACTAGATTAAGACCGTCCAATGGGAGGAAATTCGATGGCCGTAGGTGTGGATGATGATGTTTTTGAACAGCTGATAGATACAGTAAGCCGATTCGCGCGCGAACGGCTTATCCCTGCGGAACGGCAGGTCGAAGAAGAGGATGCGATCCCCGAAGAGATCATTGCCGAGATGAAAGAGATGGGACTTTTCGGCCTCTCAACCCCCGAAGAATATGGCGGCATCGGCCTGAATGTGCCGCAAGAGGCGCGGCTGATCGAGGCGTTGTGCTATGCCTCGCTGACCTTCCGGTCACTGATCGGGACCAATGTCGGCATTGGCGCACAGGGCATCGTGATGGATGGCACCCCTGCGCAAAAAGACCAATGGTTGCCGGGGATTGCCAGCGGTGACACCATCGCCTCTTTTGCGCTGACCGAACCTGATAACGGGTCGGATGCGGGTGGTATCCGTACTGCTGCACGGCGCGACGGCGATGATTTCGTGATCAATGGCACCAAGCGCTATATCACCAATGCCGTGCGCGCCGGTGTGTTCACCGTCTTTGCCCGCACTGATGCCGATAAGCCCGGCGCCGATGGGGTTTCCGCCTTTATCGTGCCTGCCGATACGCCCGGCATCACCGTGGCCAAGCCCGACCGCAAGCTGGGCCAGCGCGGCACCAAGACCTCGGATGTGATTTTCGACGATGTGCGCGTGCCGCAATCGGCGATCATCGGCGGGCCGGAGAACCTGCACAAGGGCTTCCGCACCGCGATGAAGGTGCTGGACCGTGGCCGCATCCATGTCGGCGCGATGGCCGTGGGGCAAAGCCAGCGGATGCTCGATATCGCCACCGATTACGCGCTGGAGCGTAAACAGTTCGGCAAGCCGATCGGGGAACACCAGCTTGTGCAGGGGATGCTTGCCGATTGTCAGGCAGACCTTCATGCCGCCCGCGCCCTTGTGCGCGCCACTGCCGATACATTCAACCGCGAAGGCAAGGCGATCCTTGAGGCGTCCTGCACCAAGTATTTCTGCACCGAGGCCGCGGGCCGGATCGCGGATAGGGCGCTGCAAATCCATGGCGGTGCGGGCTATATGGCGGAATATGATATTGAGCGTCTGTACCGCGATATCCGCCTTTTGCGCATCTATGAGGGCACCAGCCAGATCCAGCAACTGGTGATCGCGCGCCGCACCCTTGCCAATCGGGCGGGTTGATCATGGCATCTTATCCAACACGCGATGCCGCTGATATGCCGCCGCGATCGCGTTTCGCGGCGTTTCTGGACATCAAAACCGTTGTCTGCACCCCCGAAGAGGTGATCTGCCAGATGGTCGTCACCCCCGAGATGGGCAACCGCAACGGGGTGCTGCATGGCGGCGCGCTTATGACGCTGGCCGATACGGCGGCTGGGACATCGGCCTTTATCAACAGCCCTGCCGATGTGTCCAACACCACAGTAGAGGCAAAGACCAACTTCACGCGCCCGATCAAGGTGGGCGACACGGTGACGGCGCGCTGTGTGCCGTTGCATGTTGGCCGGACCACGGTTGTCTTGCAGGTCATCATGACGCGAGGCGACGGCAAGACGGTCGGAATGACATCCCAGACGCATCTGTTTCTGGGCTGGAAAGAATAGGGGGGAGCTATGACAGCGATTGAAACTCTGGGGCCGCAGGCGGCCTATCAGGCCCATCTGGAGGCGGGCCGCTTTATGATCCAACGGGCCAAAAGCACGGGTGAATATGTGTTTTGGCCACGGGTGTTGACGCCCTCGGGGGCGACCGATCTGGAATGGGTGCCCGCCAAGGGGACCGGCACGGTCTATGCGATCACGGTGAACCGGGCGCGCGGGGGCTCATGGAATGTGGCCCTGATCGAGCTGGATGAGGGCGTGCGCATGATGTCGACCTTGCCAGCGGTGGAAACGGCCCCGATCGGCGCGCGGGTCAAGGCACGGGTTGAAACAACAGAAGACGGCCCGCGTGTGGTCTTTGATCTGATGGAGGATGCGAAATGAGGGGTAAGAGCGCAATTGTCGGCATGGCAACCGCAGGCATGGGGGAGGCCCCCGGTTTTTCCGCGATGGAGCTGTTGGGACAAGCCGCCGTGGCGGCCGTGGCCGATGCCGGGCTAAAGATGCAAGACGTCGATGCCGTGTTCTCCGCGACCAGCAGCCACGCCTTTCCCACCATGAGCGTGGTTGAATATCTGGGCCTGAAGCCGCGCTATTTCGACGGCACCAATGTTGGCGGCTCCAGCTTTGAGCTGCATCTGCTGCAGGCGACCATGGCGCTGGAGGCGGGGCTCTGTGATGTGGCGCTGGTCTGCTATGGCTCGAACCAGCGCACCGCAGGCGGGGCGCTTGTCTCCATGAGCGAACCACAGTGGCACGAGACCCCCTATAAGCCGCGCCACCCGATCACCGCCTATGCTTTGGCCACCAGCCGCCATATGGCCCAGTACGGGACCACGCGCGAAAATCTGGCCGATGTGGCGCTTGCGGCGCGGGGCTGGGCGAACCTCAACCCCGAGGCTTTTGCACGCGGCCCATTGACCAAGGATGAGGTGCTGTCGGCGCGGATGATCTCGGACCCGCTGAGCAAATCGGACTGCTGTCTTGTGACGGACGGGGCTGCGGCCTGCGTTCTGGTGCGGGCGGATCGGGCCAAGGATCTGGCGGCCAAGCCGGTTTATTTCCTCGGGGCGGGGGCGGCCAATTACCACCGTTCCATCGTGGCGATGCCGGATCTGACCACCACCGCCGCTGTTGATAGTGGCGCGCGGGCGCTGGAAATGGCCGGCGTGTCGCGCCAAGAGCTGGATCTGGTGATGCTCTATGATGCCTTCACGATCAACACGATCCTGTTCCTTGAGGATCTTGGCTTTTGCCCCAAAGGGGAGGGCGGTCGCTTTGTCGCGGACGGTCGCATCGCGCCGGGCGGAGAGCTGGCAGTCAATACCAACGGGGGCGGGCTGTCTTGTGTGCATCCGGGGATGTACGGGCTGTTCCTGATTGCCGAGGCCGTGGCCCAGATCCGTGGCGAGGCGGGCGAGCGCCAGATCGACGGCTGTGACCTTGCGCTTTGTCACGGCAACGGCGGCACGCTTTCCAGCCAATGCACGGCGATCCTCGGGTCAGAGGCCACATTATGAGCAGCTTTTCGGATATCGACGGGCTGATCGCCCCGCGCTCGGTCGCGATCATCGGCGCATCGGATGATGTGACGCGGATCGGCGGGCGGCCCATCGCGGCGATGCTGCGGGCCGGGTATAAGGGCCGGATTTTGCCGGTGAATCCCAAACGCGACAGGGTGCAGGGCTTGCCCTGTTATGCCAGCGTCCAAGACCTGCCCGAGGTGCCGGATGCAGCTCTGATCGCGGTTCCGGCCAAGCTGGTGCCCGAAACGATTGAGGCACTGGGGCGTATGGGCTGCCGTGCCGCGACGCTTTTCTCGGCCGGTTTTGCCGAGGTGGGGGCCGAAGGTCTGGCCGCGCAGCACGCGCTTGAAGAACTGGCCAAACAGCACGGGATGCGCTTGCTTGGGCCGAATACATTGGGCGTCTACAATGTGGATATCGGCTATTACGGCACGTTTTCATCCTCGCTGGATACCGGATTTCCCAAGTCGGGCAATGTTGGCATTGCCAGCCAGTCGGGGGCGTTCGGCGCACATCTGGGCGCATTGGCACGCGATCGCGGGATCGGCTGTTCGGTTCTGATCACCACGGGAAATGAGTCCGATATCACCGTGGCCGATGCCATTGGCTGGATGGCGCAAAGCGATACGGTGGATGTGATCTGCACCTATATGGAGGCGGTGAATGATGCGCCCGCGCTCTTGGCCGCGCTGGATGCGGCGCGGGCGGCGGGCAAGCCGGTGCTGGCGCTGAAATCGGGGCGCTCGGCGGTGGGGGCGCGGGCGGCGGCCTCACATACGGCGTCATTGACGGGGGATGCGGTGGTGGCGGATGCGGTGCTGAGCGATCACGGCGCGATCATCCTGCGTGATCCGGAATCGATGATGGATATCGCCTATGCCGCCTCTAAAAAGGTGTTCCCGAAACAGCATTCCTTTGGCGTGATTACCGTCAGTGGCGGTGCGGGGATTGTGGCCAGCGATGAGGCAGAGCGCGTCGGCCTGCCGATGCCCGCCATGCCCGATGCCGCCCAAGAGGCGCTGCGCGAGGTGTTGCCCTATGCCGCGCCGGCCAATCCGCTGGACTGTACCGCGCAGGCGCTGAATGATCCGTCCTTGTTGGAAAAATTCACCCGTGCGGCGCTGGAGGATGGCGGTTACGGCGCGGTGATGTGTTTCCTGACCTATGTGGCGGGAAGCCGCGCGATGTCGCAAGTGATCCTTGATGCCATCGCCCCGCTGCGCGCCGAATATCCCGACCGGATCATCGCCTTTTGTGCGCTTGGCGATCCGGAGGTCTTGCAGCATTATGACGATGCGGGGATCCTTGTGTTCAACGATCCTTGTCGTGCGGTGCGGGCGCTGGATACGGTCTTGCGGCTGGGTCGGTCGATGGAAAACCCCACGCAGGCCGATCTGCCCGCTGTGGCGCCGGTCACCCTTCCGGCCAGCAACCCTGATGAGGCGACGGCCAAGATCATTCTGGCCAAGGCCGGAATTGCCGCCGCCCCCGAACAGGCCGTCACGGATGCCGATCAGGCAGTAGAGGCCGCCGAGGGCTTTGGCTATCCGGTGGTGATGAAGATCCTCTCGCCGGATATTTTGCACAAATCCGACATTGGCGCGGTCAAGCTGAACCTGCAGGACACGGATGCGGTGCGTGCCGCCTATGCCGAGATCATGGCCGCAGTTGGTGAACATGCGCCCAAGGCCTCGGTGACGGGGATGCTGGTGGCCAAACAGCTTTCGGGCGGGGTGGAATGTTTGATGGGGATCAACCGTGACCCGACATTCGGTCCGATTGCGGTCTTCGGCCTTGGCGGGATCTTTGTCGAGCTGCTCAATGATGTTGCGGTGCGGGCCTGTCCGTTTGGGGTCGATACCGCGTGTAAGATGATCCTGTCGATCCGCAGTGCGGCGATCTTGCAGGGCGCGCGAGGCACGCCGCCTTCCGATATCGACGCGCTGGCGCAGATGCTCTCTAACCTGTCGGTCTTTGCGGCGGGGGCGGGCGAGGGGCTGAGCTCGATTGACCTGAACCCTGTGCTTGCGATGCCAGAGGGGCAGGGCGCCTATGCGCTGGATGCGGTGATTGAAGTTGCACAAGAGGGGGCTGCCGATGGCCATTGATTATGAAACCCTGCTGAACTTCGATATCCCCGAAGTGCAACAGAGCTATGGCCCGATGGAGGTCGCACGCTATGGGCTGACGGTCGGCATGGGACAGGACCCTATGGACCTGCGCCAGTTGGCCTATGTGGACGGGCTGGCCGATGATCGCCGCGTGATGCCCGCCATCGTCAATGTGCTGGGGCATCCGGGGTTCTGGTTGGGCAATCCCGAAACCGGCGTCAACGCCCTCAAGCTGGTGCACGGTGAACAGGGGATGACCCTGCACAACCCGATCCCGATGGCGGGCACCATTCGCGGCAAGACCCGCGTGACCGGGTTGATCGACAAGGGAGAGGGCAAGGGCGCGTTGCTCTATAGCGAAAAGCAGTTGCATGACGCGGAAACCGGCCTGCATCTTGCGACCTGTCGTAACACGACATTTTTGCGCGCGGATGGCGGTTTTGGCGGGCCAACGGGGCTGGCCAAAAAGCCGCATCAACTCCCGGGTACCGCGCCCGACCATGTGTTCGACACCCCCACGCGGCCCGAACAGGCGCTGGCCTACCGCTGGAATGCCGATCCCAATCCGCTGCATCTTGACCCGCGCGTGGCGGCCAAGGCCGGGTTTGAGCGGCCCATTCTGCACGGGCTTTGCAGTTTTGGCTGTGCGGCACATGCTTTGCTGGCGGTGTTGTGTGATTATGACGCCAGCCGCTTTGGCGCGATGGATTTGCGCTTTACGGCGCATGTCTTTCCGGGTGAAACATTGCGGACAGAGGTTTGGGCAGACGGGTCATTCCGCACCCGCGCTGTGGAACGGGATGTGATCGTCATGGGCAACGGAATTTTCAAGCATAAGGAGGCCGTATGAGCATCGATGTCGAATACCGGTCCGACGGGCTTTGCGTCATCACGATAAATGAGCCTGCGCGCCGTAACCCCATTGGCCATGCCGCCCGTGTCGAATTGATCGCCGCATTGTCGCAGGCCGAGGGCGACGATGCCGTGCGGGCGGTCGTTCTGACGGGGGCTGGCGGGAACTTTTCTGCCGGGGGCGATATCCGCGATCAGGGGGAACGCAGCGTATCCGAGCACCGCGAACGGTTTTCGCGGATCAAGGACCTGGTGATGCGGATGACGCGGTTTTCCAAACCGCTGGTTGCGGGGGTTGAGGGTTGGGCGGCCGGGGGCGGCTTTGCCCTCGCACTGGCCTGTCCGACCATCGTCGCATCCAAAGAGTCGCGTTTTGTCGCCAGCTTTACCAAGATCGGACTGATCCCCGATATGGGTATTCTGGCGACCATGCCCGCCCGGATCGGTGCTGCGCAGACCCGTCGGCTGCTCTTGACCAACCGTGTCATTGATGCGCCGGAAGCCCTGACTTTGGGCGCGGTGGACGTGCTGGCGGATGCGGGCGATGTGCTGCGCCGTGCCTGTGAGATCGCATTGCAAGAGGCCGAGGGCGCGCCCCTGCCACGACAGTTCATCGTCGATTGGTTCGCGCGGGATGTGGCTGCGGCGTTGGACTATGAGCAATCGATTCAACCGGCCTTGCTCAATAGCGCGGATTCCGCCGAAGGGCGCGCAGCCTTTGCGGAGAAAAGACCTCCGCAGTTTCGCGGATGCTGAACAGGGGGGGGGCAGGTGCCCTCTGTCCCGCTTTTATCGCTTGGCTGCGATCTGCGGCGGGCCTTGATGTTGGGGGTGATGATCGCGGCGGTCATGCAGATTTTCGCGCCCTCGCATCTGGTGATCGGCCTTGGCACGGGGCTGTTGGTCGGGTTTCTGGCCCTGTCGTGCAAGATGTTCGGCATTGGCACTTGGGTGCCGGTGCTACTCTCGCTGGGGGCGGCGGCGCTGGCGATGGTGCAGCATGTCCCGGCGGATGTCATTTGGCGCGGGCTGGACCGGATGCTGTTTCTGGCGGCGCTGATTGCGATGCTGGCGACCTTGCGATCCGCGGCGGCATTGGCGCCCGAGGTGCGGCTGGCGGGGGCGCTGGTGACCAATCAACCTGCCTCACGCCGCTATCTGTCCATGACCTTTGGCGGTCATCTCTTCGGGGTGTTGGTCAATTTCGGCGGGTTGGCGCTTTTGCTGGATATCGCAAAGCAGTCGATGGACCGCGAAGGCACCGCACAATTACCCCCCGAGGTTCAAGAGGCCCGTTTGCGCCGCATGACCCTTGCCGTGATACGCGGGTTTTCAATGATCGCACTTTGGTCGCCGTTCGGATTTGCCACCAATGCGATCTTGCTGACGTTGCCGGGGATTTCCTATGTGCAATTCGGGCCGATAGGTTTTGCGATGTCATTCGTGCTGACGGCGATTGGTTGGGCCTGGGATACCTATGAGGGCCGAAGGTTCCGCGGTCGCGGATTGCCGACCACCACGCCGCCGCCCAAAAGCGGCTTGGCGGTGGCGTTGCTGCTTGGGCATGTGTTGGCATTGGGGGCGGGGGTCTTTGTCCTGCATGGGATGACCTCGCTCAGCTTTCAGCAGGGGTTGATTGTGATTGTGCCCTGCTATGCCGTGCTTTGGGCCGGGGCGGCGATGCGCCACGAGTCGCGGGGCATCTTGGGCGGCATCGGCAAGGTCGCACAGACAAGCTGGCTGCGGCTGGCAAATATGGGGCCAGAGGTCGGTGTCTTTGCCTCGGCCGGGTTTTTGGCGGTGGTTCTTTTGGCGCTGATCCCGATGGACGCCCTGCGAGAGGTGATCGCCCATTGGGGTCTGTCCGCCTTCTCTTATGCCTTTGGCCTTACGTTTTCGATATTCATACTGGCACTTGTCGGGGTGAACCCGATTATTACGGCCTCGGTTCTGGGGGCTATTGCGGCGCAGCTGGCGGTGCCGGGCCTTAGCAATGTCGCAATTGCCCTGTCGATTATCGGGGGCTGGACCGCCGTGATGGGGCTTTCGCCCTTTATCACCACGCTGGCGATTTCCGCCGCGATCATTGACCGACGGGCAGAAGTGATCGGCCCTGTTTGGAACGGACCTTATTCCATCCTTATTCTGATGATCTGGTCAGCCTTTTTGTGGGCGCTGATACATTTCGGATGGGTCTAGAGCGTCGTCCCCGGCCATTCGCCGGCGGTCACCATCTGGTGGACCTCGGCGGTGATGAACTCGGCAATGCTGGTGGTCAGTCGGGAACTTGGCCGGTTGAGCGGTGACATCAGCACCAGGGTGCGGTCGATCGGGCTACGCTCTATCGGGCGGGCGACCAGCTTTTTGTCGCGCACCTGTTGCAGCACACTGACAAGCGGCAGGATTGTACCACCCAACCCGCGCTCGACAAAGGCCAGCATGGTCGTCAGGATATCCACATCCAACACCACATCAAGGGCAAGGTTTTCCCGCGCCGCAATCGCCTCGATGCGCGCGCGCAGGCCGTGTTCGGGATTGGGCAGGATCAGGGGCTGTTGCAGGGCCGTATGGGCGTCAATCGGGACACCGTCCTGCGCGCCCTTTGCTGCCGATTGGATGAAGAAAAGTTTTTCGATAATAATGGGTTGCGCCTTGATCAGATTGGATTGCTGACCCTCATAGGCAACCCCCAGATCAATCTTGCCGCGTTGGAGCCAGTCTTGCACATGGCCGCTGAAACCCGAAATAATCCGCAGTTTGACGTTCGGATAGATCTGCATCACCCGCTCGATCAAATGTGTGGCGAGGATTTCAGAAACGGTCGGCGGCAGGCCCAGCCTGACCATCCCCGACAGCGGGGCGCGATGCCCCGAGATGTCATTGGCCAGATCCTGAACATCTTCCAGAATGGTTTGCGCCCGGCGGGCCAGCCGGATCCCCTCTTCTGTTGGCATGACCCCGCGCCCATGCCTGCGCAGCAGGGCGACATTCAACTCTTCTTCCAGCGCCTTTACCTGTCGGCTCAGCGCGGGCTGTGCGATGTTCAGATGATCCGCGGCGGCGGTAATGCTGCTGAGTTCAACCACTTGGATAAAGTTTCGGAGCTGACGGAAATCCATTCATGCCTCATGAGTATCTCTGATATATCAATAATGCATTTGAAACATGGCTTCCAGTCCTTATGGTCAAATGAGGAGAGGCACAGCGCCGTCCGGCGTGCGGCCCCCAAAGGGGTCATGCCGGATAAAAGCCGATGGAGGATCGGTGAGGCGCTTTGTCTGGAATCAACAGGGAAAAATAACATGAAAACGACCTTTCGACTCGGGCTGGCTGCGACCGGCTTTCTGGCGGCATCAATGATGGCCCCGGCCGCAATGGCACAAGAAATGCCGGACACGATGGTCTGGACATCTTATGATGTCGGCTCGGCCGGCTATGCCGAGGCCTCGGCCATTGCCGATGCCTTTGGCAAGAAGTTCGGCACCCGCGTGCGGATCCAACCCTCGGGCAGCGGCATCGGCCGTTTGCAGCCCTTGTTGCAGGGCCGCGCCGATTATGCCTTTCTTGCGACCGAGGCGTTTTTCGTATCCGAGGGCGCCTTTGATTTCGCCACCCCCGATTGGGGCCCTACTGAGCTGCGCGCCGTCGCCGGGCGTCCCGCAGGCATCACCTTGATCACGGCAGAGGATGCAGGCATCAGGACCGTAGCCGACGCGCGCGGCAAAAGGATCGCCTTTGTGGCCGGCAACCCGTCGGTGAATGTCAAATGTGAGGCGATTTTGGCCTTTGGCGGGCTGACGCTGGACGATGTGGAGGTGATCACCTTCCCGACCTATGCCTCGGCCATGGCATCGATGACGCGCAACGAATCCGATGCGACCTGCACCACCCCCACCACCAGCCAGCTTTATGAGCTTGCCGAAAGCCCGCGCGGCATTTTCTATGTCCCGCTAGAGGCGGATAACGCCGAAGGGTGGGAGGGGCTTCTTAAGGTGCTGCCGATCATGGGCCCATCGGATGAAGATGTCGCCGCCGGCCTGCCCGAAGGTGAAATCGCCAAGATGGCGGCCTATCGCTATCCGGTAATCACCACCACCGCCGGGAAATCCGCAGATGAGGTTTACGCCTTTATCAAGGCGCTGGATGAAACCTATGACCTTTACAAGGACGGCACCGCCACGATGAAGCGCTGGACGCTGGAGCAATCGGGCAAGCCTGCGATTGACGTTCCCTTCCACGAAGGGGCGATCCGCTATCTCAAGGAAAAGGGTATCTGGACCGCCGAGGATGACGCATGGAACGCCAAGCGCACCGCGCGCATGGATGCGCTGCTGGCCGCCTGGGCCGAATTCAAGCCCGCCAATGAGGGCTTGTCCGAAGAGGCATTCTCCGAGGCCTGGATGGCACACCGCGCCGAGGTGGTTGCCGCGCTGAACTGATCCGCAGCGCGCTCTTTTCCCCCGGCGGGTTTTCACCGCCGGGGGTATTCCAGGTAATGTCAGGATAAGATTATGGTTTCGACAAAAGATGCCGTTGCCGAAACGGTACCCCCCCAGCGTCCACGGCAACATGTGGTGCAGATCATCACGATGATCCTTGGCACGATCGGCGTCATCATGGCCATCAACCAACAGTTTTTATTGGGGATTTTCGGGTTTCAGCCTTTGGGCAATGCCTATCTTTATTATCTGATCGGGATATTTCTGGCCATCGCTTTCCTGACATTGCCGTTTAGCATCATGCACCCTGAACGGCTGTTCTGGCTTAACCCCGTCCTGGCGGTTGCGAGTTTGACCAGCGCCGGTTGGCTTGGGTTTCACGGGTTGGATATCTTGCAGCGGGGTTGGGAATATGACGCGCCCTTGATGGCCGATATCATGGCCTCAATCCTGTTGTTTCTGGTACTCGAAGGGGTGCGGCGCGCGGGGGGGACGGTCTTGCTGTTCACCGCGTTGCTGTTTGGTTCCTATCCGCTTTGGGCCGACAGCATGCCCGGCTTTTTGTGGGGGACGGAATATTCGCTGATGGGCACGGTGCGCGCGCATGTTCTGGGCGTGGAATCGGTGATCGGCATTCCGATGCAGGTCGTGGCCGAACTAGTCATCGGCTTTGTCATTTTCGGCTCGGTGCTGGTCATCACCAAGGGCAGCGACTTTTTCATGGAGCTGGCCTCGGCGCTTTTGGGTCACACCCGCGGCGGTCCGGCCAAGGTTGCGGTGCTTGGATCTGGCATCCTAGGGTCGCTTTCGGGCAGCGTGATTTCCAATATCCTGACCTCGGGGCCGTTTTCCATCCCGACGATGCGGCGCGTGGGGTATCCTGCGCATTACGCCGCCGCCGTTGAGGCCTGCGCGTCAACCGGGGCCACCTTGATGCCGCCCGTGATGGGGACGGTTGCCTTTGTGATGGCGTCATTCCTCGGCGTGCAATATTCGAGCATCGTGATTGCGGCGCTTATTCCGGCGATCCTGTTCTATGTCGCCCTGCTGTTTCAGGTCGATATGTATGCCGCCCGGCGCGGCCTTGCGGGCCTGCCCCGCAGCGAGACCCCGCCCGTCTGGCCGGTGCTGAAATCCGGCTGGCCCTATCTGCTGAGCCTTGCGGTGCTGATCTATGTCTTGATGATCATGCGGATGGAGGCGCGCGCGCCCTATTACGCCTCGGTTGTGATGCTGGTCGCGACCTCTTTTCGCAAGGAAACCCGCCTGACGGTGAACCGTGTCATAGAGCTGGTGCAGGACACCTCGCGCAATATCGCGGGCCTTGTGGCGGTGCTGGCGGGGATCGGGCTGGTGGTGGGCGGGCTGTCCTATACCGGTGTTGCGGGGGCGTTTTCGCGTGAATTGCTGCTTTATGCCAATGGCAATACCGCGCTGATGTTGATCGCGGGCGCGGTGACAAGCTTTGTGCTGGGCATGGGGATGACCGTGACGGCCTGCTATATCTTTTTGTCGATCCTCTTGGCGCCTGCCTTGGTGCAGGCGGGCTTGCATCCGATCGCAAGCCATCTGTTCATCCTTTATTGGGGGATGCTGTCCTATATCACGCCGCCGGTGGCGCTTGCCGCGATTACCGCCGCCAGTGTGGCCGGATCGCGCCCGATGCAGACCGGCTTTTACGCGATGCGTCTGGGGATGCCGCTGTTCGTGCTGCCGTTCATCTTTGTCTATGATCCGGCGCTGATCATGGAGGGCACGGCCTTGCAGATCATCGAGCGCGTCGGCCTGACGCTGGTGGCAATCTGGGCGATCACCTCGGCCTTTGAAAGCTGGATCTACAAGGTGGGCCGGATTGGCACAATCAGCCGGATCGCCGTGGCGGTCGGGGGGGTGTTGATCTTGTTCCCCGACCTTCCGACCAGCCTGCTTGGCGGTGCGATTCTGGTTGCGACCATCGGGATCAATTTGAAATTCAGACGGCAACCCGCCGTGAAAACGTGAGGCAGCTTTATGGATAAGACAGTAGCGGATCTGGCGCGGGCGGTCGCGCCGATCACAGATGGCGCATCGATCATGATTGGCGGGTTCGGATCATCGGGCATCCCCTTCGGGCTGATCGATGCCCTTTGCGCACAAGGCACAACCGGCCTGACGGTGATTTCCAACAACGCAGGCGCGGGGGAGACGGGCATCGCCACGCTGCTCAAGGCGGGGCGGGTGGCCAAGGTGATTTGCTCTTATCCGCGCACGCCCGGGTCAATCTGGTTCGAGCGCCGCTATGAGGCGGGCGAGGTTGCGCTGGAGGTCGTCCCCCAAGGCACATTGGCCGAGCGTATCCGCGCGGCGGGCGCGGGGCTTGGCGGTTTTCTGACCCCGACCGCCTATGGCACCCGTCTGGCCGAGGGCAAGGAGACCCGTGTCATCGACGGGCGCGGCTATGTGCTGGAGGCCCCGCTGCATGCCGATTTCGCCCTGGTCCGTGCCGAGCATGGCGACCGTTACGGCAACCTCAGCTATCACGCGACGGCGCGTAATTTTAACCCTGTGATGGCCATGGGCGCACGCCACACCATCGCCGAGGTCCGGCATCTGGCATCGGAACCGCTGGACCCGGAAACGGTGATAACACCGGGAATCTTTGTCCAAGGCGTTGTGGAATACGGGGTACGGCCATGAAATCACTTAGCGATAGCGCATTGGCGGCACGGGTTGCGCAGGACATTCCTGACGGGTCCTATGTCAACCTCGGGATTGGCAAGCCGACACATGTCTCCGCGCATCTGCCCGAGGGGCGCGAGGTGCTTTATCAATCCGAGAACGGTCTTTTGGGCGTTGGTCCCGTGCCACCGACAGGCACCGAGGACCCCGAACTGATCGACGCCAGCAAACGTTTTGTCACGCCTGCGACGGGGGCGGCCTATTTCGATCAGACCGACAGCTTTGCGATGATGCGCGGCGGGCATATCGATATCGCGGTTCTGGGCGCCTATCAGGTGGCCGAAAACGGCGATCTGGCAAATTGGGCCACGCTGGACGAAAAATACCCCCCCGCGGTTGGCGGTGCGATGGATCTTGTGGTTGGCGTGCCGACCATTCTGGTGATGATGCGGCATGTCAACCGTGACGGCAGCCCGAAGCTGTTGAAAACCTGTAGCTTTCCATTGACGGGCCTTGGGGTGGTCAGCCGTGTCTATACCGATCTGGCCGTGCTGGACGTCACGCCCGCGGGCTTTCGTCTGGTTGAACTTGCACCCGGCAACAGCCTCGATGCGGTGCAAGCCTTGACCGAAGCCACAATCCTGACCTGAAAAACAGCCTTTGAACATAGGGAGAAACAGGATGACACAAGGCCCGACAGAGGTTCTGAAAACGGGATTGGAATTGCCCCTGATCGGCGCGCCGATGTTTTTGGCCTCGGGGGTGGATCTGGTGGTGGCGCAATGCTGTGCGGGGGTTATCGGCACTTTTCCCGCGCTGAATGCCCGCCCGGCCGCCGAGCTGGACAACTGGCTGGTCCAGATTGAGGCACGGCTGGATGCACACCGCCACGCCACGGGGAAAACCCCGGCCGCTTACGGCGTGAACCTGATCGTGAACGATTACAATGAGCGGCTGGAAGAGGATCTGGCGACATTAGTGCGTCATAAGGTGCCCTTGGTGATCACCTCGCTTTCGGCGCCCGATAAGGTGGTTGAGGCGGTGCATGGCTATGGCGGGTTGGTGTTTCATGATGTGGTCAAGGCCCGCCATGCCCGCCGCGCGGTGGCCGCAGGTGTTGACGGGTTGATCCTTGTGGCCGCCGGTGCGGGGGGGCATGCAGGCACCCTTAGCCCCTTTGCGCTGATTGAGGAAGTGCGCGCCTTTTACGACGGCCCGCTTGTGCTGTCGGGGGCGATTGCCAACGGGCGCGCGGTGCTGGCGGCAGAAGTGTTGGGCTGTGATTTCGCCTATGCGGGCACGGTTTTCATCCCGACCGAGGAATCCACGGCCCCGCTTGCGCATAAGGAAATGATCATCGCGGCGGCCGCTGACGGCATCATGTACACGCCGATGTTTTCCGGCACCCCCGCCAATTATCTGATCCCCAGCATAGAGGCCGCTGGCGTCGATATTGACGCCGCACAGCAAGCCTTGCCCCAAAAGATGCGCGCCAAGACCGATTCAAACCGCCCCAAAGCGTGGAGCGATGTCTGGAGCGCGGGCCAATCCGTCGGCCAATCACAACATCTTAGCCCTGCCGCCGAGGTGGTCGCGCGCATGGTGGCAGAATATCGCGCGGCCCGGTCGGCGCTTTGCGATACTGCCAGCCGCATTAACAAATAGAGGAACGCCCCGATGACACTCGCCCGCAGACTTGGCGATTTTGCCGCTGGCCCGATCAATCCGACAGTGGCCATGCGCGATTTCGTGCGCCTCTCATTGTTTGACTGGGCCACAGTCGGCATTGCGGGTGGGGATGAGCCGGTCGCACAGGCCGCGCGCAAAATGGCCTTGGACAGTGCGGCGATGGAAACGGGCGCGACTGTGTTTCGGGGCGGGCGCGTGGCACCGGCAACGGCGGCTCTGGTCAATGGGGCCACCAGCCATGCGCTGGATTATGACGACACGCATTTCGGCCATATCGGCCACCCCAGCGTTGCCGTGACACCCGCAGCCCTTGCCCTGGCCGAGCGCGAGGGCGTGAATGGCGCGACCCTGTTGGGGGCGCTGGCCGTGGGGCTGGAAACTGCCTGCCGTGTGGGGGCCTGGCTTGGCCGCGCACATTATGAGGCGGGGTTTCACCAGACCGGCACCTCTGGCGCATTTGGCGCGATGGCGGCGGCGGGGCGGATTTTGGGCCTCGATGCCGATCAGATGGCGCAGGGGTTCCGCCTGACGGCCACCCGCGCCGCCGGATTGAAAAGCCAGTTCGGAACGATGGGCAAACCGCTGAATGCCGGGTTTGCGGCCGAAGTCGGCGTGACCTCGGCCTTGCTGGCCCAAGCGGGGGCGCAATCGGCGCAAAACGCAATCGAGGGCGTGCAAGGCTTTGGCCCGACCCATGCAGGGGTTGCGGATGAGAGCGCCTTTGACGACCTAGGACAAGCGTGGCTGTTCCCCAATATCTCGTATAAATTCCACGCCTGCTGCCACGGTCTTCACGCGATGTTAGAGGCGGTTCGCAGCCTGCGCGACGGTCCTTTGCATGAAAACCGGCCCAATGACCTGCAATCCATCACCATCCGCACCCATCCGCGCTGGTTTGCGGTGTGCAACAAACCCGCGCCCGCAACCGGATTGGAGGCGAAATTCAGCTATCGGCTGACGGCGGCAATGATGCTGACAGGTGTCGATACCGCGGCACTCGGGACATATACCGACGAGATTTGTGCCCGTCCCGATCTGGTTGCCCTGCGTGACCGTATCAAGGTGATCGCCGATGACAGCTTGGCCGACAGCGCCTCTGAGGTGACGGTGACCACGGCGGGACAGGGGGATGTTACCGCCCGATATGACATCCTGACCGAGAATGACCCTGCGGTGCTGGAAGGGCGGCTGCGCGATAAGGCCACCTCTTTGTTGGGCGCAGAGGGGGCCGCGGATCTGTGGCAAACCGTGGCGGGGCTGGACCAGCAAGACGGGCTGGCAAAACTGATTGCCCGGATTGCCGCCTGACCTTGGGCAAGCGTTGAATGGCCGACCCATTTTGCGGGGCCGGCCATGCTTTTGATCAGGATTTCTGCGTCACCAATTTGGTGTAGACATAGGATTCAATCGCCTCTGGCCCACCTTCGGAGCCAAAGCCCGAATCCTTGATGCCGCCCAATGGCAATTCGGGCAGGCCAAGCGCGGTGTGGTTGATCGCCAGCATCCCCGTCTCTATCTTGTTTTGCAGGATCTGTGAGGTACGGATCGAGGTCGTAAAGGCATAGGCCGCAAGACCGTAGGCCAGACGGTTCGCCTCGGTCACGGCCTCATCCACCGTGTCAAAGGCGGCCAGCAAGGCCACCGGACCAAAGGGTTCCTCATTCATGATCCGCGCGGATTGCGGCACGTTTTCCAACAGGGTCGGGCGGTAGAAGAACCCCGGATGGTCAACACGTTCCCCGCCTGTCACCAGCTTCGCGCCCGCGCTGACCGCCTCGGAAATGATCTCGGTCACGGCCTCAACCCGGCGTTTGCTGACCAAGGGGCCCATACGCGTTGCAGGGTCGATACCGGCGCCGGGGGTGATGCTGACGACCTCGGCCTTCAAGGCGGCAACGAAACGGTCATAGACGCCGCGCTGCACCAGAATGCGCGTCGGAGAGATACAGACCTGACCGGCATTGCGGAACTTGAAGGCGGCAATATCGCGGGCGGCGGCCTCAATATCGGCATCCTCGAACACCAGAACGGGGCTGTGACCGCCCAGCTCCATCGTGATGCGCTTCATATGCTGACCGGCCAGCGAGGCCAGCAGTTTGCCCACCGGAACCGAGCCGGTAAAGGACACTTTGCGAATGGCGGGATGCGGGATCAGATAGTTGGCGACATCGGGCGGGTTGCCGTAAACAAAGTTCAACACGCCCGCAGGCAGCCCCGCTTCGGTCAGGATCTCGGCAAGGATGGCGGGGCTTGCGGGCGTATCCTCTGGCGGCTTGGCGACCATCGTGCAGCCTGCGGCAAGGGCGGGGGCCACTTTGCGCACCAGTTGCGAAAAGGGGAAGTTCCACGGCGTAAAGGCCGCAACCGGCCCGATCGGCTGTTTGAGGGCAAGCTGCATCACATCGGGGCTGCGCGCAGGGATCACACGGCCGTAAATCCGGCGGGCCTCCTCGGCGAACCAATCCAGAAGATCGGCAGCGGTGCGCAGCTCGTTCTCGGCCTCGGCCAAGGGTTTGCCCATTTCAAGGGTCAGCACCCGCGCCACCTCGGGCATCCGGTCACGCAGGGCCGTTGCCGCACGGCGCAGGATCGCGCCCCGCTCCATCGCGGACACCTCACGCCAGGTCGCAAAGGCCGTTTCGGCGGCCTGCACCGCCTCTTCCAGATCGGCTTTGGTTGCCATCGCGTGCTGGCCGATCACCTCGCCGGTGGCGGGGTTATGGACCGGGGCGCGGGCCTCATCGGATGCGGGGCGCCAAACACCGTTGATGAACAGTTTTGTATCAGTCAGCATAAGATATTTCCTTCGTGGCGTGCCCTTTATGGCAACATATTCTGGGTGAAGAGGATCATGTCAGGAAAGGCGACCATCAGGCAGATGATCGCAAGGTCGGCCATGATGAAATAGGCAACCCCCCTGAAGATTGTACCGGTCGAAACCCGCTCGGCCATCACCCCCTTGAGGACAAAGACATTCAACCCGATTGGCGGCGTTATCATCCCGATTTCCAAGAGTTTCGCGACCAGCACCCCGAACCAGAGCAGTTCAATCCCGGCGGTTTCGACCAGCGGCAACAGGATCGGCAGCGTCAACAACATCGCGCCAATCGGCTCCAGAAACATCCCCAGCACCAGATAGAGCAGGGTAATCGCAAAGATCAGCATCAGCGGCGACACGCCCATTTCCAGCACACCATCGGCCAGCGCATCGCTGACACCGGAAAAGGTAAAGAACCGCGTCAACATGCTGGCCCCGACCGCGATGATAAAGATCGAGGAGGAAATCGTCAGCGTCTCCATCAGCGACGACCAGATCCCTTTGACATCAATAGAGCGGCGCACAAAAGCGATCACCAGTGACATAGACGCACCAACACCGCCCGCCTCTGTCGGGGTGAAAATACCGGCAAAGAGGCCGCCGAAAACGCCAAGGACCAGCACCAGAACCGGCCAGACCTCTTGCAGGGCGGCAAAACGGTCGCCCCAGCTGATGTCTTCCTCTACCGGCGGGGCGAGGGCGGGATCCAGCATCACGCGGACCACGATCACCAAAGTATAGGCCAGCACCGTGATCAGCCCGATAACCGTTCCGGCCAGAAACAGCTGGCTGACCTGTACCTGCGCAATCATCCCGTACAGGATGAACAGGATTGAGGGCGGGATCAGCGCGCCAATGGTGCCCGCCGCCGCAATTGTGCCGGTAGCAAGCCCCGGATCATAGCGATAGCGCAACATCTCTGGCGCGGCGATCCGCCCCATCGCCGCCGCACAGGCAATGGAGGATCCGGTCACGGCGGCAAAACCCGCACAGCCCAGAACCCCCGCAATCGCCAGCCCACCCGGCAAGGCCGAAAGCCACATGCGCGCGGCCTTGAACAACCCCGTCGTCAGCCCCGCGTGAAAACAAAAGAAACCCATCAAGACGAACATCGGAATAGAGGACAGATGCCATGTGGCGGTAAAGCTGTAGGGAATAACCCCCAGCGCGCCCCAAGCCGCCTTGAACGAGACCAAAAGCCCGATGCCGGTAAAGGAGACACTGATCAGCGCAATCGCGATGGGCACGCGCAGGGCAATAAGCGCCAGCAAGATCGCGATGCCGACAAAACCGATCTGGATATCAGTCAATGGACGCTCCCTCATGACGTGGATGGGCCTGACCCACAGCCAGCGCAGAGGCATCCTCTATTCGCATCAAGAACGCAGCCAGCCGCCATAACAGTACCAGCGTTATCAACGCGGTTCCGGCAGGCACGATGAAATGCGTCGGCCAGATCAAAATCTTGACGCCCTGCTCATAGCTGAACGACCCCATGGCGTATTTCTTGAGCGCCTCATTCCAGCTGGCCCATGTCATCGCCGCAAAGACGACACTCCCCAAGGCCGTGGCACAAAGGGTCAGAACCGCCCGCAGCCTGCGCGGAAAGGCCGTGAACAGAACCTCGACCGAGATATGGCCCGTCAGCCGCTCGACAATCGCCAAGGGCAAAAAGGCCGCGACCACCATGTAATATTGCGAGACAATCGGGGTTGTGCCGGGCAGGGGACGGTTGAATATGAATTTGCCGATAACATCGGCCGTAATATGCAGCATCATCAAAAAGATCGCGGCCGCACCCACGGCCCCGTAAACCGCAATCATAACGCGCAATAGCTTGTCTGTTTTTTGCATAAAAACCTCTCGGTTCAGGGGGCGGGCCGATGAATCAGCCCGCCCTAAGGCTCACTCCATGCCGTAGCTTGCAGCATCCAATTTTGAGAAAACCTCGGTCCAGAGCAGCTCTGTCATGGCGTCTTTGTCGTCATAGATTTCGGCCGTCAGACCTTTCCACTTCTCGATCAGACCAGCGATGGTGTCGTATTTTGCATCGACATTTTGCAGCCCGTAATCGTCTTGGAAACTCTTGCGGATGACATCGGCATCAGCCGCAACAAAGGCCTCGGTTGCCTTGCGCATCTCTTCTGGGGGTGCGATGATTTCGGTGCCCATTCCCTGTGCTTTTTCAATGTCCTGTGCTGCGGCAAGGTAATAGTTCACCGTGATCGCCGCCGAGTTGAACGCCGAAAGCCGGATCAGGGACGTGCGTTGTTCGGGTGACAGCCCGCGCCAGGTATCAAGGTTCACATTCATCGAGCCCACACCCGCAAAGCTGCCGCCCGGCAGGCCAAGCGTGATGTATTTGGTGACATCGAAAAGTTGCAGGTTGCCCAGTTCGGGCGCCGAAATCATGGTGCAATCAACCACACCTTGCGACATCGCCTCATAGATATCATTCGCCGGTAAGGATACTTTGGTGCCGCCGAAACTTTCCGCCCAACGGCCCATCGCATCCATGGAGGACCGCATCTTTTTGCCCTTGATATCAGCGATGCTGCGGATCGGGGTGGTGCAAAGCTGCACATATTCCGGCGTGCCAATCGCTCCGAGGAAAATCTGGTTCTGCGCCGTATATTGTTGCTGACATTCGTCACAATGCAACATGATGTATTCGCTCATCGCACCGGCCATAACCGCGCCCGAGGATTTTGCCGGTGTGCCAACCGTTGCCAGCATCGACATATTGGCCGGCAGGTTGGTTTCCGAAAACTCGGCCGGGTAATAGGGCGTGATGATATAGCCCGCATCGGCCATCCCGTCGCGCACCCCCGGGGGTGTTTCCTTCAGGTCGAGCAATGACAGCTCATAGACTTTCAACTCCAGATCGGTTTCGGCCTTGAGGCGTTCGTTGAACTCGGCAACCCCGTCCGTCGCGGCCCCGCCGGGGGGGAAGCCGATGGCATAACGCAGGGTTTCAGCATGTGCGGTGAGGCCGGATACAACGGTGCAGAGCATCGTTGTCGCAAAGGCCAGTGTTTTATAATTTTTCATGATTGCTCCTCCTGTTTTATGGACCGGCGGCCCGAGCGGGCCGCCGTCGTTAGGTTTTCGCCAAAATAGCCCGGCCAATAACCTTGCCGCCCTCCAGCATATTCAGCACGTTATCTGCATCGGTCAGGGGATAGATCTTGGTCGGAATCGGGGTGATCACGCCGGTGCGGGCGATCTCCATCAGCTCCCGAAAATCGGTCAGCGAGCCGGTATAGCTGCCCTGAACAGTGACCGATTTCAGCGCCAGCATCGGAAGCGCCCAAGGGGCTGCGCCGCCAAAAAGACCGACAATGATGATGGTTCCACCCTTGCCCACCACATCCATCGCAAATTCGGCAGTTTTTTCCGCCCCGACAAAATCAATCACCGCCATGGGGGTGCCGCCACAGGCCTTTTGCACTTGCTGCAAGGCATCCGCATCGGTTGGGTCAACGGCCGCTTTGGCCCCTGCGGCCATGGCGGCCTCGCGCTTGTCCGCCGCGATATCGACCACGACCGGCATTTTCATGTTCTGCGCCTTGAGCAGCTCCAGACACATCAGCCCCAAACCCCCGCCGCCGATCAGCACCGGCGTATGGGTGCTTGCCGTCGCCGCGATCTTTTTCAGCGCGGCATAGGTTGTAAGCCCTGAACAGGCCAAAGGTGCCGCGATTTCAGGCGCAATACTGCCCGCATCCACCAGATAGCGCGGATGCGCCACCCGCACATGGCTGGCATAGCCGCCATCGCGGTGGATCCCCAGAAATCTGGGATTGGCACAAAGCTGTTCGGCGCCGGTTTTACAGACATCACAGCTGCCGCACCCGCTCCATGGATAGACCACATAGGTCTTGGACGTATCAATCGGCTGGCCATCCGCCCCCACTGCATCCGGCCCTACGGCCGCAACGACACCGGCCACCTCATGCCCCGCAACCATCGGCAATTTCATCCCGCGTTCGGCATAGCTGAGCCGACGCCCGTGGCCCAGATCAAAGCCGCCCTCACGGATATGCAGGTCGGTGTGGCAAACGCCCGCCGCCGTGACGCGGATGATAACTTCGGTTCCTTGCGGGACCATGTCGGGGCGATCTTCGCCATCAAGCGGTTGGCCGAATACACGTAGGCATTGGCAATACATATGTCTCTCCTCCTAGAGTAGTAACCTTTGTGTGGCCAAGGGGTCTGTTGCGGCGCCATGCATCGGCCAACCCCTTCTTGCGCGCCTCCTGGTCTCCTCTCGCGGCAAATGATGGCCCATCTGTTGCGAACCTGATGGAGACACGCGCGTTATCCGGGTCGAAATGAAGAATCATTCTTGTGGATAGCCTCCCAAGGTCATTCTGTATAAAAAACACCCTTCTGCAAGAGAAATTTTGTTGACGGGTAAGCATCCCCCGCTTGCGCAAGCCGAAACCCCAAGGTCCTGTAATATCGATGACTTTATTCAGGCAGGACCACAGGGCCGCATAAAACGGTTTTAACGCCGCCTGATAAAGAAGGCGCAATTTCGGGATATGTGGTGCAGCGGCCCTTGCTCAGCTTGGCTGATTATAGGGCGTCACTGACATCCTGTACGGCGATCCTGGCCATTTCCAGAATGGCCTCACGGGTTGTCGCAACCGCGATAAAGCGCGCGTTATGGCAAAACTTTGCGCCCTTGACGCCGCTTGCCGCTTCAAGTGCCTCGTCCGTCAGACCCGCCCATGCCGCAGGCAGATCGGCGCGTTGCTCAAACGTGTCGCCCGACAGCTTGATCCCTCCCAGCGTCCAGTCGTCACCGCGCGGATGGACCACAAACAGGATATGGTCTGCCTCTGCCTGATCCAGCACCGAGCGATAGGGCATCCCCATTGGCAGCTCCAATATGGGGGATGGGCCGGCCTTGGCGATGGCCTCTTCTACGATACCGACGGCGCGTGCTTTGGCGGCAAGATTGCGGATCTGCGCCTCGACGAACTGTCGGGCAATGGGCAGGGTGGTGAAAAACGCGTCATCATTGGCCGTTGGCGATACGTCGTCAAAGACCGGCTTCAGGCTGCCCAAAAGCGTGGGAAGGGTCAGGATCGACAGTGGGCCCGCCACAGATGGTTCCATCGCGCCATTGTCGAGCAGATCAATCGGCAAGACGAAATTGGTGTCAAACTTGTGGTGAATCGCCTCAACCTGATCGGCGGGCACGCCCAGCGTCGTCAGATAATCGCGCCCGTAATGCGCCCAGATCAGCCCGAAAGAGCTGAAAGGCTGGCCATCTTCACGCAGGGGGCCGGGGCGTTGGTGGTGATCAAAGATTTGCGCCGCAGGATCATAATCCCCGCCGACGTCATATATAATCCGGTCCGGTTGGGGCGAAATCCATTGCCGGTCGCGGCTCCGGCACAAGACGGCCTGCGGGAGTGGGCAAAACTTGGTGGTTAAGCGGCCCGCTTTGAGACGCCTAGCCTTCTGTCAAGGACAGCGGCCCGAGTGACGGCAACCCGTTGCGCGCCCCGCGGTGACCATCTCATGCGCCGCCGCTTGCCCATGCGGGTGTTGCCGATGTCATCAACACAGCCTTCTGCCCGGGACGACGAAACTGCGAGGCCATTCCGGTGTCGATGGCCGTAGTCTACGAGCGCGTCGAAGTTGTTCGCAAGGTAGGAATAGAGGTCCTGGCACCGGGCTTTGACCCGCTTGGCCGCTTCTCGTAATTCTCGGGTTTCGGCGTGCAGACGATCGCAATCGATCTGAAGAACCTTGAGGATTGTCGCGGCGGTCATCACTTTGCCGTGCCAAAGGTGCCAACGCAGTGTATCAGCAGGTCGCTCGAAGAGTAGCGGCAACCCTGAAAAGCCCTTCGATTGCAGAAGTCCCCGCACCGCATTTTCAATGTGCTTGACCCGCATCGAGATATGCCACCAGTCCAGTATGTGGGTGACGGGACCTCGAACGGCACGCCTCACCAAATTCGGCAGTGCAGGTTCGCCGTCTGAAATCACGGTCACTTTGCTCTGACCGTCCCAGCCCTGCGCGATCAGGTCATGTCGGAGCTGCTTTGCTGGAGAACCGGCGGCTTGCTGCACGAGACCAAACCGCCGGCTCATATTGGGGCTTTCAACCTTGCCGACTACAACATCGAGGTGCCGTTTCTGGTATTCAGGTCGACATCGTATGTGCGCACCATCCAGGAAAACGGTCAGTGGTGATGGCGGAGCGATTGTATCCGCGTCTCCTTGGCTTACGTTTTCGCGGCCTAGCTCGTCGGCGATGCGACCCAAACGATTTCGAACGGTCGTGTTCAATTGAGCCGAACAGGGCATGAACATTTCGATTAATCGAGCGGCTTCCCGAAACGAGTGCCTGGCCCCCAATTCAGCCTGCAGGCGCCGAAGTTCGGCAGTCGCACGGTCAGAGAATAACCCGGCAAGTGGTGATTGTGGCCCAGATTTCGCGACCCCAGCCGGTTGGCACAAGCAGCGTCGAAGCCTTGGCCACTTCACCCGAATTCGCCCGAAAAGAGTGTCGAGAATACGGCCTCGATCATCATGGATCGCGCGTTGTTTGCCACAGCCATCGCATTTCCGGCGAGCCTCCATTGCTTCACCGACCTGATCTTGCACAATCGTCTCCTGCAAACGCCTCAGTAAGGTCTTTGCGTCATTGAGGAGAAGGCCCAAACTCTCGGAACCAAACTCGTCCGGCGCACGGCGAAGTCGACCGATATTGCGCTTCTTGGTTTCTCCATCGTCAAACGTCGTCTCGACAAAAATGTTTACTTCCATGGTGGGTCCCGCCTTGTTCCGATACCTTACCCTACCACGTCGACCACCAGGTTTTGCCCACTCCCAGCTGAGCTTTGAAGACGATAGCTTTGGTGGTGGCCATGGGGCATTTACAGCGGCCCTTTTGGAAGGGTTGGGTGGTCTGGCCGACAGCCGTGTAGGAAATCGAGATGGGTTTAACTCGCTGCAGGAGATTGTCCTCTTTACTTCAGGAAGGGTGCCAGAGCTTACTGAGGGTCAGCAACGGCCACAGTTCCCGCAGCTTAGCTCAGGCGTGGATTATAGACTAAGTGTGACGCTGAATTGAACCTCCACACATGGCAATGCCCCAAATCCTTCTGATCTTGTCTGAATCATTCTGGCACATAAGTGCCGTCAGGAGGGGCTACCCAAACCCAACATCAGAGCCATAACGGATGCGCATGATTGACGCGCATCCGTTATGGGCGTAATCTGATCGCAGTAAGGAGGCCGAGCATGCAAACTCAACCCAGAAAATCTACCAACCTGTCGCTCGACGGTGCGTTGTTGTCTGAGGCGAAGTCTTTGAAGGTGAATCTGTCGCGCGCGGCGGAGGAAGGCGTTCGGCGCGCTGTGGCTCAAGTGCGTGCCGAACACTGGCGCGCTGAAAATGCCTCTGCTCTAGAAAGCTCAAACAGGTATGTCGAAGACCACGGCCTTCCGCTTGAACGTTTCCGGCAGTTCTGATGGCAAGATATGATGTCTTCCGCAACCCAGACGGTCGAGGCTTTCTCTTGGACGTCCAATCCGATCTTTTGGACGGTCTGAACACCCGGGTCGTTGTGCCGCTGATGTCCCTGGGCAGTGCCCCCAAGCCTGCCAAGCGGCTGAATCCGCAGTTCGAACTTGCGGGAAAGCCATATGTTATGGTCACGCAGTTCATATCGGCGGTACCACTATCCATTCTGAAGACGCCGGAGGCAAACCTCAGCGCACAGTTTTCAGAAATCACAGTCGCCATTGATATGCTGACGCAAGGGTTCTGACCGGAGACAGACGGCAGTGTCGCAGGTTATGTCGCAAACTTCGGGGTAGATTGAGGGCGTCCAATCTTTCGAAATGATTATGCTGCGAGGGGCCGCGAACTGTTGGAATGCGGAAAGATCATTTGTGCCGAACTGGCCCTTGCGGATCATGTGTGCGATCTCAATGCCGGCGACGGTTGCTGCAGCGGAATGGAACGCCTTGAAGCCTAACATCGGAGCGGTGATGCGCTTGATGAAACGGTGGTCCTGTTCAAGAATGTTATTCAGGTATTTGACCTGCAGGACTTTGATGAGGGGTAAACCTACGCCGAGGACCGTCTGGATGGGTTGTGTTCTGATCGGTTACGGAGTGTCCTTATGGACGCACACGAGAACACCCCCCGCATGCAAGTTTTATCTGTCTCTGATACCGGTCGCCGTCGCCGTTGGACGGATGATGAGAAGGTCCGGATCGTTGAGGAAAGCCATTGTGATGGCGTGACATTGGCGGAGGTCGCACGGCGCCATGACATTTCGCGATCACAGCTTTACGATTGGCGATACAGGCACAAGAATGGGCTGCTTGGGGCTGGCCCACGATTTTTGCGCGTTCTTCAGGTCGAAGACGGTTCTGGCCCTGATGATGTTCCAGCGCCGCCGGTGCCAGTATTGACGATTGACCTTGGCCCTCGGTGTCGCGTGACGATCCCCTCCGGCTTCGACATGGAGGCTGCTGCGCGTCTGCTCAATGGCCTGATGGTGCGGTCATGATCGCGTTTCCGGCGGGCACGAAGGTTTGGATCGCGGGTGGTGTGACGGATATGCGGCGCGGGATGAACACCTTGGCGCTGTCGGTGCAACAGGGCCTCGGGCGCGACCCGAATGCCGGTGAGATATTCTGCTTTCGAGGCCGCAAAGGTGATCTGGTGAAATTGCTCTGGCATGACGGGGTTGGCATGTCGCTGTATCTGAAACGGCTTGAGGCGGGCAAGTTCATCTGGCCTGTGAGCCAGGACGGGACGGCTGTGGCGATATCATCCGCCCAGCTCGGTTATCTTCTGGAAGGGATCGACTGGCGTAATCCGCGCTGGACGCAAAGGCCTAAGACGGCTGGATAATCTGCGGTGAAGCGCCTGTTTTTATTGGCCTTTCGTGGCGTTCATGGTAGACATCTGCCATGTCAGATGCCGCCTTGCAGATCGCTGAATTGCGCGCCGCACTTGCTGCGCAGACTGCCTCGGCTGAGGCTGCACAAGCCTGCGCACAGGCGGCGGAAGCCGAATTGGCACAGGCCCGCGCCCTGGCATCCTGCACGGAGGCAATGATCCAGGAGTTGAAGCTGGAGATCGCCAAGCTGCGGCGCGACAAATACGGCATCTCTTCCGAAGGTCGTGCGCGACTGATCGATCAGCTGGAATTGCAGCTTGAGGAATTGGACGCGACCGCCACCGAGGATGCGCTGGCGGCTGAACAGGCCGCCGCGACAGATAAGACCAGCACCGTGCGCGCTTTCACGCGGCGCAAGCCGGTGCGCAAACCCTTTCCCGACCATCTGCCTCGCGAACGTGTGGTGATTGAAGCTCCAACCAACTGCACCTGCTGTGGTTCGGACCGCATCGTGAAGATGGGCGAGGATGTCACCGAGACGCTGGAAGTGATCCCGCGTCAGTGGAAGGTGATCCAAACGGTCCGTGAGAAGTTCACCTGCCGGGCCTGCGAGAAGATCAGCCAGCCACCCGCCCCGTTCCATGCGATCCCGCGTGGATGGGCAGGACCGCAACTGATCGCCATGATCGCCTTTGATAAATACGGACAGCACCAGCCGCTGAACAGACAATCCGAGCGGATTGCACGAGAAGGTATCGACCTCAGCCTGTCCACTCTGGCTGATCTGATTGGTCATGCCTGTGTCGCGCTGGCCCCGATCCATGCGCTGATCGAACGTCATGTGCTGGACGGCGGCCGTCTGCATGGTGATGACACGACCGTGCCGCTTTTGGCGCGCGGTGGCACAAAAACCGCGCGTCTGTGGACCTATGTGCGTGATGACCGCCCATGGGATAGCGGCGCGCCGCCTGCCGCCTTCTTCAAGTTCTCAACAGATCGTCGGAAAGAACATCCGACCCGGCATCTGGCCGGATGGTGTGGTGTGCTGCAGTCGGACGTCTATGGCGGCTACAATGACCTGTATCTGGCAGATCGCAGCCCGGGTCCGGTGCGCTCTGCGCTGTGTTGGAGCCATGCAAGGCGCAAGTTCTTCGAGCTAGCCGATATCAAAGCCATCGCCCGCAAGGGCAAAAAGGTTGCAGAAGAGATCTCGCCCATTGCGTTCGACGCCGTGACGCGGATCGATGCCATCTTCGCTGTAGAGCGTGAAATCACTGGCCTGTCAGCCGCAGCGCGTCATGAAGTTCGCCAGCAGCGGGTCGCGCCGCTGGTCAATGATCTGCATGACTGGATGCGGGCCGAGCGGGCACGGATGTCAAAGCACAACCCTGTCGCCAAGGCGATCAATTACATGCTCGACGGGACAGGTCGCTGGGACGCCTTTACTGCCTTCCTTGATGATGGGCGCCTCTGCCTGACCAACAATGCCGCCGAGCGCGCTCTACGCGGCATCGCATTGGGCAGAAAATCATGGCTTTTTGCAGGGTCTGAACGTGGTGGCGACAGGGCAGCCTTCATGTATAGCCTCATCGTCACGGCAAAGATGAACGACATCGACTCTCAGGCTTGGCTGGCCGATGTGCTCGCCCGTCTGCCGGATATCCCGATCTCGCGCGTGCATGAATTGCTGCCTTGGCATTGGAAGGCCGCCACTGAATTGAAAAGGATTGCCGCATGACACTGGTCGCACGTCTCAAGGTGACATTATCCGATGTAGAGCCTCAGGTGCTGCGGCGCTTCGATGTGCCACTCAAGATCAAGCTGAACCGCCTGCACGACGTGATCCAGGCCGCGATGGGATGGACCGACAGCCACCTTTATGAGTTCCGGGTCGGCGGTGTTGGCTGGGGCGTGCCAGACCCTGACGGCTATTACGATGGCCCGCTGCCCGCGAACAAATCCAGCCTGCTGGATGTCCTCGAAGATGTCGGCACCAAGACCATCCTTTACATCTATGACTTTGGCGACAACTGGCACCATGTGATCAAGGTCGAGAAAATCGATGATGCCATCCCGGGTGCTGCATACCCGCGCCTTGTCAGGGCCATCGGGGCATGCCCCCCTGAAGATGTGGGTGGCTTCCCCGGATACGCCGACTTCGTTGACGCCATGGCCGACCTCAAACACGAAGAACACCATCGGATGCTGGAATGGTATGGGGAAAAGTTCGACCCTGAAGAGGCAGAGATCGGTCGCATCCTCGACAACTTCGAGCGCCTCGCCAAAAAGTGGACCCCAAAACCCCGCAAACCAAAAGCAGTTCCAAAACCCGTTTGATCAATAGGGCACGTCAGCGGCCTTCGGCGGATACTTACTCTGAACGAAGCCTCGTGCATTTATTAGCGACAAGGCATTCCCTCCTCATCGTTGTGGGCGGAGAGCCGACTTTCGGCGGCGCAGCGCAGCAACGGCAGCATTCCTGAGAATGCGGTCACCGGTGCACGGCGCAGCGATGATCCGGCACCGCGCATTGTGATCGGGTGGGGAGCGGACGGATGCCAAATGTACCTAATTTATTCCAATAACGAAATCGTGCGAGCCACTCTCGGTCTAGGGTCTTGCATCTACGACGTAAAAGTTGTCACCGGCCGCTTCGATTACCTCGTCCGGCTGATCTTCGACGACAGTTAACGTGAGGACGCTGCAGTCATCCCGGTCTTCGGAAGGCTGGAACGCACCGCCCCGAAGAAACGCGGTCTTCTGTTCGGGATCGAGTGAGGCCCAGAACCCATCAGTCGTGAGAACCAGGCGCTGACCTGCCCCGAATGTTTGGACGGTCTCTTGGGGAACCATGAATCGTTTTGTGCGAAAGCTCCGCGTAAGGAGGTTACGCGACTGTGACCGTGCGAGCTCATCAATCGCTACCGGCGATATGGCGTTTGCCAGGGTGTGCGGCTGTATCGACCACTCGATGTCAGACGTCTCTTGAACCAATCCTGCAAGACAATCACCGGCGTGGAGAATGCAGGTCGCACCCTGCCTTTCGATAAGTGCAATCACGACACTCGCCGAGTCTCGCCGATATGTGCGTGAAAGTTCCGCGTGGATCACGCGCAAACGGTCGATGATGGTCTTCGGTGTCACGACTTCCGCAACGACGAACCAGTCAATCAGATTGCGCGCCACGTCGCGAGCGAAAGCACCACTGGCTTTCCCGTTCGAGGAGCCGTCGAGCACAACAGCAAGAACAGCATCGTCACGAAGTCCAACCCCGCAACAATCGCGATTGTCATTGGTGCGATGTCCTTGTTCGCTGCGCCACCTGATCTCTACTCCCATCTCAGCCACCGCCATCGCAATTCGCGAGCGCGTCGATACGGTCGCGGACAATGTCGACTCGTCCAGCCGGGCCTCTGATATTCCCTTCCAGGAAGTTGTCGAAGTCCGCGTGTTCTTTGAATGCCCGGAGTTCTGAAGCGATAAAGTTGCGCACGTCTTCGTCTGCGCCTTGAACTTCAGCAAGAAGTTCCTCCCGCCCGTCCACGACGATTACGACATCTTCGAGATCATGGCTCCCCAACGGGTCGTCGCCACCACGCCCGCGGTAGGCTTCGAGCTTCGTCGCGATAAAGAGCGGCGCAGTCAGATGCTTGATCTCCAGCTCGCCCGTCAACGGATGTGAGACTGCTGTTTCGATGCCCTGCGCATACCAGCGGTTCGAGAAACCGAGGATGCGTTCGTCGTCCGGCATGAAATCGACGATGAGTTCGCCAAGTCTCATACGACAGATGACTTCGTCCTGCGGGGAAATCGTGAAGCCCTTCCCGAACAGTTGTTCCTCCAGCTCTATCCACTCGCCGTAACCGGCCAGGTCGACGATGAGATCGACATCATTTGTCAGTCTCACGTCTTCCAGCGTGATCGGATCGGTGATGAAGAGTGCCGTCGTACATCCGCCGACAAATACAAGGCGATCGCGCAGATCGTCCCCGATGGCCTCGGCCACGGTTTCGAGCATATAGAGAAGCTGCCCCTGGACTGTCATTTGTTCAGGAGCCTTTGCTTGAGCCGCTCGACGGCAAGATTGGATTCACGCTGCTTGCCAAGCCTGATGGCGTCGACCAGTGCGAGATATTCGTACAGGCGCTGGTCTTTCTGGACGGCCTCGGGGACAGATTTGAACAGCGGTTCAATCGAAAGTCCGCGCACTCGACCCTCCGCATAAGCCCATACATAGATGTCTTGGCCGACACTAATGAGCTGACCTTCGAGCATCGGCGCAGAGAACCCAGTTGGAACGCCTCGCTCTGGCGCGCCGGGTTTCGCCGGAAAGACAAACTTCAGACCATTGGCGATAAACTCGCACAGGTCACGACGATTTGGCTTCACCCGCCGATAGCTACGATCCCTTATGGCCAGGCCGGACTCTAGGCTACGGTTGAGCGAAGCGCTGACTTCTGTCTTGCTGATACCAAGAGAATTGCCCAGACCACGGACCGAGTAAGGCTCTTCGCGACCCGAGGACCAGTCGGGGCTATCTAGAAGATCGGAATCTTCCTGATTTTGCAGGCTCACAAGCTTGAGCAAAATGACAATATCTTGACTTTTCATCATCTTGTACGAAATGTCCTCTGTCCCCGGACCAAGGACACTTAACCACACGAGGGACGTTTTGTCAAATTGCAGGTCCACACCGCTGTTGCAGGTATCGGTGAGAGGGGCTCTGAAGCGTTCCGGGTTTTCCGGCAACTGTATTCAGGTTGGCTGAACTTCCCGGAAGTAGGTGCCGTTCACGACCATGCTGTTGAGCACGCTGAGCAGCTTCCTGGCCGTCGCAGCCAAAGCAGCTTTCACCGGTTTCCCTGCCTCCTGCAGCTTCTGCCAGAACGCTCTGAACGTCGCCGAGTGACGAGACGCGTGGGCCGCCGCCACCGCCGGCAATGCGCTGCGCTTTGGAGCCGGTGATGCCGCCTTCGATGGCGGCGGCAATCCGGTCCATCGCGTCGTTGATCTCGACGAGGCTTTCGGCGCGATCCGTGAGGGGCAGATAGGTCAAATCGATATCGACCGAGAGGCGCGGAAGGTCGCGATAGAAGAGGTTGATGGCCGTCCCGCCCTGCAGCGTAAATATCTCCTCCTTGGCCACATATGGGAGTATCCGGACGAGCAGCGCCACTTGGGCGGCATAGTTTTCACGCGCCATGACCACGTTCCTTTCCTACAAACTCTTCGGGCACCATGATCCTGTAGCGCGGATGTATCCTGCCGCCTTTGACCAATGCGCGATCCCCGCGGCCGAGGTCGAACTCTTCCGGATCGAGACGCTTGCGCCAGGCATGGTCGTGGCGGTCGGCGAACACGAAGAACAGGCGTTTGACCTTGATCTTCTTGCAGCTTTTGAGCAGTGCCGAGAGGGTTCTCGGTCGCAACGTCGTCAGGCTTTCGAACACCATGTCGAGGGTGTGAAAGCTCTCTTGATCCGGCAACTCGTCCAGCGCCTCAAACACCGCGCGTTCCGGTGAGGACATCACCAGTTTCCAGTCCCACGGCAGGGAAGATGCTGTCTCTCCCTGATTTTCTCGCGCGCCATCGACACCCAACTCCGGGTCGGAGAACAGCGATACGCTGCGTGTGCGGAGTTCGGTGTTGAGCGGCAGTTTTTCGAGCCAGTTGGGGATTTTTGAGCCGTAGAGCCAGACTGTGCTCTTGTCGCCGAGGGAGAGATAGTGCGCATAGCCTTGCAGGCTCAATGCCGTCACCCCGCCGATATGGAGAGGGTAGTGCATGATGTGCTTGAGCGAGAGCAGGCAGGTCTTCCAGTCGAGGGTGTTCGTGGTGGCGCTGCTTGGTGAGGGGCGGCGGAAGACGCCGCGGCCAAGGCGTTCCAGCCAGCCGCGTTGGACATAGGCGTAGGACGAACGCCGGCCTATCCCGTGGTGCTCAAGCCAGACGGAGTCCACGAGGAACCCCGTGGGGACAGCCTCAAGAAGGCTCTTTAGCTTTTCGTGCTCTTGTCCACTCATGTGCGACACAATGATGTATTTTTAAAGAGACCGCCATTTGTTTCTGTGAAAACCTGTGAGATAGTCCGTCAAGGATTGACAAATTCTGTAATTCTCAAAGAGACTGGTGTTTGTCAACTCTGAAGCTCAACAGCAAAGCAGGGCGTGGATGCCCTAGATTGGCAGAGGACCGCTCGACCATCCGGATCGAAAAGTTGGCGCTTTGTGCCCCTGTCGAAGCCGCTGCGCCGAACCAGAGTCAGATTTCACTTTCGATTGTGGCGTTCTTTTGCCCATACAAACATCGCACCGACGGCAGCATTGGCTTGCTGCACGCTGAACACTTCCGGTTCGAACGCGCCCGCCCATTGCTTTGTATCGCGATGTTCCGGGTGGTGTTTGTCGGTCAGCGCGTCGAGAAACTCTTCGTATGAGTAGGGCCCTCCACAGTCCTCTGGCGGGCACGCTCGCTCTCCGGCAACACAGGCGGGAAAGTCCAGATCTGGTCTTCCGGTTGGTTTGCTAATCTTCTCAACGGTGACGAGATGCCGCCAACCATCGCCGAAATCATAAGTATATGTGAACTGACTGCCTTTCTTGACCAGCTCTCCAAGAGCAAACTTCTTTTCGTCCTTCCGGCCATCGTTTGGGTCCCAGCTGTCGTCACTTTCGTCGCGGGCCTCGAACCTGTCTTCGCCAATCTCGAACTCATGCAGATGATAGTCTTGCCAAGGCATAGCGCCCTGGAGAACGGAATGCAGGATGTCCAAGCTGATGTCATTCGGCACGAGGATACGGCGCCAGATGGGTGGTTTGATGCCAACAAGTTCGATTTTCAGCTCAATCAAAGTGTGTTCCGCCTGTCTCAATGGCCCTGCCGTTGAAGTAATTTTTGATTCTTAAGCTGAAGCATTCAAGGGGAACATTGGCCCCTCCTGCCCTTTGGTCAGGACCGCGCCCTAGTCGGTTGGCTGCACGCAGCCGTCCTCCCCGAACTGAAACGCCACTTCACCCTGCGACGTGCCGCTGGCAGTGCAGTCTCCTCCGGAGCCAGCCCGACCAGCCGTCGCATGGTCGTGGCAACGCTTCGTCTCGGCCGTTCCGGTTACGGTCACTGGGGCGGGGGTGTGCCCTCAACGGTGCGAACAGATGTATGTGGTCATCGGCCCAATCAAGCATAAAGCATAGGAAGTGCTTCAACCATGACGTTAGTCGTTGCAAAGATGGCTGTGCAAAATAGTGTGGTTCGGAGAGGGTTCCGATAATGTCTTCAATACTCAAGTTTTTCCGAATTACATTCTTTCTCGTCCTATATTTTTTCTTATGCATGGTCGTGGTGTCCACAATGCTTCAGGGTTGGCCGATTGGCGGCCAGATGTTGTTTGCATTTGGTGTTCCCGTCATTCTGGTCTGGTGGCAAGAAAAACGGAGATCGCGGAAAGTCGCTGCAAAGGCGCAAGCTGAGGAGAGTTCCGAAAACCTACCCCCCCGACCTGAGCCGGTGCCGCGCCCAAGTGCCTACGACAAGCGTATCGAGCGTGAGCGCGAACGAACTCGCGAAGCCAACGCGTCCAAAGAGCCGGCTGCCGTTCAGGCCTATTCCCCACCAAAGCAGGACTACGCTGAAATCGTTCGGGCTGGAAAGTCTGCAGCTTTCGCCATTGAGGAGGCCATCATGAGCAAACAATCGACGCAAAAGCTGAAGGCACGTTCATCCGTTTCCCAAGAGAATTGTTGGGTTCCCTTAGGTCAAACCGCTCACGCTGCTGGCCGCGACATCGGCGGAATGATTTATGTAGGCACTCGACCGATGGTAACTGCCAACTGGTCTCGCCGTAAGAGCTATGCCTACATTGATCCCAGCCAATCGGTTTCCAGCGTAAGTGCTGACAAAACTGAAGACGTAACGTCCAGCTGGCCGCCATACTCCAGCATATCATCGCGGATCCGGGCAACCTACCTCGATTGGCTGGCGAGCGGGAAAAACGATTCCTCCTACAATTATGGTTACCTAATTCTGTACTTTTACGGGCTGGAGCGCCGCTTCTTCGTCGACCGGTCAAAGGAAGATGCCAAGGATATTTTCGACGAAGTTCAACGGCTGAAGTTAATTTATCCTGAAAACCGCCTGGTTCAGCGTTTTCTAGGTGAGTTCCTTGATGTTGCTACGCTTGTAGACGCCAACTTGAACACCATCAAACCGATGTTTGAGCGTTTAGGATGGGAGTTACCGTTCTCACTCAAATACGCAATCGGCGCCCGGATCGACAAAGGCGAGAACCTGACAGCTGACTGGTTGCTGAGTTGGTTCATGTGCCATCCGGAAACAAGCCTGCGAACACCTGCCATGCGATGTCGCGCCGAATTCATAGCTCTTTTTCGTTTGCGTTTTGCGCAACGATTTGGGGACGGCCTGAAGGTCGCCAAGCCAAAGAAAGTTCTCACCGCGACCTACCGAGCTGCGTCCTGCGAGTTTGAAGCCACCTTCAACCCAACCGTGGATGGCAATCCGGTCCCTGATATCTCCGGCCTGCGCAAGCCGGTCGAGATAGCCCAGGAGTTGGCAGACGAGGTGATGAACGACCTCGACAAGCTCAGTCGCTTCCTGGGCCGAAATCCTGATGGCCGCGGAAGCGTGGAGGCCCATGCCTTGCTGCCCTCTGAACTGTGGGATGCCTTCCCATCAGAGGAAATGGACCGCTTGAAATCTTGGGCAAGCACTATCGTCGATCGGGGCGGATTGGTGCCGCTTGAGGAAGTGATCGGACGACTGGAGGGAGAAACGAACGAGAAGATCGGGAAACGGCAGATGACAGGAGCGGCCGACGCGCTCGCTCGCCTCGGTTTCGGTTTGGCGCCCGACCCTCGGTTTGCGCTCCGGTCGCCCAAGGCGGAGGAGCCTGTAGTGCTGTTTAGCCTGGGCGAACCCATCGAAAGATTGGAGGAAGTTTCCGACAGCTATCGAAGCGCCTTGATTGAATTGGCACTTGGGTCGTTCGTTGCTCATGCGGATGGTCGCATCGCGGATCCTGAACGCAGGGCACTGGAAGATCAGGTTTCTGCCGCGTCCCTCAGCGATCAGGAACGCCGCAGGCTGCGTGCAAACATAGCGCAGCGCGGCGGTGCGTCTGCAAGCGTGGTCTACAACGTGCTCTGCCGCGAAGGCCCTTTTCGGAAGGTCACAACCGAAGTCTTCGCAGATGTGTTGCGTGCAATCGGCCACCCAGAAACCGGCTTGATCGAACAGGCCGGCAGCGGGCTGCTACTTTTGGGACCCGCGGGCGAAAAGCTGGTTGAGCATTACAGCTTCTATGCGGTGTTCCAGACACCTGAAGAATTCCGTTTGGTTGCAGAGGGGCGGGACCTTGGAACCCTGCCGATCGACAATGTTCTTGCCCCTGGGATGCTATTAATATTCTCTGGGCGACGTTGGGTTGTTCAAGAAATCCATGATCGTGAAAAGATCATTGTCGTCAAACCCGCGAAGGCTGGTGTGCCTCCCGTCTTTGGCGGCGATGCAGGCGACATTCATGACAAGGTGATCGACCGAATGTTCGCCGTGCTCGAGGGGGATTCTAGCCCAGATTACATGGACACAGTCTCTTTGATGATGCTCGAGGAAGCGCGTGCTCACTATGAACAGCTGGGGTTTAGGGCCAATAACATACGCAGCATCGGCGAGCGTACATCAGTCATTGCGACGCGGGTCGGTACGGTGAAGACATCAACCCTCGCGCTCGCTCTGAGAAGCGAGGGGTTTTCAGTCGAGCAGCACGACGGGTTTCTGCTGGTGGAGAACGGGGACGAAACCCCCGATCTACGGGCGGTGCTTGGAAGGATTTCGGCGGAAGATGCGCGAGACCTCTTCGGTGATGCTGGAAACCTTGTTTCGGAAAAGTTCCACCCCTATCTGCATCACGAATTATTGGTTCTCGACGCGTGTTCTTCCAAGGTCGATCTTAGTTGCCTTAGCAGGTTGTCAGAGCGGTTGAGATCATGACAATCATGCCCGATTACCTCAAATTCCGTAAATCGGTGCCGTATAGTGACCCCGGATCAACTGCGGCGAAGCTCCCATCCGTACGTACATCAATCCTTCGGTAAAGATCCAAGTATTCGTTCCCATGGGTGACCGTACCCTCGCGCGTAGGGATTATCAGTAGATTCTCGGGGTACTTGTATGGATCGGCATAGCCGATTTCCCAAGGACACCATCGCGAAGAAACTGAATTTGAGGTGGCAAGAAACAGGAAATAGTCGAGTTCCCTGATGCGCTTCTTGATTTTGTCTGCGGTTGTCCGATTGGGTTTACTCGGCATGGAATTGTCCATCCAATCCACATATACGTGCCAACCCGCCCTTGTCAGTAGGTTAATCAGGCCCTGCACGAGGTCGCGATCTTGGTGGGAATGGCAAAGGAATGCTGTAGTGAGTCTGTTCTGTTGGGCTTCAGCCAGCGACTTCGCAACACGCCTGTCCCCCATTCGTGCTTGGAGCCTGATATCTGTTATGGAAATTGGCATGGTATTTCTCCGCAGCTTCAAGGGAAGGATCGTTACTTTCCGAACTTTTCGGTGATGCGAACCAGATCCACGATCGGTTGCAGGAGTTCGTCCAACGAAGTCACAGGATCATTCAGCTTCTCAATGAGTGGCAGTAGCTCTGAGGGAACACTCGGATAAGATGTGGGGTCCTCTAGTATGCGTTTCGCAAGAGCACCAGCGGTGGAACCAGTGGCACCCACTGGTAGCAAGACGAGGCCGTGTTCCGCAGCGATTTCGAACTCGGAAACCATCCCATTCGCTTCAACGACCTTTCCTTCAACGATCTTGTTTCCAAACAAGAAAATTGCCATTCCAGCTGAAGGAATGAAATCGTCCCGGTATGTCTTCCACAACTTTTCGCGTTCATCCTTATCTTCGACAAACTGAGGAAATGGGCGAACAAGCAGGTGATCATCTACCTGGCGATCTAGATTTCTATACACCTCCTCTAGGGCTCCGGTGAAAAGCGCATTGCCTACGCCCAGACCGAGGCCCGTGCTAATCCGAAGTGAGTTCTCAACCAGCAGCGAACCGAGTTTTCGCATAAAGCCCGTAACTGCGTCTTCTCCCCAGGGCGAAAATTCAGATGCGCTAGCAGAAACGAATATGGTTCTCATGCGGAAACGCCGTGCCACCTCTCGAAGCGCTTCCGTGATTTCTTCATACTCATCCACCAAGATTGCGTGAATGTTGAACCTCTTCAGGTCCTCAATCATTAGGCGTTGTCGTGTCAGCGCGAGCCTAAAATCTTCGTCACTCTCGTCCGCTTGCCGTGATCGGTTCTTAAAGAATGCAAAGTGCCGTCTTTGGTTCTTCTCAAACGTTACGCGAACGCGCGAAAGAATGTAGTCCAAGTTGGGGTCAGAGAAGCTGAACCCAATGAAGACAAATGTCTTTGAGACCAGGTCCCCAGAAAGTGCCGTAATATATGCGCCGTGAGTCTTGAAGTACTTTTCGTAGTCATCTTTTGTTAGAATTGCGTTGGCCGGGTGTTCAACATCACCATGCATTTTATAGACGATGGCATGTCGCTTCGATCTCGTGGTTGCGAGCTGGGGAACCGTGTATTTTACATCTGCGATTTTACCAGCTTCACGAAGAGAGTCCTCAATAAGCCGGTCATAGTTCGTCGTCCAGAAAACCGGGATGTCGAGGGACGCCAGTATTCGGTGATTTTCGGTTGGTTCGACATTTCGACCCAACGCATCCAATATCGCCTGATTGATCGTCGCCCGGTCTCGGGTCTGGTTTTCGTAGAATTGCGCCAAAGCGACAAGATCACTCTCTTTTTCGATGTCAAGTTCAAGCTCTTTCGCCAACGGCGCAAGAAGCTCCGACCAGTCCACATGTCCTGCAGCTTTGGACGCACCCGCACCAAGGAATACAGCTGCATTTTCGGAGCGGATTTCTTCGACAAACTTTTCGACAAAGCGTTCTACGTCTTTCTTCATGTGGATAATGCTCCGAATAAAAGTCTGCCGATATTCCTGGTTCAGATTGCACTGAAGCCCAGTTTGGGTCCGTGATCTTATTTGTACTTGGCGCGATTTTGGATTGCCTCTTCAATCCAGCTTTCGATGTTAGTTTGGATGCTGGCGTAGATATCCTTGCTCGTGCTTCCGGCAGGATTCTTCAGTGTCGGAGCTGATCCCAGCGTCACAAGTCTGCCATCTTCAGACACCTTGAGGTCTGTAAAGGGACTGGTACCTTTTGTGGAAGTATTGCCGTTCAAGTCTTTGAGTCCGTGGATATGAATGCCAAGGACGCCTTTCCCTTCTTCCCAGGCCTTTCTTATTTCGTACCGAACCCATTGCCGGGATGCTGTTTCGCTTCCTACTAGCACTACCACGCAGGATTTCCCTGCCATATTGTCACTTATCCACTTCTTGATGGCGGCTTCGCCTGTATTTTTGATTTCTTCCCAGCGGTTGGGCGTCACGGGACTGTTGCCCTCAAGAGAGTTCATATTCCGTACGAGCTGGGTGCGTGAGTGATCGTTATTGAAGTGAAAACTAAAGAAAACGCGACGGGCCATTTGGGTTCCTCGGATTAGGGTGGAATCGTGACTGATCTAATGTGAGTTCGCAGCCCGTTTAGCTAAGTATTTTTCGTAGGTTTTCCCAATTCCAACGATAGAGTTGCCCGGCATCCTTGACCGGAGTGTAGTTTCCGTCTCGATAGCCAATGATTTGTACCACTTTTTTCCCTTGATCCCGGGCCATTTTGATTTCCTTCAATACACCGGGCGCGCGGTGCGTTTGAGGACCGACCATGACGAGCACAACCCTGGCTCTACCGATTGCCCTATAAGCCTTGGCCTCCCAACTCATCTCGGGAGCTGCTTCCTTCAACGAGTGATCGATGACTTGGAACGGCGAGTCGGGCCTACGAGCTTGTTGGATTATGAAATCCTTTAGCCGTCGGTCGTTGTCAAAGTCGAAGCTTACAAAAATCGGTGTCTTCAATCTTACCTCGTCTCGTGGAGCTTGTGGGTGGGCAGAGAACATCTAGTGCCGACTCTAGATATATTGTGGTGCGTCCGTCCTGCGATTGCAACTTCTAGTGGCGAACATCAGTACAGCAACCGCAAGTAATCGGTTTTCCTCGGGTGCCTAATGTTTCAAAGCGACGGTTGTTACGTGCGGAACTAGTGCGGCCATTTTCGGCTCGTGGCCGTGGGTGATAGAAGTTGAGGAGGTCTATTGTCCCTCTGCTGTCCCGTCCCATTGATCATGGCCCCTCCTGTCCTTTGGTCAGGACCGCGCCCTACTCGGCCGGCTGCACGCAGCCGGCCTCCCCGAGATGAAACGCTGCCTCTCCCTGCGACGTGCTGCTGGCCGGGCAGTCTCCTCCGGAGCCATCCCGACCAGCCGTCGCATGGTCGTGGCAACGCTTCATCTCGGCCATTCGGTAACGGTCGCTGGGGCGGGGCGGATTGCCTCAATGGTCTCGTCCAGCGCGCCTCCGCCGGCAGTATTCCTCGCATTGCCGGACATGCTGTTCTGCCATCATTGACCGTAGACGACGCTCGACGACTGCCGGATTGCATTGGCAGCAATTGGCAGAGGACCGGAGATCATTGCGATGCAAGAAATCGCAAACGATTGGGCTGCCGAAGAGGGGCCGTTCAAAATCGGGATGAACCGCGCCCGGTGCAGATGCTTCGACGGTCTGCTTCAAATCGCTCAGTCAGATGGCACCACACTCGACCAGCTTGCCTGCGGATGTGCGCTGGCGCGCCACGTTGGGCAAGGCTCGGCAAAGCGCGAACCCGTCCGGCTGCGGCTCGGGGTGAGAGGGCTGAAAAGACACCGCCCCCGGTCGTTCTATTGGCAGTTCACCCAGTTTCCAGTCGCGGCCATCGCACTTCTCCCGATGTGTTGCTTTGCATGACATGCTGGTCGCAGCTGTCGTCCCGTCCACAAAGGTTGTCGCCGATCTTTTTCCCCTGTCCCTGCGGGCCATTCCTCGCGCGCCAAAAAGACCGGCGCCTGCCCCTCTCCGCTGCGCTTCGCCTTCGGTGTGGCCAGGCCTTGGCCAGCTGCAAGGTGACCATCATTGCAACGCAAACAAGGAGAAGAGCAATGACCACGAACTGCATCAAATTCACCAGCGCCGACATCGAAACCGCCAAGGGCGTCGGCTCCATCTCGACCCTGACCTTCGATCTCGACATCACGGTCGAACCCGTCGCAAGCGCGAACCCGATGGCCCCCACGCACCGCGTCCTCGGCCGTTCCCCGCGCGGCAAGCTGGTCGAGTGCGGCGGCATCTGGAAGAAGCAGAACAAGGAGACCGGCGCGGACTACTACACGCTGACCATCCGCGACCACGGCTTCAACGCCAACCTCGGCAAGGCCGCGAACCAGGACGATCTGTCCCTGCAGGCGGTCATCCCCTGGGGTCCCAAAGACGCCGCCTAAGCCAACAGCCAGGCCGCTCCGGCGGTCTGGCCTTTTCTCGTTCCGAGGAACTGGTCCTGGGCGGGCGCAAGATCAGTGTCCAAAGATTGCCGCATATTTCGGACTCGGACGTAGTGGCGGGTAGTCAGACTGGATCGGTCACAGATGCGGCTCCGATCTTTCGGTTCAGTGTCAGCGTGGACCGTGGGAACCCGAGGCGGAACCGAATGTCCGCAGGGAGAGCTGGCAGCGCACTGAGCGAGGCAAGTGCACCCCTTCTCTTATTCGAGCAACCCGCGCTTGGGTCGTGTCGGCGAAGCTGCCAGGGCGCCGAACTCACCTTGTGCCGCGAGGGTGCAATCCGCAGATGAACGTCATGCGTCTGGAGGGCATCGTCTCCAATCCGTGTCACCGCCGCGCGCCTTTCCGTCGACCTGTTGGCCTTAGAGATCGCTAGCCCGGGGTCGAGCGGTCGGCAACGCCGGGGGCAGGTTTCTGGACGGCTGACGCCTTGAGCGCTGCGGTGCATCTCTCACAACAAACCTGCCCTCGGCGTGCTCCATTTCATTCCGCCCCGTGCCGGGTGCAGCCCGCTCTCATGCCCCCGGTCTTTTCCACGATCTGTCCAACGACGATCAACGGAAAGGATCACATCATGACACTGGAACAATCCATCGACCTCGCCGAACTGCAAGCCGATATGGCCTTCGATGCCTACCTCGCCGCCTTTGATGAAGACGCCCATCCCGAGACACTCGACAGCCTCGAGACCGAGGCTCTGATCGCCCGCAGCCGCTACGACGATCTGCGCAATCAGGGACTGGGTCACTGACCCAGACACCCCTGCGGGTCTTCGGATCCGCAGGGGGCTGACGCTGTTTCGTTCAAGTTCTTGATGCCCTAACCGGGCGTGACCTGCGCCATCCCGCGCGGGCCGTTTTCGTGGTCCTGGCGCCGATCCGTGACCGGCTCGGGCGTTCGGTTTGTCTGTCGTTGCGTCCTGCTTGAGCGCAAGTTTCGGAAGATTTTCGACCTGGCTGTCATGCATCTATGAGGGCGGGACCCGTTCCATGTCGGGCCGCGACACGCGGTCTTGATGGCATCCAAAGCCAGCAAAAAGACATGACACGCAAAACGTAATATTGCGCAATATGATGTATTGAAGTATAAGCGAATGAGAGAAGGAAGACGTTGGCAGGATATGGCCAATGTTTGCACATTTTGTCCGAGGGGTCTGACCCGTGCCGAGGCCAGCGAAAAACCTGAAGCTTGAAGAGCGCATCGAAGTCGCGCAGCGCTTTGCAGCGGGCGAAAGCGCGAAGGACCTGGCGGCGGCATTTGGTATCTCTCCGCGCCACGTGAACCGGCTCGCGAAAGAGGAGGCGGGCGAGGGGATTGCGGTGCGCGATCCGAGCGAGACAGTGGCGTTCAGGGCCAGCCGATCCGAGCTGGACGCCTTCGATGCGGAGTGGCGCGAACGGGGCTATGCCAACCGGTCTCAGGCATTCAATGCGGTGCTGCGCGGTCGCTGCGGTTTCCTCGATGTACCCCGTGATCTGGTCGCGGAGTTCTGCTCCGCATGGCGTCAGGCGAAGGACGTGAGCGACGCCGGATTGGTGCTCGCCAAGGCGGTCCATCGCGGTCGGCTGGAGGTCTCGGAGGCGGACCGGGCGGTGCTGATCGAGTTGCTCGATCTGGCGCAGTTAATGAGCCGTGAGATGGGTCGGATGAAGGATGCGGCGCAGGTGCTGCGTCATCAGGAGTGGCCGCGAAAGGAAGAAGGGCAGGGGGCGGAGAGCGCGGTTCTGGAGGACGGCCCGCGCACGATCGAACGCGGATTGAGGCTTGTCAGGAATGGCTGACCCGCTCGCCCTCTACGCCTCGGTCATGGGGCGGCTCTGGGAGGATGAGCGCATCCGGGGCCAGGCCGCGGCGCGGATCGACGCGCGGCTGGCGGGACGTCGGCAGGGGCGGAGTTTTGCGCGCGTCGGCTCGATGTCGGCACGCAACGCGCTGAAGGCGGCGTCGGGTCAGAGCCGCGCGGCGGTGTTCAAACGGATCCGGGCCGGGGGCTGCAAGACGCGTGCCTCGCTCGGTGCGCAGATCTCCTACATCAACGACAAGGCGGTCTACACCTACTCGACGATGACCAATGCGCTGACCGATGCGGCGGTGCTTTCCGAGGAGCAGAAAGAGGACATCATCGAAGACTGGGCCGGGACCTGGCGCGGCTCGACCAAGCTCGGCTTCACCTCGCACATGCTGCTCTCCTTCCCGACCGACGTGACGGTCGACCAGGTGCGCGACATCGCGATGGACTGGACGGAGCATTTCTTCGAGAGCGGCGAATACGGCGATCAGTGGGACTATGTCCTCGCGGTTCACGACGACCGGGCGCACAAGCACGCCCACATCATCCTGAACAATCGCGGCGTCGAGAAGGGCACCTGGTTTTCGTGTTGGGCCGAAGGCGTGATGTCGCCTCAGCTGATGCGTGAGAAGCAGGCCGAGATCGCGGAACGCTACGGCGTGATGCTCGACGCCACGACCCGGCTCGAGCGGGGCATCTTCGAGAAGCCTGCCGGGATCGAGGAAATCTATCGTGCCAAGGAAGAGGCCCGCCTGCCGCGCGAGATCGTCATGACGGCCCAGGAATCCGCCATCGCGCAGGCGCAGGTGGTGGGCTTCGCCAAGGACTACAAGAACCTCGCCGACCTGCTGGACCGGATGGACCAGCGCCACATGGCGCGCGCCGTGCGCGGCATGGCGGAAGGGCTCGGCTCCGGCACGCCGTGGAACTTCACCGAAGGAGAGATAGACATGAAGGACATCAAGACCGTCGGTGACGCGATCGACTATTCAGAGCGCACGATCGAAGCGCTGAGGCTCAAGGCCGAAGAACTGGACCCGGCCGAGCGTGCCGCGTTCGAGGCCAAGGCCGCGCCGATCATCGCGGATCTCTCGCAGATGGTGCCCGACCCGGAGTTGCGCGCGCGCTTCGGCAAGCAGCTTGAAGAACCCTATCCGCCGGGGGCGGGCAGCGAGGTGCTGATCGCGGCACTTCAGGCTGGCAATGATGAAGGGCTGCGTGACGTGCTCGAGCGCGCCGAAGAGGCAGGCATGGACAGCGAAGAGCTGGTGGCCCGGATCGCGGCGGGTGGCACGCGGAACTACGGCATGGCACAGGACTGGGTCGAGCGGGACATGAACGCGGTGCTGGCGAAGGATGGCCTCAGCGTTGAGATGGCCAATGACGACCAACTGGATGTCGCGCTCGAGAAGGTCGACGGGGTGATGGACGCGCTTATGGAACGCGCGAAGGAACTGGGCGTCGAGATCGGCCGGACCCTCGCGGACGAGGAGGAGGCGACCTTGCCTCTCATCGACGAGGACGCCCGGAAGCCCAATCCCTACCTGCAGGACCTCGCCGACATGTTGCGGGATGGCAAGCTCACCGAGGAACAGGAAGAGGTGGTCGAGCGGACCCTGCAATCCGAGCTTTTCAAGGAGCTGGGCGAAGAGGGCTTGGCCGAGCTACGCCGTGGCAACTACGAAGTGCTGGATGCGGCCCTGCCGAGCAAGCTCGACCAGATCACCGTCACGCAGGAATTCCTCGAGATGACCTTTGAGGAGACCGGCGATCAGGTCTTCACCGACCGCGCTGCCGGGTTGCAGCAGGACAAGGCGACCGAAGTGGCGCGGATGCGTGGCCAGCAGGAGGAGCTGGGCCGCGATCTTGGTCGCGACCGCGGTCTCGATGACGAGATGGAATTCTGAGGGGGATGACCACCATGACCAAGACACTTCCCCTCTGGGCTGCGCTCCTCTTCGGCGTGATCTGCGGTGCTGTCATCGGCACGATCATCGCCGCCTTCTACCTGACCCTTGCCCTGAAATCCGGGTTTCAAAGCTTCGACATGTTGGCGCTCTGGAAGGCCAGCGCCGGCACCCGCGCGGCGCACCCCGAGGCCTTCAAAGTGGGGTTTGGCGCTGTCGGGCTCAGTTCCATCGGCCTCGGTGTCCTCGCTCTCGCCTGGACCTGGAAAAAGGAGAGAGACGATTACGGATCGGCGCATTGGCAGACCAAGGCGGAGCTGAAGAAGAACGACATGCTTCAGGCCCCCGGCAAGGGTTTTGTCTGCGGCAAGCTTGGCGCGCCGACTTCGAAGGCGGAGTTCATCTCCTCGACGATGATCCCGCATGTGATGATGGTCGCGCCGACCCGTGCCGGTAAGGGTGTGGGTTTCGTGATCCCGAACCTTCTGAGCTTCGCGGGCTCGGTCGTGGTGCTCGACGTGAAGGGTGAGAACTTCGAGAAGACCGCGCGGCTGCGGGCGCTCAACGGCGACGAGGTCTATCGCTTCAGCCCCTTCGACTGGGCCAACGCCACGCACCGCTACAACCCGCTTGCGCGGATCGCGAAGGCCCCGAGCTTCGCGCAGCGCTTCACCGAGGTCTCGATCCTCGCTGATCTCTTCCTCGACAAGGACAACAAAACGCTCGACACCTTCTCCGAGGCCGGCAAGTCGATCTTTGTCGCGGCCTGTCTACTGGCGATTCAGCGCGGCACGCCGAACCTCGGGGAAGTCAACAAGATCGTCGCCGGGGGCGAGTACAAGAACGCGCAATACAAGACCTATGCCGACGAGGCCGAGGAAGACATCCTGCGCGAGCTCTGGACCAATGCGGCGTCTGCCTCGTCGCGGCTGCTGACCTCGAACATCCAGGCGCTGATGACTGCCGGTCTCAAGCAATGGGACAACCCGGCGGTGCGCTCGGCCACCGAGGCGAGCGACTTCGATTTCTCGACCTTCCGCAAGACCCCGCAGTCGCTTTATATCGCGGTGTCCGAGGATCACATCGCCACCCTCGCCCCGCTCCTGCGCCTTATGTTCGCCGATCTCATCGCCTCGATCCGGCTCAACGAACCGGGTCCGGACGAACCCTGGCCGGTCATGATGATGATCGACGAATTCCAGCAGATGGGGGCGATGCCCTATCTGGAGCGCGCGATTCATTCGCTGGCAAGCTATGGTGGCCGCGTCGCGATGATTGCGCAGTCGCTGGCCTCGCTCGACCGGATCTACGGGCCCGAGGGCCGTGAAAGTCTCGAGAACGGTGCAGGGTTGAAGCTCTACATCACGCCACGCGACCAGCGCACCGTGAAGGAGGTCTCCGCAGCCGTCGGCAGTACCACCCGCGAGGCCGTGACCCGGATGTATGGTCGCAACAAGGGGTTCCTTGGCGCGACCTCGACCTCGGCGCGGCTGGAAGAGCGACCGCTGCTTTCCGAGACCGAAGCGCGCCTGATGGACCCCGACGAGGTGATCATCCTCGCCTCGCCCCAGCATCCGATCAAGGCGAGCCGGATCAAGTATTACGACGATCCGTTCTTCAAGGAGATGTTGACACGCCAGGAGGGCAAGCCGTTCCCCTATCCGCCGAGCGTGCAAGGCGTGGGACCTTGGGGCGGCGATGGTGGTGACGAGACCGGCGCAGACGAGCAGGCGAAACCAGCCGACCGCGCGCCTGTCCGGGATAGATCGCAGCGGCGCGAGGCGCGGGCGATGAGCGTGATGGCGTTGGAGGCCGGGCGCGGGCAGCCCGAGCCCGAGACGCTCGAGCGGGAAGCTGCGGTGCCGAAGGAATGGGAGGCGGCGCTCGACCGGCAGGAGGATTTCATCGAGGAATTGTTGGGAGGGTGAGCGCCGTCGACTAGTCCCCTATTCGTCGTAGTAGAATTTCAAGTCGCGTCGCTCTTTCAACTGGGCAGGTCGGTAGGGCTTAACCTCGCCACACTGGGCGACGGCCTTGGCTCGCATGCGCTCTTCGACTGAAGGATGGAGCGGGAAGTCGTCGCCAACTGCGCGAATTCCCTTCTTCCAGCGGATGCGGAGGGGGCCAAATGCTACCAACGCGTCTTCGCGGTGCTGCAAACCCAGAGGGTCAGGGGCGCGGTTCAAGACGTTCTCGTTGATCTGGATCGACGGCACGCAGTCTTTCAATTCGTCGACCATCCAATCGAGGGCGATATCGCTCAGGCGGGACTCTGCCTCGGGATAGCTTCCGCCGATGTCGCTATGGCAGCCCGGGAACCAGACCTGCTTCAACCACTTCGGCTCTCGATCTTTGGTTTCGATCGCGGCCGCCTTGGATGCCCATCCGACCCTTGGAAAGTCAGCACGGTCTTCGTCGATCGCCATGGCGTGACGGGCGTGTTGGACATCGGGATCAAGCCACTTGTCGTAGTTGCGCTTGTTCCAAGCCGCGAAATGACCCGTCTTGAGAATCTGCGGCCAATCGGTTGGGTGCCATAGCGTCAGTTTGTGCTCAGGATCGTCAGAGAAATATTTGAAGTTGTCGAGCAACAGGGAACCAAGCTGCCAAAGAAGCGCTACTAGTAGGACGCCGAGTGGAACAACCAAAAGCCAAGACCACCCGAATGCAGCACCTGCGGCAAAAGCCGCTCCGACCCCGAAAGTGACGCCCCAGACCAAGGTGCGGACAACTGCCGTTCGCAGTGATGCCACCGTGTCGAAGACCCCGATGAAGGTAGGCTGAACGTTGCCTTGGTTGTCTTCACCTTCATTGGGAAAGCTCGAATACTTCTTGCGGAATCGTTTGCCGAGCTCTTCACGGTTCTTGAAGTAAGGATCTTGTCCGCGCGGTTTTCCAGCACCGTGATTATACACGAATTTTACAGCGTCCTTGGCGATCTTGCGCAATCCGGGGCCGTAACGCGGGACCGGCGAACCATCTGGCATCTGCGTCGGGACACCGCAGAGGTTCATAACGTTTGCCAGTGCTCTTACTGTGTAGGCCCCGCGCGAGAACCCAAACAGCAGCACGCGATCACCGGGCTCGTAATGGGCGATGATCTGCTCGTAGCAATCGATGATGTTGTGGTCGATGCCAGTTCCGACGGCGCTTTCCAGGATCGGCTTGATCCGACCGAAAAACCCACCGCGTTCTCCTGTTCCCAGGCCCGGGTCGTAAAAAGCCACTTGGTCCTTAGGGCTAATTGGTGAATCTGGGCCGGGACGCATGGCTCGATACATTTTGTAGACATTCGACAGCCGTTGGTCCGGCCTGGCGCCACCCATCTGGCCGGTTCCGTCCGAGAATATGCAGATGTTCTTTACCATTTGTCGCCCTATTCAAGAACACGAAGTACAGTCGAAGTCCTAAACCTGCAGCAGTTCTGCCATGCTAGGAGTGAGTGCAGCGGAAATGTTTCGCCCGAGTCGGGAAAAATTAGAACATAGTGGAAACACGGATGTCCACCTGATATTGTGGCGCACAAGAAAGGAGTGCCCAATATGTTGGACAAGAAGCAGCAAATGGAAGTGTTCCCGACGACGATCGATCTCAAGCGGATCGATCCGTCTCTCAACATGCGGCGCTTCTATCGAATGAGCGTTCAGTCAGAACTCTTTGGCGGCGCATGTCTCGTGCGGGAATGGGGCCGCATCGGGTTTCGAGGACAGATGCTAATCGAACAGCACCCCGACGAGGGTATCGAGCTGCTGTCGATCAACGAGAGCAGCGGGTCTCGGGTGTGCCAATCGTTAGCGATGCCATTGCCGCCAGCCAAGACGAACGTAAAATCAAGAGCATACGGGCTGAAGAGCCATAGAAAATCTGCAAATACGGTTCCGCAAAAAGGTTGAAAAGTCGGGGCCAAACGAACATCTTTAAGTTGAGGTCGATTGAGTTAGGAAGTTGATGATGAACACGAGTTCGAACATAGGTTTTGGCTATAACGTCGCGATTGAAAAACTTGCTGAAGAATTGGCAGTGCCACAAGATCGCTTTGATCAAGCCGAACGACGCTACAAGGACCTTGGCGAGTTCTTGCATCGCGATGAGTCCAAGGTTCGTGACCATGATCCCGATGTCTATATTCAAGGCTCGTTCGCGCTCGGCACGCCGATCAAGCCGACGTCAAAGAACGAAGACTACGATCTCGACATCGTTGTTTCTTTCCGGTCTCTGACAAAAGCGCAGATTACCCAGGCAGATCTCCGCGCTCATCTGCTGGCTGAGCTCGAGGCGTATCGCGATGCGCGAGGGATCAAAAACGAGGTAGGTGAGTCTAGAAGGTGCTGCACCTTGATCTACGCCGATGGTGCGCAATTTCACATGGACGTGTTGCCGGCGGTTCCAGACGAGGCAAATATGCGCGCGATCCTTTCTACTTACCTCGCGGATCAAGCGCTTGCGGAAGGTGCGATCGCCATCACCGACAGCGATAAGGCTGAAACTTACCATGTCATTACGGATGATTGGCGCACGAGCAATCCCAGGGGCTTTGCCGCATGGTTCAAGTCAAGGCAGATCGAACAACTGAACGAACGTAGAAGGGCAATCCTGGACGCCCAAGGCAAAGTGACAGCGAGTGTGGAGGACGTCCCGGTATTTCGGGTAAGAACACCTCTCCAGTCATCCATCATGATTTTGAAACGTCACAGAGATGAGTGGTTCGCGGCGCGGGATAAGGACCTGAAGGTTATCAGTGTGATCCTCACGACGCTCTCGACCCATGCGTATGCAGGCGAAGCAAGGGTATCGGATGCAATTGCCAAGATTCTGAGGGATATGCATCTCGCGATCGAAGAGCGGAATGGGGTGTCATGGATCGCCAACCCTACGGACCCTTCAGAGAATTTTGCGGATAGGTGGGAAAAATTTCCCGGGCGCCGGGAATCCTTCTTTGCGTGGCTTGAGGCTGCTCGAACGGATTTTGGTGCCGTTCAAAGGTTCAGCGACACAAATATTGTTCTAAACGAGCTCTCACGAAATCTTGGAAGCACCCTCGTTGAAGGTGCGCGCTCGAGGGTAGCGACATCTGCGGGGTCACGTGCGGCATCCGTTGCTCCTGCCGCTGCAGCCGGGGCTTCTGCGCCCGGTCTCGTCTTTGGTGGTGAGGATCGGAGGCCGACGGAGCCAAAAGGTTTTGGTTGATGGACTTCACAGTCGGCGAAGCGCGGCTAATCCGTGAGTGTGAAGAGCTCGCTGACCTAGCCGCGGCATCAGATTGGCTGGAAGAACCCCAATTCAGCAAAAACGCCGATGGCCTGCTGACTTGGTCGTTTGTTCTGCTCGCCGGGGAGCGTCGCATTCCATTGCGGCTGGTTTTCCCAGCACTTTTTCCAGATCTGCCACCATTTGTACTTCCAGCCGACAGCTCGGTCCGGCTATCCCAGCACCAGTATGGCGAGGGTGGCGAACTATGCCTTCAGTATAGACCGGATAACTGGCACCCCGACTGCAAAAGCACGGATGTGGTCCGGAGTGCCAAAGCACTTCTCGAGGCAACCCCAAAGGACGATGCTTTCTCAGACGTGGAAAGCGCTCATCCAGCCGACTTACCTTCGTTGCTCTCGGGGTGCTCCCGGCGCTTCATGCTACCGCCTGACACCGCACGGCTTTTAAGGTTGCGCCTTGCCGGACACGCAACCGATATTCATATGACTTTGGAGCGCCGGGTTGGGGGTTCTGAAGTTCTTGTTGCTCGCATCGCGAGCATCGGGCTGGATTCTGGTTTACGGGTGCCGATTGATGGTGCGGGATTTGGGGGAAGGGTGGTCCCTGGGGTCCTATATCGATTGCCCGATATTCGACAAATTCCAGATCTGCATCCCGAAGAGCTGAAGGGGCTCCTGTACCAGTACCTGCCTTCATGGCTCCGTAAATGGGTAGAAGACGCCGGCGACATGTTGGTTGTCATGTCAAATGGTAGGCGAGAGGTATTGCTGCGCGTTCGGCACAACGGATCGAAACGAAAGATTGACCTGTTTCATACCTTTGAACCGCCGAAGGCTAGAGAACGCCGACTCCACGGGAAGATGTTTCGAGAATCTAGCATCTGCATCATTGGCGCAGGTTCGCTGGGATCAAAAGTGGCCGCCAGTCTTGCGCGCGAAGGCGTCGGTCATTTCATGTTGCTGGATAATGATGTTCTTTGGTCCGACAACTTGGTTCGAAACGAACTCGATGAAATGGATGTGGGGCATCACAAGGCAGTTTCTCTAAGGCACAGATTGTTGCGAATAAATCCGGCAGTAAAAGTCGGTGCTTTGGGTATGAGTCTGACGTCTCAATCCGCTGTCCAGCATATTGCTCAGTTGAGCGAGATCATCAGCACTTGTGATCTCGTCATAGATACGACGGCTGATAGCGGAGTGTTTCGAATGGCAGCGGCCATTTGCACGCAGAAGCGTAAACCCCTCGTTTGGGGACGAGTCTACGCGGGAGGGCTCGGAGGATTGATTGCACGAAGTATCCCGTCTGAAGATCCGCCACCACTGACCGCTGCAACTCAATTGCGAGCATGGTGCGACGAGAAAGGTATGGCACCGCCAGAGGGCCGCGAGCACAATTACGGGGTGCAAGGTGATGACGACGATGAACCCCTCTTCGCTTCTGACGGCGATGTGGGTGTCATTGCCAATAGGCTGGCACGTCACGCCCTAGACGCCCTGGCAATCACAGAGATGAGAGTTCATCCGGAACCTGCCTACTTTGTCGGGCTGCGCAAAGGTTGGATCTTTGATCATCCCTTCGACACCCACCCAGTTATTTTCGCTCCTCACGAAGGATGGGAAAAGGGCAGCACTAGTTGTGCAGAAGAGGGCGTTGAACGCGTCATGACTCACCTTGGAGTACAAGATGACGCTTAGCCTCACAGTCTCACGCTCGCAGCTTGCTAAACTGCAGACCCACCTCAAGAAGGGCGGCAACCGCGAGATCGGCGGGTGGTTGGTTGCAGAACAGACAGCTCCGGGAAAATTTGATCTCGTCGGTTTAACCGTCGATCTTGAGGCAGGGACACGAGATCGTTTCGATAGTTTACCTGAGCCCCACTCACAACAGATGGATCGGATCTTGCTGGAGAATAGCGGTCGCGCTGGACGGGTTGACTATCTTGGCGAGTGGCACTCGCACCCGACATTCCCACCAATACCTAGCGAGATCGACGTGGCCGCGATGACGGATATGGTAGAAAACAGCGGACCTTCGTTTGCGGCGTTGGTTATCGTCCGTCTAATCGCCAACGCCTCGATTCAGGCTACTATTACCACGTTTCAACGTGGCCAATTGCCCGAGGCCGGCCAGTTGATAATTGCGGATGAAGTTTCAGAAGCTGAATTTGGCGAGGGTTGGCAACTGCCGGAACACTAGCATCATTCGGTAGCCTGAAATTGGTTGGGTCCTCGACTGACCATCCCATCGTAACTCGCTGTGGCGGCACTATTCAAAAATGGAGCAGAAAATTGTCTAGTTCAAACATCCCGGCCAAGATTCAGACCCAATTGTGGGCTTTGGCGGCGGGTCGATGTGAATTTTCAGGATGCAACAAGCTCCTTGTCGGGGATCTAATCGCTGGCAAGGAAGACGGAAAGTTCGGTTTCATCGCGCATATTGTGGCAGATAGCGAGAATGGTCCGAGGGGTGACAAAGTCCGTTCGCCACTTCTCGCCCGCGACATCAGCAACCTGATGCTAATGTGTCCCGTCCATCACAAGGAAATCGACGTAGATCACGTGGACGACTATCCGGAAGAAACGCTCGTGGCAATGAAGCGCGAGCACGAAGAGCGGATCGAGACTGTTACAGATATGGACTCTGACCGCGCAGCTCATGTGCTCCGTTTCGCGGCAACTATCGGCCAGATGGACTCGCTGGTTTCCACCAAAGCCATCTTTGCCGCTATGCCTCCCGACAGACATCCGGCGGAGCGACGAACCATCGACATCGAGCTAAATTCCGAAATCAAGGATGATGAACCGGGATTTTGGGGCATGCAAAGCGCGCATCTGCATCGTCAGTTTCAACGCAAGGTGAAGGAGCGGATAGAGCAGAAGGAGATCCTTCAGTTGAGTGTGTTTGCGCTTGCTCCGCAGCCTCTTCTCATTGAGCTCGGTACATTGCTGGGTGACATCATGCCCGTGTGTGTTCACCAAAAATATCGCGAGCCATCTACTTGGAAATGGCAACTCCACCAGCCGTCGATAAATTTCAAAATTGGCGAGTACTCTGGGCCGAAGGACGTACCAGTCGCCCTCAAGCTGGCGCTCAGCGCGACTGTAGATGATCAGAGAATTCGCTCGGTTCTGGGCGATAACGCTGCAATCTGGTCGATCACGGCAGAGGATCCTCATAACGACATCATGCGAAGACAGGACGATCTTGCAATCTATAAGACTCACCTTCGCAGGCTCTTTGATCGGATCAAGGCCCACCACGGCGAGGATGCGACTATCAACGTATTTCCTGTTCTTCCGGCTTCCGCGGCTGTCGAAACGGGTCGCTCTCGAATGCCCAAAGCCGATCTGCCTTTGGTGATCTACGATCAAAAACCGGGGAAGGGGTTCGAGCCAACGATCAAGATTAGCGCTTAGGCCATTGTAAATCACCGAGCGCAAATTTTCATACCTTCGCGGGATTGGCCGCCTCTCTTCTACTCAGCCCTGCCTTCGCCAAATCAGTAGACGACGGGCATAAGCACCGTATGGTGGTTTAATATAATGGAATTCCCTTTGACGAATACCAGGCCTGTTGAGTAAGTCTCCGGGGAGGACCGTCTTTCGGACTTGAGGCTGGCGGCGTAGGTCCGGCGCTATGTCCGACCATAGATACAGACCTGAAGTAGAGATCCTTTCTGTCACCGATACCGGGCGCCGCCGGCGCTGGACGGATGAAGAGAAGGTGCGCATCGTTGAAGAGAGCTTTGGCGGTCGAGGGCGTGTCGCCGAGACAGCCCGGCGTCATGATATTGGCCGCACCCTGCTGGTGCGCTGGCGTCGTCAATACCGCGAAGGCCGGCTGATGACGGGCAACGAGGCGCGCCCGCGATTCACACCGTTGGCCATCGCCACTCCTGATGCACCCGAGGGTCACGACGGGCCGTTCGCACCGGTTCCGACGCCAGCGACAGCCCAGGTCCAGATGGCAGATATTACCTTGATGAATGGCCGCCGCCTGTCCGTGGCCGCCACGATCGACCCGATGGCACTGGCGCGCCTTGTGCAAGCACTGGATCCATCATGATCGCTTTCCCGACGGGGGTGCGCGTGTGGATCGCAGGCGGGGTTACCGACATGCGGCGCGGCATGAACACCTTGGCGTTGACGGTGCAGCAGGGTCTGGGGCGCGATCCTCACGCGGGCGAGATCTTCTGCTTTCGCGGGCGCAAGGGCGACCTGGTCAAGCTTCTCTGGCACGACGGGGTGGGCATGTCGCTCTATACCAAGCGGCTGGAGGCGGGGAAGTTCATCTGGCCGACCAGTGGAAGCGGCGAGGCGGTGCAGATCTCCGCAGCCCAGCTCGGATATCTCCTGGAGGGGATCGACTGGCGCAATCCACGCTGGACCCAACGCCCTGCAAAGGCGGGATAAATTGGCCTCATCGGCCTTATTTGCATGGGCTTTCCGTGGTGGGTGTGGTAGGTTTCGGCCATGTCAGATGCCGCTTCCGAGATCGCCCGATTGCGCGCCGCCCTCGCGGCTGTGGAGGCCCGTGCCGAGGCCGCCGAGAGCGAACTGGCGCAGGCCCGGGCGGTAGTCTCGACCTCCGAGGCGATGATCAAGCATCTCCGGCTCGAGATCGCCAAGCTCCGGCGCGCACAATATGGCCACAGCTCGGAACGCCGCGCCCGCCTGATCGACCAGATGGAGTTGCAGCTCGAGGAACTCGAGGCCGCGGCTGCCGAAGACGAGATCGCCGCCGAGAAGGTGGCGAAGACCTCGACCGTCGCCGGGTTTGAGCGCCGCCGCCCGGCTCGTAAACCTTTCCCCGCCCATCTGCCGCGCGAGCGGGTGGTGATCGAAGCACCTTCGGCCTGTAACTGCTGCGGGTCTGACCGCATCGTGAAGATGGGCGAGGATATCACGGAAACGCTCGAGGTCATCCCGCGGCGGTGGAAAGTGATCCAGACGGTACGGGAGAAGTTCACCTGTCGGCATTGCGAGAAGATCAGCCAGCCGCCCGCGCCGTTCCATGCGACGCCGCGGGGCTGGGCGGGACCGAACCTGCTGGCGACGATCCTGTTTGAGAAGTTCGGGCAGCACCAGCCGCTGAACCGGCAGGCGGAACGCTATGCCCGAGAAGGCGTCGATCTCAGCCTGTCCACTCTGGCCGACCAGGTGGGGGCTTGCGCCGCCGCGCTGGAGCCGATCCACGCGCTGATCCAAACCCATGTTCTGGGTGCCGACCGCTTGCATGGCGACGATACGACAGTGCCCCTATTGGCGAAGGGCGGCACGCGAACGGCGCGGCTTTGGACTTATGTCCGGGACGACCGGCCCTTTGCCGGTGGAGCCCCTCCGGCCGCGTTGTTCCACTTCTCCCGCAACAGAGAAATGGCCCATCCCAACCGGCATCTCGCCGGATGGCAGGGGGTGCTCCAGGCCGATGCCTATAGCGGATACAATGATCTCTACCGAGCAGGCCGCGATCACGGCCCGGTCAGTAGCGCGCTCTGCTGGGCGCATGCAAGGAGGAAGTTCTTCGAGCTCGCCGACATCAAGCGCAATGTCCGCAAGGGCAAGCCTGCCCATGACATCTCCCCCGTGGCGCTGGAGGCGGTGGCGCGGATTGACGCGATCTTCGACATTGAGCGCGAGAACAACGGGCTGGACGCCGCAGCCCGGCTCGAAGCCCGCCAACGCCTCTCGCGTCCGCTGATCGACAGCCTGCACGAATGGATGCTGGCCGAGCGCGACAGGATGTCGAAGCACAACCCCGTCGCCAAGGCGATCAACTACATGTTTACGAAGGATCGTTGGGCGGCCTTCACCCGGTTCCTTGATGATGGCCGGATCTGCCTGACGAACAACGCGGCCGAACGGGCGCTGCGGGGCGTGGCCCTTGGCCGGAAGTCTTGGCTCTTCGTCGGTTCCGAGCGGGGCGGAGACCGCGCCGCCTTCATGTATTCCCTCATTGTCACAGCCAAGATGAATGGCATCGATCCGCAAGCCTGGCTGGCCGACGTCCTCGCCCGGCTGCCCGACCTGACCGCCTCGCAGGTGCCCGATCTCCTCCCTTGGAACTGGAAGGCCCAAGAGGCCGCTATTGCGGGGGCCGCGTGAAAAACCTTTGAAACAGGGCCTCTGAGCAACGCAGCCCTTCATCGGTCAGCACCACAGATTTGGCCCGATTAACCGGGTCATGTATCAAACCCTTCCGATGAAGCCGGTCCAGTACCGACCAGTCCATGCCCTTCCAGGCGCGACGCTCCTCATGCAGCGTCAGCCAAAGCAGCCCCAGAACCGCGTCGTCGATCTTGTCCTCGTCAATCTCCATGAACATCAGAGTATCACATCAGGAAGCCCAACGGGTCGCGGTTCTCGCCGGATGCTTACCCTGTTGATCAATTATTGGAAGACTTAGTTGAGGAGCTTCAGGTCCCGCCCGGTCGGTATGAACAGGCTGAGCGCAGTTACAAGTCGCTCGGCGAGTGGTTGCACCGGCCGGACTCGACTGTTCGGGATGACAGTCCCGACGTGTATGTGCAGGGTTCATTTCGGCTGGGGACTGCAATACGGCCCGCGTCAGACGAAGAAGACTATGACATCGATATGGTCTGCCGCCTCGATTACGAGAAGTCGGCACTGACCCAGGCAGAGCTGAAACGTCGCGTCGGCGTCGAAGTCAAAGCCTATGCCCGGCGATATGGCATGAGCAAACCCGAAGACGGGCGCCGTTGCTGGACCCTGGTCTACGCAGATGGCGCACAGTTTCACATGGATGTTCTGCCTGCGGTGCCTGACTTCGAGAAGCGGCGCTATCTGAGTGAAGCGGGCCCCGCGCTTGCCCGACTGGGGGCAACCGCGCTCGCGATCACAGACAAGGAACACGACGGCTTCCGGCAGGAAGGCGGCCGCTGGCCGCGCAGCAATCCCAAAGGCTATGCGCTCTGGTTTCGCGATCGGATGGGCCAGGCGTTCAGAAGTCGTGCTCTCAACGAGGCGCGCAGGATGCAGGCCAGCGTTGAGGATGTTCCTGCATGGCGGGTGCGTACCCCTCTGCAGGGCGCTATCCAGATCCTTAAACGCCATCGCGATCTCATGTTCAGCGACCGGCCGGATGACAAGCCGATCTCCATCCTGATCACGACCCTTGCTGCACATGCCTATAACCAGGAGGAACGCCTCTCCGATGCGCTGTTCTCGATCCTTCACGGAATGGACCGGTATATTACCCGTCGCAATGGCGTGGACTGGCTCGAAAACCCGGCCGACCCCGAGGAAAATTTTGCTGACAAGTGGGAGGAGCACTCCGAACGCCGGGACGCATTCCATGAGTGGCTTCAGCAGGCCCGCAGCGATTTTGCATCGGCACACCAGGCTCTCACTGCCGACGGTGTTGGCGCCGTCCTCAGCGAACGCATGGGGCAGGGGCTGGTCGAACGCGCACTGGGCCGTCGCAATCCGGCCAGGAAACCGGGTGTTCCCGCGCGGCTGGTCCGTGCGGTGAATCTCGTCCTTGCGCCAGCCTATATGCGAAGACCGCGATGGCCGCAGGCTGCGGAAGGTAGCGTGACTATTCGTACGGCGAGCTTCACGCAGCAGGGATTCAGGCCGCAGAGCTTCGTGAGCAATGGCGCGCCGCTTCCCAGAAATTGCAGCCTGCGCTTTGAGGCGGACACAACGGTGACCGGGCGTTTCAAGGTCTACTGGCAGATCGTGAACACCGGAAGGGAAGCCGAGGATGCGGATTGCCTGCGTGGGGGCTTCAGCCCGGACGCGGCGGTCCGGGGAGGTCTGTCCCATTCTGAGAGCGCCCTCTATCGGGGCCAGCACAGCATTGAGTGTTTCATTGTGAAGAATGGCAAACTGGCCGCGCGCAGCGGTCAGTTCATCGTAAATATTGGCTGATCCGGAGGCTGAAGACATGTCGTTCTGGCGCAAACATGGTGACCGGTTTTTCGATGGATTGATCACCTATGTCTTCCGGTTCCCGTCCTGGCCGTCGAGGTTGCTGCGTGCCGGTGTCACATTGATCGTCGCCGGGTTGGGCGTCGGCGGGCTGGCCGGTGATCTTTCCTGGATCGATGCGGACCGCGTCCTGCGGCTGGTCGTGCAGGCGGATGGTGGCGGGCTATCGGTCTACTGGTCCCAGATCACCGTCTTCCTCGGCATTCTGCTCCTCGCTGCGGGGGGTGTCCTTGGTGTGATCGATCACATCGCCGACCGGCGGCAGCTCAGGAAGCAGAGCGTGGTTGTGCTGGAGCACCGCGGGCTGCACCAGACCGTTGATACTCCCCTTGCCTCTGCCGTGCCGAAGCACCTGAAAGGCCGTATCGATCTCCTGCCGGTCGACCACCGGCAGTCGACCTCAACGAGTCAGATCAGCAGTCCCGAAGATGCACTCTCACAGATTGCCGGGTTGCGGCAACAGCTTCGTCAGAAGCGTGATGCGGCGGGTCCTGGCAACGTCAGGCTGGTCTACGGTGGCATGGCTCCGGTTCCGCTGACGTTCCTGACCGGTATGATGGTTGGCAATGAAGCCGGTCTCACCGTGATGGACTGGGATCGTTTCGCAGAAAAATGGCGCGAACCTGACGGCGAAGATGACGGAGACCGGTTCGGCGTTTTCGGAGACGAAGGTCTGAAGGACGATGTTCCGGAGGTAGCTTTGGCCGTCGCTGTTTCCTACCCGTCGGACGCAGACGGTATCAGGGCGACTCTCGGTGATATGCCTCTGATCCGCCTCGCTTTGCCAACTGTGAGCACGACGGCGCACTGGTCTGCCGACAAGCAATCTGCCATGGCGAAAGACTTCACGGATCTTCTGGGTGACCTCATGGCGAAAGGGGTCAAACGCGTTCACCTGTTCATCGCAGCCCCCAACAGCGTTGTATTCACTCTGGGCCGGCACCTCGATGACAGGCTGCATCCCGAGGTGCTGGTCTACCAGTACGAGCGTTCGGCGTCGCCACCGTTTCCCTGGGCGGTTCAGATGCCCACCCACGGGCGGAGTGCAGCGCAGATTGTCAGAAGTGTCGCGATAGCAATCCCTTCCACAGCGAACTGACGAATTACAGGTGACTTGCGGCGAGGTCGGCGCATAATGTTTGATGAGCAAGCCGGCTCTGGCGAGGAACGCTAGGGTCGAGAAACTCCTCTATTTAGCTGTTAATCCCATGTTTTTGTGGGGGGAATTACCAATTCACCGCCCTAAAGAAGTCCGCTTCGGGTATTGGAAGGCAAGGCCAGCGTCGCGCTGTCGCAAACCCGCTCAGCGCTTTTGTTCTGGGGCTTTCAAGACCCCGGCAGATAGAATTCCGTAATCCCCCGCTTCCCTTCGGCCCGCCCCAGCTGCACGATTACATCGATGGATTTCCGGATATATTCCCGAACTTCGGCGAAGGTCAGCGGCGTGCCAGCCTGCAGCACCATGATCGCAAGCCGATCGATGGCAAGTGCAGCGGTTTCAGCGTGGATGGTGGAGACCGACCCGCCATGGCCGGTGTTGATGGCCTCGAGATAAGTCAGGGCCTCGGCGCCGCGCAGCTCGCCGACGATGATCCGGTCGGGGCGCATGCGGAGGGAGGCTTGGAGGAGGGCGTTGGCGCTGCGTTGTGAACCGGCACCTCGGTCGGCCAGGAGAGCGACGGTGTTTGGTTGGCCGGGGAAGAGTTCGAAGGCGTCTTCGATGGTGATCAGCCGTTCGTGTTCGTTTACATGCGTCAGAAGGTGCCGGGCGAAGGTGGTCTTGCCGGTCGAGGTGCCGCCACTGATCAGGACATTGAGCTGGGCCTCGACCAGAGTCCGCAGCGCCGCCTCGAGGTTCTCCTCGGCGAGACTGGCAATGTTCTTCATCTTCTCGGCGCGGAGTGCATCGAGCGAGACGGCCTTGCCGAAGAGATAGGTGGGTGTGTAGTCTCGGACGCTGCCCGACGCGAAGAGGCGGATGGTGATCGAGGCGCCGCGATCGATGGCGGGCGGTACGGCAACCTGGACCCGGAGGGGACGGCCCGCATATTCCACCTTGCCGGAGACGAGGGGGTTCTTTTCAGAGACGCGGGCCTTGGCGTCGCCGACGATGGTCTGGGCCATGTTGAGGGCTGTGGTCCGGTCCACGGTCTGGCCGTCGTGGCGCATGGTGGCGTCGCCCGCGACCTCGAGCCAGACCTTGCCATCCGGGTTGATCGCGATCTCGACCACGTCGTCACGCCTTAGGAGGTCGCGGAACGGGTCGAGATAGCGCTCGAGGTATGAGGCTGGTGATGCCTGATCCATCAGTAAATCACCACATCCCGGTCCACGAGCACGGTGACCGACGCGCCTTGATCGACATAGATCGTCGGCGCGATCGACACCTGATCGGCGATGACCGATCCGACCGCGTCCTGAAGATCGCTGCCAACATCGCCCAGGACGATGCTGGTGGTTTCATTGTTGGCGCTTTCCGCCGCCACCGCAGGCGCGGCTCCGATCACGGAAATCAGTGCAGCTCCGCCGAAGCGCTCGGCAAACTTGGTGTCAACGAGACCGGTTAGGCCCGAGCGGCCAAGCTGATCGCCGCCCACGGCGGCGATCTCCATCGAGGTACCGTCCGGGGTCAGGACGCGGGTCCAGAGGATCAGGATGCGCTTCTGGTTCATCTCGATCCCGGAGCGGTATTGGCCAAAAAGGCGGGAGCCCCGGGGGATCAGGATCCGGTCCCCGGAGAAGGCCGGGACCGGCTCGGAGACCACCGCCACGACAGACCCGGGCAGATCGCTGTTGATGGCGGTCTGGAGCGCCGCCTGGATGACAGACCCTTGGGTCAACGTGCGTTCGGGATGGGTGAGGCGGGCGGCCTCCTGCACCTCGAGCGGCCGCGCACTCTGCAGGAACTGCTCGTTTCCTGACAGGACCGGGCCCCCGGTTCCAGCGGCAGCAGGGTCGGCGACCGCCGCGCCACTTTGGCCACCCCGTGGACCGTCGGCAAAGACTACGGCGGGGGATTTGATCTGCGCGGTCAGAAGCTCTTCGGCGACCCGCTCGGCTTCGCGCTGGCGCTGTTCCTCTTCCTGACGGCGACGCTCTTCGAGCAGGCGCTGATCGGCGATCAGCCCTTCGCGGTCGAGCTCGGCCTCGAGCCCCTCGCGCTGCGCCCGTTCAGCATCGAGCATCGCCTGCAGACCTTCAATGCGGGTCTCGGTCTGGCGCTGCAGGTTGACAAGCTCGGTTTCCTTCGCGGCGAGCGTTGCTTCAAGCGCGGCTTTTTGCTCGTCGAAGGCTTCGCGCAGGTCCGCAACAGCGGACTGGATTTCCGAATTCCGCGCGGCCTGGCTGGCGGCGAGGGCCTCGCGAAGCTTGGCGATCTCGGCCAGCACCTCGGCTCTCGGTTCCGGGGCAGGGGCCGCGGGCACGTCGAGCGCTTCCTCGACGGCGATCAGCGCGTCATTGACCCGTTGCTCGGTCTCGTCAGGCGGGAACTCCAGCCGTCCGCCGGTGCCGGGGCGTCGGTCCTGGAAGGTCTCGACATCAGAGGTCTCGAGCGCACTGTCGCCTTCCTGCAGACCTGTCGCCAGGAAATACGCCACCCCGGCACCGCCAAGAGCGAGAGCGGCGGCGAGGGCGCCGACCCCGAGGCTGTTGCCCCGGCGTTTGGACTTGCCGCGCAGGCTGAATTGATCGAGGCGGTTTTGAAGGTCAGGAGGGGTTTGTTCGGCCATGGTCAGTTGCTCACGTAGATCGCGCTCTCGTCGCGGGCGGCGCAGATCGCCTCGTCGCCGATGCGCAGTGTCCAGTAGGTGTTCACCCCGAGCACGCGGACCGTGTTGCCGGCTTGCGTCCAGTTGACCGTGCGCTCACGGCCCTGGTCATCGGCCTTGAAGAGGGCAGGCTGGCGGGCGTTTTCCGGGAAGACGAAGTAGGTATAGCGCCCGTCGTCATAGATATGGCTGGGGCGGAAATCCCCCTCGCCCGAGACCCGGTAGTTGTAGTTGCGCGGGGCTATGAGGCCCTTGGGCTGGGTTGCACTCGCCGCGCGGCGCTCCTCGTCGGGGTAGCGGAAGCGCACCTCGAAGAACATGCCGGTGCGGTTCGGGATCGAGCCCTCGCGCAGATGGAAGGAATAGGTGCGGCGGTTGGTGATCACCGTCATGTTGGTCGAGGCATTGGCCACATGCGGCTTGATGGTCAGCACGTTGCCAAGCTCGGGGATCGGATCGACCTGGAAACTTTCGGTATCGCCGACAATCACAGCTTCAAACCGCTCGCCCGCCCCGAAATGTATCGTCGTCGAATGCCGAAGATCGGTTTCGATCCGGTAGACCTGGTTTTCATTATAGACGGCGGTGCGGATGCGGATATCGAGCGGGCCGCCTTGCGGCGTGGCCTCGGCGAGTGCGGCAACAGGAAGGGCAAGCGCTAGGAGAAGTGTGGTGAGGAGCGCGGGCAGGGATTTCATCGGGATCAGTTCTCCAGGGTCTCGGCGTCGACGCGGTAGGAGGTCACCACGAAGCCCAAGGGGTTGGCCCAGACGTCCTGCAGGCGCTGGCGGGTTTCGGGTTGGAAGTCGTAGCCGACGGTGGCGACGTAAGAGCGCGTCACGGTGCGGGTGTCGCGGGGACGACGTAGTGTGCGGGTGAAACGGACCTGGGCCACGCCGCGCTCGATCTGGTTGACGGACTTGATCACCACCTCGATCTTGGCGTCACGCCCATAGACGGTGATCGGGTAGTCTTCGTTGGTCGAGGACCAGAGATCGCGCAGCGTGCGGGCGGCGTCGCCGTCCGAACGGTCAAGAACCGAGTTGATGCGTTGCTCGCCATCGGTCAGGTCATAGCTTTCCCGATCATCGACGTAAGCGACGAGATTGGCCTGGATGATGGCGTCGCTCTCGGAAAGCGTCAGCGCCTGAACGGCGGCCACGCGGTCCATCTCGCCGGTTTCCTTGTCGACCACGACCACGAAGGTCTCGGTCGATTTGAGCGGGAAGAGGCTCGCGCCCGCGACCATGCCGGTCACACCGACCAGAACGCCGGCGGCCGCGACGAACCAGGCGAAACGCTCGCGCCGTCTTGGCCCGTAGATGAAATCCACCTCAAAGGCGTCGCGGTCGCTGCTCGCGGAACTGGTTGCGGTTTTCTTCAAGTCTTGGGTCTTTCAAATCAGGGTTTGCGGAAGGCCTTGGCGGCGCTGAGAAGCGCGCCGGGGCTCTGGCGGATCATCTCGCCGGTTTTCACGACGCCGGTATTGGCGGCCTGATTCAGCTCGTGCGGGGATTTGCCGGTGACGAGGCGCGCGGCCGTGCCGGTGCCATACTGGCGGGTGTTCACGAAGCCCTGGCGCGCGAGGCCTGTGAGCCCCACTGCATTCGAAGCGATGCCGACAACGCCGGTGAGGTTGGAGGCGATGTAGGGCACCGAGGCCATGATCCCGGCGCTGAGGATCAGGATGACGAGGAAGGGCAGGATCAGGCTGACGGTTTCTACGTCACCGGGATCGGCGGAGGCGTCCCCGATCGCTTCGGCGATGGCGACGATGATGCCTGCGGCTCCGGCTGCGGCGACGGGCATGAGCGCATAGCCGATGGTGGCCCGGGTCCAGGCCTCGAAGAGGGATTGGGTCGGTTTGAACAGCGAGGTCACGATCATGAAGGGGGCGATCACAATCATCAGCGCGAAGACGATGCGGGCGAAGGCGATGATGCCTGCCGTGACGGCGGCGAAGACGGCGGAGAGGACGAAGAAAATGGCGCCCAGGACCGCGCCGAAAACCCAGCCCGCCCGGTCGCCGATCGTGTCGCCATAGGCGGTGATGCGCGCAACCATGTTGTCGAGGCTTTCATAGACCCCGGCCTCGTCGCCCGAGCCGGTGAGGGCGAGGATCGAGGCACCGATGGAGTCGGGGACCTGCGTGACGATGCCATAGATGACGCTGAAATTGTCCCAGCTCTGCGCGAAGATTCCGACGAGTGCCACCTTCATCCCGAAGGCAAAGCCTGTGCCGAAGGGCAGGGGGCGCAGCTGCATCACGGCGTTGATTCCCAGAAGCACGAGCAGCAGTGTCGCGCCCGCCGAGATGACGTTGCCGACCGAGGCTGCGGAAGAGACAAAGCCGTCCTGCGCCACGGTGTTCACCGCGGCGTCGACCTGCCCGAGGATGTCGCGAATGACCCCCATTTACTCCGCACATCCTGCGGCAATTTGGGCTTCCAGCTCATCGGCCTTGGCGTAGAGATCCAGCACCTTGAAGGGCAGGTGCGGGGTGTCCGAAGTCTGGAACCGGGGCAAAGCGTCAAGTGCCTGATCCCAGGTGAACTGGTCCAGCAGGCAGGTGCAGCTTTGCGAGGCGAGCGCCTCTTCGGCGATCAGGATGCGCAGGATCGCGCGGTAGCCGTTGCGTAAGTAAGCGGTCTCGGCCAGATCGGCGGGTGGTTTCGGGACACGGCAGGCGTCGCCCTCGTCCCGCGCGATGGCCATCGAACTGAAGGGCGTATTGCTGGACGGGTCCGTGCTCGGGGTCTGGGCCAGCGCGGCACAGGGCAGGGCACCGAGCACTAGCGCGGCGAAACCAACGAAGCGAATATCCGGGATAGTGAGGCGCATCGACGTGCTCATGGATCCACCGCCATCGAGCGGAACTTGCGCTCATCCGCGAGGGTTGCGGCATCGACGACGCCAAGCTGGCCGGCACTGACGCCCTGGGCCGCTTCCAGCCGCCAGATTTGAGTCAGGATGATACCCAGCTCGGCGGTGACGCGGGTGTTGAGATCGACGGCGGCTTTCAGCCCGTCCTGATCGTCGATCAGCCCGACCATGGTTTCGAGCCGTTCAAGGCTCTGGCCTGCCTCTTCGTGGCTTTCCTGCGCCGCGACGGACAGCATGGCGCTGGCTCCGGCGGAGGCGGCTATGCGGTTGTCGGCGGGCTGATCCGATCCCGAGAGCGTGCTCAGGCGCTCCGAGGTGAAGCCGCTGCCCGACAGCACGCGCTCGACGGAGGCCGAGAGTTCCGCACCGGGATTGAAGCCGCTGAGGAAATCGCCGCTGGCCAAGGACTGCGCGGTGTTGAGAGGAGCCACGAGCTTGCCGCGCAGCGCGCGGAATTCCTCGACTGTTGCGAAGAGCTCGCCCAACCCGCTGCCCTCGATCAGCGAGGTCAGTTGCGCCTCAAGGTTTGTGAGCTGCGACAGCTGGGTTTCCAGTTCCAGCCGCATGGTGGCGAGTTGCTGCATCTGGACATTTAGATCCTCAGCCATGTGTTCGAGCTGGGCGACGAGTTGGCCAAGCTGCGAGCCATCGAAGGTCGGCACGCCCTGAGCCGTGGCGGGCCCGCTGAGCCCGAGCGCGGTGACCGCGGCGGCGGTCAGGAGAAGGTGTCTCATTCGGGAACTCCCATCTGCATGAAGTCGCGTTCGGCCAGACGGTCGGCGACGAGGTGCTGCGCATAGGCCGCCTCGCGCTGCTGGTTGGCGGCCATCAGCCGGACGCGAAGGTTGAGGATGCGGCCGATCTCGGCCTTGGCGTAGGTGTTGAGCTCCCAGGCCGCCTTGGCATTGGGCTGCGCATCGATCTGCAGGATGATCGCGCGGAGGCGGTTGATGACCTGTTCGGTGGTGGCGGAGCTGTCCGCGGCGTAATAGACGCCGGCCTCGGAGATGCTGGCATATTCAGCCAGCGCAAAGTCCGAGGGCGAGAGCGTGCCGAGCGCGTCGGCCCCGCCCACCACGGCGAGGTATTCGTTGTAGAACTTGGAGATGTTGCGCACGTAGCCTTGGGTCTCGGCAAAGGGCGGCACACCGCCATATTCGATGACCCGACCGGGGCCTGCGTTATAGGCCGCGAGTGCATGGGGGATGTTGCCGAAGCGGCCCAGCTGTGTGGTGATGTAGCGCGCGCCGCCGCGCAGGTTGTCCTTCACGTCGTAGCGGTCGACGCCGAGATCGGAGGCGGTGCCGGGCATGAGCTGGGTCAGGCCATAGGCCCCGACCGGGCTTTGTGCGGTGACGTTGAAACGGCTTTCCTGCTTGATCAGGGCCTGGAAGAGGCAGCGCCACTGCGTGGCCGAGAGCCCGGCGCGGGCCACACCGGGCGCGCCAGCGAATTCGCCCGCAACCTCGACGATCATCATCTCGACCGTCTCGCGGCCCTCGCCGAAAAGGCGGCTGTTCATCGGGCTTGGATCGGTATTGGGATAGACCGCCGCTACGCCAAAATCCGCATTGCCTTCGAGGGCGCGGATATCAAATCCGGGGCCGGTGATGGCCGCCGTCATCTCTTCGAGGACGCGCAGTTGGTCGGCCTGGACATCGGCCAGCGTAGACTCGGTCCGATCCTTGTCCCGCTGGACGCCGAGATCTTCGGCGAGCGCCGTCACCCGGGCGATGGCGCGGCCAATGGCGGAATTATCCTGCGTCGGGACGCCCTGGGCATGCGCGGGCAGGGCACCAAGACCGAGGCAGAGCCCGGCGGATATGATCGCGGCGCGGTTCATTCCGGACGGGGCAGGGGCTCGAAGGTGCAGTCGGGTTTGGCCGTCTCCTGAGCCGGTGCGCCCATGGTCGAGAAGGAAAGCGCGGACCGCGTCACCTGCGGCGCGCCATTGCGTCCGAAGCAGGGCGAGGTTTTCTCGGTGTATTTCTCGCAGGCGGCGAGCAAGCTAGCGGCGGCGCAAAGCCCGAGGAGAGGTTTCAGACTCATAGTAAATGTCTCCAGAAATCGGGTTTGGCGCGCCAATCGGCGGGCACGCGGGCTTCGCCAGTGGCGCCGCCGCCAAGGATCGGAAGGAGGTTACCCAAGGCGGAGAGGTCGGCGTCGACGAAGACGCTGTCACCCGCCGAGCGAACGAGCGCGATGCGCTGGCCAATGGTGGGCTGGACGAGGAGCGCGGCCTCCTTGGCGTTCACGCGAAGGAAGTCGTAATCCGTGACCGTGGCGCGATCGTTCGGGAAGAGGATCTGGGTCGGGACCGTCTCGACGATGGTCTTGCCGACGCGGCTGTCGCGCAGCTGGCTTGGATACTGCGTCATCATGATCACGACGCAGTTCATTTTCCGAAGCGTCACAAGCCAGTTTTCCAGCCGCGCCCCGAAGTAGGGATCGTCCAAGAGCTTCCAGGCCTCGTCGAGCACGATGATCGTTGGGCGGCGATCTTCGACCACGCGTTCGATCTGGCGGAAGATGTAGGAGAGTACGGCCATGCGCTCGGTGGTCATGTCGAGGATTTCGGTCATGTCGAAACCGATAATATCGGAGGCCAGTTCAAGCCCGGCACCGTACTCTGGCTCGTCGAAAACCCAACCGTAGCGGCCGCCCGGGGCCCATTCGGCGACGCGGGACTGTAGCTCGCCATCGTCATCGAGCGACTGAAACAAGGTCTCGAAACTCGCGAAGCGCCGGAGCGAGCCCTCGGCATGGGCATTTTGCGAGACCGCGCTTTGGATGTGTCGTGACTGCTCGCCGGTGAGGGTTCCGCCCCGGGAAAGAAGTGTCGCAAGCCAATCCGAGAGCCAGGCGCGGCCACGTTCGTCGATTTCGGTATCGAGGGGGTTCAAGCCCGAAGGCACCCCGGCACGGATTTCGTTGTAGCGCCCGCCGAGGGCGCGGACGGCCATCTCAAGCCCGCGATCCTTATCGAAGAAGAAAAGCCGTGCGCCGACCCGCTGCGCCTGCGCTGCGAGAAAGGCAGTGGTGAGCGTCTTGCCGGTCCCGGTGCGCCCCAGAACCAGCGTATGGCCAACCGTGGGCTCCTTGCCCGCACTGCCCGCCTCGTGGAAATTGAAGCGATAACCCGAGGTGCCGACCGTCGGCATGACCGAGATGGTCTGGCCCCAGGGCGACTGGTCCGGGCCGCGTCCGTCGACGCTACCGTGCAGGGCCGCGAAATCCGCGAAGTTGATCGAGGAGATTGGCGTCTTGCGGGCGCGGTAGCCGAAATTACCGGGGCTTTGCGCGAAATAGGTGGCTTTCAGCGCCATGTTCTCGCGCACGATCACCGACATGATCTCCTGGCCGACGCGCTTGATCTGGGCTGCAGCGCGCTCGAGCGTGTCGCGGTCCGGCGCATAGACGGCGATGGAGAGGTGATGATCGCCAAAGGCGATGCGGCCCGCCTCCTGGTCGTCGGCGGCCTGGCCCAATTGTTCGCGCAAGGAGACGGCGGCATCGTCGGAGGCATGCATCTGGCGGATGGTGCGTTGGATGCGTTCGGCCATGATGTTGTTCGGGATCGGGCTGAAGGAATTCGTCAGCACGATGTCGAGCGGCAGGTCGAGCGCATCGAGAAGGGTGACGTCCGTGAGCGCGGGATAGGTTTTCATGGAGAAGAGCGCGCCAAATTTCCTTTGACCGGTCACGGCATCGGTCAGGGTGACGACATCGCCGTCAAAGGTCGCGCGGCAATTGCTCAAGGTATGCGAGAGGGGCAGGGCGCTTTGCCCGAAGGCGATGGGGGAGAATGCCCCAGCGTTCAGCGTGTTGAGATAGCCAAGCCATTCTCCGCCCGTGCGGGTCAGGCGCACGGGATTGGCCGACGCAAGCGCCACCTCGAAGAAGCCCATGACCTCGTTCAGCTCCTGCATCCGTGTCGCGCGGTCCTTGACCCAGGCCTTGCGGGCCAGCGCCCGCAGAAGCGGAATGCGCGCAGAGATATCAGGGCGACGGACGACGCTGAGATAGAGCTGGCGCTTTGCCGGGCGCAGGTCTTTGACATGGGCCTGCCATCGGGCGTCGATCGCGGCGGCGAAGCTGTCACCCTCGATGGGGCGCATGCCGAGATCCTGCGGGACCGAGATCCGGTGAATGTAGAAGCCGAAGGCGTTACCGGTCTGGGCGACGATGGCCGCGACCGCGCGTTTCAGGGCATCGAGCCGGGCGTCCTCAGTGGTCATCGGGTTCAGACCATCAAGGCGCAGGGTCGCCAAGAGATCGCCCTCGCGCAGCACCATGACATCGTCATCGGCGAGGGCAAAATACGGCAGGTGTTCGGCGAGATAGCTCTCCCGCGCGAACTCCCCGCTGCCGGCCTGGAGCAGAGCGGTTCCGTGAGTGGAAAGTGTGCCTGCATCAAGCGCCAAAGCTGTCGCCTCCGTGCAGGGCCCGGTTCTTTGTCGGGCGTACCGAGCCATAGGAGACGTGCAGCACCTCGAAAAAATGCGGCTCTCGGTCGGCGACGAACCAGAGGATCGGGTAGGCGACGAGCCCGATCAGGAAAAAGACCATCGACTTCGTCCAGATGAACGGCAGAACGACCCCAGTCGCCAGAACCACGAGGTATCCGACAGGGAGACCCAGATACTTGGGCGGACGGGCGAGGCCCAGAAAGAGGGGGGATCGTTCTGCCATTGGGTGATATTCCGGCTTAGAAGAAATTGTGTGTCCGGAGAGGGACCCGAGGCAGCGTTTGCGAAGCACAACGCGTTCGGGGCGCTCGTAGGACGCTATTTTGCCGGAATGTCACGAGAAGCCGTCGACGATGGTGCCGGCCGAGAAGATCAGCACGATCCCGATGATGACCGAGGCGAACCAGCCCCAGTTCAGCCGTCCCATCATACACATGAAGCCGGTGCCGATCACGGCGAGCGTGGCGACCGCGATACCGATCGGACCAGTCAGTGCGGCCTCGACGGTTTCCAGCATGGTCTGGATCGGCGACAAGTCTTGCGCGAGAGCGGGCGTTGCGAAAGCCGCCAGGGTTGTGGCGGCGGGCAAGAGGCGGCTGAGGCGATGTCGAAGCATGCGAGATTCCCTTGTTTTACTGAAGTTCGATGAGGACCGGCGCGCGGGCGGGCATCCGGTCTGCGATGCGGATGTCCGGAGCTGAAGCGGGAGGGCCTGCCAGCCGGGACCGGATCCGGTGGATGCGCGCGATGTAGTCGCGGGTCTCGGTGAAAGGCGGGATGCCGGAATACTCGACCACCCTGTGCGGCCCGGCATTATAGGCTGCCAGCGCCAGGTCGATGTCCTTGAAGGTGGCAAGCTGAGCGAGCAAATAGCGCGCCGCGCCATCGAGGTTCTGGGACGGATTGCGCGGATCGACCCCGAGTGCGCGCGCCGTGTCGGGCATCAGTTGCCCCAATCCATAGGCACCTTTCGGGCTCATGGCGGCCGGGTTGTAGCCGCTCTCTGCCTCGACCAGGGCGCGGAACAGGACCTGCCAGTCACCCGCCTCAAGGCCAACCTGGCGTAGAGCACGGTTACCTTCATGTCGGACTGCCGTAGCTTGGATCAGGGAGAGGATATCGTGGCGACCGGAAGGCGGCGCGGCTTCTAGTGACGCAAGTACGATCTCGGCCTCAGCCGGTTCGTCCAACCCAGCCCAAGCAGGGCGCTGGCCATGGAAGGTCCAGCCGGAGGTCCGGGCTGTGCCGTCGCGGCCGAAGGCGATGACGTCAGCCGCGCTCCTCGAGGGTAATACTGTAGTCAGGACCAAAGCGCAGATCGCGCCCGTCACCGAACTCGAGATGATGTTTGAAGAGCCCCGGCCATATGTTGAAATACCGCGGCTCAGGCCCGTGTGGGGTGATCCGGGTCGAGACCAGAATGGCTTCCGGTTCGCCCTCGCGCAGGTAGATGCACTGGTAGCGCGGCTTGCCATCGTCCGTGAACCCCACGAGTTCATACCGGCAGCGGTACGCGATGCCCTCCTCCTGGAGGTCTTTGACACCATCGATGGTGATCAGGATCTGGTTGCGCGCTATCGGCATGTTTGGACTCTCCCGTTGAGAGCCCTTCTACTTCACGACACTAAGGCCATAAAGTCATATAGAGTAAATACGACATATTGCAGAAAAATACAAATTGCACGATAGTTGCCGCAACTTTTGCGGGAGAGTGGCATGAAACGTCAGATGATGGCGGCGATAATCGGGGTGTTTGGTGCTCTTGGTGCCCCTGAGAAAGCGCAGGCCTATGATATCGACTGCGCCATCATGCTCTGTATGGCGGGAGGTTTCCCCCCGAGCGCGGTCTGCGCGCGGGCCTATCGCACCATGATTCGTCGGATCACGCCCTGGCCGAGTCTACCGCCCTTCGGGGTCTGCACCTTTGCCCATGTGCCGGTCGAGCTGGGTGGGCCTGGCGGGGAGGGCGAGCTCGACACCAACCTGCCGGAATACGAATGGCTGAACCGCACCCATGTGATCTGGTTCACCGGGCGATCCTACGAGCCGCGCGACGAGCCGCGTCAGTGGGATTGGTCGATCCGCTCCTGCGATCGCGAAAACCGGACCTGCCGCTACATCCAGCGTGTCTACGGCTCCCACACCCCCTGGCCCGCGACATTCGTCTCGGAAAGCGGTCAGGAGATCGCCTATCCGAACGGTGGTGGCCTCTGGCACTTCTACTCCCGCAGCATCATGGTCGAATACGGCGACTATGAGGGCAACTTGGGCCATTCGGAGTGGTTTTCCTACTGATCTGAGCTGTCACTGGGCGTCAGGGAAAACGGGCGCACGATGGCAAGACTGGCATCAAAGCGTTCCGGATCGACATGCCAACGACGGCTCACCGAGCCATCATTCCAACGGTAATCGGTGAACAGGTGAATCTTCTGCGTCCCGTCGTTCAGAAACCCTTCCTGGAAAGGCCAGCCTGTCTTTCTCTTCGCCATGTATCCGCGCCACTCGTACCGTTTTTGCCGTTATGTCTCTCGCGTTGGGGGACGGGATCAAAGCCTCAGGAAACGGACTTGCGCTTCGCGAAGAGTTCTTCGGGGTCGACATTGAGCGCCTTGGCGATGCGTTCGAGAAGGTCGAGGGAAGCCGCGAACTTGGCGTTCTCGACCTTGCCCATATGGCCGCGGCTCACTTCGGCCCGATGAGCAAGCTCCTCCTGGCTGAGGCCGCGGGCGCGTCTCAATTCCTGGATGTTCAGTGCTACACGGTCCCGCAAGTTCATGCCCGCGAAACGGGCACGATGCGCGAAATATCGCCACGCGATATATGTTACATTCGGAGGCGCAGAGAAGAAATGTTTGAGCGGCGCGAGATCGCCGAAATGGGATGCCTGCCGAAACGCAGGTCACGGGATTATCCGTCTCGCAAACATTTTGGGCCGTTCAATCGTTCTTTCTGAAAAGGGCGGCACCGGCAATACCGGTGCCGCCAGTTGGTCGTCCACAGGGAGGTTCAAGAGGACGAATTCTACAGCGAAATTTGAGGTCAGCCAAAAATCGCATAAGAGAACTTATGTTAGTTTTGTGGTTGTCGCGGCACCTCAGACAGCTTCGAGCGCGATTGCAATCCCCTGTCCCACGCCAATACACATGGTCGATAACGACTTTTCTCCAGGTTTGAGGTCCAGCATCGCTGAACCAGTGATGCGGGCACCTGACATGCCAAGCGGATGGCCGAGAGCAATAGCGCCGCCGTTCGGGTTCACGCGGGCGTCATCATCCGCGATCCCCAGGTGCCGTAGTGTGGCCAGACCCTGCGAAGCAAAGGCTTCGTTAAGTTCGATTACCGAGAAGTCTTCTTGTTTCAGTCCAAGTCGCGCCATCAGCTTTTCCGACGCCGGTGCCGGCCCGAAACCCATGATGCGCGGTGCGACGCCCGCGGTTGCGCCGCCCAAGACCCTTGCGATCGGTGTGAGGCCAAATTTTTTTGCGACGTCGCTGGTGGCAAGGATCAATGCTGCGGCACCATCGTTCACGCCCGAAGAATTCCCAGCGGTTACAGTGCCGTCCGCTTTTACGAAAGTTTTCAGTTGGGCGAGCGCTTCCAAAGTCGTACCCGCGCGAGGGTGTTCATCCTGTACGACGATCTTTGGCTCCCCCTTTCGCTGAGGAATCTCTACCGGGACAATTTCACGGGCCAAACGACCGTTCGCCATGGCATCTCTCGCCTTTCGCTGCGAACGCATGGCGAAGGCATCTTGGTCGGCGCGGTTGATGCTGAAGTCTTCCGCTACGTTTTCGGCCGTTTCAGGCATGCTGTCGACGCCGTATTGACTCTTCATCTGTTTATTGACGAAGCGCCAGCCGATGGTGGTGTCTTCAGCAGAATTTTCGCGCGAGAATGCAGTTGTAGCTTTTGGCATCACAAACGGAGCACGAGACATGCTTTCCACACCGCCAGCAACAATGAGATCGGCTTCTCCAGCTTTGATCGCGCGGGCGGCTGTGATTACGGCGTCCATACCCGATCCGCACAACCGGTTCATCGTCGTGCCAGGGACACAATCCGGAAATCCCGCGAGTAGCAGCGACATGCGTGCGACGTTGCGGTTGTCCTCGCCCGCCTGGTTGGCGCAGCCGAAAATCACTTCGTCAATGGCCGCTAGATCTAGCTTCGGGTTTCGGCTGGCCAGGGCCCTGAGTGGGATTGCACCAAGATCGTCGGCTCGCACAGAAGAAAGCGCGCCGCCATAGCGACCAATTGGTGTGCGGATGTAATCGCAGATGTAGACGTTTGTCATTCTTAGAGTGCCTTTGTCATATCCGGGACGGCGTCGAGCAGGTCTGCGACCAGGCCGTAGTCGGCGACCTGGAAGATCTGGGCCTCTTCATCCTTGTTGATGGCGACGATGACCTTGCTGTCCTTCATGCCTGCAAGGTGTTGAATTGCCCCGGAAATCCCGACCGCGATGTACAGCTCGGGCGCCACGACCTTGCCGGTCTGGCCGACCTGCCAGTCGTTCGGTGCGAACCCGCTATCCACCGCCGCGCGCGAGGCGCCGACCGCCGCGCCCAGCTTGTCGGCCAGGCCCTCGATGATCGCGAAGTTCTCCTCGGAACCGACGCCGCGACCGCCCGAGACCACGATCTTGGCCGAGGTCAGTTCCGGACGATCCGACGCCGCGACCTTGTCCTCGACCCAGGCGCTCAGGCCCGCGTTGCCGGCCGCTGCGATGGCCTCGACGGCGGCCGAACCACCCTGGCCAGCCGCGTCGAAGGCGGTGGTGCGGACGGTCAGTACCTTCTTGGAATCGTTGGACTTTACCGTCTGAATCGCGTTGCCCGCGTAGATCGGGCGTTCGAACGTGGACCCGTCCACGATGGCGGTGACGTCCGACAAAACCATCACGTCCAGCAGCGCCGCGACGCGCGGCAGGATGTTTTTCGCGCTCGCCGTGGACGGAGCAACGATATGTTCATAATTGCCTGCCAGGCTGACCACCAGATCGGCGACCGGCTCGGCCAGGCCGTTGGCATAGGCGGCGTCATCCGCCACCAGAACCTTTGCCACGCCGTCGATCTTCGACGCGGCCTCGCCTGCGGCAGCGGGGCCCGCAACCAGAACGGTCACATCGCCCAGCGATTTGGCAGCGGTCACCGCCTTGGCGGTGGCGTCCAGCGCCAGTGCACCACCGGCGATTTCTGCAAGGAGAAGAACAGCCATTACACGATCCCCTTTTCTTTCAGCTTCGACACCAGCTCGTCGACCGAGCCAACCATTTCCCCGGCCGAACGCGCGGCGGGCTCTGCCGTCTTGACGACGGTCAGGCGCGGCGTGACATCGACGCCGAAATCGGCGGCGGTCTTTTCGTCCAGCGGTTTCTTCTTGGCTTTCATGATGTTGGGCAGCGAGGCGTAGCGCGGCTCGTTCAGGCGCAGGTCGGCGGTGACGATCGCCGGCAGCTTCACCTTGATGGTCTGCAGACCGCCGTCCACTTCGCGGGTCACGACGGCATGCTCGCCCTCGATCGCAACCTCAGAGGCATAGGTCGCCTGACCCCAGCCCAGCAGCGCCGCCAGCATCTGGCCGGTCGCGTTCATGTCGTTGTCGATCGCCTGTTTGCCCGCGATCACCAGGCCCGGCGCCTCGGCGTCGATCACGGCCTTTAGGATCTTGGCCACCGCCAGCGGCTCGATATCTTGGTGCACGTCGTCGGCGGCCACGACGAGGATCGCCCGGTCCGCGCCCATCGCCAGCGCCGTGCGCAGCGTTTCCTGCGCCTGTTTCACGCCGATCGACACGACGACAAGCTCGTCCGCCTTGCCCGCTTCCTTCAGACGGATCGCCTCTTCAACCGCAATCTCGTCGAACGGGTTCATCGACATCTTCACATTCGCGAGACCAACTCCGCTACCGTCCGCCTTAACGCGAACCTTCACGTTGTAATCAATTAGGTGTTTTATAGGTGCAATTATTTTCATTGGCGTTTATCGTCTTGGAAATTTGCAATGGCAGTAACGGCCCGGGTTCCAGGCCGTTACTTGGGATGTGTCTCTGTCAATTCGCAGTATAACCGCCATCTACTACAATCTCTGCTCCGTGAACGAACGATGACTCATCCGATGCGAGGAACAGGACCGCATTCGAAACCTCTTCAGGTTTGCTTGGCCGCTTGAGCAGCGTGGCCCCCAGAATTGCCTGCCGGGTCTCTTCGTCGGCGTGTAGCAGATCTTTTGTCATGGGAGTATCGATGACACCGGGATGGATCGAATTGACACGTATGCCACTTTCGGCCAGGTCGACTGCGCAGGATTTGGTCAACATCCGTACGGCGCCTTTGGATCCAATGTAGGCTCCCGCCGAAGCGGCACCAACAATCCCATAGATTGAAGAAATATTGATAATTGATGCTTTTTCGGTCTCTTTCATCAATGGAACCGCGGCTCGGATACCGAGATAAACACCGCGTACATTGACGTTGATCGTCATGTCAAATTCGTCAGGCGAGGTTTCGTGGAGCGGCTTCAGAATGAGAATGCCAGCGTTGTTCACTAGCACATCAAGTCGACCAGCACTTGATTACACCGTGGAGATGACATTCTTCCAATCTTCTTCAAGCGTCACGTCATGCTGAATGAATTCCGCCTTCCCTCCGGCTCCAATGATACCTTTTACTACGCTTTCACCCGCTTCCGTATCACGGTCGGTTACAAATACATGCGCGCCTTCACGTGCCAGCGTTTCACAATGGGCTTTTCCCATGCCCATGGCGCCACCTGTTACCAGTGCGACTTTTCCGGATACCCGTCCCATAGTTCTCTCCTGAGTGTTCATGAACAAATTTAATTGTTTCCGCCGGGTTTTCTTAATGCCCGACGGAATTCTTTACACCTTCTCGGCAGTGCGGTCGCGGATCAGGGATGTATAACCTTCCTCCTTAACCGCACTAATGGCATTGCGATAATTGCCAATCCCGGCCATGTAGAACATCACCGCATTCTTCTTTCCGGGGATATTTGCGCCGAAGATCCAGCTTTCAGCTTTGGGGAAGAGTGTCATGTCGGCGATTTCACGGCAGGTGCCAACCCAAGCGTCGCGCGCCTCCACGGTTGGCTCCACACTTTGAACCCCCTCTTCTTCCATTGCGCAAATCGTGTCAGCGATCCATTCAACTTGCGTCTCAATGCTGGGGGGCAGGTTAGTGAAGGGGCCATTAGGGCCAAGGATCATGAAGAAGTTAGGGAAGTCTACCTCCATCATGCCGAGGTAACCGAGTGGGCCTTCCTTCCAAGTGTCGCGCATGGTCACGCCTCCGCGTCCGCGGAGGTCCATTTTGACGTAATTGCCGTCGACCGCATCGAAACCAGTGGCAAAGATTACGATGTCAAGCTCATGCTCCTCGCCGCTTTCGAGACGAATGCCGTTCGGAGTGAACTCTGCGATCGGATCGGCCTTCACGTCGGCGAGGGTCACGTTGTCTCGGTTGTAGACCTCGTAATAGTTGTTTCCGCAAAGCGGGCGCTTGGCGTAAAGGTCCTTCGGCGTCAGTTTCTCTGCGACCTTGGGGTCCTTCACGATTTGCTTGATCTTGCCCTTGATGAAGTCAGCGGCCGCATCATTGGCCACTTGGCTGGTCGCAATATCGCAAAAGGTGCCAAACATGAAATAGAAACCACCGCCGCGCTGCCAGGCGGCTTCGAAGACCCGCTCCCGTTCCTCGGGCGAGGCGGTTTCGGCGGGTTCGGCGCTTTCTTCGAAGCCGAAGGCCACAACAGAATTCTTCACTTGATTCCAGATATTATCGTAGTTCGCCTTTTGCTCGGCGATGGTAGCATCGTCTTGCGGGGTGTTCCCAATCGGCACGACATATTGTGCAGAGCGCTGAAAAACAGTCAGGTGTTTTGCAATTGGTGCCGTTGCAGTGATAACCTGAACACCCGTCGAGCCGGTGCCGATAATGCCCACGCGTTTGTTGCTCAAGTCCACTCCCTCGGGCCAGGCACCTGTGTGTAAGATACGGCCTTTGAAATCATCGATGCCCTTGAATTTTGGAACATTCGTTGCGGACAAGAGACCGAGGCCAGTGACAAGGTATTTTGCGGTAACTGTCTCACCACTATCAGTGATCACGTTCCAGAGACCGGTTTTTTCATTATAGTGCGCGCCATCCACTTTGGTGTCGAACTTGTAGCTGCGTCGAAGATCGAGATGATCCGCTACCTCGTTCATGTATTCGAGGATCTCGGGCTGGGTCAGATACCGGGTTTTCCAGCGGCCTTTTCGAAGCAACTCTTTGTCAAAAGAATAGCGATAGACATAGCTTTCCGTGTCTGACAGCGCACCGGGATATCGGTTCCACCACCAGGTGCCGCCAACGTCACTGGCGCTGTCATAGCCCCGGACGTTCAGTCCCTGCTCGTTGCGAAGTTTGTGGACAGCGTAAAGCCCGCCGAAGCCCGCGCCAATGACGACTGCGTCAAAATCCGCTCCGACCGTTTTAGTATTCTCAGTCTGAATGTTCATATCACTCCTCCCAGAGTAAGACCGCTCCGCCCCGCAGATTGCGGGTGAGATGCTAGATGAATGTTTCGTAGGGGTTTGTCTCGCACCGCACCGCAATGCAGTGCGAGTACAGGTCTCAGAGGGCCCGATACCATGCGGCGATGCGACCAAGTTCCTCGTTTGCCTCGGGCGCGCGTCCCGAAAGCGCGGGAAAGACATGCTGCATGCCTTCGACGATAGACAGGGTCACGTTTACGCCCTGTGCCTTGGCCTTTTCGTGCAACCGTTCGGCATCGCTCTTAAGCGTCTCGGCCCCTCCGGCATTGATATAGAGCGGCGGGTAACCGGTGAAATCGTTCTCCAGCGGGTTGGCCAACGGATTAAGCGGATCCGTGCCTTCACCGAGGAACATCCCCGCCATCGCTTCGAGGATCGGTTTGCCGACTAGCGCATCGGTTTCCGCGTTGGTTTCCAGTGTTTCCCCGCGCATCGCCATGTCGAGCCAGGGCGAATAGGCGATGACCGCTCCGGGCAGTGGCAACCCAAGTTCGCGTAACTTCAGCACGCTGGCGATGGCAAGATTGCCGCCAGCACTGTCGCCAGCCGTCAGAATATTTCTTGCCTTGAAACCCTTATCCAGCAGCGCTTTGTATGCGGCTACTGCATCTTCGATCTGCGCCGGAAATGGGTGCTCGGGTGCGCGCCGATAGTGCAGGATCACCGACGTAACCCCAAGCACCTTAGCGAGGTGCCCTGCCATTTTTCGATGACTATCGGCTGAGCCGACGGCAAAGCCGCCACCATGAGTGTAAACAATTACACGCGAGGTATCTGCCCCGGCTGGTAGGGCCCAGATAGCCTCAACTCCTCCGACATGATCGCTTTTGTAGCTAACGTTTTCCGGCTCTAGTGCGGGCTGCCCCCATTCATCGAACATGCTGCGCAGGTTCGCGATCGTCAGGTCTGGGTTCTCGACCATCTGATCGGTCCAATTCTGATAAAGCGCCCGCAGCGTATCGGCTTCTCTACTGATTTCCATGTTTATCCTCCCAAGCATAACATTTGGCAAAGCCACCAACTGACGTCGCCAATCTCGAAGACGTCAAACGGTCAACGGCATACGCCAATTATCTCAGAGTAAGGGCGAAAAATGCGCCATGTATTGAACAATACTGCTTTGGAAATAGTATGATCGTGCTCAGCCTGTCGTGAGGCAGATATGCCCGTTACTAGGCTCTGTTGATGGCGTGGATACCCCCTCCCGACGGCATCGCAATGTGCCACTATGATGAGCGTTAAAAGCCATCACAGAAGGAAGGAGCATCTATGTCCGAAATTAAAATTATCGGTGTCGACTTGGCAAAGCGCGTTATCCAGTTGCATGGTGCGTACAATGATGGGTCAGTCGCGTTTCGCAAAAAGCTTTCACGAGGCCAGTTTCTCGCGTTCGTGGCGCAGCAACCCAAATGCATGATCGCCATGGAGGCGTGGCCACGGCGCATGGCTGGGGCCGCGAATTTGAGAAGCTGGGGTGCGACGTGCGGTTGATACCGCCGGTCTATGTGAAGCCGTTCGTCAAACGCCAGAAGAATGATGCGACCGATGCAGAGGCCATCTTGGAGGCTGCATTGCGTCCAACCATGCGCTTTTTCGCAGTGAAGACGGAAGATCAGCAGGCCCGTGCCATGCTGTTTCGCACGCGGCAGATGTTTGTCGGCCAGCGCCCCCAGATGATCAACGCTTTACGCGGCCACCTCGCCGAACACGGATTGGTCGCGGCCCGCGGGCCTGCCCATCTCAAGCGACTCGCGGACGCAATCGCAGGTGATGACACCGCGCTGCATGCTGAGGTTCGTGACCTCGGCCGGATGTATCTGGGGCAGATTGAGGGGCTGAATACGCGTGTTGCAGAGCTTGACGCGAAGATGCGATGTGCCGCCAAGAAAGCCGACTTGGTGCGCCGAACACAAACCATGCCGGGCGTGGTTCCTGTCACGGCGCTTGCGATCGAGACATTTGCCCGTGACCTGGCCACCTTCCGGCGCGGGTGCGATTTTGCCGCCTGGCTTGGGCTTGTGCCGAAGCAGCACTCGACGGGCGGCAAAGCCCGGCTCGGGAAGACCTCGAAGATGCGACAGCGCGACTCCGGACACTCTTGGTCTCTGGCGCTATGGCTGTCCTCCAGGCTGTCGAGCGGTTTAACACACCGAATAATGGCTGGCTGAAACGCCTACTAACCCGCAAGCCGCGCATGGGTCGCCGCGATTGCGCTGGCCAAGGCATAGCGAAGACGGCATGCCACGACGTCCCGGTAAGTTGGGAGTGTGAGGAGGTCACTGAAAAGTAAGGGCGAAGGATCGATCAGATCCGGGTCAGAGAAAGCAGCATTTGTGCAGGAGCCACCGAGCTCGGTTTGTTGATATGCCTCTGGTCCGCGCATCGCCATACCGGCCCGCGGTTACATCAGCGCCGCACACAGAGGCCTGATACATGACCGCACCCGATCACACGCTCGCGCCGTTCAAAAAATCACTTGCACCAATGGGGGCATGCATGCACAAATCCCGTGTCGGACTCATCTTATGAATCCAGCGTGGTAGCTGAGGTGCATGAGCAGACCGACAACCCCGACATACAAGACCATGAACTGGCCCGCTTATAACGAAGCGCTCAAGCGCCGTGGCTCGCTGACGATCTGGTTTGACCCCGAGATGAGCTGGGAGGCCGTGCCGACAGGCAGAAGAGTTACAGCGACGCCGCGACCCAGACCTGTCTTTCGATGAAGGTCCTGTTCGGCATGGCCTTGCGACAGGCGACCGGGTTCGTCGAGAGCCTGTTGCGGCTGATCGGTCTCGACTGGACGGTGCTCGACTTCAGCACCCTGTCCCGGCGCCAGAAGACCCTGGCCGTGAACATCCCGTATCGCGGCTCCAAAGGGCCGTTGCACTTGTTGGTGGACAGCACGGGGATCAAGCTTGAAGGTGAGTGGCATGCCCGCAAGCATGGCGGCCCCAAGCGACGGGTCTGGCGCAAGATCCACCTCGGGATCGACGAGCAAACGTTGGAAGTGCGCGCTGTTCAGATCACCGGGAGCCACATCGGTGACGCTCCAGTGTTACCCAACCTTCTTGAACAGATCCCGGCAGACCAGCAGTGTCACGGCTGACGGTGCGTATGACACACGAAAATGCCAGGACGCGATTGCGGACCGTGGCGTCCACGCCGTTATCCCACCAGGTAAGAACGCAAAGTCTTGGAAGACCATCACCGCCTAAGCCGCGTCGAGACGAAGATGCACTGTGTTAAGTTGCTGGGGCAGCGCCTTATGGCGCGGGACTTTGACCGTCAGGTCGCGAAAACCCTTTCTAAATAACGAGGCACCCTCCAGTCGCAAGGGTCCTCTTTGACAAGCGCGCTAAACAGCGCGGCCAACCGATCCTTGCCGATATTTTTGGCGTGGTGCATCAGGCCTCCCCGCCAGCGGGGAAATCCGTAGCCGTGAATCATTACTAGGTCGATGTCTTGCGGTTTTTCTGCGACGCCTTCGTCAAGGATATCGCAGGCTTCCGCCACCATTGCGAGCAAGAGCCTTTCTACGATTTCGTCAGCTGAGAACTCCCGGCGAGTGAAGTTCATTTCTTCTGAGACACGGAGTATTTCGCTAGCGACCAGCTCCGAAGGTGAGGGTTTGCCGTCCGGCCCATAGTCGTACCATCCGGCGCCCGATTTGCGTCCTAGGCGTTTGTGCTTTTCGACCAGCCGCTCGACCAAGGGCATGTGACCACAGCAGTTCCCTTCTGCAGCGGCCTTGCGACGGATATTCGCGTAGGCGATGTCCAGCCCCGACATGTCCTGTGCAGCATATGGACCCATCGCCATACCGAATCCGCGCATAGCCGCGTCGATCTCGTCGACAATAGCCCCCTTCACCAGAAGGCGATTAGCGGCGTGACGGTAGCTAGACAAAATTCGGTTTCCGATGAAGCCATCGCAAACACCAGACAGTACCGGGATTTTACCAAGCCTGCGCGCCAGCACAAATGCTGCACCTAATGTATCGTCTGACGTTCGGTCGCTCCTGACGACTTCCAGAAGCTTCATAATATGCGCAGGACTGAAGAAATGAATCCCTACAAAGCGTGCTGGGTGCTTCAACCCATCAGAAAGCCGATTTACATCGAGATAGGATGTGTTTGTGGCAATAATCGTCTCGGGCGGCAGAGCACCTTCGAGTTCGGTCAAGATCGCGCTCTTGACCGCAAAATCCTCGAAGGCCGCCTCGATTGCTAGATCGGTTGGTGGCAGAGCGTCATAGCCTGAGACCGTAACCAGCCGGTCCTCAACCGCCTTTCCCGCATCGGGGGACAGAATGCCGCGACTGATACCCTGATCAATCAGCTTTTGCAGGTTTTCTCTGGCCCACTCTGCGGACGAGGCACTGCGTTCGACGACAGTCACCGAGATCCCTGCGGTCGCTAGCGTGTACGCAATAGCTGCTCCCATATTACCACCACCGACCACGATGGCGGTTTCAGCATCTCGGGAAGGTCGGGGGTAGGTGCGCCCCTTGTTGGTTGCGGTACGCTCGGTGAAGAAAACGTGCCTAAGGGCCCGCGCCTGATCCGAGGCACGAAGGTCCAAAAACGCAGCGCGCTCGCTGGCCAGTGCGTCGTGCAGCGGCGTCATCGCGCTGGCCGCGACCAGGTCCACCGCAACATGCGGGGCATTCTGGCCAGGCATACGCCGCGCTACCTGCGCGCGGGCGACTTCCGCTGCGAAGTGGTTTGGCATTGGTGAAGGAAGATTGTCGGGTGCCTGTGCCGCCTCTAGAACAGCGTCATCGAGAGCTATGGCCGCGCCAAGCGGGTCATCGGCTAGCAGCTGGATCAGTCCTATTTTCAGTGCCTGCTCGGCGGAAACAGCCTTCCCGGTGACGATCATGTCAAGCGCAGCTTCAATACCGATAAGTCGCGGCAGTCTTTGGGTTCCCCCTGCGCCAGGCACGATCCCCAAGTTTACCTCTGGCAGGCCCAGTTTGGTAGAAGTTGAGGCGATGCGATAGCAGCAAGCCAGAGCAATCTCTAGTCCCCCACCAAGCGCAGCCCCGTTGATGGCTGCGATAGTCGGAATCGGAAGGTGCGCAAGTTGCAACAGCACGTCATTTAGTTGTGGATCAACAGGCAACTGTCCGAATTCCTTCGCATCCGCGCCCGCGACGAACGTCGTTCCTGCGCCGGTGATAATCAGCCTGGTAGCGCCAGTTTCGAGGACTTGGAAGATACATTGTTGTATTCCAGCCCGAACCTCCGCGTTGATTAGGTTAAGCGGCGAATTGTCTATGGTCAGAATTGCTGCGCCATTTGAGAAGCTTAATTCAACAGGCATGGGCATCCTCACAGCACTGGCGCTCGATTGCGCGAGATAAATTTGGTATTGAGATAGCCTTCGAAGGTTTCTGTCCCGCCTTCAGTCCCATAGCCGCTGTCTCTTACGCCGCCAAACGGAGTCTCGGGCAGAGCCAGGCCGAACTGGTTGATGCTTACCATACCTGCCTGCAAACCCGCAGCTGCTTTATCTGCACGCTCCAACGAATTGGTAAAGACATAGGACGCCAGCCCGAAGGGTAGCCCGTTGGCCCGCGACAGTCCGTCCTCTATTTCACGAAAAGACGAGACGACAGCAATCGGGCCGAAGGGTTCTTCGCGCATCAAGTCGATGTCGTCGTTGGGCGTATCGACGACTGTCGGGGCATAGAAGTTACCATGATTCCCAACCCTTTTGCCTCCCGTCAACACCCGTGCACCGTTTTCGCGGGCATCCTCGACGAGCTTTTCCATCGCATTCACGCGTCCGCGATGACACAATGGCCCCATCTGTGTGCCCTCGGTTAAACCATCGCCCACCTTTACGCTCTCAAATGCTGAAACTAGCTCGGACAGAAATCGGTCGTAGATGCCTTGTTGTACGTAAAACCGGGTTGGGGCGATGCACACCTGGCCTGCATTGCGCAGCTTGTTGCCCGCCAAGGCGCGCGCCGCGGCCGTGGCATCGGCGTCGTCGAACACCAATACGGGCGCGTGACCGCCGAGTTCCATCGTCGCCCGCTTCATGTGGCGGCCAGCCAATTCTGCCAGATGCTTGCCCACCTCGACCGAACCGGTGAAGGTGATCTTGCGCACCTCGGGGCGCGCAATAAGAGTTTCCGAAATGAAGGCCGCATTACCCCAGACAAGGTTCAGACAGCCTTCGGGCAAGCCTGCATCCAGCAGATAGCGCGCAATTGCCATGCAGCCCGCCGGAGCCTCTGCCGGGGCTTTCAAGATCATCGTGCAACCTGACGCAAGCGCCGCCGCGACCTTGCGTACCGCTTGGCTCAGCGGAAAATTCCAAGGCGTGATGGCAAGGCAGACGCCTATCGGTTCGCGCACGACAAGCTGCTGTACCCCCGGGCTGCGCGATGGAATGATGCGCCCATAAATGCGCCGACATTCCTCGGCGTGCCAGTCGACGTGGTCAGCTGAGGCGCGGACCTCAGCCAAGGCCTCAGCCAGCGGCTTGCCTTCATCGAGAGTGATCCAGCCAGCGATCAGTCTGTCATTTTGGCGCAGCAGGTCGGCAAACCGTCGCAAAATTGCACTTCGTTCCATGGGAGAGCTGTTTTTCCATCGGCGAAAAGCTGATTCGGCCGAGTGAACCGCATGGTCCAGATCTGCGGCGCTAGCCTGCGGAATCTGTCCGATAGTTTGCCCGTTTGCAGGGTTTATGACTGCACGATCCTCCGGCGTGGGAGAAGCGATCCAGTCCCGTCCGATGAGGTGCTGGATGGTCGGATAATTCATTTCTTTCATGGCGTTATGCCCTCGCTCAGTTGTGTCATCCGCAGGATCCGGCACGAAGGGGACCAGATGGACGACTTTAGTTTTCCGCATAGCGGAAAAGTTTACCACAGTATTGACGCGGACGTTATCGATCGTTTAGATGTGTTTCAAGACGCATAATTCTTCCCGAGGAGGGATGTCGTGAGACCAAGGAAAGACCGCACCAAGGACGCCGAGAGACAGGACCGCGATTTTGTCACGGCGTTGGCGCGCGGCTTGGAGCTGTTGCGGGCCTTTCGGCGGGAAGGGGAGGCTCTGGGGAACGGTGAGTTGGCCGAGCGCACTGGCCTGAGCAGATCGACGGTCTCCCGGCTGGCCTATACACTGAACAAGCTGGAATACCTCAGCTACGACCCGGATACAGCACGTTATCGACTGGCCCCTCCAGTGCTTTCGTTGGGTTTCTCCTGCCTTGCAGGGATTCCGCTGCGGCAACTGGCGAAGCCCTTTATGCAGGAGCTGGCTGATTACACAGGCATGCCGGTGGCCATGGCCAGTCGTGACCGGCTATCGATGGTCTATCTGGAGCGGTGCAAGGGCACTAATGCCGTCACGCTGGCGATCGAGGTTGGTGCCCATATTAAACTGGCCACGACCGCGGTTGGTCGCGCCTGCATAGCGGCGCACGACCCGGATGAGCGGGCCAGAATTCTGGCCCTTGTGGAGGAACATGAAGGCGACAACTGGCCGAATGTGCAGCCCGGAATCGAAGCAGCTATCGCAGACTACCAACAGCACGGTTACTGCACGTCCTTCACGGAGTGGAAACGTGATGTGAACGCTGTAGCGGTGCCCTTCGTGCCGAAGGACGGCTCACCCATTATTGCCTTCAACTGCGGTGGCCCTTCGCAAACCCTTACGCGCGACTGGATCGAAAGCGACGTCGCGCACCGCCTTGTCGATCTTGTCCGCCGCGTTGCGGCGGTCGCACCCTGAACAATAGAGAGCATCATGGCCCTTGATAAAGATACCCTTTCCCAGTTTCTCGACGCGCTCGACCGCTTCGTGAAAGAGCGACTAATCCCTTACGAGGATCGCGTCGCCGACGAGGATGTGATTCCGCCGATGCTGGTCGATGAAATCCGCATGATGGGCCTTTTCGGCATGTCGATCCCGGAAGATTTCGGCGGGCTCGGCTTGTCGATGATAGAGGAAGTGCAAGCCGCTTTCGTTCTTGGCCAGGCTTCGCCTGCGTTCCGGTCGCTAGTTGGCACCAACAACGGGATCGGCTCTCAGGGAATCATCATCGATGGAACCGACGAGCAGAAGGCGCAGTATCTACCAGCTCTCGCGTCCGGAGATATGATCGCATCCTTCGCCCTAACCGAGCCAGATGCTGGGTCGGATGCTGGCAGTCTGCGCACTACGGCGCGGCGTGACGGTAACGATTTCCTTCTGAACGGCACGAAACGCTACATTACCAATGCACCGCGTGCCGATCTATTCACGGTTTTTGCCCGGACCAATCCAGAGGCGGAAGGTTCTGCCGGCGTAAGCGCCTTTCTCGTCGAGGCAGGGACGCCAGGCATAACGCTTGGCCAGCCTGACAGGAAGATGGGGCAGAAGGGCTCGCACACATGCGACGTCATCCTTGACAATGTCCGCGTGCCTGCCGCGAACATTATCGGCGGGCCGGACCGTCTGAACAAGGGCTTTAAGACAGCAATGAAAGTCCTTGACCGGGGCCGACTGCATATTTCTGCCGTCTGTGTGGGCGCCGCCGAACGGCTGATCCGTGACAGCCTATCCTATGCGATGGAACGCAAACAATTCGGTGAACCCATCGCTGAAAAGCAACTGATCCAAGCCATGCTGGCTGACAGTCGCGCCGAGGCCTTCGCAGCGCGTTGCATGATCGAAGAAACAGCACGCCGCAAGGACGCTGGTCAGAACGTGTCGACTGATGCTGCCTGCTGCAAGATGTTTGCCAGTGAGATGGTAGGTCGAGTGGCCGATCGCGCAGTGCAAATCCACGGCGGTGCAGGATACATGGCCGAATATGCGGTCGAGCGCTTCTATCGCGATGTGCGTCTCTTCCGCATCTACGAGGGGACAACCCAGATTCAGCAAATACTGATCGCGCGGAATATGATCCGCACTGCAGCAGCTTAACAGGAGCGAAGACAAACTATGGACTTCAATTTCCTTTCCACCCCGAGGATCGTCTGCGAGAGCGGTGGGCTTGGCCGGATCGGCAGCCTGATGCAAGATTTGTCTTGCACCCGTGCGCTGGTCGTGACGGACCCGGGCATATTGGCCTGTGGTTTTGCGGACGAGGCAGCCGCCTCACTTAGGGCTGCTGGCATCGAGGTTGAGATTTTTCATAAAGTCGAAGCGGACCCCCCGATCGCTGTCGTCGAGGCCGCGGTAGAGGTCGCGCGGGCCTTTGGTGCTGACGGAATCATCGGACTTGGCGGCGGCAGTTCACTGGACACTGCCAAGGTCATCGCAGCGGCGGTAGCCAACGATCAACCGATTACGGACATGATCGGGATTAATCAGGTCACCGATAAACGCTTGCCACTGATCCAGGTGCCAACCACGGCAGGGACCGGATCAGAGGTAACATGGGTGTCCGTGCTGACTTCGGAAAGCCACGAAAAAAAAGCGGTATATGCACCGCAGCTTCTGCCTGACGTTGCCTTGCTAGATGCAAAGCTAACATTGGGAATGCCTCGTCACATCACAGCGGCCACGGCGTTAGACGCAATGGTTCACGCCATTGAGGCAGTAACCAGTCGCACCAGAAAGAATCCCATTTCCGATGGAATGGCGGACAAAGCGCTGGTGCTTCTCGGTCAGAACTTACCAATCGTCATGGAAACGCCTTCGGACCTGTCAGCGCGAGAGGCCATGCTGTTGGGGGCGACACTGGCTGGGATGGCCTTCATTAATGCCAGCGTGGGGGCGATTCATGCCTTGTCATACCCACTTGGAACAGGTTTCAAGGTTCCTCACGGGCACGCAAACGCTCTGGTCGCAGGACCAGTGATGAGGTTCAACATGCCCGTTGCAGAAGCTGAATATGCTCGTCTATCGCGGTTACTACTGCCCTCGCGGCCTTTCAACTCTGATGCGGCTGCGGCCCATGGCCTGATCGACGAGATGGAACGGATGCTAGTCGAAAGCGGACTTGAGTCTCGACTTTCTGGTGTCGGAGTGACCGAGGCAGCCATTCCCGGAATGGCTAATGAGGTCGTGACCGGTATCACGCGATTGCTGGAGACCAACCCGCGCGACATGACAGCCGAAGATGTGTCGCGCCTCTATCAGGAGGCGCTTTGATGGCTGGCTCATTGGACGGGATCAAGGTGGTCGACCTCAGCCGCGTGCTGGGCGGGCCTTACTGCACCCAAATGCTTGCGGATCATGGCGCTGAGGTCATCAAGGTGGAGCCGCCTCTGGGCGACGAGACCCGCAGTTGGGGCCCGCCTTTCAATGATGAACTCAGCGCTTATTTCTCTGGCGCCAACCGCAACAAGCGGTCCATCGCTATCGATCTGCAGCAACCGGAAGGGCGCGACCTGATTTTGCGGTTTCTTCAGGATGCGGATGTTTTAGTTCACAATTTTAAGTCTGGTACTCTTGAAAAATGGGGGCTTGGTTATGCTGATGTTCTCAGGGCACGTTTTCCTAGACTGGTACTCTGCCATGTGACTGGATTTGGTTCCGATGGCCCACTTGGCGGTTTTCCCGGCTATGACGCCGTGGTACAAGCTATGACGGGCCTCATGAGCATCAACGGCAATCCCTCCGAAGGCCCGACACGCATGGGTACGCCCATCGTGGACATCGGCACCGGTCTGATCGCCTGTAACGCTATTCTCGCCGCACTTTTGGAACGGGGCCGGTCCGGATTGGGCCAAGCCATCGAAGTGCCGCTATATGATTGCGCGATCAGCATGATGCATCCCCAAGCGGCTAATTCCCTCATGTCCGGACAGATACCAATGGCGACCGGCAATGGGCATCCAAATATCGTACCATACGACATGTTCGAAACAAGTAATGGCAAACTCTATCTGGCTATCGGTAACAATGGTCAGTTCGCAAAACTCTGTGACGTGCTTGGCCTACCTGAGGTGCCCTGCGATCCACGATTTGCCGACAATGCCGCGCGTCTTGCGCATCGGTCAGAGATGACAGAGGTCTTGTCAGAGTGCCTGGTGCAACATGACGCCTTCAAACTTGAGCCGGTGCTTTTGAAAGCTGGGATTCCCGCCGGAGTCGTTCGGAATGTGAATGAAGCGTTGGAGCATCCACACACCCGACATCGCGGCATGGTGGTATCAGTTGGCACCTACCGCGGCACCGGCGTGCCAGCACGCTTGTCGCGTACCCCCGGAGCGGTTCGCGCGGCACCGCCTCGCTTCGGGCAGCATAGTAGGGAGTTGCTTAGCGAGGCTGGACTGACAGAAGCTGAAATCGATAGATTGACTCAAGCGAATATCGTTCGAGAAGAACCGCGGATGCGCGAGACGACCTAAGCCGAAATTTCAGCTCAAGCGGACGATCGTGAAAAAGTTCAGGGAGGCCAAGATGGAAAGACTGCTCATATCACCGGACCGGATACCCGAATGGATTCCCGGCACGACTACGTTGGACAGTTCCGGGTGCAACTGGAACGGCATTACCCTGAAGGGCTATCGTTATGAGCGACAAGACGCGGCAATTCCCCCCATGCGCGACTATATGATTGTTGCATATGATGGCGCGCCAACCACTATGCGCCGCACGAGTGGCGGCCCATGGCAAAGCGCGCGCGTAGAGAAAGGTAGGATTTCCTTGCTCACGCGTGCAGAGGAATCCACTTGGAGTTGGTCCGAGCCTATCACGGTTAGACACGTCTATCTCAGTCACAGTGAACTCGAAAACACGGCCCTTTCGGTCTTTGATCGTGACCCGAAGTCCATTGAGATCAATGATTGTCTGTCTGCGAAGGACCCCTGTATCCTGAACTGCATCCAATTGCTAGAGAATGAGCTAAAGAACGGTGGAATCGGCCAGAGATTGATCATCGACGCCCTGCGCATCCAGATCGCCGTTCACCTTCTGCGTCAGTACGCCAAGGTCTCTTTGACCAGCGACGCAAACTCGAACTTCAGCCCTGCTCAAAGGCAGAGAATCATCGATCTCGTTGAAAGCTGCTTAGGTGAAAACCTCAGTCTGGAAGACATGGCCGCATCTATCGGTTTCAGCCAGTTTCACTTTTCGCGTCAGTTCAAGGCGGAGTTTGGGTTGGCACCGTATGCATATGTTTTGCGCAAGCGAATATCGAAGGCCCAGGAGATGCTGAGAAAGGGTAATGCCCCCCTGAAAGTGGTCGCGCTTGACTGCGGTTTTGCAGATCAGAGTCATTTTAGTCGAACTTTTCGAAAAATGACAGGCGCGACCCCCGCCGAATTCCGGCGCATGGCATAATGACCGGAAAACTATTCCTTCCTATCGCTGTCACGCACCAGAGACAAAGAAATGTTGAGCCCGTAACGCTGCAATGAATGTACCAGAAACAGAATTTAAACCACGATTTGCCTTCGAACGCAGGATTTTCTTTGGCGACTGTGACCAGCTGGGAATCGCCTTTACTGGCCGGATTACGAATTTCGCGCTGGAAGCGATCGAGACTTTCTGGGACGATTTGCTTTCAGGCCGGGGCTGGCTTTTTCTACTCACGGAAAGAAACACGGCCATGCCTTTTGTCTCTATGGACCTACAATTCCATGCGCCGGTGAAAGCAGGCGCGAACCTAGCATGCGAGGTCTATGTGGTCCATGTCGGGGAAAGTTCAGTTGGTCTAAAAGTTGTCGGCCGTCAGCATGACTTGATTTGCTTCGAATGCGAAACGAAGTCAGTTTTCCGAGATGCTTCAACATTTGGTAAAGTCAAAATTGAAAGCTCAATTCGGCAGATTTTGCTCGCGGAAGTGGGTTCGGAAAATCAAACAGTGAGCTAGGCCTGTAGGCTTTGGAGACAGCAAAGCCTGTGCAAAACGATCTCATGTAAGGGAACACAAGAAAAAGCCAGAGAAAGGGAAGCCCGGGTGCCGGGCTTGAAAGGATAGAGAGAGGCTCTTCCGGGTCCGGCGTGACAAGGACCCTGACCATGGCCAAGACCACAACCCGCCCGAAACCCGCCACTGCGAAGAAAACCGAAGCCACTGAGTTGTCCGTGCCTGGCGGCGGGACCGACATCCGGATGATCCCGCTCGACCAGTTGGAGCCGAGCCCGCTCAACGTTCGAAAAGTTGCGGCCAGCGCCAGCGACGATGCTGAGCTCCTCGTCAGTATCCGCGAGACCGGAATTAAACAGAATCTGGTGGTTCATGCGCTGTCAGAGACACGTTTTGCAGTCGATGCCGGCGGTCGTCGCCTCAAGGCGCTGAAGCAGCTCGCTGAGGACAGCGTCATCCCCGCCGATCACCCCGTGCCCTGCCTCGTCGATGATAAGCGCAACGCCATCCTTACTTCTGCAACTGAAAACCTCCAGCGCGCGGCGATGCACCCCGCCGACCAGTTCGAGGCTTTTGAGGCGATGATCGCCGAGGGCCGCAGCGAAGACGAGATCGCGCTCAAATTCGGCGTCTCCGTCGACCTGGTGCGCCGCCGCCTCAAACTCGCCCGTGTCGCGCCCGAGATCATCGAGCAGTTCCGCGCGGGTGATCTGACCCTTGAATGCGTGATGGCTTTCACACTGACCGACGACCATGATCGCCAGCTGGCGGTCTGGAACGCAGTGAAGGGCGGCTATCACATCCATCCGCAAAGCATCAAACGCCATCTTACCGAGACCGCCCATTCGGCGAACTCGGCCATCGGGCGCTTTGTCGGCATTGAGGCCTATGAGGCGGCGGGTGGTGTTCTGCTGCGCGATCTCTTCGACGACCGCGCCAGCGCCCATATGGAGAACCCCGAACTCCTAGAGCGTCTCGCCATCGAAAAGCTGCAGGCTGCGGCGAAAACCTTCGAGGGAACGTGGAAATGGGTCGAGGTGCATCTCTCGGTGGATTACGGCGCGTTTCGCAGCTTCGGGCGGGTCTATCCGCAGGACATCGACCCCGATCCGGACCTGCTCACCGAAGAAGAACGTCTCATTGCGCGCGAGGAAGAACTGGCGGCGAAGAATGACGGCGAGGACTGGACGGACGCGGAGACGGAAGAATATTATGCCATCGAGCCGCGCCTGCGCGAGATCGAGGCCCTGCAACGCGAACGGCAGCCTTACGCGGACGAAGATCGTGCCATCGCGGGCGTGGTTCTGACCATCGGTCATGACGGCGCGCTGCGTGTCGAGAAAGGCCTCGTGCGGCCAGAAGATATCCCCGCTGCGGTCGTCCCGAGCGAAAATAGTGCTGACGCGGGTGATGCCCCGTCTCCTGTCCGCCCGAACGTGACGCCGCCAACCTCCTCGACACCGGTGCCCACCTCCGACCCGGCCGCGACCTTGCGCAAGGCGAACGGGATTTCGGCGAGCCTCGCCGACGATCTGCGCGCGACGCGTCAGCATATCCTTCGGGCGCATCTGGCGGCGGATTTCGAGGTGGCGTTCGATGCGATGCTCTACGCGCTCTGCGAGCAGGCTCTGGGGCGGTCCTACAACAACGAGGCGCTCGATATCTCGATCCGGCCCTTCCAGGCGCAGAACCGCGAGGTGCTGCATTCGGATACTGTTGCCCAGAAGATGCTCGAGGCGCTGGAGCAGGGCCTCGCCACCGACTGGATTACGCTGGAGAAGCCCGAAAACTTCCGGGCGATGTCGGCGCTGCCCATTGCCGCCAAGCAGGCGCTTTTCGCCTGGGCGACGGGTCTGGCAGTCAAGCCGCAGCTTTCCTCCGACAATCGCCCCTCCCCGATCATCGAGGAGATCGGCGCGCGTCTTGACGTCGATGTGGCGGCCTGCTGGCGCCCGACTGCTCAGAATTACTGGGGTCGGGTCAACAAGGGGCATGCGGTCGCTACCGCGCGCAAGCTCATTGGCGACGATTACGCCGAAGATCGCAATCGCGAGCGTAAGGGCGATATCGCGGCCGCGATGGAGCGGGCCTTCGCGGAAACGGCCGGCGAGACGGAAGGGTTCGACGCCGCAACGGTTGTCAGGACGACGCGCTGGCTGCCCGACGGGATGGTGTTTGCCGGTGCGGCGGAGGCTGTTGCCGACATGGCAGGCGAAGCGCCGGAGACCGAGGAGGGGGATGTGTCCGCCGAAGATTCTCTGAGCGACGCCGAGAGCGATGAACCGTCGTCCTTGCCCGCCTTCCTCAGCGAGGATGCGGCTTGACGAGCCGCACGCTGACCTGATCACGACATGAGCCTTGGGCCGTCCTCACATCGAGGGCGGCCCTTTCCGGCTGACGGGTTACCAACAGCCGATATCGGATCGGCGGGCCCGTCCCGGAGATATCCCATGACCACCACACTTGACCTCGATCCCGTTAAGGAAGCCGCACTCGTCGCTTCGCAGAATGACGCCTTTCGTCGCTCTATCCTTGGCAATATCCTCGTCACCGATGCCCCGCAGGGCCAGTTCGTGATGACCCGTGGCGTTGCAGCGCTTGGGCCCGATGCCCAGCTTGCTCTCACCCGCAGCGTGGCTTCATTTGACGCGTTCAACGCTGACAGCGACCCGCAAGGATGGCACGAGATGGGCGTCATCGACCTCGACGGCACGAAGGTCTGGTTCAAGATCGACCTGTACGACGTCGACTACACCTATGGCTCGCCTGAGCCCTCCGATCCTGATCAGACGCGCCGGGTCCTGACCCTGCTTCTGCCGTCGGAATACTGACGCCCCTTTTTCACCGACATCGCCACGGATCGCCCTTGCACAAAGGGCGGTCCTTTCGGGCTGGCGGGTTCCAAGGGGCGCGATGATCGTGTCCGGCCTGCCGCAGGAGACCAGAGATGGCCAAGACACTCGACTACCAGATCACCCTCTATCCCGCACATCGCGATGGCGCCTTCGTCGTCACCCAGTTCCAGATGCTGGCGAACTACCCCGAAAAGCGCATCGAGGCCGCGGGCATGGATGATCTGATCGACCAAGTGACGCAGTTCGCGATGGAGCACGGCGAGAGCTGCAGCGCCTCGGTGCGCTGCCTCGCTCCGCGCAAACCGCCGGGGTTCAAGCGCGCGACCGAGAATTTGTATTTCAACCTGGTTGACCGGACGGCTGAGAAACGCGGCGACGCTGCGGCCTGAAGCCCCCCAAAGGAAACCTCCGGGGCGCGGCCTGCAAGACGGTCGCCCTCACCCTCCCTCAATTCCAAAGGACCGAAGATATGACACAAGCAAATGATTTCTACGCGCAGATGCTCGAAGCCCAGAGACGGGCAGCCGAACAGCGGGTCGAGACCCGCGCAGCCCTTCTCACCGAACTGCGCGGCCTCGGCGTGACCGGCCTCGACGTGCAATATGAAGGCTATGGCGATTCCGGCAATGTCGAGGAGGTCGTCGTGACGCCTGACACGATTACCCTGACAGAAGAGCTGCGGCGACGGGTCGAAGATTTCGGCTGGGACTTTGCCTATGCGCTGAGCCCTGGCTTCGAAAACAACGAGGGCGGCTATGGCGAATTGACCTGGGCGCTCGAGACGGACAAGATCGATGTCAGCCACTCGAACCGCTTCATCGAGACCGACACCACAGAACATGAGGGGCTCTGACATGGCACATCCTCTCCACCACGCCGAAAGCTCGGCCCGTAGATTTGGCGGTGTTCCAGATGATTACCAACATGTGCATGACTGGTTTGACTCATCTAAAGAGCACCTAGGTCTCTTTGTTCACAGAGCCCAAAAACATCATACGGTCGGGATCTATGATGCCGAGCGGGTGTTCGGTCGCAGCCTGATCAACAGCGCGGGCCGGGTCGTTCCGATCCGCTGGATCGGCGAGCAGCATGTGCGCGAAGACTGCCAGGGGCGTATCCCGTCACTGGCTGACTGGCTCGGACGCATACAACCCGAACCGTGGATGGCCAATGGCCGGATCGACAACGACCCGACGCAGATCGGCAGCGATCCGCGTGCGGCCTGGGTCCAGGCGGTTGCGGGTCACCAGACCATTCTTGGCTTTGAGGATTGGCTTCTCAAGGTCTCTGTCGAGCACGTCCAGCATCGCCAGAATCGCGCCGCCGCCTGATCCGCCGGGCGGCAAACTCACCAACCATCTGATCCCATCCAGATCGACCCGCCTGCGCCACAACCGGCTTGGCGGGTCGATTGCGTTTCGAGAAAGGACATGGACATGCAAGATCCCGTCTACGAGGAGGTCCACCAGGGCCACACGATCAAGATCTACCACGACCCCGACGCTGAGGACCCACGAGAGTGGTGCAACCTCGGTACGCTGATCTGCTGGCACCGCCGCTATCGGCTGGGTGACAGCCATCAGTACGACAGCCCTGAGGCGTTCCTGCGCGATCTTGCGGGCGTCTCGGATCAGAGCGATCTCTCGATGGATCGTCTGCGGGACCGCGCCGAGCGGAAGGCAATCATTCTGCCTGTGTTTCTCTATGACCATTCCGGTCTCGCGATGAACACCGTCGGGTTCCACTGCCCGTGGGATTCTGGGCAGGTCGGTTACGTCTACGTGACGCTCGAAGCGGTCCGAAAGGAATTCGGTGTAAAACGCGTGACCAAGGCCCTGCGCGAACAGGCTGTAGACATCTTACGTGGTGAGACCGCCGACTACGATTCTTACCTTGGTGGGCGTGTCTATGGTTACATCGTCGAACAGGGTGGCGAGGAGATCGACGCTTGCTGGGGGTTTGTTGGCGCCTATGAGACGCATTGTTTGCCGGAGGCGCGGAATGCCGTTCCTCGGTCCGATCCCCATGCGCCACCCGCGACCGGTGCATTGACCGCATATCCATAGAATAACTCGCCGCCACACACCGGAACTATGGGCAGCACCCGATCGCGGACATGCATTGCTGCATTGCAGAAAAGTCATAGCCCGCCCATTGTGCGACTGCAGCATTGCTCCTATGTTCGCTCTTGTGATCGGTTCTCTCCTCCTCCCTGAGCCGATCCGGAATAATCGGCGGCATCCACCTCCTCCCGGATGTCGCCTTTTTATTTGCAGATCCCCATTCTGAGCTCTTGCGATTTCTCCTCGTTGACCATTCGGTCCCCGAGCTTGCTGTGTGTCGGGTCCGTTTCGCTGGAGGTGCCCAAAATGCAGGCACGGCCGTGTCCCAGCAGCCTGGCATGGGTTTGCGCGACAACGCCCACAGCGTCATCCCCAGATTTTGTGGATAAGTTTTCGCTGCCAAGACTTCAGTTTTCGAGGCCATGAAAGAGTGAGAGACAGGGCGGGAGGGGTGACCCCTCCCGGGTGAGAGAGTGCACGCGGGGCTCGGGGCCAACCCTCAACCCCGGAGATTGCCGATGAACGCTCACCCCCATTCCGTCCAACTTGCAACCGAGCCCGAAGCCCCTGCCCTGCCGGATGCCCCACGCTTCGCCCAAAACCTGATGCAGGCTGCGAAAATCCTCGTCCCCGTTTTCGAGGCAGGCAGGTCCATCGACGCCGCCGCACTTCGCGCCGCGATGGAAGATGCTTGCGGTGCCAGTGACACAAGTGGTGCCTGGGTCTGGAAAGACGCCTATGAGGCGGCCGAGGTCGCCCAAATCCTTATACTCTCGCGCTACGGCGCGCTGATGCAGCGTCAGGCACTGTCGCCGCAGGCCTTCCTCACCATGATCGAACGTTTCACGGCTCTGGCCCCGTCTCACACGCGCCGCTCCGAAGACAGTATCCGTCTGCAACAGTTTTCCACGCCTTTGCCCCTCGCGGCCATCGTCGCGCAGGCCGCCGGGTTTCGGGACGACGACCTGATGCTCGAGCCGTCGACGGGCACGGGCATGCTGGCCATCTTTGCAAAGATCGCTGGTGCACGGTTGGCGCTGAATGAACTTGCCGACACGCGCCGCGCCCTACTGGGGCAGTTGTTCCCCGATGCCGCCGTTTCAAACCACGATGCCGCCTCGATCAACGACCGGCTGGATCGGTCGATCACGCCCTCTGTCATCGTGATGAACCCGCCGTTTTCTGCGGCCAACCATGTCGAGGGCAAGTTCCGGCAGGCCACCAGCCAGCATGTTCTCTCCGCCCTGGCACGCCTCGCGCCTGGTGGGCGGCTTGTCGTCATCACCGGCGAAAGCTTCCGTCCCTCTTTGAAATCCTTCCAGTCGACATTTCAGCGGATCGGCCAGAGCGCCGATGTCGTGTTTTCGGCCCCCATCGACGGCAAGGTCTTCGCACGGCATGGCACCACGATCGACACGCGGTTGACGGTAATCGATAAGCGCGCGGCTGGTGCTGAAGAGACCGCACCGGCTGATATTGACGCCGCCTATCATCCGATCTGCGCGACCACGAGTGATCTTCTCTCCGTAGTACTCGCCCATTGCCCGGAACGCCGCAGCCCCCCGCCCTGCCCCACCACATCGGCCCTTTCGGTCCCGTCTCAGCCGACCCGCACCAACCTCCACGCCCTGCGCAACGCAGCACGCAAAGAAACCCGTGCGCTCGCCGAGGAACGCGCGAAGCATCCGTTCGACGACATCGAGACGGCCCCGCTCGACTACTTGCCAAAAGCCTGGAGCGAACCCTATGGCACGTTGCAGGACACGGTCTACGAGGTCTATGACCTGCAGGCGATCCGGATCGACGGCGCGGCGGAGCATCCGACAGCACTTGTGCAATCCGCCGCCATGGCCTCGGTGCCGCCGCCCGTGCCGAGCTACCGCCCCGTTCTGCCGAAGACCCTCGTTCGAGACGGTCTCCTCTCTGCGCCGCAGCTCGAAAGCGTGATCTACGCGGGCAATGCACACGAGACGCATCTCAAAGGCTTGTTCAAGCGTGGCGAGATCGAAGGCCAACTGATTGCAGCGGCTGAGGGTGACGAAGGCGCCTTCCGCCTGCGCAAGGGCTGGTTCCTCGGTGATGGCACTGGATGCGGTAAAGGGCGACAGGTCGCGGGTATCATTCTCGACAACTGGCTGCAGGGGCGTCGCCGCTCGGTCTGGGTCTCGAAGAGCGACAAGCTCATCGAGGATGCGCGACGCGACTGGATGGCGCTCGGCGGGCGTGAAAGCGATATCGTGCCGCTCTCAAAATTCCGCCAAGGCAGCGACATACGCCTGCCCGAGGGCATCCTCTTCGTTACCTACGCCACGCTGCGCTCGGCTGAACGTGAGGGCAAGGCTGCCCGCCTCGAGCAAGTGACCTCCTGGCTCGGCGAGGGGTTCGACGGGGTCATCGCTTTTGATGAAAGCCACGCCATGGCCAATGCCGCCGGCGAAAAGTCCGACCGCGGCGACAAAAAGGCCTCTCAACAAGGCCTTGCGGGCCTCGCGCTGCAAAACGCCGTGCCCGACGCCCGCGTACTCTATGTCTCGGCCACCGGGGCGACGGTCGTTGGCAATCTTGCCTATGCTTCGCGCCTCGGTCTCTGGGGCACGGGAGATTTCCCCTTCGTGACGCGGGCAGAATTTGTCGCCGCGATGGAGGCCGGGGGCATCGCCGCCATGGAGATGATTTCCCGCGACCTGAAGGCGCTTGGGCTCTATCTCGCGCGGTCCCTCTCCTATGCCGGGGTCGAATACGAGATGCTGGTCCATGAGCTGACGCCCGCCCAGGTCGCGATCTACGACAGCTACGCTGATGCCTACCAGATCATCCACACCAACCTTGAGGCTGCCCTACAAGCCTCTGGCATTTCGTCTGAGACAGGCACCTTGAACCCTCAGGCCAAATCCGCCGCACGCTCGGCGTTTGAGAGCAACAAGCAGCGCTTCTTCAACCACCTCATCACCGCCATGAAATGCCCCTCGCTGATCCGCGCCATCGAGGCGGACCTGGCGGCGGGACATTCGGCGGTGATCCAGGTGGTGTCGACCAGCGAGGCGGTGATGGAACGGCGTCTCGAAGAGATCCCGCCTTCGGAGTGGGATGATCTGCAGGTCGATTTTACGCCGCGCGAGAACATCATGGACTACCTGATGCATTCCTTCCCGACGCGGCTCTTCGAGCCTTACACCGACGAGAGCGGGGATCTGCGCTCGCGCCCGGCCGTCGATGGCGATGGCAATCACATCATTTGCCGCGAGGCGGAGCGGCGGCGGGACGAGCTTGTCGAGCATCTCGGTGCCCTCGCCCCAGTACAGGGTGCTCTCGACCAGATCCTTTGGCATTTCGGAGGGGAGGCTGTGGCCGAGGTCACGGGGCGCAAACGGCGCATCGTGAAGACGCGGGAGGGGCGGCTCAAGGTCGAGAAGCGTCCCGCTTCCTCCAACCTCGGAGAAACCCAGGCCTTCATGGATGATGCCAAGCGCATCCTGATCTTCTCCGATGCCGGTGGCACCGGGCGCAGCTATCATGCCGATCTCGGGGCCAAGAACCAGCGCCTGCGGGTGCATTACCTCCTTGAGCCCGGCTGGAAGGCCGACAATGCGATCCAGGGGCTCGGGCGCACCAACCGCACCAATCAGGCGCTGCCGCCGCTGTTTCGACCCGTCGCAACAGACGTGAAGGGTGAGAAACGGTTCCTCTCCACCATCGCGCGCCGCCTCGACACGCTCGGGGCGATCACCAAGGGGCAGCGCGAAACCGGCGGCCAGAACATGTTCCGCGCCGAGGACAATCTTGAGAGCCCCTACGCACGCGCGGCGCTGCGCCAGTTCTTCTACAAGCTGCGTGCGGGTAAGATCGAGGCCTGCTCCTATGCGAAATTCCAGGAGATGACTGGGCTGACGCTCGATGAAGCGGATGGCACGATGAAAGAGACCCTGCCGCCGATCCAGCAGTTCCTGAATCGTTGCCTCGCGCTCCGCATCGACATGCAGGACGCGATCTTCGAGGCCTTCGGCGGGTTCCTCTCGGCCATCATCGAAGATGCGCGCCAGGCAGGCACGCTCGATGTCGGCCTCGAAACGCTCAAGGCCGAGAAATTCGAAATCGTCGACCGCAAGGTCATCTTCGAGCACGGGGCTACGGGCGCAACGGCAACTGCGCTGACCGTGGAGCGTACCGATCGCAACGATCCGCTCACCCTGCCCCGGATCAAATCGATCTGCGCAAATACGGACGGCGCGACGCTGTGCTGGAACACCTCCTCCAAACGCGCGGCGCTGATGGTGAATGCGCCGGCCTTCATGGACGAGGACGGCGTGCCGATCCTGCGGGTGAAGCTTCTGCGTCCGATGGCCACAGAAATCCTCGCGCTGACCGAGTTCTCGAAGTCGCACTGGGAAGAGATCGATGATGCGATATTCGAACAGCTCTGGCAGGCCGAGGTCGAGGCAGTGCCGGAGTTCACCACCTCAAAGATTACGCTCATCTGCGGGCTTCTCCTGCCGATCTGGGATCGGCTTCCCGCTGACAACATGCGCATCTACCGCCTTCAGACCGAGGATGGGGAGCGCGCCATCGGTCGACTGGTCAGCCAGGAGCAGCTTCTCAATGTCTTTGCACGCCTTGGTCTCGATTGCCAGATCGAGATGACGCCGCGGGAAGTGCTCGCCGCCGTGATGGAAGCCAGGACGACGCTGAACCTCCTCGGCGGCTATCAGCTGCGCCGGTCGCTGGTCATGGGGCAGCCGAGGCTTGAGCTGATAGGTGCTTCAGGCGCGGCCCTGCCCGGACTGAAGGCAATGGGCTGTTTCACGGAAGTGATCCAGTGGAAGACGCGGGTGTTCATTCCGGTCGACGGCATCGAGGTGCTGACACGGGTCCTTGCCGAGCATCCAGTTGGCGCCGGCACATCGGAGGCCGCCGCATGAGCGCGCGCCACAGTATCGCGGACCTCTCGGCCGATCTGGCAGACCATGCCGAGAGTTTCTGCCGCCAGTATTTCCCCGAGGGGCGCAAGCTGGGTAATTATTGGCAGGTCGGCGACACGTCCGGTGCAAAGGGCCAGAGCCTCGCCATCCGTCTGCAGGCGCAGGTTGGTCGTAAAGCCGGGTCCTGGCAAGATTTCGCGACGGGTGAATATGGCGACCTGATCGACCTGCTGCATGAACGGCTTGGGTCTGTCACGCTCAAGGAGACCCTGAGGGAGGCTCGATCCTTCCTCGGCGAAGCCCCCTGCCCTGCCGTACCTCGAGACACCCAAAGGGCTGAGCGCCCGGATGCAGCCTCCAGCAAACGCATCGCGCGGGCGCGCAAACTTTTCGCTGCTGGCAAGCCGGTGTTTGGCACCTTGGCCGCCACCTATCTGCAGGGGCGCGGGATCACACGGCTCGGCCCGGCCCTGCGCTATCACGCGCGTGTCTTCCTGCGGCAGGGCGAGGACGACCCCGATCTGCTGGAACGGGCCCCTGCCCTACTGGCAAAGATCACCGACAATCGCGGCCAGATCACCGGATGCGCAAGGGTTTTTCTCGACCCGTCCACCGGCGGTTTGGCCGAGATCGAGAGCCCGAAGCGGATCCTCGGACAGCTGCACGGCCATGCCATCCGCTTCTGGTCCGGCAAGGCGCGCAGCGATCTCATCGTCGGTGAAGGTCTCGAGAACACCCTCTCGGTCGGCACGGCTCTCCCCGAGTTCGATCTCGCCTCCTGTCTCACTGCCACCCATCTCGGCCTCTTCATCCCGCCGCCGAGGATCAAGCGTATCTGGATCGCGCGGGACAATGACGAAGCTGGACGCGACGCATCAATAAGATTGCTTAACCAACTGGAATCGCTTGGAATTACCTGTGGTGATCTCGTACCAAACATGGGCGATTTCAACGACGATCTGCGGGCATTTGGCAAAGATGCGCTGCGCCGTTCTCTGCTAAAGGCCATGAAAGCACAAGGTCTGGAGATCGAGGACGGGTGACCGCCAACCTCCCCGGGGATGCCTGACCGGGCAAAGGTTTCGCCGGTTCTATCTGATCCCGTTTGGACAAGGGGAGCGATGGACCGGCGGGTCGGAGCAGAGTGCTCCTCGCCCGGGCAGCAATGCGCCCGCTACCCGGAAAATTCCCCTGCCCCACCACATGACCGTGGCGGGCCATTCCTCGCGGGAACAATTTTCCGGTCCGGGTCACATTCTCCGCTGCGCTCCGATCCTGACGGATGCGGCCCGGTCGCCGCCGGTCCTGTTATCGCCCCATCCAAATCGGGTCAGATCAAACAGAGGAACCAGACAATGCCCCATCAGACAGACATCCAAGAGGAAACCGGCGTGACCTCCGCCATCCTCGACCACCTCGCACTTCACGTCGCAACGCCCGGGCCCGGCGAGACCGATCATCGCCCCCTGCCCCAGCCCGACGAGGTCGAACTCGCCATGGCGACGCTCTTTGACACCACCATCGGCCTCCTCACCGGAAGCCAGTTGGAAGACAATCTCGAAGAGATGCTCTGGTCCCTGACCTCGATCTTCCATCGCCGGCTCACCCATATCCAGAAGCTCCTCGATGACAACGAATTCGAGGTCCGGGAAAGTCTGGCCATCCAGGACGGCTCCGAGGTCGCCTCGGTCGAACTCGAGCGCCTCCAGATGATCGGGCTGAAGCTCTGGGACCATCGCGACGCTTTCGAGCAGATGCGCGATCTGGCCGTGGACCACTTCTCGGCCGCCACCGGTTCACCCTGGCTGCCCCGCACCGGATCCAAGGTCTCGCATCGCGGTCTCACCTCCGCCGTGGTGGACAGCCGGGCCTATCTCTCGGCCAAGCGGCGCAAGGAGACCGAGGTTCACTGCCCCGAAGGCACGCGGATCGCCTTCTCGGGCGGGGACTATCACGCCTACGACCTGATCTGGTCCGTCCTCGATGCCACCCATGCGAAATACCCAGACATGATTCTTTTACACGGCGGCACACCAAAAGGTGCCGAGATGATCGCTGCCCGCTGGGCAGATACCCGTGGTGTCACGCAGGTGGCGTTCAAACCCGACTGGAAGAGCCATGGCAAGGCTGCCCCCTTCAAGCGCAACGACAAGATGCTCGAGACCATGCCCCAGGGTCTGATCGCCACGCCCGGTTCGGGCATCACCGAGAATATCGTCGACAAGGCCCGCAAACTCGGCATCCGCATCAAGAGGATCGGGGCTTAGGCCCCGGTTCACGCACCGCGCAGGAGATCCCGCACGACCACAGCCTCGGAGTAATGGAACGCTACCCTTGTGGTGGACTTGGTGCACGACGCAATATCTAGAAAGTGCTTGCACGAATCTGGCTGGTCGGGCAATAGTCTCGAAAAATAACGCGCGGTCACATAAAAAACGCGCCCACGGATCGGGGCAGAC
>NZ_CP151531.1:0-141512 GCF_045586035.1 Sulfitobacter sp. PM12
ATTTTCGTGAGCTTTTCGCCATCGGAGCGGCGACCGTCTGAGCGGTCGCAGCGGCGTGTTTCTCAGATATAGAAATAGGACGGTGCCAGCGTCGAAGGCGCTGCTGCCGTGGTTCAGCTATCTGGAAGTCGCGCGATGGCGGGCATCTATTTCCGGACAAACTGCGTAGCCGTGCGGTTTCTCAATTACGTGGCGCCGACTGCGCTGACACGGCACCTGACCGCATCCATCGATCTTGATCCGTCGCAACGTTCTGACCCTGCCCCTCGGTTGAATACAACATACGGGTCTTCCCAGGGACTTTCGGCAGTGGTTATTCTTGTATTGCGCGACGGCTCCTACGCTTTTCCATCCGACAACCCTGCCGGTTATGGCTCTGATCTGTTGGCGCAGCCTCCGGGAGCCGTGCGCCCCCCATATCCAACTGACTGAGCATCGGAACCGCACGACCCCAATTACCAAAATGGGTTATCCGGCAAGCAGAGCGGCCGCACAAGCGGGCACCGTCCTTTGGCCAGCCGACCCGGCCACGTGCATCCACTTATTTGGGGCTTCGCGAATATTTTTCCGTTCCGCGGGAATAAAATGCATCCCCAACACGTTAGTCACGCATGAAGCTGCTGCATACCGTGGAGTGCAAATGCTTCGAACCACGGGAGGAAAGACATGAAAATCATAGAAAACGTAAAGCGTCGGCATTTCCTGATCGGATCAGCGGGCACGATGGTGGCTGCTGCAGTCGGGGCACCGGGGATGGCGCAATCAGACGGGGAGCCGTTGCCAGATTACGTCGCATGGAAAGACGCCGAGGACATGATCGTCCATTCCAAGCAGACGCTTGAGACGAAGCGCGCCGCGCAAGGTTCGGAGCTGATCACGCCCAGTACCGAGCTTTACATACGCAATAACCTGCCCGCCCCACCCGACGAGATCGTCGCAGATCGCGATGCCTGGGAGGTCGAGATCGACGGGGTCGCGAACCCGGGTAAGATGACTGTGGGCGAGATGAAGACGCTCGCGGTCGAAACCGTGGTTTGTGTGCTGCAATGCTCGGGCAACGGGCGCGCTTTTTTCGATCATGAAACCAGCGGCTCGCAGTGGTCGGTTGGTGCTGCGGGCAACGTGGTGTGGACCGGCGTGCCGGTGCGCGCCGTGATTGACGCGATGGGCGGTGCGAATGCGGGCGCCGTGTTCCTGACCGGTACAGGTGGCGAAGAGATCCCCGAAGGTCTTCCACCCGAGACGATCCAGGTCGAACGGTCGGTTCCAAAGGCCGCGATGGATCAGGCTATCCTGGCGTGGGAGATGAACGGTGAGCCTTTGCCCCTCGCCCATGGAGGCCCCCTGCGGCTGGTCATTCCGGGGTATTATGGCGTGAACAACGTCAAGTATCTCAAACGTCTGGCAATGACGGCCGAGGAATCGCCCAATAAAATCCAGCAAACCAGCTATCGCGTGCGCCCCGTGGGGGTAAAGGGCGATCCCTCTCAGCCGTCGATGTACGAGATGGCCGTCAAATCCTGGATCACCGGCCCTCTGATGGATGCGGCGACCGGCAAGGTGCAGGTCCACGGCGTCGCCATGGGCGGTGTCAGCGGTCTGGACAAGATCGAGGTGTCCACCGACGGGGGGCAAAACTGGGCAGAAGCGCAGTTCCTTGGCCCGGACCTTGGCCCCTATGCATGGCGGCCATTCGTGCTGATCACGGAGCTGTCCGAAGGCACACATATGCTGGCGAGCCGTGCCACCAACGAAGCGGGCGTTACCCAACCCGAGTTTTTTCCGCCCAACGAACGGGGTTATGGCAATAACGGCTGGCGCGCCCATGCCGTCGACGTGACTGTCAGCTGAGCTGACTGACCGGCGGCATCCTCTGCCGCCGGTTTGACAACAAAAAACCGGAGACATGAACATGACCACCCAAACGACGCCACGACTCGGCGGCGCAGTTTTTCTTGCCTTGATGGCCGGTGCTGCGAGCGCCGAGGCTGATCTGGATGCTGGCCGTAAGATCTTCACTGAAACCGCGCAACCTGCCTGCGCCCTTTGCCACGCGCTGAAAGATGTGGGTTCGGAGGCCGAGGTCGGCCCCAACCTCGATGAATTCAAACCGACAGTCGATCAGGTGCGCGCAGCCGTGACCAGCGGAATCGGAGTCATGCCAGCCTTTTCGGAAACCCTGACCAAGGAAGAAATCGAAACGGTTTCGAAATACGTGGCCCAGGTCACGGGCGGATCGGAGAACGCAGCCGGATCAGATGCCGCTACTGAAGCGACAGATTCCGCAGATGCGGAGGAGGTTGAAACTCCCGGCGCCGAGATCCTTGCGCAGGGCGACCCGGCTGCCGGCGAAAAGACGTTCAGGAAATGCAAGGCTTGCCATACGGTAGACGAAGGTGGGTCCAATCGCGTCGGTCCCAACCTTTATGGTATCGTCGGGGCACCCGTGGCAGCGGTCGACAACTTTCGCTATTCCGACGCGCTGGTTGAATACGGGGGCGATTGGACCCCAGACCGTCTTGCCGCGTTCCTTGCAAATCCGCGTGGCGAAGTCCGTGGCACCAAGATGGGGTTCGCAGGCTTGCGTGATGCGCAGGATCAGGCCGATGTCATTGCCTATCTTGACAGCTTGACGGACACCGCAAAAACCAACTGACCTAGCCGACGCAGGACCGTGCCGTCCGGGTTGCCTCCGAAAGCGACGCCATCACGCTTTCGGAAACACGTTCGCGGGTTTCAAGCATCAGATAACTGGCGATAGCATCGAACCGCGTGCGGTCCATCCCTGTCGCGACGACTATATGACGAAGGTGATCCCCGGACAGCCAGGTTGCGATCTGCTGACCGGGTGTGTCGCTGCTCTCTGGGAAAACGGACGCGCCGCGAAAATAGGTCAACCTGCATCCATTCTGACCCGCATAATGCATGACTTCGCCGTTGTCCGATGTGCGGAAGGCAACAGCCGTCAGGTTTGCGACGGACAGGTCGGGTACGCCCACCGCACCGCCTGTCGCGGCGGGCCGCAGATCGGCGGTTTCGACGTCATACATCTCAGCGGCCAGTTCAGCGTGAATGTCAAAAGCTGTCGGGGTGGCGACAAAAGCGGGTCCGAATACCACAGCCAAGGCAATTCCCGCAGCGACAGCACCGCCCGCCAGCCAGCGCCGGGGGTGCCAGCTACTATTTGCGGCACTAGTTTCCGGCATAGATTCCGAATGCACGAGGTCCGGTCGCAAGGCCGCCAAGCTGACGGACACGTTCCGCACGTCCTCAAGCGCTGCGGCAAGCGCGGGCTCGGATGCAGGCCGCCCCTCGAACGCGCGCATGTCGGCCGCGCACAACTCACCATCGTGGTAAGCGTTGACCTGTTCCCAGTCCTTGTCGTTCAGTTCATTCATGTCTTCCGCGTCACTTCCTGCTTTGCCGTTTCGGCCCCATCGACGATTTCCAGCAACGCCTTGCGGGCACGGCTGATCCGGCTCATCACCGTTCCGTTCGGCACATCCATCACTTTCGCCGCCTCGGCGTACTTCAACCCCATGATATCAACGAGGCACAGAACCTCGCGGGTCTCGGGCGGCAGTTTCTTAAAGGCCAGCCGGATCAACACATCCCGCGCGGTGTCCGACGCACCCGCTTCATTGGATAGACGTTTTTCGGCCGCGAAATATTCCCGACGCACGCGCCTTTTTCTCAGCTCATCGTAATGCAGGTTGCGAATGACACGGAACATCCAGGGCCGTAGTTCCCCGATCGGGTCTGGCCTCCCACCTGATCGCAGCCCCCGTTCCACAGCATCCTGAACAAGATCTTCAGCCTCCTCGCGGGAATGGCAAATGGCTATCGCATAGGCCCGAAGTTCAGGCAATAGGATTTCAATGGAGGTCAGCTGCGCCATGACGAACCGTACCGCGTTTGCAGGTAGGGTCAAAGCAAACAAGGCGCGCTGGAAAAATCCGGTCAGGGCTTAAAATAAATTCATACCGTCGCATATGCGAATATATGAAAGTAAAGCAGATCCAAGAAAACGCGGACAAGGCTGAGGCGCTGCTCAAGGCGTTGGCCAGCCGGAATCGCCTGTTGATCTTGTGTACGCTTGTCGAAGGCGAAAGGTCGGTCGGCGTCAGGCTGGTGCAGGTGGCTATTCCACAAGGCTTCTACGTGCGCTCGACCCCAAGCGGCAGCCATGTCGAGGAAAGAAGGGGTATGGAATGACGGGCCGTTGGTACTACCGTAAGGTGCACACCCGCCGACTGTCGACGGGGCGAACAGTCTCGGTTCGCGGCTGTTGGGCAGTTCGGGGCGATCGCAGCAGGAAGAAGGGAGCATCATTCAAGCGGACTTGTCCAATACGCGGTGCGCTGATCGTAAGCGTGGGCATGCCCAGAGGGGGCTGGGTCCACTTTGAGGGCTGCAAAGGCCTGACACGAATTAAGCACCCTTGTCTGCATCTTGGCGAGGATCTTAGCAGGCGGCGCGACAAGGATACACCCGATCTTTTCGAAAGGCTGCCATAGCTCGCTGTCGGATCACAAAGAGCGATTCTGACCAAAACACTTAGGTCGATGTTCAAACCACGACCCTTTGGCGGCATCGATGAACGTAAGCGTTGGCGGCAAGCGCTCCTCCCTCAATGAACCGAGAAGGTCTTTGTCGCTGGATCTGATCCCAACGGTCTAGTCCTTGATCCGCCACATCCTGAAGCGTCCTTGTTGCGTCACTTCTCGGATCAGGCCCCTCTCTTCCATCCAAGCGAGGTTCCTTTGAACAGCCGCGCGACTTGCGCCTGTTAAGACTTCCGCCATCGGGGCCGACACCAAAGGCCACTCTGTCAACGCCGAACGAAGAGCGGCCGGAGTCCGCCCCGAAAGCTGAGACATGACTTTTTCCGCCCGAGCACTCCATGTCTGGGTATCATCTAGATTACGCATCGCCGTTAGAATTGCGCTGTTCATCCCATCCAACCAGCGGGCCAAGCGTTCAGGTGGCAAGCCCGAAGCACGCAGCCCCCCTGCCCCGCCCATAGCGAGCGGAGCGAAAATGGCGCCGCTTCCGTCACTGGCCGCGATCCTAGACGCGGTGACGGCGGCTTCCATCTGGTCGCCGTGCTGTCCGAGGCCCGCCAGGTTCCAGAGATGAAAGCCCATGCAAGCCCGCGTGATTGGGTGGAGATTGGCCGCGGCTGCCATTACGTGCAACCATCCGCCCGCGCGATCTTCGAAACGCTCAGCGCTGTCTTCAATGCTGTCGGGATCGCGGCGATCCAAGAAGGCGGCCAAGTCACCTTTTGGTCCTGGACCGCCTGTCAGTCGCCGAATAGCCCATCCAACTCTTGCCAGGGCATTTGGGTCATCCTGTGCGCCCGAGAGCCGCATCGATACCCAGAGCGCCAGACGATCAGCACTCACCCGATCTCCTGCTGTCGCGTTGCCCTTAAATCTGAGATGCTGCGCTTTCGGCATCGAGTTTTGCCCTTAATTGCGAGATACGGCTGTCATGGGGCCTTTGCTTCTCGCGCGCTTTTGCCCGATGTGATCGACCGCGGCTAGCAATCGATGCTCCTTCTCGAAGGCGCGCAAGAGAGCAACCCTGGCAAGGTCGTCTATGGCGGAGCTGACGATGGCTGCCTTAGCCAAGGGATGAGATCGCGCGGCGGCGATTGCGGCAAGGCAAAACAGCCTCACTTCTGGTCTGTGGCTCTGAAGAGCGAACAACGGCTCCCCGTGGCAGCCCTTAAGTGACATGGCAAAGGCGACTGCACGCATTGCACGCCGAAGTTGCTTGGGGCGGCGTGATCGCGCGGCGCACTCAAGCATCCCTGCCCCGCGGCGCGCTCGGTAAATCAGTTTGTCGGGTATTTGTTCGTCACCTGTTTTGCCAAGGGTCTGCACAAGTCTCGTCCCGCAAACCTGACAGTCGAATGCCCAAGCCCGCCTCCAATGCCTGAGCGAAAGGCCCTCTCGGGAGCATTGCAGACAATGCTGGAATGGCATCTGGGCCGTCAGCGAGGCTTCTCGTGGCGTCATTGCCGGAAAGGTCAAAGATCGCACGACATCAGGGGCGACACGTGCAGCGCTGGCAATCTTCTCTGTCGCCGCCGCGTCGATGTTGAAGTCCAATGCGGTGCCATGCGCGGTATCGATTTCAATATGAGCCAGCAGTTCCGCGTCATTACAGTAGTTGGCCGCAGCCAACCGAGACAACCAACCTGACAACAACTCGTCTGGCACTGGCGCGACAGTCTTGGGGAGCGGGCGCGGTTTCAAACCCCGGACGGCTCAAACCGCCGCTGGACGGTCGCGTGGCGCGACCAAACCGGCGTCCATCTGTCGATTGCGTCATCGGTGATGCATTCCTCGCCTGTGATAATGGCGTCGATGGCTAGATCCTTGACCAGAGCGAAGATGCGCGAAGTCACCCCACCGGTCAGTGCCAAGACCTGCTTGAGAGATTTGACCTTCAAGTTGGACTTCTTTTCCAGTGGCATGGCAGCAATAAGGGTCTGGATCATGTCCGAGAACTCGGCATCGTCGCGCCAGTTTGGCAAGTGATGTTCGTCCAGCCGTCGGGCAAGCTGGATATCACCACGGATGGCGTCGACGGCCTCGCTGACCCCAAGACAGACCAGTGACACCTCGAGCTCATTGCTGAGATAACGAAGAACATTGAGAAAGCGTCGCTGTTCGCGGTGGGTCCCGGCCAAGAGGTTGTGGACCTCGTCGATCATGATCATCCGCAGGCCAAGGTCGCGCAAAAGCGCAACAACACGGACTTCGAGGGAGGCCACATTTTGAGCGCGCGCGCTCAGTGCCGTGGCCGGTGCCCCGACGGACGCCAGGATGTGCAGATAGAACCGCCGTTCGTCGGGAGCTGGCGGTGCTTGTAACAGCAAGAGCGGCGTTCGCGTAATTCCCGATGCTGGGTCATATTCCGGTGCATATCTGCGCGACAGGTTGCGGGCGATCATCGTCTTTCCGATCCCGGATGCGCCATGCACAAGAAGGCCAGGCATACGGGTTTGCCTTGGCGCTTCGATCATACCCTGCAAACGGTCCAGAACTTGTTCGGCCCGCGGAAAGCCAATCCAGATATCCGATTGAATGAGGGCGATCCGACCGTCTTCCTCTGTTGTCCCTGCCCTCAATTCACCATCTCTCCACTTTGAACAATGGGCGCGATGTATCACCCGTGTCGATCGGGCGCAGCCCTTCGGTTTTCGAGACAGCCGAGTTGGCGCCCTCCAATGTCCCTTTTCTTTCACGGGATCGGCGTTCGGCCTTCGTCAGGCCCCGGCTCTCAGCCTCGATCTGGCGTTGTTGTCGGATCAGCTCAGCCAGGACCAGCTCATTGGACCCGGACTTGCCAAGGGCACGGGCCTTCCTCATGGCTTCGCGATATTCCCAGAGCGGCACGGGCGGAATTTCCAAGTTTCTGTAACGCGCCTCAACAAATCGGCCATCGTCCAATTCGACCCAGATCATTGAGATATCGCGAGGGTCGTAGCGAACGACCACCTTCCCATCCCCGCGCCCAATGTGACCTGCAAGGGCATCGGACCAGTACCGTATTTGGAACAGATGGATGCCGTCACGCCTGACCTTACGCAATTCGCTCGGCAGGAAGCTCACCCGAAAGGCTTCCATCTCGAAGGGAATGTCGCCCATCATCTCCGCTGAGAGCGCCTCCCATTTGGCAACGGGCGTACAGCCAAGACTTGAATGAATGCTGTTGTTGTAGCGGCAGATTTCCAAGGCAAACCAGCGATCGAAGTCGCTTAAGGTCATCGTGGCCATACCTTCGGCGTCATAGTCGCCCTTGGCCGCGACTGACGATTGCGTTGTCCCCGGCAACAGGTGCACGGCCCCCATCATCGTCCCGATCAACCGTTCGATGTGACCTCCGAAATGGGGACTTCCCGGCGGCCGATAGACCAGATTTATCCCCCATTCCGCACATGCCGACCGAAAGGCACGCGACCGGAAATCGCGACCGTTATCGACGTGAATGCTGTGCGGTTTGCCCTGTGCGGGCCAAGGAACATTGCACACCAACGCCGCCAGAAGTTCCGCCTTGGGGGCCACCGCCTGTGTCAGGCAAAGCGCCACTGACAGACGCGAAGGTGCCTCGAGAGAGGTGTAATATCCGGTCACCATCCGCGTTGCGACGTCGATCGCCAGCGTGACCCAAGGCCGCCCAATTGGTTGGCGTTCAAAACTGTCGACGAGAATGATGTCCGCAGGCGTATGGTCGATTTGCACGACCTCTAGTGGCTGGTTTGCCTTGTTTTCGCCTAAGACCGGCGCAAATTTCTGGCGGGCCGCCTTTGCGCCTTCGCGTGCCTTGGCAATTTCTCGGGCGTCCATTGCATCCAGCCTGCGCTGAACCGTACGACGCGTCGGCGGTTGCAAGCCGTGCTGCCAGCAGGCGCTGCGGATTTCTGTCACGACGCGCGACAGGCTCGAACGCTCTCGGCGCAAGAAATAACGGCGAAGATGTTCTTCAATCACCGCTTCGATCTTGCTGGATATCAAGGTTGTACCGGTCGGGCGGCCCCGTTTCCGAGAAGCCAGCGCGCTGGTGCGCCCACCCTCTTCGGCCAGACGCTTTATCCAGCGCCAGACCGTCGCCCTGCTGACACCAAGCTCCCAAGCGGCGTCATTGATGCCACTTTCCAGACTGCCAGTTCCTTTGAGATATGCCTGAACAAGCGGACGCAGCACGGCGGCCCTTCGCGCCTCTTCAGCACCAGCGGCAGCGGAGTCTTCACCATCGTCATCCATCGATATTTACTGCACAATTCTGTGAACTCTGTCTCAAGTTTAAAGGCAAAAATATCGGAATTAAAGGCAAAATCTCATATTTAAGGGCAAAGGACAGCCGTTGGTTTCGTTGGATTTCTCATCTCACAATTAAGGGCTATGCGACAGTTGGGTAAGGCGACAGGAATCGGGTCGAAGCAGCTATTTTGCATAAATAGGGTTGGGGTCGGACTTCCCCCTGCATCGGACGGATTTAGCCCACGATGACGGAACGCCGTGTACCAAGAGCTTTCAAATTATTTAGAATCGCGGTGCAGGTTAGGGAAATGGTCGATATCGTTGCGCTCGCCTTACACCACGATGAGCAAGCCGTGCTGACCCCCGTAGAACTAACGCTGGCCGAGGGCTTGCCCACCAAGACCCTTGTGCTGAACCTGCTGCACCGCTTGGTCGACGCTCCTTCGGTATGGTGCGCTGGAACGCGGCGAAGCGCAAATCGTCCTCAAGACATCCAAGCGCACGGCGCGCAACACGCTGAGCAAGCTAACATAAGTCGGCTACCTGTCATCCGCCTCACCGAAGACGCCCGTGCGTTTGGCGTTTCCTCTCGACTACCGGGAGCGACTTTTCCCTAACCTGTTCGCTGACGGGGACCTGCCTCAATAATAAAAGAGGATCTGTTCCGTCAGGGGGGCAGGATGATGGTACGTTGACACCGAAAGCACTGTCCGTAAGAGGTCCCGTTCTGCGTTACAATCGCCCGTCACCCTAGACTTGGGTGAAATAGGCGACATTGGTGTGCCATATGGCTGGTACGATGAAATTCTCAGAAGCTCCTCCGTATCCGTACAACTGCCGTTGGCTGCGGCCCACACGAATTGGCAAAATGCGGGACATAGCAGGCGTTGAGTTTCCACTTCCGAAGGTTCTCTATCTGCGGCCCTAAATTCAAGGGTGTATTTCAGTCTCATCGGGCTCATGGTTCTCTCCGAGGTCGGCGATGCCGCCTCATAATGGCGTCGGGGACTGGTGCCTCAAAAAGGTCCGCTGCGAGGTCGCCTGAGTTCAGGCGCATCGACATTCGACAGCGAGGTCATCCGGCCACCGTCCCGGTGGGACGTCTTTACACCCGGACGGGCGTATTCGGGTTGGGCTATCTCATACGGGCAGCTCCTCTTTGGTCCACGCGAAGGTCGTGCCATCGCGCCAAATGCGGGTCATGATGACGGCCAGCTTTCTGGCGGTCGCAACAATTGCTTTCTTCATACCTCGGCATGCCACGAGCCGCATGGCCCATGCTTTGAGCGGTGAGAAGCGCGACACACGTTGGATCAGGATGTTGGCTGCCTCATAAAGCAGTTTGCGCATGGCCCCATCCCCGCGTTTTGAGATGCGCCCCGACCAATCCGTTTCGCCGGATTGATACCGTCTCGGGGTCAGGCCCAAGTACGCCCCAACATCGGTCGCTTTGCGGAATCGTGCGACTTCGTCGATTGTTGCGATGAAGCTCAGGCTGACGATGGGGCCTACCCCAGGGATGCTGGTCAGTCGCCGCGCCAGAGGATCGTCTTTTGCCAAGCGTTGCACCTTGGCATCGATCGCAGTGGTTTCAAGACAGACCGTTTCATGCACGGCAATCAGTGAGGCGAAGATCATTTCCAAGCTTGGAACGCCTTTGATGGCCATCCCAAGCTGATCGCGGAAGCTCTTCCTGCTGTAGCCTGCATTCACCGGACCAAGTCGGATTCCGTAAGCCTTCAAAAGGCCGCGCACTTGCCCTTCGATGTCCATCCGAATCCGGATCAACCGTTCTCGTGCCGACAGTATGAGACGCAATTGATCGCTCGCCTCACTCTTGATGTGCACTTCGCCATACCAACCCGTGCGGGCCAGTTGCGCCAGCCCGACAGCATCTGATTTGTCAGACTTGTTCATCCGCGCGGACAGCACTTTGTGGGCAGCCCGCGCGTCGATGCAAACAACTGGAGCGCCCCGTTTGACCAACTCCCTCGTCAACCAAATTGAGAGCGGGCCGGACTCGTGAACTATATTCTCTACATCATCGGCCTCAGCAGCGATGATGCGCACAATTTCGTCAGGGTCTGTCACACACGTCCCCTCGAACAGGACCGCGCCTGCATCATCCACAATACAAAGCGCACATTCTTTTTGGGCAACATCAATTCCAACGTAGCGTTTCATGGTCGTTCTCCTCTGGCTTTAGGGTTCCACCATCGACAATAGCGATGTTTGAAACCTCACAAGCTGGATTCGCCGCAGATACGCCATGTCCGCTTTTTGATCACCTATTGGTAGGGCTTATTGGCGATTTTCGATTTTCCACACCATCGCTCGACGTATGCGCCGCTCAACGCTCGGATGGGAATAAAACAACATTTCTTCCAGCCAGTGTGGCGACGGCGCCCTGTAGTTGGCCGTTTTGATCAACGCGCTCGCCAAACCATCCGGTTCATCTGACAGTCGCAGGGCGTAGACATCGGCTGTGTTCTCCAACAGGCGCGAATATGTATTCGTGACTGGAGTGGCCAAAAATAACAGTGCCGTGAATATGGCGTACATCAACGGCAAGGAACTGGGGTCTTGGATCATATGATTTAAACCGCCGGTTCGCCGATGCGCGATTGCGCAAAAAATCCGGTCCGTCAGAAAGAAGACCAACCCCGCCAAACCACTATAGAAGGCGAGCGTCAGCAAGACGTGGTGTTTAACGTAGTGTCCGAGTTCGTGAGCCACCACCGCCCGAATTTCCGCAATATCTGCGCCTTGTTGAAACATCGTATCGCTCAAAGCGATACTGGAAGTGCCAAACAGTCCGGACACATTCGCAGTGAAACGATCCGATTGTCGGCTGCCGTCATAGATATAGATCATATCGTCCGGGATGCCCGTCGATGCTGCAAGCTCGGTCACAGCACTTAAAACATCGCCCGGAGGCGCAGGCGTAAAGGTGTTCAGGCGGGGTGCGATCAATGCCGGCGCCAGAACCGTGACAAGCAACAGGCTGCTTGCCGCGAGGGCGCTGGCCCATATCCACCAGAACCGCCCCGTTCGCCTGATCAGCACGTAGATACACATGAGCAGAACCGCGCTGAACAGCGTCGTCAAACCCGAGATCAAGAACCACTGACTGGCCCAGTCCGAAAAGGGTTGGCGCGACAGATCGAACACGCGTTCCCTGTGCCAGTCGAAAAGCACTGAAAATGGGAACGTCATTAAGGCAAGCACTGCAAAGAACACCAGCGCCGCCGAGAATGCGGATAGTTTCTGTCGGTGTTTGTGTCGAAGTGGCCTTTCGACTGCCCAGCGGAACAGAGGCAGCCTCGAAATCACAAAGCAAGCGGCAAGAGTAATGATGAGCTGTACAAGCGATATCCAGTGGTTGCCTTGGGTGTAATCCACAGCACGAGACACGTCTTCGGATGATAGCATAGAGAGCCAGTTTTGTGTTTCGAAGTCTACAAGCGTCATGGTCTGGGCCTTCCAAATATGTACGACGGCGTTCAGCAAAGCAGATGTGAGTTGCATATATTGCCATGTATCTTTAATGTAAAACATGAAGTTAGAGCATGGAAAAAGTTGCCCTCGATTGCACCAGCTCGACGGACGCCTCAAAAGGACGCAGAAACAACATGACGTCATGCCCCGATAAATCTGGCGTTTCGCCCAAACGGCTCTTGCCGCTGCTGACGGCGCTGGCCGTTACGGCTTGTGCATCCAGTGCGCCACTTTCGCCCGCCGTTGTCGACACGCTGGCCCTGCGCGCGCTGTCGGACCGTGTGGACAACGGCGACTTTGGCCGCATCGCCGCTGTCGTCGTCTCAAGGAACGGGTCCATCGTGTTCGAGGATTACTTTGGCCGGCATACCGCCGAAGGTACGGTCGACATGCGATCTGTCGGCAAATCGCTGACGGCGCTTGCTGTCGGCATCGCCATAGCGGACGGTGCGATTTCTGACATCGACACGCCCGTGTTCTCTGTTTTTGCCGACTACGTGCCGATCGCCCATGACGGCGCGGTAAAACAAGCGACGACGCTGCGTGATCTGTTGACCCTGCGTTCGCCCTTGCTCTGCGACGATTGGCAGGACAGTCCGGGGAACGAAAACCGTATGTACCGCACCCGGAACTGGACGCGGTTCGCCCTCGACATTCCGGTTGATCCTGACCTCGCCGCCCGTGGCCCAGGCTACTCGCGGTTTAGCTATTGTACCGCAGGTGTCTTCCTTGTCGGCCAGATGCTCGAGCGAAAAACGGGTGTGCGTTTTGACCAATTCGTCGGGGATCGCATCTTTGCGCCCTTAGGTATTTCCGAAGTTGAATGGACCACCTCGTCCATTGGCGAAATCCAAAGCGGTGGCCAGATCAGCCTGCGCGCACGGGATGCCGAACGGTTGGGGCGCCTTGTCTTGAACGACGGGCAATGGAACGGACAGCAAATCGTCCCGCGCGCCTGGATCACTGAAATGGTGGAGCCTGTTTCCGCACCGGCGCCGGGATTGTCTTACGGATATTTGTGGTGGATTTCCAGTTTCCGCGTCGGGGATACGGAGCAGGATTTTGATGCGGTCTTGATGTTGGGAAACGGCGGGAACCTTGTCGTTGTCATCCCCGCTTTGGATGTGGTCGTCGTCGTTCAGGCCCAAAACTACAACGATCCAGCTGATCTCACGCTGTCTCGTGCGATTGTCGAACGCTTCATCCTGCCAGCCCTGATAGACCCACTAGCGGTAGACTGACGGGGCCGCGATGCCTGTTCGTCGACGGAAATCTAGTCTTCAGGTCCAGCTTTCGCTTCGTATTCTAAAAGGTCGCCGGGCTGACACTCCAGCTCCTTGCAAATCGCCTCCAGCGTATTGAACCGAACGCCCCGCACCTTACCGGACCTGAGCAGGGAAAGGTTTTGTTCGGCTATACCAATCCGTGCCGCAAGATCGCGCGATGTCATCTTGCGCAGCGCCAGCATGACATCCAGACGTACGATGATCGCCATTTCAGATCACCTCCTGATGATCTTGCCATAGCTCGACCCCGAGGGCGAACGCCTGTGCCATAAAGCTTGCGATCAACGCAGAGAAGGCGACCGAGATTTGCGGCGTTCCAAATGCTATGCTCAGGACCCGCGCCCCCTCCGGATATCCCCACGTTGCCGAAACGGACGCGATGATCTGGGACGCAAGACCCCACGCCAACATTACCCAGAGCAGATAGGCCACCGTGCGCGCGCTGCGAACGGCATCGTTCGGGTTGCCAAGCCGAAGCTGTCGGAACAGACGCCGCGCCACGACCAGTAGCGCAAACCATAACGTCAGATGCGCGCCGACGACACCGATCAGCGTCCAGGATTGCCAAAATGCAAGCGGTGCCAAGACGTATCCACTGCGCTGCGCGATGCTTTCGGCCAATTCAACCGGGGCAACTGCGCTCGCCACCACGCCGACACAGGCAAAGCCGATCAGCACGACAATCCCGGCCGTCGACACGACCTCAATCTTGCGGGCGGCAGACAGGGTGCGTCTCGGATCAATCATTTTCACTTTCCAGTCTTATAGTTTCATGTTTTACATTAAACATTAATATCGAATCATGCAGTAGGTATACTATGGCCAAACTATTCTCATTTCCAGCACTGGCAACCCTCGCCATGGCGGTATCGGTGTCGGCTTGCGACACGATGAACCCGGCAGGGCTTATCGCGGCAAGCAGACTTGACCCTTTGAATACTCCCCCGTCCGAGATCGAATTTGCGGTGGGGGTACCGCAGACATTGCGCCTGACCGATGGAGACGCCGAATTCCGCATCGCGTTTAGCGGGGGAACCGCCGTCTCTACAATCTTGATTGAAGAGACTGCGCCACTGTTGCTGATCCCTGGGGAGTCGACCGCCCCAGAGCCGAACGCGCCAGATGAAACGGTTTATATCGCGCGAATCGCGCCGCAGGACGCCGCGCGCATCGCGGCTGCACAACGCGAAATCCGGCAATTGCGCAGCACAGGCACTCAAGGAGACGGATCCCTCACCGTCAGAGTCGTCGGCGGGTGTTTCACCAGTGCGCCGCCAACGTCGATCGCCGTCAGTTCATGGCTTCAAACGGATCCGGCCGACGGGTTCGTGGCTTTGACACGCCAGCAAGACGTCGCAAGGGCCATCGGCGCGCGCGACGCAGCGATCCTTACGGCGCAACTCAGCCCATGTCCACAAGGAGAATAGATCGATGAAAATCAGCTTTATTTCAGGATGCGCCGCAATGGTGCTTCCAAGCCTTTCTGTCGCACAGACAGCGAATGAAGAGATCACGCTGACCTACGGCGCAGGCATCGTCGGCACCTCCAGTTATTATGTCGGCCAAGACGATGAATTGTTGCCGTTTCCCATCCTCACCGCGACGTATGGCAACTGGACAGCGGATGTCACGCGAGGTGTTCGATACACCGCTTTGTCGACCGACCGAACGCGCCTTGCTGTCGGTCTTGGTTACAACTTTGCCCCCGATATGCCCAATGCGGCATTGTTTGACGGGCTGGATCGCGACGGAAATGCAGAACTCGTTGCCTCCGTTTACCATCGGTTCGATCAGTTCGATGTTGGCGCCGAACTAGGTGCCGATGTGTCGTCGGTTCATGACGGGGTCCGCGCCGATGTGTCAGTCGGCAGGTCGGTGTCAGTCGGATTGTTCCAGATCGAAGGGCGGCTTGGCGTCGAATATCTAGACGCCAATTTCGCGGCACATCTTTTTGGCGTGGGCGAAAACGAGGCTACGTCCGCGCGGGCTGCGTATTCGCCCGGTGAAACATGGACACCGCACATCGAACTGTCCGCCGCGCTGCCGTTCGAGAATGGCACAACACTTGTAGGATTTTTCGAATACCGCCGCCTCCCCGGTGCGGTGGGTGACAGCCCGCTAGTGGCCGAGCGTGACCAAACCAGCGTCGGCATATCTTTCATGAGGAGCTTTTGATGCCACATCCGCGCATCGAATTCGTCAAAACAGCAGTGCTTTGCATTGGCGTCCTCGCTGGCTGTACGGCCGAACTATTCCACACACCCTCAGAAATCCGCAGCGTTTGGGATCTGCAAAATCACGGTCGGATCCTGAATATCTCCGAACGCAGCATCGCCGTTTATGATACTGCTGGCGCCACCTGCACCCTTGATTACCGGCAAGACTTTGCCGGACCAAGATTGGCGGAGTGGGAGATCTTTCTGGCACCAGACGGGCAAACACTTCGCTTTCGCGAACCGAGGTCGGATCAATTGCTCCGTGCCGTCCGCCGCGCCGCCTTGCCCGAAAGATGCGTTGCAGGGAATAAGGTTCGCCCTGCCAATGGGGAGCGCTTCGAATGACAAAGTTGAAAGAAAGTTCTCCGGCATGTCCAATTGCCGGAACCCCGTTCGTCATGAAGATGAAAGCAATCAAGCTTTCGCTTACAACGGAGACCTTAAAATCATGACACTTTCTCAAATTCTGTTCACCGGCGTCGCCGGACTCGCGGTTCTGGCAGCCGGAACGCTCCTTTTCTTGCCGCGTGACGTGACCGTGGTCCGCACGGGTCTGGTTCCCGCCACGCCGCAGGCAATTGTTGCCTTGGCCGCATCCAACACCGGATACCAAAGTTTCAATCCGTACATGTCCAGTGATCCGGATCTGAAAATTGAAACCTTCGGTCCCGGCAGCGGTGTAGGCTCCGGTTTTCGGTTCGAGGGGGCCGAAGGCAAGGGCCAACAGACGGGCGCCGATGTTCAGGATGGTGCCGTTCAATACGATATCGATCTTGGACCGATGGGGCAGCCAACCCAACGGATCAGCGCAATTCAGCGCGGCGACCAGGCCGATATGGGTTTCAATCCGATCGCCCGCATCATGGGGCTTTTCCTTGACCGCATGGTCGGTCCGACTTTCGATCGCGGCCTGGAAAATATGGTCACCGAATTCGCTGAAACCTGAACGATTGAACACAGGAGATATCCAATGAACTACACATTCCTTCTCTATTCCGATCCGACCGATTTTGCCGACATGACTGAAGACGACTGGGCACGCGAAAAAGAAGTCTACGGGGCCTGTATCGGCGCCCTGCAAGAAGCAGGCGTGTTCGTGTCTACCGACTGGCTCCAACCGGCCATGACGGCCACAACCCTGACCACCCGCGACGGCAAGGCCCGGATCGAAGACGGTCCTTTTGCGGAAACTGCGGAAACACTCGGGGGGTATTTCGTCGTCGATGTGCCTGACCTGGATGCCGCAATCGCCTGGGCTGAAAAATGCCCATCGGCACAATACGGTAAGGTCGAAATTCGGGCGACCGCAATGGGGGACGGCTGATCCCGTGGCAGATCCCGCTGCAACTTCTCACGGAACAGCGGAGGCGCGCGTGGCCCAAGTCGCGCGCGCCAGTTATGGGCGACTGATCGGGATTCTTTCGGCGCACGGTGGCGACATTGCCGGGGCCGAAGATGCGTTGTCGGACGCGCTTCGAGCCGCCTTGGAAAACTGGCCTGCCTCCGGGATTCCCGACAACCCCGAGGGCTGGCTGGTGCGCGTGGCGCGCAACCGCATGACCGATGCGCATCGCCGCGCCTTGAAACTTCACCCCACGCCGATTGAAGAGCACCATTTGACCATGCCAAACCCGATCTCTTTCCAACACGACGACCCGCGCATGGCGCTGCTGTTCGTTTGCGCGCATCCCGGTATCAATGAGGCCGCCCGCAGCCCGTTGATGCTACAGACGGTTCTGGGCTTTACCGCGGCTGAAATCGCACGCGCCTATGTCGGCTCCCCGGCTGCGATGTCCAAGGTTCTGGTGCGTGCCAAGGAACGGATCAAGGCCAACGCCATCCCGTTTCGCGTCCCCGACATGGCCATCAGATCACAACGGCTGCGCGACGTGACCGAAGCCATTTACGGCTGTTACGCCCTTGTCTGGCTTGACGGGCCGGATGCTGACAGTATCCAGCGCGAGGCGGTCTATCTTGCGGATTTGCTGGCCACCCAAATCGACGATGACGCCGAGGTCCTTGGCCTTTCGGCGCTTCTGGGCTTTCTTCATTCGCGCAGGCTGGCGCGGCTTCAGGCGGGGTCATACGTTCCGCTTACGGAGCAATCGAGTGACCTGTGGGACCATGCGCTTATCGATGCTGCCGATGCGCGGTTGCGACGGGCGTTCAATCTGGGGCGGCCCGGCCGCTTTCAGATCGAGGCTTCAATTCAATCAGTCCACGCGGCCCGCGCACGCACCGGTAAAACCGATTGGGATGCGCTTCTCGCACTTTATGAAGGTCTGACGCGTATCGCCCCCACCTTGGGCGCGTATGTCAGCCAAGCCGCAGTAATTGGCGAGGTTCATGGCCCTCCCGCCGGGCTTGCCGCTTTGGGCAATCTCAGCAACCAGCGGCTGGACAGGTTTCAGCCCTATTGGGCAACGCGAGCCCACCTGCTGGGTCGGTCTGACGCCACAGTGGAGGCCCAAGACGCCTATTCCCGCGCAATTTCCCTCACGCTTTCAACTCCCGCACGACAATTCTTGGTCAGCGCGCGCGAAAAACTCGCGCGGTTCGAAACAAGACATTGAAAGGACCAACCAAATGCATAACCAAACCAATCGCCGGAACTTTCTTTCAGCCTTATGGACCTTCGTCGCGCTCAACATCGCGTTCGCCGATATCCTTGGCCTATACACGACCGGTGTCATTCCTGAAGTCATAAGTGGCGTCATCGAAGGCGTAACGATCACGGAAAACATGATGCTTGTCGCCGCGGTCTTCATCCAGATACCCATCGCGATGATTGTCGCGATGCAACTGATGCCGCAACGCTTATGGCGGTTGGTCAACACGACCGCTATCGTCGTCACTGCGCTGTTCGTAATCGGCGGCGGATCACTGAAGCCGCATTACATATTCTTTGCCAGTTGCGAAATTCTCGCCCTAATCGGAATTGCATGGCTTGTCTGGCGGACACCAGCGTTAGGATGGACAAGTTCAGAGCAGTGAATAGCCCATAGCATTGTAGACATTTTCTTACCTACTTTTGAGGCAATGAGGCCGTTTTAGGAAGCCCACTTGACTGGAAGAACGTAGCGGCCGACACTTTTAATCTGAGTTTGCTAGTGCGTTCACCAGAGCTGGTTTTGGTGATCCTAGATCAAGACATACTTGGTTCGGGAGCGTTTGGCCTATCATGTCCTATCAATAATACAGCTTGTTTCGCCTAAACAGACGTTGGTGCAAGATGCAGCATCGGTGTCTCTGGGCTCGACGCTGACTTGCGGCGGTGCAGCATGCTGATTTACATCCGACCGGCAGCAGTGCGGGATATTTTTTGCCGTTCTCCGCTGTAGCACGAAGGCAGGCTCAGCGTGTGTGCAGTTCTGATAGCAATTTGCACCTAGCAAAAAAAATAAGCCGGGAGTACCAGAGCTCCCACGAGAGACACTTAAGGTGACCCGCAAATGGATAAACGAAAGCAATTGACTGCAAAATTGGCCGATCAGATAAATCAAATACCTACTACTCACCCCATTCGCGTTGCGGTTAACGGTCGAATTGCATCTGGGAAGACAACCTTCGCAATGGAACTCGCGAAAACCTTGGAAAGCATGGGACGACCAGTTCTTCACGTTGGGGTGGACGGGTTTCATAACCCTCGGGCCATTCGATACCGTCAAGGGCGCTCTTCAGCGCGAGGATACTACGAAGACGCTTATGATCTGGCCGCCGTTCGTCGGCGACTTCTTGATATTCTGGGCGAAAGTGATGCCGAGCCAGAAGGCTGGTTGGTACAAACCGCATCGTTTGATTTCGAGACAGATAAGCCTCTAGACCCCGACCCAATTTCTGTCACGCGCGATACGGTATTGATTGTTGACGGAAGTTTCTTGCTTGGACCTGTTTTGCGGGAATCTTGGGACTACTCCATTTTTCTAGACGTAACTCGGGATGTTGCAACCGAACGCGGGACGCGTCGAGATGCACCAAAACTTGGAGGCATCTCAGCTGCCAAAGACCTTCATGAAAGTCGCTATCAGTCTGCCTGTGACCTTTACATCCAAGAAAACCGCCCAGAACATTTTGCTCAAGTTATTATTGCGAACGACGACCCATCAAACCCAGAACTTAAAGAGATTCCCAAGAAGCGCTAACCAAGGGGTGCCTAGAGCAGCCATTCGTGCCCCACGCAGCATCAGTCACTCTGGGCTCTTTTTCCTCATTCGCTGCGTCGTGTACGAACGTCTTTTGCTAACGTACAATACGCCCACCTACCGGAGCAGACCCCATAGAGGATCTGCTGGAGGCCATAAATTTTGCTGCGGTTTTCAGTTGGTGGCGCACCACATCCGATACCGCCCTTGCCCGGTCACCTCGCGGATAAGGCCTCGCGTTTCCATCCAGGCGAGGTTGCGCTGGACGGCGGCGCGGCTGGCACCGGTCAGGGTCTCGGCCATTGGAGCGGAGACGACGGGCCATTCGGTCAGCACCGCGCGCAATGCTGTTGGTGTCTTGCCAGAGAGCGGGGCCATCATGGTTTCCGCCCGCGCTGACCATGCCTGGATATCGTCGAGGTGCCGCATCGCGGTCAGGCATGCTGTTTCCATCCCCTCGAACCAACGCTCCAAGCGCTCAGCTGGTGGGCCACTGGCACGCAACCCCCCTGCCCCGCGTATAGCCAGAGGCGCAAAGATGACCCCCCCATTCGAATTCGGGCCTTCGCTGGCGGCAATGCGTGCGGCGGTAACCGCCGCTTCCATCCGGTCGCCCTGTTGCCCGAGGCCCGCAAGGTTCCAGAGGTGAAACCCCATGCAGGCGCGTGTGATCGGGTGCAGGTCGGCGGCTTGCGCCATCAGGTCAAGCCAACCGCCCGCGCGATCCGCAAAGGGCTCGGCTTCATCCGCCATGTTTTCAGGGTCACGGCGATCGAGGAAAGCGGACAGGTCCACCTCTGGGCCGGGACCGCCTGTAAGACGCCGCACTGCCCATCCGACACGCGCGAGCGCTGCGGTGTCGTCCTGCACCCCGGACAAGCGCATGGATATCCAAAGCGCCAGCCGATCCGGGCCAATTCGGTCACCCACAAACCAGCTGAGGTCTGCCGCCTCCATCAGCGCGAGCCTGTGCCGCCAGCCCTCCGGGCCACGGTGCAGACGGTCATCCAGCGCGCCAATCCGGCCAGCCACACGGGCGAGATGGGCAGCATTGCCTGCCTCTGCCTTCCGCCAATCGTCAAGGACTGCGGTTTCACGCAGCTCTGCCCTCGGTCCGGGCGGCAGATAATCCGGCTCCACTTCCATCGGACCGGGCAGGAACCACAGGTCGTCCTCAGACGTCTCTTCAAGCCCTTCCAGATCCTCTAGAGGATCATCAAAACTACCATACTGTGTGGATACTTGAGGCTTCATATGTGCAAAATACGGCAGTTTTGCATTTTACCCAAGTGTTTTGTCAGGGTGCGCCTGCACACTTTATATAGCACGCGCGCGCGGTGGTCTGCGAGATATCTCTGATCGCGCTCAGCGTATGGAACCCAAGGGCTTTGTGATGAACAGCGCCACAGAGCACGCCCTTGCATCTGTTTACAAACGGTCGTTTAGTAACGGTATATGAAATTGCAAACGGCCGATTTTCATGCCCCTGATAGGCTATGCGCGCGTATCCACAGAGGATCAGACCCCCCTGCCCCAGTCTGAGGCCCTGCAAACTGCGGGATGCGTCGAGATCTTCGAAGAGCACGCCTCAGGCGGCAATCGTGCCCGGCCGGTGCTTGCCCGCTTGCTGGAGCGCATTAGCAAGGGCGACACGCTGGTTGTCGTACGGATCGACCGGCTCGCACGGTCTCTGTCGCACCTTCTCGAGGTGATCGAACGGTTGGAGGCCAGGGGGGCGTTCTTTCGTTCCATTCAGGACCCGATCGACACCGGATCCCCGCAAGGCAAGTTCACGCTGCAGGTTCTGGGCGCCGCGGCCGAGTTCGAGCGGGCGCTGATCCGGGAACGTACCAAAGCAGGGCTGGCGAGCGCCCGTACCAAGGGCCGGGTCGGCGGGAACCCTGGACTGCGGGCCAAAGACCCTGCTGCTCTTCGCAAAGTACGGCTGGCGCGACAAGACGGCTACATGGAGCGTCTGAACGAGACGGCACAAGATTGGGTGCCCCATGTGCGCCGGTTGCGACCCGACTTGGCCTGGGAAGACGTGGTGCGCATCATCAACGGCCCCTTGCCCGAGGCGCGTCGCTGGACCCAAAGCCGTCTCTTGCGCGCTGTGAAGGCCTATGTCGGCGACGGCTTCCTGCCGGCCGAGGTGCTGGCCCGCGCCGGGCGCCGCGAAACCGACGACCGTCTGCCCGCCATCGTCGCCGGCATCAAGGGCGCGGACCCCGACATCACGCTTCAGGCGATCTGCACCCGGCTGGAAGCGATGCGCGAACGCACGCCTCGTGGCCGAACAAGATGGCAGCCGTCTTCGGTGAAAATGCTGTTGGAGCGGGCGGAACGACTTGGCCTCATGCCGTACGAATCGAGCCAAAATCAGATGTAGCTTCTGACCCGAATCCAAAAAATTTCACCGGGAGAAAACTCCGCAGGAGGCAGAAAGTGCCATTAGTTGCTTGGGGTTAGCTGCTAATGTGCCAACTCAACAGAGTAGCGGCTCGATTTGGTTAGATCTGCATTTAATATATCTATATCAATGACTTGCTGAGTTTTTTACACGACAACACCTATAGGTGTTGTGGATAACTTTCACACTACATTTAGATTCTTCTTGCCGGACTCACTGGATCGTGGCATTCCCATTCTGACGGCAAAACGCGTCAGACACGCTGTACACCGTCAGAATGACTAAGAGCCTCAACAGAGGCCGAGAGTGGGCGGCAGGACATGGATGATCGTAACATTGGATACACGCAAGGCATAGGCTCTTCCGATATCGGAGCATTTGCCGACAATCTGGCTGAGTCTTTGGATCGCCAGATGAAGATCGCTTTCGAACCCGAAGAACGAAAGTCCCTACGTCGCTTCAGTTCCACCGAAGTCGCCGGCCTCCTGCGCGTAAGCACATCTAACCTGCGCAACCGGCACAAGGACGGCAGCTTCCCGGAAGTGCATACAGACAACCGCGGACACCGGTTCTACACAGCCCAAGAGATTGATGAGTTGCGCGATGTTCTTGGACGCACTGGAAAGAACGCAGAAAGCTACCGCCCAGGTCGACGTGATGGCGATCGTCTCCAGGTGATATCCGTCGTCAACTTCAAAGGCGGCTCATCAAAGACTACTGCAACGATTCATCTTGCGCAAAGGTATGCCTTGCGCGGTTACCGCGTGCTGGTCCTAGACCTCGATCCGCAAGCAAGTTTGACCACGTTTTTCGGCTTTCGGCCCGAGCTTGAGTTCGCCGATGGCGGCACAATCTATGATGCTTTGAGATATGAGGACCAAGTTCCTCTCTCGAACGTCATCCAAAAGACCTACTTCCATAAGCTCGACATGGTGCCCGCCGGTTTGATGCTCTCGGAGTACGAAACCGAGACCGCAAACGCTCTCGCCCGTCGCGTACAGCCCATCTTTGCAGAGCGCCTCGCCTTGGCGCTTGAAGAGGTTGAGGCAAACTACGACATCGTCCTGATCGACTGCCCGCCTCAGCTTGGGTTTCTAACCCTGACTGCGCTGGCAGCCTCGACGGGGCTTTTGGTTACCGTGGTACCTGGCATGCTTGACATCGCATCCATGAGCCAATTCCTGAAGCTTGCTTCAGAAACGGTCAAGGCCGTGGAGGAAGCCATCGGTCGGCGTGTCACATGGGATTTTGTCAAGTTCCTGATTACCAGATATGAACCGTCGGACGGTCCGCAGACCCAAATGGCAGGCTACCTGAGATCAATTCTGGCAGGTCAGGTCATGACAGAGCCAATGCTGAAGTCTACGGCGATCTCCGACGCGGGGATGACCCAGCAGACCGTCTACGAAGTCGATCCAAGCCAATTCATCAGAAAGACAATTGATCGCGCCCTGACCAGCGTGAATGGCGTTGGCGATGAGCTAGAGCAGACGATCCAAATGGCATGGGGGCGTCGCTGATGGCCCGAAACATCTTCAACCAGCCTCCAAGGAATGAGACGGAGAGCGGAGCCCCCTCCCCTACCCCGCCAAAAGCGGCAAAGCTGCCGGGATCTGTTGGAGGATTGCGCGACTCTTTGCGCGAGATCACAGCAAACTCGATTCGCGATATCGAACCCGATCAGATTGACATGGATGGGCTGCGCGATCGGTTGGTGCTGGAAGATTCCAGTATCGATGAGTTGGCCGAGAGCATTCGCAAGCATGGCCAACAAGTGCCCATCATGGTCCGTCCATCAGCCCAACCGGACAGATACCGCATCATCTACGGCCGCCGCAGGCTTGCGGCGATCCGTAAGGTCGGTGGAACGGTCAAGGCAATTGTTCGAACCTTGGACGATGACGCATCTCTGATCGCTCAAGGCCAGGAGAACAACCTCAGGCTTGATCCGTCTTTTATAGAAAAGTCTCTTTTTATCAAAGAGATGCAAGAATCCGGGTACAAACCCGGTGTCATTCAAGATGCTCTAGGTCTGACCCGGCAAGGCGTATCCAACCACAGGGTCGTCATAGAACAACTGCCAGACGGTCTTGTTCAACTCATCGGGCCAGCACATGGGATCGGACGACGGCAGTGGGGTGATCTAGCTGCCTTGTCGGTGAAGGTAGATTTGGTGGACATCGCCAAAGAGGCGCTCGCCGCCCTGCCCGACGACACTCCTAGTTCCGAAAAGTTCCAAGCGGTCTATTCGGCTTGCTCGAGCAAAGCACGTAGCGACAAGAAGCCGCCCAATCGTGGGCTGACTTCGGTCATCAATGATGAGAACGGCAGTTCATTGGGCACGCTGACAATCGATGAGAAGGCGATCGCGCTCAAGGTCACCAAGAAGGACAATCCAGAATTCGGCCAATGGCTCGAAGAGCACGCGGAAGCTACGCTTTTGCAACTCTTCGTACAGTGGCGGAATGAGAGAGGCTCTGGGTCCTAACCCAGGCCACACAGAGCAACACGAGCAGAGGAGAAAAGCGAAGACCCGAAAGAAAAGAGCCCCCCAAAGTTTCCCCTGGAGAGCCCTCATCATCTGATTAGCATCTTTGATGTAGCAACCTCCAGCATACCGGTCAAGAGTCACCGATTCGGTGGACTGATATTTTTTGCCTTTTTCCGCGAAAATTCGAGGAAAGAGACGGGGAAGTTGTGGGCCGAACGGTCGTCGTGAACAAGCCATGGCATTTACAAAACTCTCGATCGAAGCCGCAGGTGCTGATGCAACCCGCGGCTCATTTCCCCCATCTGAAACCGACGTCTGGACCATCTTCAGAGCCCTGAGAGATGCACGCAGCGTGTTTGGTCTACGTCCTGGCCACATACAGACACTTCAAGCAATGCTCAGTTTTCTGAAACCTGGCCATGGCGAAACGGTTTTTGCGTCTAACAATTCACTTTGCCAGCGCGTTGGCGGAATCGACGAACGGACACTCCGGAGGCACATCAACCGCTTCGTTGAACTCGGATTCATCAAGCGCAATGACAGCTCGAACCGAAAGCGCTACCGCGTTCGCTCATCCGGCGGGGAGTGCATCAGTTATGGATTGTCTCTCACCCCCCTGCTCCAACGTGCGAGCGAGCTTATAGCCATCGCGCAAGAGATGGAGAATAACCGGCGAGATCGGATATTTGTCCGCAAACAGATCCTTACAAAGCTCGCCCATTTGGAAGAGCACGATCCTAGCAACGCATTCATCAACCACGCACGGAAAGCTCTACGCAGGAAGCTGAGCCTCCCCGAATACCACGCTCTGCTCGCCAATACAGATGCAGAATGCCAGAGTTTGTCTACCCCGGATGACCCGCCTGAAACTATGGAATTGCCCGCCAATGACGGACAAACTGTCCGGCATCAATCTAAGTCTGAAGAAGAAAAAAAAGATTTAGATAGCAACATAGGCCTTGAGGCCCTGAAACCAGACTTGCTGACCTCAGTCTGCGATCAGGCGACATCGTTCTCCACAGAGAGACTTAGAAACTGGTTGGACATTGAAAACCATGCTCGAACACTTGCACCCATGATGGGCATTCACCCAGAGACTTTCGAGAAAGCCAAGAATGCTGTAGGAGCTCAGAAAGCGTCATGCGCGATCTTCATCATGCTACAGCTTGGAAAACGCATCAGGGATTTTGGAGCGTATTTTCACAGTATCACCCTGGGTCAAAGGCAAAACCAATTTGATCCATTAGCTTTGATCAAGCGACTGTCCGAAAACAATGAGCGAACTGTCTAATGTCCACCGCGGTGGACTTCGAGCGAGAAGCGGCGCTTGTGGCAACCAAAACTGTCCAAACGCACATAGCGGCGCGTGGTGGTTCTTCAGTTTATCTCAGACCAGCAGATGTCCACCGCGGTGGACAAGTGACACACGAGCAAGCCTTGATGAAAATCTGGCCGCTCATGGAAGAAATCGGCGGCCAGGCATTACACCCTAAATGCCTAAAGTTATTGTGGAAGGTCACCGTCTCCAAAGAGGTTTGGAAAGAGCCGCTCTCGATAATCCAACGGAAACGCCAACCGAACCGGCGTCTTCGGCGAGGCGGACGTCATGTATCCGGCGGCGGTCAGTTTACTCAGCGTGTTGCGAGCAGTACGCTCGGACGTCTTGAGCACAATCTGCGCATCGCCTCGTTCCAGTGCCCCATGACGAAGAACCGCCGAGATTAGTTCCGGCGCTCGCTTGTCATCGATGGTATCTGCAACAAGACGACGATACCGTTGGTCCAATCCGCCGAGATCGAACAATCTTGCTGAGAAGCTGATCTGGTCGAGCGTCACCTTTAGGAACCATTCACTAAACGTCTTCAGTGCCGCTTCTGACAGGTTCCCCCGTCCGTCGCGGTCTCCGCGGCGTGGACTGTCGGCCAGATCCATCATCCGTTTGTACTCGCCCCGATCGGTTAACCCGCGGGCCAGCCCACGTGATACGGACCAGAGCCCTTGGCCACCAATCCCCGCTGTGAGGCCCATGGCATGAGACATCAGTCTGCTGACACGGCCGTTACCATCCGGGAAAGGGTGGATGTAGTTGAGCCGGTGATGCGCAGAGGCGATCGCGATGATCCGTCCGCTCGAAGACCGCGCCGCAATCTGAAATCGTTTGTCGAAATGGTCCATGAATGCGGCGACGCGCGACGATGAAGGAGGTAGGTGGCGCCCGACCGCAACTTCCCGATCATCATCCTGGCGCATGCGTCCCGGAACGATGGGCTCTTGTGTGCCGTCGGGATGTTCGATGACCCGAAACTCATCCGGCATCTCGTCGTAGAAGCTCTTATGGACCCAAGTCAGGAATTCGACGGATGTGGGGCGGGGCAGGGTGCCCTTGCGATGCATCTCGTCGATGGCCCGTTGAACGATGACGTGCGCCCGGGCCTCAAGGGCGAGGGGACGGGTTTCTTCCTCAAGCTCGGCACCAGCCAGCGCCCTTTCGATGTCGCGGGGGCGCGTGTTGTGTCCTTCGATCAGGTTGGAGTAGTAGCAGTTCATCACACGGACGAGATCGGCAAGTTCGGCTGCGCTGTCAGGATGCAACCCTTGTCCCAGCCCAGTGGCTTCCCTCTGGATGTCGACCGAAAGGTCTGCCAGTTCTGTAGGAATATGCTCCTCGAAGAAGCAGGGTTCGATCCTGGCGGGTGTTTCCAGCATTTTTGCCGATCTTCCATGTTTGCAAAGTAATTGAAAAATAAACACATTTCGTACTTTCAAGCAAGGTTTTGCCGATATGCGTTGCCGATCTTGCCTGCCGATCTGGAATTGCTGCATGAAATCAATGGCTTCGGCAGAAGGGCCGGGCTTTTCGGTTTTGTTGTGTGCCCAAAGGGGCCGGAAAAAGAGAAAGTGTTCTTCGGGTTTTGTGACTGACGGATGAGGGCCTTTGGGGTCCCTCAGATGGGTCCGGGCCGGGTTCCGGTCTGCCGTTCCGGATGAAGGGCGCTCCCATGCAAACAGGTGTCTTGCGCGTGCTCCGCGCAACCGCCGCCTCCTGGTGGCGGCATAGAGAGCTGCGCCGAACTGGCCAGACGGCGCTGGCACAGCGTCTCGAACGCCAGACCGTCCTGCGTGATCTCGGCTATCTGAAGCAGGCGGCGTCATTGCCAAACGCGCATGTGATCTGCGGGGATGGCGGGACATTCCTCCATCTCGGTTGGACCACCGTTTCGACTCTCGCGCCCATCGAGCGCTTTCCCTTGGCCGCCCTCGCGGTCGCACGAGGAACGCCGTTCATCGATATCCGATCCGTCACCGATGTCACCGCCTTCGCGAACTTGCCGTGCGTGGCGCGGGACGGATCGGTCGACCCTGACCCTTGCGGTCCTGGCAGGTCCGTCTCGCTGACCACCTACATCGACATGGTCGAAGGGCTCGGCGCCAGGATCATCAACGATCCGAGGCCCCGTCAGTCAATCTGATCACCACTCCCTCTCATCAACACTCGAAAGGACGCCAGCCATGGCCCGATCCCGCACGCCCAAATTCGATGCCTCCGAGGTCATCACAAACGAAATCATCCGCATCATCGAGCGCGGCGTCCTGCCGTGGCGCAAGCCATGGACCGCAGGTGGCAGCTCTCGTCCCCTGCGCGTGGGCGGAGAACCCTACCAGGGAGTGAACAACTTCCTGCTGACGATGCGGACCGTGATGGCGGGCCACAGCTCTCCCTTCTGGATGACGTTGCCGCAGGCCAATGCCTTGGACGCAAAGGTCCGCAAGGGCGAGAAATCCTCTGTCGTCGTCTATTACGGTCAAAGCCGGAAAGACGCGGGCGGCGATGAGCATGACCGCAGCGACGGGGATGATCACTCCGAGGAAGCCCGCATCTTTCGCTTTCAGAAATCCTACCGCGTGTTCAATGCCTGCCAGATCGATGGCCTGCCCGATAGCTTCTTCCCCGACCCGGAGCCCGCGCCCGAGCATCCGCCGTCCGAGCCCATCCCGCATATGCAGGCGTTTTTCGATGCCCTCGATATCACGACCGTCTTCACGGGGACGGAAGCCTACTACCTGCCGCCCGTGGACAAGGTGTTCATGCCGTCGATCGCGCGGTTCGAGAACCCGCGGAACTTCTACGGGGTCTGGGCGCATGAGCTGGCTCATGCCACAAAAGCTCCCCATCGACTGAAGCGTGATTTCGGTCTCTCAAAGTTCGGTAACACCTCATACGCGCGCGAGGAGATCGTCGCCGAACTGACCTCGGTGTTTCTTGGGCAGACGCTCGGCTTTACGGCGCATACGCTCGAGATGAACGCGGCCTATCTCTACAACTGGCTGCGCGTTCTGCGCTCTGACAAGAACGCGATCTTCAAGCACGCCGCCGATGCGCAGCGCGCATGTAATTATCTGATCGCCAGATCAGAGGCGGGCAGGGCAGAGCGCAGCGCCAAGGCCGCTTGACCTATGCTTTGCCGCAAAGCAGAAAATGGCAGCTGTGAGCCCGAGTTGTGGTGTGCTGCAAATCCGTAAGATGTCCGCTGCTCGTCCGTGGGCCGTTGGTCTGTTCATGCTCTCGGTGGGTGGTCATCTGAAATTTGGACCTATTTAACTAAAAGCATACAAAACGCAGAATTGAAGTTCTGCATATGAAACAAGGAAAAACTCATGACTTCTTTTGATCTTTCGCGCCGTGGATTGATTCTGGGCGCCGCGGGTGGCGCCGCCCTTCTTGCCGCCGGACGCCCACACCCCCTGCAAGCCGCGGGCCATGCAACGGCACCACTTCCAACCTTCTATGATCGTATGGTAGGCAATCTGCGCGTGACGACATTGCTGGACGGGTATTTCAAGCTCGATCAGAATCTTGTGACGAACCTCGGGGACGAGCAAATCGCGGAAGGAATGAAGGCGGCCTATCTTGACCCCGCGAATCCGATTCCGCTGGCAATCAGTACTCACGTCATTCGCCAAGGAGACCAGGTCAGCTTGGTCGATGCTGGTGCGGGCAGTGCCTTTGGACCAACAGCAGGCAGGTTGCGCACATCGCTGGAGTTGCTTGGCGTTGCACCTGAAGACGTGACGCGCATTGTGTTGACGCACATGCATCCGGATCACATCGGGGGATTGATCGCAGATAATGGCCCGGTCTTCCCGAATGCATCGTTGCATGTCAGCGAAACCGATCATGCCTTCTGGACGGACGAGATGATCGCATCGGGTGCGCCGGAGTCTTCGCAAGGTTTCTTTGCCTTGGCACGTGCTGTCAGCGAGGCCTACACTCAGCGGACCGAAATGTTTGGCGACAATACCGATCTTGGTGGCGGCCTCACCACTTTGGCAATGCCGGGGCATACCCCAGGACACAGTGGGGTCCGTGTGTCGGATGGCTCTGATCAGTTGATCATATGGGGAGACAGCACAGCTGTGGCGTCGCTGCAGTTTAGCCACCCTGATGCCGGTATCGCCTTTGACGCAGATGGCGTGCAGGCCGCCGAGACGCGCCGCCGTGTCTTGGATATGGTGGTTGCCGACAAGATCGCCGTTGCGGGCACCCATTTGCCGTTCCCTGGTATCGGTCATGTCGAAGAAAAAGACGGGGCCTACGCTTGGGTTCCAGAAGAATGGCAGCACATATAAAGCAGTCGTCCCACCAAGCTGAGAGCTGGTCGCGGATTTTCGGACCGGTCGTTACACTTAGGTAGCTACTCAAGACCTCGGCGAAGATGACGAACCGGACACGCTACGCCTGCTGAATGGCGCTGTCGGACCAATTCCAATTTGTCCGACAGCGCTACTAGGGCGACATCATGCTGACAACCCGCGCGATTGGTTCCCAAGGGTTCGGGCACGAGAAAATGCCCTGTCAGAGATGTCAGATTTTTCAAATTCACGAAAACAAAACAGCACATTGCGCCACCCCTCTTTGTTCCAGCCTAGATTTTCGTCATCCCGTCGGATCTCAATGAGGTGTAGAGGGCCGTGCCTAGGATCTTGTCATCGCCATGATCTTTTCTTTTTGAGCCGGTTGCATATTGGCGAGGAAATCATAGGCATTGTCATTGCCGAAGCGGACAATCGAATTGGTGACGCGAACCGCAGTTTCGTCCCGCTGAGCGGACTGTCGGAACTGTTTGGTTCGGGCAGGTTTGGACCGGGTTTTCCGACATGCGGAAAAGAAAAAGCGGGCTTTGAGAAGGGTGTTTTAACTTCTCAAAGGAGATCCCCATGTCCATGACCGTTCAACCCCTGCCAGACCGTCCGGATCCGACCGTGATCGCGGCGCAGAACGACGCGTTTCGCAAGCTCGCATGCCTTGGAGTGCCGCCCGCGCGGCCCATCCAGGGCCGGATGCATGTCACCCGCGCGCTTATGGAGGCCGGTGACGGCTTCATGGCCGAGGCGGTGAAGGCGACCGGTGAGTTTGCCACATTCGAGCCTGAGAATGATCCCGAGGGATGGCACGATTTTGGCGCGGTCGAGATCCGGGGCGAGACCGTGTTCTGGAAAATCGATCTCTATGAAGCAGACTCGGATTTCCGCTACGGGGCTGAGACCCCGGACAATCCCGCCACCACCATGCGCGTGCTGACCATCATGCTGGCGCGCGACTGGTAGGGCAGGGGACACCCCCTGCTGAAACCCCAGGCGATGAAGGCCCACTGACCCCTCAAAGGGAGAGTGGGCCTTTTGTCGTGGTGATCCCTGAAGCCGGGGATTGGTCACGCGGGTGAAGGCGCGGGCCACACCTCACCCACCTGGAAGGATACCCCATGACCACGAACTTTGCCCCTCTCACCGTCGCCATCGGCGATCTGGTCCCGCATCCCGCCAATGTGCGCAGCAACTCGCCGGAAACCTATGATCCCGAGAACATCGCGCATCTGAAGGCCAGCATCGCCGTTCTGGGCCTCTTGCAGCCGATCCTGGTCCAGAAGTTCGACGGCAAATACGCCGTGCTGGCCGGTGGCCGGCGGCATGCCGCGCTGAAGGAGCTGGTCGCTGACAAGGCCATCAAGGGCTTCACGGCGAAGACCAAGGTGGACTGCCGCCTTGTGCCAGAAGACTGCGACGTCACCACGGCGCTGTCGCTCGCCGAGAACGTCACCCAGGCGCCGATGAACGCCATTGACGAGTTCGAGGCTTTCGCCCGGATGATGGAGGTCGATGGCCAAACGCCCGAGACGATCGCAAAGACCTTCGGCACCACGGTGGCCGCCGTGAAAGGCCGGTTGCGCTATGGCCTTATCCACCCCGACATCCGCGCCGCGGCCCGGGGCAAGGTGATCACGCTCGACACGATGAAGGCCTTTGCTGAGCATCCAAGCCAGGAGGCGCAGCGCGAGGTCTTCGAGGCGCTCACGAAGGACGGCGGCTATCTGCAGGCCTATACCGTCCGTCAGGCCCTCAAATCCCGCGGCGTGCAGGTCAGCGACGATATCGGGGCTTTCGTGCGCGTGGACTACGAGGCGCGTGGCGGTGCCGTCGCAGCCGATCTGCTGGATGAGCATTCCGTGCTTGAGGATGCGGCTCTGGTCGAGACCATCTTGCTCGAGAAGCTTGGTGCAGCCGCCGAGGACGCCCGTATGAGGCTGGGCTTTGCTTGGGCCGATGCGATGGTCCGCTATGATTACGCGACCATGGCCGATTACGGCCGCGTCTATCCCGGCCCGATCGAGCCTGATGAGGCTGCGCAAAAGCGCGTGGATGAAATCACCGCCGAGCTTGAGAAACTGCAGCTCGAGATGGAGGATGAGGGGCTCGAGGACGGTGCCTACAACGCCCTTTACGAGCGCGTGGACGCCTTGGAAGAGGAAGCCCGCGATCTGCAGGAGGCCTACAGCGCCGAGGACCTCGCCCGCGCTGGTGTGATTGCCTCGTGGCAGGGTGGGCAGATCACGCTCCATATTGGCCTCGTGCGCCCGGAGGACACCGTCAAAGAGGAGGGTGCGCGCGGCTCCTCGGCTAACCCGACTGGGGAGGAGGCCCCAGACGCCGGAGAAATCACCTATCCAGCCTCGCTGGCAGAGGACCTCAAGACCGAGCGGGCCATGGCCCTTGGCGCCGCGATGGCGCTGCATCCGGAAGCCACGCTCGATCTGACGCTCTTCAAGCTGGTCAGTGACGTTCTGGCCAGCGGCATGAGTGTCACACAGGCGATCAAGATCGATGCCCGCAAGGAATACCGCAGCCATGCCAAGATGGACGAGATCGACGAGACCTCGCTTGAGCAGGTGGCGGCGGCGCATGATGCGCTTGACCTCTCCTGGCTCGATGATACCCGCCCGCCCGCCGATCAGTTCGCGGCGTTTCGCGCGCTGAAGACTGGGGAGAAGGCCAAGCTCGTGGCCTATGCCACGGCCAGCACCACGCAGTCCTGCTTCGCGCGGGACCGCCAGCGCGACAGCCTGATGCATGCGTTCGAGATCGAGATCATGCCCGACATCCGCGCCCACTGGACGCCGAATGCGGCGCTCTTCAACCGCTTCAAGAAGGCCTGGCTCCTGAAGATCCTCGGTGAGGATCTGGGTCTCGCCCAGGAGGCTGTGACGCTCGCCTCGTCGAGCAAGAAGGAGATCGTCGCCTTCTGCGACAAACTCTTCGCTGAACCCTTCGCCACGCTCACCGACGCGCAGCGCGCTGCCGTGGCCGCCTGGTGCCCGCCGATGATGCAGACCGCCGGTGTCGCCTGTGATGAGGCGGAGCCCACTGCGGAAACCCCGGAGCCTGACAGCGAGGTCGCGCAAGCGGCCTGAGCCATTACGCGACCCGCGCGTGGACCACGTCGCCCGCGCGGGTCGACCCTTCCAAACCGAACAGAAAGACATCCCCATGGCTATTCTCAAGTTCTCTGCCTCCGCAGTTGCGGCGCAGATCGCCCATGCGCGCGCCTGCAAAACCTTCCTGCCCAACTGGAACGGGCCCGTGGACAGGCCCGCCCTGATCCTGATCGTCGGCAATGGTGTGCATCTGCGCTCAAACGGCATCGATGGCACGACCACCCGTATCGTCACCACCGAACAGGCCGATCCGTCCTTCGCCTTCGCCGACGGCATGAACCCGTTTCGGGACACCGACTGGATGGCGCAGCGCCGCATGGCGTTTCGCGATCTGACCGGCCAGTTCTACACCGACACCCTGGATGACGTGCAGGTGCTCATCGACCGGGGGCGGGGGGCCATCCGGCTGGCCACCGATGGCCACAGCATCCGCGTCTTCGTGCGCCGGGCCTCGGACTATCTCATCGGCGGGACCTACGAGGTGCCCTCGGGCCTCGGCGGCACCTTCCGGGTCATCCTCGAGGATGCCTGCGACACCTTCGCGATCGTGCAGAACTGCGGCAATTGCGAGGATTTCGACGCCATGCAGCCCTACCGCGTGCCGCTCGATGCGCTGATGGAAATCGATGACCGGAGGGCGGCGTAACGCGCCCTTTCTCAAACAAGCATCGCCAATACCCTGCCAGGCCTGCGGCCTTCTCGGGACATTGGCGACAACAATTCCCCCAATTAGAGAAAGGACTCTGAGATGGGATGGCTCTTCTACACCGACCGCCGCGTCAAAACCTACGCGGATGAGAAAGCGGAAATCGCCCGGCTCTGCACCTCTCATGGCGACACGCGCAAAACCGAACTGGTCAAAGCCTGCAAGGTCGGCTCCACCTGGTATGCGGCGGCAAGGGTCACCAATCTCGACGGCACCGCTGTCGAAGACGCGACCTATGTGACCGATGTGGATGGCTCCATCACGTTCGGGGCTGTCTTCCTCACCCGATATGATGACGGCTGCTGGGGCTACAAGGACATGGAGGAAAGCGCTGGCCCGAACGAGTCTCGTGCTCCCCTTGCGTTGATCGGGCTCCTCTCCAACCTGAAAGACCCGGACAGCTACGCCCAGGACTGGCGCCAGCGCTGCCGGGATTGGGCTGCGATCCCGGACTACGAGGAAGGCGACAAGATCAGGCTCGCCACCCCTGTGACGCTCACCGATGGCAGCACTTGCCAGATCGTGACCGCGACGCACTACAGGCGTGGGCGGCAAAAACGCCGCTGCTACCGCATCGAGGAAACCGGTGGGCTCGTACGCCTGTCGAAGGCCTCGCTTGCGGGCTCGGAGCTGCTCAGTTTCGCGAAGGGTGCGGCCAGTCCTGTGCTGGCGGAGTATCTCGCGGGGCGAGACTAGGTGCTGCGCCGGACGGTTCATCGACCTGCCCGGCGACAGCAGATCCTGCGGCTTATCTTGACAGAGCAATGCAAATGCATTACCTATCGCAGGCAGCAAAGACCCCCATTCTTTCAGGAGACTGCCATGACAGCGCTCGCACAAGATGTCTCGAAACTCACGGATCGGTATCAGACGACCGTGCCGGCGGGTGTGCGCAAGCAGCTCAAGCTGGGCAAGGGCGACCAGATTCGCTACTGCACCGAGCCGAGTGGCAGGGTCTATATTGAGCCCGTGCGCAGCGACGAGGAAGATCCTGTGCTCGGCGCCTTTCTCGATTTTGTCGAGGCCGATATCAAGGCGCATCCGGACCGCATTCGGGCGTTCGATGGGGCTTTGCATGACCGTCTTGCAGCACTGGTCGGAGACGTTGACGTCGATCTCGATGCGCCGCTATCGCTCGAGGATGAATGAGCGGCGATAGCGTGCCCGCTCAAGCGCCCCTTGTCGTAAACGGATGGTCGATTTATGCGCATCCGCTCTTTCTGGACCAGCTCGAAGGGCTGACCCTGGAGGTCGAGGCGCGTAAGGCACGCGATCCCAAGACCTGGCGCAAGAAGAATTCCACGAAACGGCTGGCCGCCATCTTCAAGCTGGTCACCGAGGCCATACCGGCAGATCCGGGTGCCGCCGCCTTCCGGCAAGGCGGCACACTCGGCGATCACCGCAAGCACTGGTTCCGGGCGAAATTCTTCCAACAGTATCGGTTGTTCTATCGGTTCAACAGCGATGCGAAGGTCATCGTGGTGGCCTGGGTGAACGACGACAAGACCCTGCGCGCCTATGGCAGCAAGACGGATACCTATGCGACGTTCAAAGGGATGCTGGAAGATGGCAACCCACCTGACAATTTTGACGCGCTCCTGAAAGAAGCCGCGGCGGCGGACAAGCGGTTCGAAACTTCCCTTGAAGCGGCGCCCGATCGGTAAGTGGCCTAGGATGATTTTCTGCGACCCTAACGGCACCGCCGTTTACGGTATCACGCAAGGTGATGTAACCTCACGCCTTAACACGGTTGGAGAAAACGCAATGGACGAAACGGGAAAGGAAGGGCCACTTCTTGGTCTCGATGAGCAATGCGCGTCCCAGATGAAGCGGGGCCGTTTGCCAGTCGCGGTGCACGTTGCAGACATGCCCCATGGCCTTGGCAAGCTTCTGGATAAAGCTCTCGAGGAGCATTTCCATGGCCGCTGAAGCGAATTCTTATGACGCCTGGTTTTGCGCGCAGGTGCAGGCCGCGCTGGAGGATGCACGCTCGGGAACATCTCAGGTTCAGGTGATGCAGGCCGCACAGGCATTGATTGATGCGAAACGGGAGGTCGAAGCCAAGTCCTGACCAAGCCTTGGAGGTCAGCGCGGTCTGACCCCCGTCACCATGAAAAGTGAAAGCGGGCTTTTTGTCCTTTGGAACTCAGACCCTGATCCAAAGGAAAATCCCATGTCCAAGCCCAATCCGGCAAGCCCGGCTCTCTCAACCTCCGACGCTGATTTCACCTCTGCGCTGGCGCAGATCGGCGCGGAGATCGACCATCAACCCCTGCGCAGTTCAGCGCTGGCGCGCATCATGCGCGAGACGTTTCATGGCAGCGATGCCGGGGGCGCCTGGGACTGGCGCATAGCCTATGACCTGATGCAGGCCGCAGCCATCCAGGTTGTGCTGCGTGGGGACGGCGCGGCAGGTGACTTCGCTGCTGCAAAGCTGCTTGCCTCACGGCTGCTGACGGAAACCCGCCGCTCCGAGCAGCAGATCCGGCTGCAGCAGTTTTCCACGCCGCTGCCATTTGCGGCGCTGGTCTTGCGGGCCGCGGCGATCCGCAAGGGCGAGACCGTTCTGGAGCCCTCGGCTGGCACCGGTGCCCTGGCAGCTTTCGCCGCCCGGGCTGGTGCCACGCTTTTGCTCAACGACATCGACCCCTTTCGCCAGTGCCTCCTGCGGGCCCTCTTCGGTGGCGATGTGACGGGCCATGACGGTGAGCATATCGACGATCTGCTGCAGACGCCGGTTCTACCCGACGTCGTGGTGATGAACCCGCCCTTCGCCTCCTCGGTCGATCGTTCCCGCGACAAGCACATCGCTGCAAAACATCTCATCGGGGCTGCAAAGCGTCTCGCGCCCGGCGGGCGGCTGGTGGCGATCATGCCGCCGGGATTCACGCCCGAACGCGATGCCGCGCATTGGTCCCGCGCCTGCGGTCTCCTGACGCCACGCTTGGCGCTGACGATGCCGGGGCAGGTCTACCGCAAGCTCGGCACCTCTGTCGAAACCCAGCTGATGGTCTTCGACAAGGTGCAGGAGGACGGCGAAATGATCCGCGCCGCGGTTCAGGATCTGGAGGAAGTCCTTCCTTTCGTTGACGCCGTGGCCGCGACCCGGACCGAGATGCGCCCAGTCCAACGGGCGGCAGCGATCCCTCATACTCGGTCGAGCGTTCCATCATCTGCCCCGCGCAAGGCCGCCGCTGCGCCTGTCGCCCCCTCCAAACCCCGGGCCAAGGCCGTTGTCCCGCTCAGCTTCACAAGCCTTCAGACCCCGCGCGACAACACGCCCATCTCGGACATCTATGCGCGCTACCGTCCGCAACGGATCGAGATTGCGAGTGCGCAGGAACATCCCACGCCGCTCGTTGAAAGCATCGCAATGGCCTCGGTTGCCCCGCCCATGCCCTCAAACACGGGCAGTGATGACTTGCGACTGCCCGCGAAGCTGATCGAGGAGGGTCACCTCTCCGAGGCGCAGCTGGAAACCATCATCATGGCGCATGACGCCCATGGGCGCGACCTGCCCGGTCGGTTCACTATCGATTACGACCAGACCAAGCTGACGCGCGCCGATGATGACCAGGATGCACGTGCCTATCGCCTTGGCTATTTCCTCGGCGACGGCACCGGTTGCGGCAAGGGCCGCGAATGCGCGGGGCTCATCCTTGTCAACTGGCTGGCCGGGCGCAGAAAGGCGATCTGGGTCTCCAAATCCGCCACGCTTATTGAGGACGCGATCCGCGACTGGACCGATCTCGGCGGCTCGCCTGCCGACATTCAGCCGCTTTCCAAATGGAAATCGGACCAGCCGGTCCCGATGGGCGACGGTATCCTCTTCGTCACCTACGCCACGCTGCGGTCCGCGGGCAAATGCGGCACCACGCGACTGAGCCAGATCCTCGAATGGATGGGCGCGGAGTTCGAAGGCGTGCTGGCCTTTGATGAGGCCCATGCCATGCAGAACGCAGCAGGGTCCGAGCAGGGCAGGGGGGTCAAACCCTCCCAGCAGGGCCTTGCTGGCCTGCGGCTGCAACTGGCAGCACCCCGCGCCCGCGTCTTCTACATCTCGGCCACGGGTGCCACGAGCGTGCACAATCTCGCCTATGCCGCGCGGCTGGGGCTCTGGGGGCAGGGCCCCGAATACCCCTTCCCAAGCCGCGAGAGTTTCGTTTCTGCGATGGAAGCCGGCGGCGTGGCTGCCATGGAGGTGGTCGCGCGTGATCTTAAGACGCTCGGCCTCTACACGGCGCGCGCCCTCAGCTTTGATGGCGTGGAGTATGACGTGCTCGAACACGCGCTCACCCCGGCCCAGATCGAGATCTACGACGCATACGCGGGTGCGTTTCGGACGATCCACCACAATCTCGAAGCGGCGTTGACTGCGACCGGCGTCAACGATGCCTCGGGCGAGACCAATGCGTCGGCAGCACGCGCCTCGGCCAAATCTCGCTTCGAGAGCACGAAGCAGCGCTTCTTCAACCATCTCCTGATGGGCATGAAGGCTCCAAGCATCATCCACGCCATCAAGGACGATCTGGCAACGGGCAAGGCTTGCGTCATCCAGGTGGTTTCGACAGGTGAGAGCCTGCTGAAACGTCGACTTGAGACAATGGACCCGGAGGATGAACTCGTTGAGGGGGCCTTGACGCCGCGCGACTATGTTCTGGGCTACCTCGAACAGGCCTTCCCGATTCATGCGCAAAAGCTGGTCGAGATCGACGGCAACATGGTGGCCGAACCTTTGCGGGATGAGACCGGCGCGCTCGTTGTCTCGCGCGAGGCGCTCGCCCTGCGAGATGCGGCCATGATGGAGTTGATGACGCTCGCCCCGATCCCTTCGGCGCTGGATCAGATCCTCTGGGCCTTTGGCGACGAGGCCGTGGCAGAAGTCACGGGGCGGTCCATCCGGCCCCTCAAGTCCGAGGATGGTCATCTCTTCATCGAAAAGCGCGCCGCCAGCAGTAATTCATCCGAGACCCAAGCCTTCATGGACGGCGAGAAGGATATCCTTATCTTCTCCGATGCAGGCGGTACGGGCCGGTCCTATCACGCGGCGCAAACGGCGAAGAACCAGAAACGGCGCCGGCACTACCTGTTGGAACCCGGCTGGCGCGCCGATGCGGCCATCCAGGGGCTGGGCCGCACCCATCGCTCGGCCCAGGTCAGCGCGCCCTTCTTCCGCGTCTGCACCTCGGATGTGCATGGCGAAAAGCGTTTCACCTCGACGATTGCCAAACGCCTCGACCAGCTGGGGGCCTTGACCAAGGGTCAGCGCGAAACCGGCTCGCAGGGCATGTTCCGCGAGGAGGACAATCTGGAAAGCCCGATCGCGCGGGCCGCACTACGTGGGTATTTCGCCGATCTTGCCGCCGGACGCGCTGAGGCGATGAGCTACGAGAGCTTCACCGACTGGACGGCCCTGCGGCTGATCGACAAGGACGGGGTGCTGCTCGAGGAGCTGCCGCCGATCCAGCGGTTTCTCAACCGGGTGCTTGCCCTTCCCATCCACATGCAGAACGCGCTCTTTGCCGAGTTCATGCGTCGGATCGCTGATCAGACGGAACGGGCGCGCGCGGCGGGCACGCTCGATCTCGGCGTGGAAACCCTGCGCGGCGAAAAGATCGAGCAGGTCTCCACCGAGGATCTCTGGACCTGCCCGAAATCCGGGGCGGTGACGCGGATCATCGGACTTGAGGTGACGGACCCGGTCCACGTGCTGTCGGCGGATGACGCCCTGTCGCGCAATCCCGACAAGCTACCGATGGTTAACCGTGCTTCGGGACGCGCAGCGCTCATCTCGGCGCGCCCCATGCAGATGTATGACGAGGACATTGTCACGCTGATGCGCAAGGCGGTGCGGCCAAACGGGTCCAGCTATCTGGAGGAGACGCGGTTCGAGTCCTCGGCCTGGGAAGACATCGGAAGGCCTGAGTTTGCAAGGCTTTGGGATGCCGAGGCTGCGTCCCTGCCAAAAACCACCACGATCAAGCTCTACCTGCTGACCGGGCTCTTGTTGCCTATCTGGAAGGACATTCCGACCACCAATGAGCGCATCTACCGGGTCACGCCCGACGGGGCGACCGCGATGATCGGGCGGACGCTGAGCGAAGAAGGGGCGGCCGCGCTGCGCGCCCGCTTCCTCGTCTCCAATCCGCAAACACCGCAGGAGATGCTGACCGCCGCCCTCGGCACCACCGCGCCGGTCGATCTGGGCCGGGGTCTGACTCTGACCCGTCGTCGTGTCGCAGGCGAGATGCGCCTTGAGTTGGGCGGTGCGGATCGGGGCATGATCGACGGCCTCAAGGCCCTCGGCTGCTTCACGGAGATCATCGCCTTTCAGTTGCGGGTGTTTCTGCCGCACGGGGACGGGATCGACACAGCGGGCATCCTCTCCCGGATTGTTGGAACCGGACCAGACGCCACTTGGGACGTAACTTCAGTGGCAGCAGAATAGGCGAGGGGACGATCATGACTCTCGGAGAGATCAAAGCCGCCATCGATGCAGGTCAGACCGTACATTGGGCCAACACCGGCTACCGCGTGCACAAGGACAGCCTCGGCCAATACCTGATCACGTTTGAGCCGAACGGTAGCACCATCGGGCTGACCGACCGGAGCGGGCAGCGGTTGAACGGGGAGGAAGCAGAGTTCTTCATTGCGGGATCGGAGGAGGGCGACGAGAATACCCAGGACAGCCATCCGAGGCCAGACGGGCAGGGGAGGGGCGTCGTACCCGGCGGGAAGGTGGCACAGTCTTTCAGGCGTCAGCGCTAAACTGAAGGTTGGGAAGAAAGGAAAGCGAGCTTTCTGGTTTGTGATCCCTCAAGGGGTCGAGAAAGCAATCCCGGATGCGCTGGCAAGAACGTCAGGCACCGAACAATCTGAAAAGGAACCATCCCATGTTCGCAGGAACCCTCACCCGCAATGTCGAGACCGCAGCCGCTCAGTACACCGGCATGATCCACTCGACGCGCTTTGACATCGCCATCCAGTTGGAGGCGCGGGCCAAGATGTCCGAACGCAGCCCGGATTTTGACGTGACGGCAGTCAACAAATCCGGTCGCAAGGTGCGCATCGGCACGGCCTGGAACGAGACCGGCAATACCAGCGGCAACCCCTACGTCTCGATGCAGATCGATGTCGGCTTGGGCCCGTTCCGGGTCAACGCGGTGCAGACGAAAGAGGCGCGCGCGACCCAAAGCGGCGACTTCGAGATCATCCCGCTGGTCTCGAACGGCCTGATGAAGTCCGGCTCGATCTCGGGCGAGTTGACCGCCATGGACGCTGACAACGCCTTCACCGGCTACATCGCCAACATGATGTTCGATCTGGAGTTCATGCTGATCGAGAACAGCTACAAATCCGAGGAGACCCACCCGGATTACCGCGTCGAGGTCAGCTCGCCCCGGGGCACACCGATCCGCGTCGGATCGGCGTGGATGGCCAAAAGCAGCCGCACGGGCAATGACTACCTGTCGCTGCTGATCAACACGCCCGATGGCGATCTGCGCGTCAACGCCGTGCAGAACGAAAAACAGCGCGGCGGGCAGACCTTCTCGATCATCCCGTTCATCGACAGCGGTGAGCAACCGCAGGACGCAGGCGCGGGGCTGTCGCTGGTTGCCTAATCGGCGCGCGAGGGGGAGACGATCTGAACCGAAAGGGGAGCCGTGGGACCACGGTTCCCCTTTTTCTGTACTGGTGTGGTTGAATGAACCCGGCGTACATTGCTGACGTTCGTGTCGCCCGCAGCTAATGCTACCGAAGAGCCCAGAAGATCCAATGCTGCACGTTGCATCAATGTCCGCTCTTTTGCGCAGATGAAAATGTAGGTCTTTTTGTTAAGGAATCTCAAGCCGGTTGGCATTGACGCAAAGCTTTTTGCCCGTAGAAATACGGATTGGTGTTTGCGCCGACACCTGCGATGAATGCAAATGGCCGTCTCATATCCAACAAACTTCTGGCGGAACACTTTGCTATGGGCGCTTGCCGTCATGCTCGCTCTCGGCGGGGTGGCGTTTTTTGAACGACAGAACTTGGTGCGTGAACTGACGATCAAAAGTGAAACGCTGCATCGTCTGGCCTCACAGCGGGCTGATCAGCACGATGCGCATCTGACATCGTTGTCTGCAATTTTTGTGGCTGGTGGGATGGAGCGGCAGGACTTACTGTTAGACGTGGCCGCGACGATCAGGCGGTTTTACCCACGTATTACGTCGGTGAATGTTGTCCCATACGTTCCGTCCCAAACCGCCATAGAAACGCAGCCCGGTCTTTCGTTACAGGCGAGGGAACGCGTCATTGAATTGGCCCGCCGCTCGACCGGGGCTTTGCAAATTGGGCCAATGCCGGACCTGCCGGATCACTATCTGCTAGTGAAACGCACCCCTAATTCTGATGCGGCACGGCACGGTTTAGCGCTGGTGATTGACGCCCGCGCGCTGATTGCCACAGATGATCCGTTTTGGGACACGCCATCAGCTTCTTTGCGTCTGTCGACGCCTGATGGTCAAACGGCATTGGTCGGTGAGGTTTCATCGGGTGAGACTGGGTTTTCCAAACCGCTCGGCAGTGCGTCTCAGCCTTTGGTGTTTGAGACCTCTTTGACAATTGGGCTGTCTGACCTGTTGCCGGTCGAGACAGTGGTCTTTGTTATCGCACTGGTCACGGCCCTCTTTTTGCTGTCAGCCTTCGGTCTAAAGCAACGCGCGCGCACCAAAGATGCAGAAGACCGCGCCAAGCTGAGCGCGCAGGAAACGCGGCTAGCCCACGCCTCCCGCGTGAATGCAATGGGCGAAATGGCCAGCGGCATGGCGCATGAACTGGCGCAACCTCTGACCGCAATCCTGAGTCAAGCGCAGGCTGGCCGCCATTTGGCGCGGCGTGGTGAGGTCGCACGTCTTGGCACTGTGTTGGACGACACGGTATCCCAAGCACAGCGCGCGGCAAATCTCCTTGATCGCCTGCGAAGGTGGAGCAAACCGAACCGTGCCCCGTCTGAGGCCTGTTCCGTCCATGAAGCCGCGCAAAGCGTTAAAAATCTGTTGGCATTGGAGGCCAAGACGAAGGGGGCTGGCATTACCCTGTCGCTGTATGATCACCCACTTTTCATTGACGCCGATCCGGTCGAGTTGGAACAGGTTGTGTTTAATCTGATGCGCAACGCGCTTGATGCCTCGGACGAGGCACAGGTCACGATCCGCACGTATGTCGATGGCCCGTCGGTCATTTTGGATGTCAGCGATACCGGGCCGGGGGTGTCTGACGACCTTAGGCCTCGCGTCTTTGAGCCTTTCGTGACAGGCAAACCGGATGGAACGGGGCTTGGCCTTGCGCTGTGTCAAAGGCTGATTGAGGAAATGGGCGGTGATATCAAGCTGCTCGACGACACCGACCAGACCACGTTCCGTTTGTCCCTGCCGCGCTCAATCAAGACGGTGAGACCATGACCAACCATGTTTACCTCGTTGATGATGATGAGGCTGTTCGCAACGCGCTGAGCCTTTTGTTGGAAACCGTCGGGCTGAATGTGTGCAGTTTTGCCTCGCCCGAGAAATTCCTGAGCCAAGTGGCAGACTTGACGCCGGGATGCCTGATCCTTGACATCAGGATGCCTGCTATTTCGGGGCTGAAACTGCAAGAAAAGCTAACCGAGAAAGGCGTGTCATGGCCCACCGTCATTATCAGCGGACACGGCGATATCGAGGCGTGCAGGCGCGCGTTTCGCAATGGGGCGATTGATTTTCTGAGCAAGCCCGTCGACGAACAAAACCTGATCGACGCAATCCAGAAGGGTCATGCAGAGCTGGAAGCTAACCAGCAGGCTTTGGAAGAACGCGCAGAAGCGGTGGCATTGGTGCGCAATCTGTCCACACGCGAACAACAGGTTCTTGAGATGATCGCAAAGGGTCTGACGACCAAGCAAATCGCTGACGCGCTGACCCTGTCACCCCGCACAGTTGAAAGTCACCGCGCGGCTATTGCGGCCAAAGCGGGCACGTCCTCGGCGGCGGAATTGACCCGTTATTGGTTGGATGCACAGGCAGACTAACACACTTATCAGTAGAACTACGGACACCTTTGCGGATGCTACGAATATCGCCGATCACAGCGGCGAATTAGAACTGGAGCATCAGTTCAACAAAAGGAAATACACAATGATCCGTTCCATCGCACTTGCCACAGCTCTGCTGACACCCGCTGCAGCCTTCGCCCAAGACCTGCCCACAGCTCCTTACTTGCCGCTCGATATGGCAACCACAGCAACACAGGCTGCCGTCGCTGCATGTTCTGCCGAAGGTCACAATGTCAGCGTCGCAATCGTTGCGCGCAGCGGCGAGACCAAAGTGCTATTGCGTGCCGACAACGCGGGCCCGCATACCGTTGGGTCCAGCACAGGCAAAGCGTTCACATCCGCCAGTATGGGCCGTGACACGGCAGGTCTTGCGGGGTTTATCGGTGGTAACCCTGAAAACGGTGGTCTGCGCGATATGGACAGCCGTCTGGTGATCCAGGCTGGCGGCCTGCCCATCCGGATCGGTGGCGCATTGGTCGGTGGCATCGGTGTCGGTGGCGCACCATCTGGCGCAATTGACGAGACATGTGCCCGCGCAGGTCTTGACGCAATCGGTGCTGAGTAAAGTACATGGCCCGTCCCTCGGGGGGCGGGCCCCTCTTTCTGAAAGGCAACATCATGTTTCGTTTCCTGCTGCTCGCTTTGGTAATTGGTTCTTTTGGGTCTGCCCATGCGCAGACAGCCCCGTCAGCATCAGACATTGCGTCCTACACAGGTCTGCATCTTGCCGCCCACGAAGGCGACGTGGATGTAATTAACCGACTGATCGGAGCAGGTGCCGATGTGGACATCCGAGATCGATCCCAGCGCACGCCTGCTCATGTCGCGGCGTTCGCATCACACGATGACGCGCTGACGGCACTTGCAAACGGAGGCGCGGATATGAATGCGCTGGAAAACCGCGTCTATGACGTGCTGACCATCGCCGCTGTCGCGAACGATCCTGAAATGGTGTCACTTGCAATGGAACTCGGGAACGCCCCTGACCTGATCACCAGTGTCTACGACGGGACAGCCCTTATCGCGGCCGCCCACCTCGGGCATCACGACGTTGTTGCACGTTTGGTGGATGGCGGCGCACCACTGGATCATATCAACAATCTGGCGTGGACGGCTTTGATAGAGGCTGTCGTTTTAGGAGACGGCGGCCCAGATCATATCAAGGCGTTGCAAATCCTCGTTGATGCAGGAGCAGATAAATCCATCGGTGATCGCGATGGCGTCACACCGCTGCAACACGCCACGTCGCGCGGCTACGCCGAAATGGTCGAAATCCTGCAATAGGATGTGGGGCAATGACCTTACCAAATCGTGCTATTTTGAAGGCTGCCGTGCCCACCAACCTCAATGCAACCTTCCCATAGCAGCCGTTGGCGCAACCGCAGCGAAAGGGCACTTTGTCCCGCATCCTACCAGTTCGCGCACGGCGCAGCGAAGGTCCGGTCTACAACTTCCCGGCCACTCCATGGCTCTAAGGCTAGTCAGTGAAGACCTGTCTCGCTGACGCCAGTCTCATCCAATCCCGGCCGCCGAACGCGACAAGAGCGAGATATATCTGTGCGGCGTCTACATGCGGTTTGAATACGATGGTCAGTCGCTGACCGGTGCCGCCATGGCGCACCAGCCATCCGTCCAACTTGCCGCTGAGGCGAGCACCAGATTTTGGGTTTGCGGCAATGTTCTGGATAAGGGCATCGATTTCATCTAGTCGACGGCTCGCCGCTGCAAGGTCACCGTCAGTCACGTCGACAATATGATCAACGATACCGATAAGGTCCCGTTCGAAGAACGGATGCCTGATAAATCGCATCAGGTCTTTTTGGCCATCGCCGCAAGATGGGCCCGTGCGCTGGCCGTGACGTCGGACGCTTCGCCGACGGGTTCCCATTGGTCGAGTGGCAGAGACAGGCGGCGTTCCAATTCAGCCTCAAACAAAGACCGTTCACGATCTCGCTCTGCCTTGGCCTTCGCCAATTCACCCGAAACAGCCGCGCTCATATTTGGGTACTCTCCAGCTTCGACCAGTTCCTTGGCAAATGTGTAGGCCGTGTCGGTGAAACTGACAGATTGCTTTTGAACGCTCATGGCAAACTCCTTGGTGCTCCAATAGACTACCGAATTTTGCCGCTTCTGGCAAGCAGGTCGGGCCGACCGAGCGAAATGCGTCAATAGCCTTGCGGCCTCCCCGCTCGGCTGCGCGTGTCGCAGGGGAGAACGGCCCTTCGGTCCGTCGCGCATTCGGCCATGCGGCCTCACCGCGGCGTCGCACCCGGCATCCCGGTTTGCCCGCCTCGCGAGCACGTCCCACCCCGGCCGCTCCGCCGGATTGCGCTCTGGTCTGTTTTGGCCCGAGGCCAAAACGATCCCGCCACTGCATCCGTCTCCCGCGTCCGGTCGGGCCGTTTGCCTGCTCGGGTCGGCCAAACCTACCGTCAAAACACACACACATGAGTGCGGAAGCATATCCTCCGGATGGCCCCCAAATCAGCCCGCGTCAAGGATCGCAAAACTTTTCGGCGAGGGCGGCGCTTGTGGTGCGGGGCGGTCCCGTGCGTGAGCGCGCGCATGTGTCGGGTGCTGCGCGCGGAAAACTTTTGCGCCCGGCAAGCCGGCGGCTGCGCCGTCCCTGACCCGGGCAGATTCGGAAACCAGACATTCGGCCATGCCCCCACACTCACGTGGTGGCTCTATAACCGAACACTGGAGACCAGACATGGCTTACGACACCGCAAACACCTACGAGACCATCGAGCTTTTCGGACTGACCGAGAAGGACGCACAGCTGCCGATCCCGGAGGATCACGTCCTGACCGACCGCATCATCCGCGAGAGCTTCGAGGCTTTGCTCGGGCAATTGCGCAACACCGGCCTCGAAGCGGAGATCGAACCGCTCGCGCACGGGCTCGCGACGATCCTGCAGCGCCGCAAGTTGGCGCTTGGCAAGGAGGTCGACCGCACCGCCGACAAGATCGGCGCCCTGGCAAAATCCCACGATGGATCGGAGATCGCCGAGACCGCCATTGAGGAGGCGCAGGCGCGCTTTGTGCAACTGCGCGAGATCGTCGGCGCCATCGAGGTGATGAGCGAGGCGGCGGCGGAATGCTACGAGATCGAGACCGGTCACGCCTTCATCCCGGCAGCCGGGTCGCGCGCAAGCGTCCGCGCGCAAGAGACCGGGGCGGTCTTCGAGGCACGGCAGCTCCTCGAGCAGCACGACCGCGAAACCGCCGAGAAGTCGAAAGTCGCGGGGGTTCCCCTGATCGTCTCAGGCGCTACCGACTGGACCGATGTCGATGTGGTCTTCAACACGCTCGACAAGGTTCGCGAACGGATCAAGCAGAACCGCAATCAGGAGATCTTCCTCTGCCACAAGGGTGGCAAGCACGGGGCGGAGATGATTGCGGCCCGGTGGGCCCGGGCACGCGGGGTAGCGCAGGCGCGCTTCGATCCGCGCTGGTCAGCGCATGGCCGGGCGGCACCGTTCAAATGCAACGACGAAATGCTCGACGACAAGTTCGCGGCGACGGGGGTTGTCCTCTTCGGCGGCAACGGGGTCGCGCTGAACCTCGGGCAGAAGGCGGAAGCGAAAGGTCTGACGGTCATGCGGGTTGCGGACCCGGCTAAGAAGACTGCACAGGATTGAAGAGAGGGGGTCGCGCTTGGCGCGGCCCTTTCGTCATGTCTCATGGCGCGTGCAATCGGTCACGCGTGATCGGCAGTCTGCGGCGTCCAGTACCGTTATCCCTCTACCCGGTCCGTCAGAGTGCGGCCCATCCGCATCGGTACGGGCTGGGGATGGTGCGCGCCTTACGTGGATCGTCAGCAGCGCAAGACGCGAGGGGTCGAGACGTCCCACTTGAGGCTGAAGACTTGCGCGTTCCTCGGGTGGTGTTTCGGAACATCGCATCCACGCGGGCGGGCTCCGTCAGCACCCCGGCCAGGCTCGGCGGGACGCGGCCGCGGATGGTGGCGGCTGCGTGATGGCAAGGGTCATCCGGATCACTCCTTTTTGCTCATCGATGTGGATCGCACGGGGTCGGCCCAATCGTGCCCTCAGCTCACGCTTCGGCAAGCACAAATACGGCTTCCACGGCTGGCCGCGGACCCTCCGCATTTGCGCTTGCGACCGGGCCTCTTGCCCCCGTGCTGGGTGATCCCCATCGCAACAAGGAGTGACCCAAATGACCAACCACTACGTCGCCACCGTCCCCGTCAAGTTCACCGACACCGATGGCCAGGAGCGCACCCGCTTCCAACGCGTGGGCGCCATGTTCCGCAACACCCGCAACGGGGATGGTTCGGAGTTCTTCAGCCTCAAGCTCGACTTCCAGGTCGCGGTCTCGGAGCTGGTGATGTTCCCGCCGAGCGCGAAGGATCCCCAGGACTAAATCCTCTGACGAGGATGGGCCGCCCCAGGACGATCTTGGGGCGGCCCGATCCCTGTTCCAGGGATGCCGTCACCGGCGCGTGTGATCGCCTACAGCGACCTCCTCTTGGTGTCGGCCGCTGCGCGTTCAAGGGACGCACTCCCCTCGGAATAGTCTGGCCGCGACAGACCGGTCAGTCAGCCTCAAGGGGGCCATCCACAAAAACCTATCGGCCAGGGCCTCCCGGTTTTTGCGGCAGAGATTTGGGGACCCAAATCTGGCCCTCCTTGACCCTGCCTGTCCGCCCTGTCGGTGGGGTTTGCGCCCGCCCGCGGTTCCGTCCGAACACGTGGCGTTCGGCCAGACCCTCGCGCGGGGCTGGTGGACGGGACCCCTAGGACAGGTGTCGCCCGGTGGTGAGGGGCAAACCCGCGTCCCTGCGGGCCGCGGGGGAAGCGGACACCAAGGCAGCCTGAGCCTGAATGCAACGTAAGTATATAATTGACAGCTTGGTATATTATCGTAAGGTAGGGGCAGCCTTGGTGGAAGGTGGCAGGAAATAGGGGGTCTTTCTTCGCATGTCTCGCTCGAAACGTCTCACGGATGCGCAACGTATGGAGATCGTGCGCGAAGCCGCGGACGGAGTCTCGACGTCCGTGCTTGCGAAGCGGTTCGGGGTGACACCGCGGGCGGTGCAATACACCTTGAAGAGTGACGATCAGCGCCAGCGCGATACGGCCGTGCCGGTCTTGGCGGTGAGTGTGAAAGTGACCCCTGACGAGATGGCGGCATTCGATGCGGTGCTGGCGTCGGCGGGGATCGAGACCCGCTCGGAAGGGCTGCGCCGCTTGATGCAAGCGGCAGGTGGCACCTTTGTGGCGGACACATCGTTGGCGGCAGAGATGGCGCGCTATCGCGCCTCATTAAATGATGTTGGAAACGGTGTCGCCCAGATTGCCAAGCAGATGCAGAAGGCCAACAGGGAGGGACAGGGAACTGGTGCTGAGTTCTCAGAATTGCGGCTTGCACAGATGCGCGGGTTGGCGCGATTCATCCTCGATAGTGCAGATGAGATTGACCTGCTTGTGCGCCGCCGGCGTGACGCGATGCAGCTGAAAGCAACGGCTGCCTTGAAGGAGTTCGCCCATGCGGCTGAATGATGCGGTTGGTGCCGTCACCGGAGAGATATTTGAGGATGGGTGGAGCCGGATCCGTGGCTCGATGCAGGGTCTGTATGCCTCCAAGCAAAAGCAGATGGTGCGCGCCGCTGCGGGACATCGGGCCGCTGTGTTCAAAGCGATCCGGGGCGGGGGCACGCATAATAAATCCCAGCTGTCCAACCAGCTCGAATACCTCACGACAAAGTCCACCCATATCGTCGACAGCAGCGGGTTCCTGGATGGCAAATCCAAGCTTGAGCGCGGCGAGATCAAAGACCTGACCGAGCGCTTTGCCAAGCGGTGGGACGCGGGGTTCAAACCCAAACTTGGGCAAACCACACATCTGCTGATGTCCTTCCCGATTGGAACGCGCGGAGAGGACGTGCGCGACATCGCGACTGACGTGGCCGAGCGGTTCTTCCAGAAAGATGAAGGCCACTTTGATTATATCATTGCTGTACATGAGGACCGCGAGCATCCGCATGCGCATCTCGTATTGAATCGCCGCTCTCAAGAGGGCGAGTTTTTCTATTTGGCGCGCAATCATCGGTTCAACTATGACGACTTCCGGTTGGCGATGGTCGAAGAGGCCGAGACCTACGGCGTGCGGTTGGAGGCAACGCGGCGGATAGATCGCGGCGAGGTGCATTACCCGGCCAAGACCCGCGAGGTCTATGCCGCCAAAGAAGAGGGCAGGACGCCAGTGGAGCGCGAACGGGTGGGTAAAGACCTGACCCGCACGCTTGCCGAGATCGCAAACACCAAAATCATATTCCACTCGCTGGCTGCCGAGGCGTCCTCCGAGAACCGCGAAGACATTGCTGAGGTTCTGTTCCGTGCGGGCGAGGTTCTGGCGAAGGGTGGTCACGTTGAAACCGCAGGAGGCATTTACATGGCCGAAGACGAAACGTTCGAGGATCTGCGCAGCCGCTACGCGGAGAAGGTCGCAAACATCACAGATTTGATCGCGGCAAAGCCGGATGCAGAGCGACCCGCGCTGGAGAAGTCTCTCAACGCAATTCAAGCGCGGGTGCAGCATATGCAGCCCCTTGGGCTACGGTCCAATTCCCTCTCGGAGGTCCCATCAGAAGGCGGGGTTTATTCTGAAGCCAATATTCAGCAAAGCCAGTTGGAGCGTCTGTCTGAGCCACGGGTGCGCGCCCGCGTCGATGCAGCACTGCGCGGCACGGGGATCAGCACATCCGAGGTTGTGGCCCGGATGGAGACGGGGGCGCAAAACGCGGCTCTGGAACATCAATGGATTGCGGATGATTTGTCCAAGGTGGCCGAGGCGAAGGATTTGAACCTTGAGCGCCGCGCGGATTTGGAACAGGCGCGGGATATCCTCAATGATGTACATGTGCAGCTGGGGACCATGCTGGAACGGGAAGGTGTGCTGCGCCGTGACGGGGTCATTGAAGACGCCCGCGAGGTGCAGGCGCATGTCACGCAAGCTCAGATCGAAACCGCTGCCAATGCCGTTCGCGTCGAGACTCAGATTGAAGCTCAGAGTGAGGACCTTGATGAGGCCGTGATCGAAAGCCTTGCCGTAGAGCGTTTGGAGGACGAACAGCGGGACTATCTGCGCGACCATCCAGATCTGATTGCGCGCCCGACCGATGTGATCCGCACGGATGAGGAGGGCAGGGCGGTGATCGTAGATCAGGCCGCAGCAGACTGGGTTATCAATGAGGTCGAAGCGGCGCGTTTGGGGGCGCACAGCAGCACGCCAATCTCCGTTTCCGTCGCGCGCGATCTACAGACGCGATATCCTGATATGCCCGAGCAGCTGGCGGAGGGTCTCGGCGACACTTACGCGCGTGTCTATGAAGCGCGCGGCGCTGAACGGGAGGAAAACCTGACGGAGCGCGAGACAGTCCAGAATGAGACGCCCGAACTGTCCCGTGTTCTCGCCCATGAACGGGCAGGGGAGTTGTCTTCGCCCTTTGAGACCAACCAAGAACGTGAGGCCTTCCGCAGCGATGTGGCGCGGGTTTTGGACGCGGCGCAGCTCGATCGCCTGAAGGAGGGTGACAGTGACGCTTTGGAAAATGTGATCGAAGATCGCCTTGATCGGCTCTATGTCGCAAAGGTCTATCTACAATCGGATGCGGCAACGGCAAACTCGGAGGCGTTGCGACAGGTTGTCGATGAGTTGGCAGACGTAGAAGTCGAGAGACACCGCGCGGCGGACGTGGACGGCGAGATTGAGCGGGGCCAGGTCCATTGAGTGGATCCATGGGAAAGGCTTGGATTGCCATAGGGGTGGTTCTGGTCACCTTGGTGGCAGGGGCGATGGGCTACACCATTGCCTCGGCTGTGCTGACCTTTAAGGCGCTTGGGTTCAGCGCTGATATCGATTTTGGATATATCGCGCAAAATTACCTCTGGATCAGAGATAGACGGCCTGATGATTTCCAACTGATCAACCTGATCATTGGCGGTGCCGGCGTCGCGGGGCTAATGATGAGCCTTGCCCTTTCCGGCTCGGCCCTCACGCGCTTCGGGCAGACCCATTGGCAAAAGCGCGGTGAGATGAAAACCAACGGGTTCTTTGGCAAGCCAGGGACCGGGTTTATTCTGGGAAAATTGGGCAGCCCAAAGTCGCGGGCCCGCTACATCACATCTAAGGTCTTTCCCCATGCCCTGATCGTGGCACCAACGGGGCGCGGTAAAACCAGCGGCTTTGTGATCCCGAACCTGCTCACATGGCAGGGGTCTGCCGTTACGTTGGATGTGAAGGGCGAGTGTTTTGAAGCCACGGCGCGTCACCGTGCCGCCCAGGGCGACAAGGTCTACCGCTTTGCGCCCACGGACTGGGAAGGCAAGCGCACCCATCGCTACAATCCGCTGCTGCGCATCTATGAATTGGAAGACCCCGCGCGCCAGCAGATGGAATTGCAGCTGCTGGCGACCTTGTTTCTGCAAAGTGACAATGATCGCGTGCAAGGGCTTTTGAAGGGCGGCATTGATTTGTTTGTGGCCGCGGGCTTGCTGGCGTTCCAGCGCAAGAAGCCCAACTTGGGCGAGATCTACCGGATCGCGGCTTCGGGGGGCAACAAGCAGAAAGAATATGTGGCGCGGGGCCACGAGATCGACAACAAAGCCGCGAAGTTGATCTTTACGCGGCTGGCGTCCACCAACAACGACACGCTAACCTCCTATGTCTCGCTTCTGATGACCTCAGGTCTGGATCAATGGCAGAACCCGGCGATTGACGAAGCGACGCAGGTTTCCGACTTTGATTTCCGCACGATCCGCAAGAAGCCCTTCACGGTCTATCTCGTTGTCCAACCGCTGATGGTGAAACCACTCGCGCCGCTAATCCGGTTGTTTTTCTCAGACCTTCTCTCGGCGATGCAAGAGAAGGAACCGGGCAAAGATGAGCCTTGGCCTGTGATGATCATGCTCGATGAGTTCAACCGCCTTGGCAAAATGCCCATTGTGGTCGAGAGCATCGAAACTCTGCGCACCTATCGCGGCCACTTGGCGGTGGTGACCCAAACCATCCCTGCCCTTGATGAAATCTACGGTGAAAACACCCGCCGCGCGTTGCAGGGCAACGCAGGTGTGAAGCTCTACCTCACTCCCTCAGATGAAAAGACCATCGAGGAGCTCAGCAAGGCAGTTGGGAAGACAACGAAGACAGTTATCACTCGATCGCGGTCCATTGGGAAGAACCCGTTTGAGGGGCGCAGTCAGTCCACACGGACGGAAGAGACATCGTTGTTGCCTGAAGACGAAGCGCGCCGGTTGCCGCTTGATGAAATTATCATGGTCGTGGATGCGCAAATGCCAGTGCGGGCGAAGCGGATCCAGTATTTTGATGATCGGCTGTTTGCGGCGATCCATGGCGCGCAGCGGGGCGAGTTGCCGTTTCCGGTGATGGGCGGAGGTGGCGGCAAGGCGGATGGTTCAGAATTCGGCGGAACAGAGCGGAGTCCGAGCCAAGCTGGAACGAGTGCGGAGCCCCAGGTGCATGATGAGCGTCTGGATGGTCCAAACGAGGTCGGTTCAGGTAAATCAGTGCCGCCAGCCAAGAAAAGTTCGAAGGCTGTTCAAGCCGTTATCGAAGAGGAGCAACGGCAGATGGAAATGAGCTTTGCCGACCAGGTTGAGATGCAAATTGAGGAAATCGATGGTGGCGGTATAGATCGACTCGATACAGTGGTGGATGATTTGGACGGGCTGGAAAGCCGGTTGAAGCAAGGGGAGGGGGTGTCTGGCTGAGATGGGTAAGGCGTAGCGCAACCATTGAATGCACGTAGATCACTGAACCAGTCGTTCGCCGCACCAGATTTGAAGGACAACAAAGCGGATAAGGACGAAACCGCTCTGGCGGTATTGGCGCTTGTGGCAGGCGTAGCGCGTTGATTTGTGCGTTGTGATTTTGTGAACTGACGAACCTGTTGGACGATTGGGAGCTTTTTAATCTGACGACAGGAAGTTTCAATGTCAGACCAATATGTACCGGCTCTGCGCCAGCGATTTTTCGAAGACATGCAGATCAAGGGTCTGCAACCAAAGACGCAGACGATGTATTTGCGAGGGATGCGCGACTTCTTGTTATTCAAATTGAATGCACCGGTATTGAGGGAGCCTAAGAATTACCGGACGCCAGCTAATGGACAATACCAAGCGCCTGTTTTTGCTGTTAGCAGTGATTGCCTGGCTCGTTAGAACAAGAACTGGCATCCCAACGTCTCGCGCAATGCAGCGATCAGCTGGTCCAAAGTTTCGGCACTGGTATAAGTCCCGCCCGTCCGGTCGGCGAGGCACCGGGATGTACTTTCCGACGTATTGTAGTCGTTGTCGGTCTGCCGGTCCCATGAAAAGAACGTACCGCGCACTTTGAAACCGATCACATGGACGGTGGTGTTAAACCCGTCTGTTGCCAATTCGGCGGCCAGCATACAGGGCATGCCGCCACAGGTCTCCTTACCGTCTGTGACCAACACTACGGTCGCGGGTTGCGTTTTGTAATCCAGCGTTTGCGCCGCCAATTTGACGGCCTGCGTCAACGCGGTGCCGCCACCGGGTTCAAGTGCGTTGATGGCTGAAATGATCAGCGAGGCGGCATTGGCTTCGGGCGCGAACCGCATGTCGACGCCCGAACACTCATCCGCGCCGTTGGGACCGTAGACGACAAGGCCAAGGCGACGGTTCTGCGCAATTTGTGGCAGTGCATCGGCCATCGCCCGGCGCGCCTCAAAAATGCGCGGCTCGTCAATGTCGTTGAAGCCCATCTCGGCCATGGAACCCGAACCGTCAACGACGATCATCGCGTCGGCGGTGCAATCGTCTGTCGCCATGGCATTTGTGGCGCCGAGAAGTGTGAAGATGAAAGTGAGGCATAATCGCATAACGCAAGCGTGTCACGGCACCTTCAAGCTGTCCAGAAATTTGCCGCTCTCAGGCATGAGACGATGGTCGGAGGTATCTTCCAAAAGCATCGCGGGCGGGAATGCGCCGACAATGGGAGGCTCTGATGGGTAAGATCCGCCGTCATTTGAAAATCTGGTTCATCTTCGAGGTTTGATACCTTAGTCTCATAGACAATCGCGAGGTCGCGACGAATACTTGAAGCTGAGAAAACGTAACCTGTGGAGGAAACACAATGGCATGGTCAAAACCGATTATCCGCGAAATTGAATGCGGGATGGAGATCAACATGTACGGCCCGGACGGTGATCGCGAGCAAGACGACGGCGATCTGTTCTGATATTTCTGCGCGCGGAGAGTTGCATTGACGTTTCGCGCGCATGTTCTTGGGTCGGCTGCCGGTGGTGGTTTGCCACAGTGGAACTGCGGGTGCGAGAATTGCAATCTGGCGCGTGCCGGAACGATACCAGCGCAAACCCAGTCTTCGCTCGCCCTCAGCGCCAATGGCACCGAGTGGGCGGTTTTGAACGCGTCGCCCGATATTCGGGACCAGATGCATAAAGCCCCGCCGCTGCATCCGAGTGACCTGCGCAAATCCCCCTTGCGGTCTGTCCTGCTCACCAATGGCGATATCGACCACATTGCAGGGTTGTTGACCCTGCGCGAGCAACAGGCTTTCACGCTTTTCGCCACGCCTGAAATTCATCGCGTGCTCGCCGAAAATCCGATTTTTAATGCGCTCCATCCGGACTTCGTCAAACGCATTTCGATTGAGCTGGGCTGCGAGGTCGAAATTGTACCGGGTCTGACGGCGCAGCTGTTTCCGGTGCCGGGCAAGGTGCCGCTCTATCTGGAAGGTGCGGAAGTCCAAACCGACCTGGAAGGTGAGCAGACGGTCGGGGTACATTTGCGGGCAGGGGGCAAAAACGCATTCTACATCCCCGGCTGTGCGGCGATGCGCGATACGCTTGCGGCGCGGCTGGACGGGGCGGATGCGGTTTTCTTTGACGGGACACTTTGGCAGGACGACGAGATGGTGCGCGCAGGACTGAGCCAGAAAACCGGGCGGCGGATGGGGCATATGTCCATGTCCGGCCCCGACGGTTCCATCGCTGCCTTCGAAGATATCAAGATTGCGAAGAAAGTTTTTGTCCATATGAACAATACCAATCCAGTGTTCCGGCCAATGTCGGAAGAGCGCAAAGCTGTGGAAGCCGCAGGATGGATCATTGCGCAAGACGGGATGGAGCTGGAGATATGACGGCCACGCCCGCCGAATTCGAAGCCCGCCTGCGCCAGATCGGGGCCGAGCGGTATCACGACAAGCATCCGTTTCACGACTTGCTGCATGGCGGCGACTGCACGCCCGATCAGGTCCGCGCATGGGTGATCAACAGGTTTTATTATCAGGCCAGCATCCCGATGAAAGATGCCGCTTTCATGAGCCGTGTCGATGATCCCGCGCTGCGCCGCGCGTGGCGGTCACGCATTGAGGACCACGACGGCACTGACGAGGTCGAGGGCGGCATTGCCCGCTGGTTGCATCTTGCAGATGCTGTTGGGCTAGACCGCGACTATGTCGCCAGTGCGCGCGGTGTCTTGCCAACCACGCGCTTCGCGGTAGATGCCTACGTGCGTTTTGTGCGGGACAAGACGTTGCTTGAAGCGGTCGCCGCGTCGCTGACCGAGCTGTTTGCGCCAAAAATTCACGCCGCGCGGATCGAAGGACTGATGGCGAATTACGCCTTTGCCGACGACACGAGCCTGTCCTATTTCCGCAACCGGCTGACACAGGCGCCCAAGGATGTGGCCTTCGGGTTGGGATGGGTTCTGGAGCACGCCGATACTGCCGAGAAACAGGACGCGGCGGCGGCTGCGCTTGAATTCAAGACCGATGTGCTTTGGGCGCAGCTCGATGCGTTACATGCGGCCTATGTCACGCCTGCGCGTATTCCGCCGGGGGCCTGGGTGCCCGGTTCATACGTTTTGACCCCCGCATCATGACGGCGCTCGACGGTCAGGCAGTACCACGGATACCGCGCGGCGTGCGGATGCATGATGATACGGTACGCGGCAAAACTGTCTTGCTGGCACCCGAGCGGGTCATCGACCTTGATGCCATCGGACTTGCCATTTTGCAGCAGATCGACGGTGAGAAAACCATGTCCCAGATTATCGAGACGCTCGCAGCGCTTTATGCCGCACCTGTTGCGCAAATCTCGGAGGATGTGTCCGGGTATGTGGTGGGCCTGATGGACCGCCGGATACTGGAGATTAAACCATGACCGCGCCCGCACCCATCGCCATGCTGGCGGAGCTGACCTATCGCTGTCCACTGTCGTGCCCCTATTGCTCCAATCCCGTCGAAATGGCGGCGCGGGAGAAGGAGATCTCGACGGAACTCTGGGTCGACGTCTTTCGTCAGGCCGCAGGCCTTGGCGTGTTGCAACTGCATCTGTCGGGGGGCGAGCCTGCCTCGCGGCGGGATCTGGTTGATCTGGTGGCGGGCGCGCGGGATGCAGGGCTCTATACCAACCTCATCACCTCGGCCATCGGCCTCACGCAGCGGCGGCTGGCCGAACTGGACGCAGCAGGGCTTGATCATGTGCAGCTGTCCTTGCAAGGCACGGACGCAGATATGGCCGACCGGATCGGCGGGTACAAAGGCGGGTTCAAGCGCAAGATGCAGGCAGCGGCGTGGATCGTCGAGGCAGGTTTTCCGCTGACGCTCAACGCTGTGGTGCATCGCCAGAACCTGCACCAGTTGCCGGAGGCGATCGAGATGGCCGTTGAAATGAAAGCGCGGCGGATCGAAGTTGCGATTGTGCAATTCCACGGCTGGGCGATGCTGAACCGCAGCGCGATGATGCCGACACGCGCGCAGGCAGACGAGGCCAGCCGCGTCGTAGCTGACGCGCGCAAGCGGCTCAAAGGTCAGCTGGTCATCGACTATGTGCCGGCGGATTACCACGGCGACTATCCCAAGCGGTGTATGGGCGGATGGGGGCTCTCGGGCCTTAACGTCACGCCTGACGGGCTGGTGTTGCCCTGTCACGCGGCGCAGACGATCCCCAACCTCGTCTTCGATAACGTAGCGGACAAGCCCCTGTCGGACATCTGGTATCACGGCGCCGCCTTCAACGCCTATCGCGGCGAGGACTGGATGCAGGAGCCGTGTAAATCCTGCGATCGGCGCAAGCTGGACTTTGGGGGGTGCAGGTGTCAGGCGATGGCGATTGCGGGCGATCCGGCGGCCACGGACCCGACCTGCATCAAATCGCCGTTGCATTCACGCATGCAGGAACTGGCGCAAGGGTTTTCAACGGATGACACCGCCGAACTGGTTTACCGCAAAAGCCCGTAACCTCACGAGACACTGCGGAGAAAGTCGAACAGCCTGAGACGGTCGATGGGTTTGGGCATCAGGTTCAACCCCATCGAGGCACACTGTTGCGCAAGCGCGCTACTGCGGTCGGCAGAGATCATACGCGTCGGGATTGGCCCGTATTGCTGAATGATCCGTTGGTGCAGCTCGGGCCCCGACATGCCATCGCCCAACTGGCAATCGAGCAATAGTACATCGGGGACAAGATCGATGTCCCTGAGGATGGCAATTGCCTCCTCACCGTTGAGCGCGTGAATGACATGGGCGCCCCAGCCTTCGATCATGAGGGATATTGCGTTGGCAAGATCCCCGTCATTCTCCACAAGCAATATAATCTGACCGAGCTTCGGTAACTTGGGGCTGTCGCTCATTGGTCTTACGGTCGTTTTTTGGGCTTTGTCACTGCAGAGGATCTTCAGCTCTACCGTAAAACAGCTACCCTTGTCCGGAATGGAGCAGAGATGCAGCGGGTGGTTCAGGGACTTGCAAGCCCGTTCGACAATGGCCAGACCCAGACCCAGACCGGCCGCAGAGTTCGCCATATCCAGACGCTTGAACTCCTGAAAGATCAGTTTCTGATCAGCCTCTGCAATGCCAAAGCCCGTATCCCAGATCTCCATACGGGCCGTGGCCCCGCTGCGCCGCACGCCCACAAGAACCTTGCCACTCTGCGTGTACCGGATCGCGTTGGAAATGAGGTTCTGTGCGATGCGCCGCAAATAGCCGGGATCACTGCGCACGGTCAGGCCGCAGCTCACGATGGTGAGATCCAGCCCCTTGTCCCGTGCTACGGGCGTCAACTCGTCGCTGAGAGGGCCAAGGATGGCGTCCAGCCGCACCGGCTGGATGTCGAAAGTGGGGCTGGTCGCGTCCAGTTTGGAGATGTCCAGCAAAGCTTCGATGATCTTCTCGACGCTGATCAAGGCTGTTTCGGCCTTGCCGATCACATTGAGTAGGTCTGGCTGCGTCAACCGGTCCGACACCGAAGCCACAAACAGTTTTGCAGCAGAAAGCGGTTGCAACAGGTCATGGCTTGCAGCAGCGACAAATCGGGATTTTGACGCATTGGCGCGCTCCGCTTCCGACAAGGCGATCCCCAACTCATTCGTGCGGTCCTGCACGCGCTGTTCCAGCACTTCGTTCATTTCGGCCAATGATTTCGCCGCAGACCGCTCGGCAGTGACGTCGGTAAAACTCATCACAAAGCCACGGTCCGGCATTTCCTGACCAAAAACGCTAAAGGTCTGGCGGCCGTTGCGCGTGACTTCAAAAGCAATCGGGGACCGCCCTTCATTGTGGTTGGCCCATCGCACCAGCATGTCGACGTCGAACTGGTCGGAGAAGATGAGCTGTTTTTCAAGCTGTTCGAGGAGAATGACAAAATTTCTCCCCAATGCTGCTTCCTGAGGGGGCAGATCCAGCAGCTGATTCATCTTCTTGTTCCAGCCCACAAGATTTTTTGCATGATCAAAAATGCAAACTCCCTGATTGAGATGGTCAAGCGTGGCTTGAAGGATCTGCGCCTGGCGGTCGCGCATCCGGTCCTGTTCTTTTCGTTCCAGCCGGATAATTTCGGTGACGTCCGTCTGCAGGATAACGGTGCCGCGACGGGCTGTGCGGTGTTCGCTGACCTGTATCCAGCGGTCATGTTTCAGACTGACATTGAACACCACATGGTTGTCGCGGTGCCGCTCGGTGCGCCGATTGGCCCACTGGGCGGGTGTCACATCAGGCGGCAGTGCGAGGGAGCTGCTTCGCGAAACCAGGTCGACGTAGTCGTTGAAAGGCAACCCTTCGACCAATCGCATCTCCACGTCTTTCATATCGCGGCAAAAACGGCTGTTGAACAGGACGAGTAGGTCGTTGGAATCAAACAGCGCAAAACCTTCGTTGATCGTCTCAATAGCCTCACCCAGATTGGTGCGGGCGGTTTCGGTCTCGCGGTTGGCCTCTTCAAGCTGTGCATTGGATTCCTGCAACAGATCGAGTGTGCGCTCCAGATCAATGGTCCGTTCCTTGACCTGCATCTCAAGCAGGGCGGCCCGTTCGAACTGGGCATAGGCAAGACCGGACTGTTCGTTTTTTTGCTCCACGCGGCGCATGAGAACTTTGGAAATCAGCAGCAGCTTTTCATTCTGGCGCTCGATGCTGTCGAGTGGGTTGATCAATGACATGGGTGTCAGGCCTCGCCGCCATGGGTTTCGGCATAGATCGCCAGACCGGACATGGTGTGGTTGACGTGAAGCGGCCCGATTTGTTCGCCATAGGTTGAAAAGCCAATGACCTTGTGGCGGGTCAGCACGTCCGACACCTGGCGGGTGCTCTGTTTTTGCTCGGCTTCAATGCGGCGCAGAATGCAGTCACATCCTACGATATCCGTCAGCGTGCCCATTCTGGACAGCTCGGTCAGCTTCTCGTCCAGATGTTCGGCCATGTCCCGCGGCTCTGCCACAGTCAGCACCATGCCTTCGTCTATGGCAGAGAAGAACACCAGCTCGCCTTTTGGCGTGACCTGCTGGATCGCGCGGACATGATGGGCACCGCCGATACGCACGACGACCGGATGGGAGGCGAAAGTGAACTGGTCGAGCTGGTCAGGGTTCGTACCGACCAATCGCGCGTATTCGCGCGCGGCAGGTTCCGCATTGATGGATTTCACGATGCGCCTGTCGGGATCGGCGTCGGTGACGACCATCTGAATATCCGTGGGGACAAGGTGATCAATGCTGAAGACCTGCGTTTTATGATCTGTTTGGATCATCGTCAGAACAGCAGCGTTTTGGCGCACCCGTCCATTCAATGACACGAACGTCTGTTTGAATCTGGTGCCGTCTCCCGCCGATCCGCCAAACAGCGGCATGTCCCGCAGGGCAGGCGAGATCGCAGCCGTCAGGGTATCCTCGCGCAGGGAAAGGCCGTCCACCACGAGAAAGGCAAACCCATTCAGTTTTTTGGGGTTTCTATCGCGCAAGGCAACCCGGTCCTGCGCAATGCGGTCAACCGCGCTTTGGGTCTCGCGACCGTCAAGGTCTTCGACGAGGATCGAAATGCTGTCAAAATGTGCGGCGGGGTAGCCAAGTCCGAGGATCGTTCCCTCCTCATAGCCGCCCGCGCCGATTTCTCCGGCGGTGGTACAGGCCACAATATCAGTTGTGGGAAATACTGCGTTGAGCCTCTCTGAGACAGCAGCAAAATCGACATTCGGGGTCACAAAGACCGTGAGCAGGGCCAAGGGAGCGTCCCCCAGCTTTTCGCGCAGATGCGCGACCGGATCGTCGCACGTTACCGAGACCTGGGCCTGAGATAATACATGCACGTCCCGCCCGTTGCTCTGGATCTTTTCGGTCATTCTGATCACCCCGTTCCGGTCACGATAGGGGTGCTATTCCCGGTTTGGCAAGACTTCGGAAAAATTCGCTTCATGTGCAACCAGCACCGCCTGGGTGCGGCTTTGAACGCCGAGTTTGCGCATGATCGCGGTCACATGCGCCTTTACAGTTGTTTCCGCAATCGTCAGGTCGAATGCGATCTGCTTGTTGAGCTTACCCTCGCAGATGAGGTTCAGGATACGGGCTTGCTGGTTGGTCAGGGACGACAATCTTCGCAGCGTGTCATCCTTGGCAGACCCCTCGCTGCCTTTGACAAAACCGGGCGGCGTGAAAATCTTGCCTTCCCTGATCTGGTCGATGGCATCCTTGAACACCGACCGGCGGCTGTGTTTGGGCACAAAACCCGCTGCACCGGATGTGATTGCGGCGTTGATGATTGTGTTATCGGTCATCGAAGAGACTACGATGATTTTCGACTCTTCGGACTTCCGGCGCAGCTGCATCAATCCGTCAAGGCCGCTGACATCGGGTAGGTTCAAATCGAGCAGGATGAGGTACGGCGATTTGAAGGTGTCGAGCGTCGTGAGTGCCGATTGAAGGCAATCTGCTGTGCGAACTTCCACGAACTCTGCCACCGACCGCAGGGTCAGATCAAGCGCATCGCAAAACAGCGGATGGTCATCGACGATGAGCGCCCAGGGTGCGATGTCTTGCAATAAATGTTTTGATATTGGCGATTGATGAGGTGTCATGGTTCTACGCTAGGGCACAACAATCCAAAAGTCTCTTGTCAAAAAGTCCTAGTCGCCCGTGCCATAAAAAATGCGCCCCTACGAGAGGGGCGCACAAGGTTACAGGGAGATTTCTTAGTTGTTGGAAGCAAGCTGCGCAGGCAGACGGAAGGTCCACAGCAGGCCACCCTGGTTCAGGTAGTTCACCTTCTGGGCCACTTCGCCGCCCCAGAGTGGCACCGCACCACCCCATCCGGATATAACGGTCACAAACTGTTCACCGTCCTGTTCCCAGGTGATGGGCTGGCCGACGATGCCGGAACCGGTCTGGAACGACCAAAGCTTGTCGCCGGTTTCGTCATCGAAGGCGATGAATTCGCCCTCGGGCGTGCCTGTGAACACCAGTCCACCGGCAGTGGTCATCACACCGGCCCAGAGGGGCGCATCGTTCTTGTACTCCCACTTGATCTCGCCGGTGTCGGGGTCCATCGCCTTGAGGCTGCCGATGTGGTCCTCGTAGTTCGGCTTGATCGTAAAGCCCGAGCCCAGATAGGCAGCGCCTTTCTTGTAGGTGATCGGCTCGTTCCAGACGTCCATGCCCCATTCGTTGGAGGGCACATAAAACAGGCCGGTCACGGGCGAGTGTGCCATAGGCATCCAGTTTTTGCCGCCGAGGAAGGAAGGCGACGAGAACACGACTTCACCCTTGTTGCCATCGGCCGACGCAGCCGGGTCGCCGGGGCGGTTCTCTTCGACGAAGATCGGACGACCGGTATCATCGATGCCGCTGGCCCATGTGATGTCCTTGACGAAAGGTGCGGCACTCACAAATGCGCCGTCCTCGCGGTTGAGAACATAGAAGTAGCCGTTGCGGTCGGCGGTAGCCCAGCGTTTGTTGCCTGCGCGGTCTTCATAGGCGACGACCTCGTTCACCCCATCATAGTCCCAGCCTTCGCGGGGTGTCGTCTGGAAGTGCCACTTGATCTCGCCGGTGGCCGGGTCAATACCGATGCGTGACGCGGCATAAAGGTTGTCACCGGAATTGCCTTCTGTCGGCTGGCCCGCATTACGCAGGTGGCTGTTCCAGGGGGCAGGGTTGCCTGCGCCAAACACGAGGGTGTCCGTGTCCGCGTCATACGACCCACCGAGCCATGTAGCCCCGCCGCCCGTTTTCCACATATCGCCCGGCCATGTCGCGTTCAGCGTGCCGGTCATCGTGCTCTCTTCGCCGTTCAGCATCCCCATGTGACCCTCGATCACCGGACGATCCCAGATCAGTTCGCCGGTTTCGGTATCACGGGCCTGTACACGGCCGACCACGCCGAACTCACCGCCCGAGTTGCCGGTGATGATCATGCCGTTCAGGATCAGGGGGGCGGCAGTGTAGCTGTACCCCGCCTTGTAATCGGCGATCTGCTTGTTCCAGACCACATCGCCGGTGTCTTTGTTCAATGCAACGATGCGCGCATCGAGCGTGCCGAAGTAGACCTTGTCGCCAAAGATGGCGGCACCCCGGTTCACGACGTCGCAACACGGCAGGATACCTTCGGGCAGGCGGGCGTCGTACTGCCACAATTCCTTGCCTGTCTTGATGTCGATCGCATACATCCGCGAATAGGAGCCGGTGATGTACATCACGCCATCATGCACGATGGGCTGCGTTTCCTGACCGCGCTGCTTTTCCCCGCCGAGCGAGAACGCCCAGGCCGGCACAAGGTTCTTGACGTTGTCCTTGTTCAGAGTTGTCAGCGGAGAGTGGCGTTGCAGGTGACGCCCCATGCCGTTTGTCAACACGTCACCCGTGGATGCCGTATCATTCGCAAGATCGGCCTCTGTGACGTCAGCGACCGCCAGGCTTGCCGTCATCATCGAAGCCGTCAGCGCCAAAATAAATCTGTTCATTCGGTATTCCTCCCAAGAATTATCTGGTCCGGCCACACCTTATGAATGAACGGCGCAATCCGGCATAGCTCGACTATCTGCACAAAAAGGCAAAGCGGCTATTGAACAATGGTCGTATGTCCAAGGGCGTCTCGCCCAAGACCAAAGTCGCAGTGCTGACGCGGGTGCGAGGGGGCTAGTCTGGCAGTCGAACGGACACCCTTCCAGATCAAAGGACACCCCTTGCGAAACTTCATTACGGCTCTCTTTCTTTCTATGTCTGCTACGTTCGGGGTAACGCCGGTACGCGCTGAACTGCCCGTCTTGCGCATCGCCGTTCTACAGGTTGGAACGGTAAACTGGGAGCTTGATACAATCCGTCACCATGGCCTCGATACCGCCAACGGTTTCACACTCGAGGTTCAGGGCGTCGCGGGCGGGGCTGCTGCGATGGTGGCGTTCCAGGGGGGTGCTGCCGACGCGGTGGTGAGCGACTGGTTGTGGGTTGCGCGGCAGCGGGCTGCGGGCAAGGATTTCGTGTTTCTCCCCTATTCACGCGCAGTCGGTGCATTGATGGTACAGGAAGAAAGCGCGGCGCAGACGCTTGCCGATCTGCGGGGCCGCAAAATCGGTATCGCAGGCGGTCCGCTGGATAAAAGCTGGCTGGTGCTGCGGGCCTATGCGGCTCAGGAATACGGCATGGATCTGAAGGCCGAAACCGAACAAGTCTTTGGTGCGCCCCCGCTGATCTTCAAGACAGCAGTTGATGGCGGTGTGGACGGTGCGATCAATTATTGGCATTTCAATGCCAAGATGCAGGCGCGTGGCATGCGCAAACTGATCGACATAGACGATGCCGCCCGCGCGCTGGACCTTGATCCGCAAACACCGCTGCTGGGATATGTCGTGAGGGGTGAATTGCTGCGCGCCAAACCGGGCCTTGTTGCAGGCCTTGCCGCGGCGTCGCGTGCGGCGAAAGATATCATGCTGTCGAATGATGCTGTATGGGACCGTCTGCGGCCCTTAATGAGCGCACGGTCAGATGCACAATTCCTAGCCCTCAGGGATGGATTTCGCGCAGGAATCCCACCAGCTGCTCCGGTTGACGAGCAGGCCGCGGCGCGCATGCTGGCATTGATGGTCGATCTGGGCGGTACCGAGTTGCTGGGGGATGCCACGACCCTCCCGCAAGGCGTTTTCTACAAACAGGTGCCCTGACATGCAGGCGTCACATGCCCCTGTGGTGGATCTTGATCTGCGGTCATTCGCGAAGAACGACACGGCAATCCTGGGCAGCATCAAGATCACCCTGAGCCCTGCGGAAACGCTGGCGCTAGTCGGGCCTTCGGGGATTGGAAAGACGTCGCTGTTGCGGATCATCGCGGGGATCGAGACGGGGTTCGAAGGCGACAGGCGGGTGCACGGAAAAATCGCGATGGTGTTTCAGGAGCCCACCTTGCTGCCCTGGCGCTGCCTGCGCGACAATATCACGATCCCGACCGGTGTTGATGCCAAGACTGCCGAGGATGCCTTGACGGAAGTCGGGCTGGCCGGGCGCGGCAGCGATTTTCCGGCGCAGCTTTCACTGGGCCAGCAGCGCCGCTTGTCTCTGGCGCGGGCGTTTGCGGTCAAGCCGACGCTCTTGCTGCTGGACGAGCCGTTCGTATCGCTGGACCCTGCGCTGGCCGATGAAATGATTTTGCTTTTCATAAGGCTGCGCGAGGCGCATCAGGTGGCCAGCATCTTTGTGACCCACGTCGTTGACGAAGCCGAGAAGATGGCGAGCCGTACGATCCGGTTGGCCGGATCACCGGCCCGTCTGGTCCTCTGACAGCCGCCTCACCGCTTGCGCCCGACCATGCCACGTGCCGGATCGTATCCCCAGACGGCACCGGCGACAAAAACACCGGCGGCCAGCAGCGTCCACAACAGCGCCTCTCCGTTGAACTGGCCGTAAAGCGCGAAACGGATCAGTTCGATCCCGTGTGTGAACGGGTTGAAAGCGCAGATTGCATAGAGAAGTTCAGAGCTTTCGGCCATTTTCCATAGCGGATAGAGTGCGGAGGACAAAAAGAACATCGGGAAGATGACGAAGTTCATCACACCTGCGAAATTCTCGAGCTGTTTGACAAAGCTCGACAAAACCAGCCCAAGCGCGCCAAGCATCAGGCCGACAATCAAGAACGCAGGGAAAACTGCGAGGTACCCCGCCACGGGGGCCGACACACCAAAGGCCGCCGCGATGGCCAGAAACGCGTATGCCTGCAAGATCGAGATCAGAGTGGAGCCGACAAGTTTGCAAAACAGCAACCACCAGCGGGGCAGGGGGCTGGTCAGCAACAGCTTCATCGAGCCCATCTCGCGGTCATACACAAGGCTGAGCGAAGATTGCATGCCATTGAACAACAAGATCATGCCGCACAGACCCGGTACGATATATGTCTCGTAGGTGATGTAGGTCTGATAGGGCGCGATAATGCTGATGCCCAACGCCGCGCGAAAGCCTGCGGCAAAGACCAGCAGCCAGACGAGCGGCCGCACGAGTGCGGCGACAAAACGCTCGCGCTGGTGCACGAAACGCAACGCTTCGCGCAGCGAAATGGCGTAAAGCGATGTCATATAGGCATTCATGCAGCCGCCCCTGTCAGCTTTAGAAAACGGTCGGAAAGAGGCATCTCTGCACTGATGTCGCCGGCGGTGCCATCGGCCAGAATTTTCCCTCGGTGCAGGATCACAAGGCGGTCGTCGGGGCGCACTTCATCGGCCAGATGGGTCGCCCAGAGCACACAGGTGCCCTCTGCCGCCAGGTCGTGTACATGGGCCGTGATTGCATGGCGTGCCGCAGCATCCAAGCCGACGGTTGGTTCGTCCAGCAAAAGCACCGAAGGGCTGTGCAGAAGGGCGCGGGCGATTTCGGTCCGGCGTTTGTGACCGCCGTTCAGCGTGCGCGCTTTTTCACCGGCGCGGGCGCGCATGTCCAAACGGTCAAGTGCCGCATCAATGGCGGTCTCTGCCCTGCGGCCCGACATACCCTGCAACGCCGCAAAATAGCGCAGGTTCTGGCGCACTGTCAGATCCAGATCCAGCGTTGTCTGCTGGAACACGATGCCCAGATGCGACAGCGCGCGGCGTGGATGGTCCGACAGGGTCTCACCCGCAATCGTGATGCGGCCCTGCCGTGACACGATCAACCGCGTCAGCAGATTGAACAATGTCGATTTTCCCGCCCCGTTGGGGCCCAGCAGGGCGCAAAACTGTCCTGACGAGACCTCGAACGAGACGTCGTCCAACGCGACCTTTGACCCGTAGCGATAGCTCAGGCCGCTGATGGATAATCCTGTCATTCGATGGTGATTTCAATCCGCTGGGTTTCACCCGTGCTGCCGGGTACTTTCATATAATAGCGTCCCGGCTTGATCGCCAAGAACCCGATCTCCATTTCGCCCGCTTCGTCGAACTCAACACTGTCGAGGCCAAGGGGTCTGATCTCAAGCCCCTCAACGACAATCTCGTCGATCCAGATCGACCGAAAGAACTCCGGCCCCGTCAACGCCAGCTCCTGCGAGCCATCGCCGATGATCTCGAACTCGTAATAGGTGCCGGATTTCAGCACCCATGGACCCTCCGAAATGGGCATGCCCGAGGACAGTGTCAGGGGCGGCAGGTCTTCCTTATTCTTGCCCGACAGCACGCCCGCGGCACCAAAGCCGCTGTCGTGATCGTCCCCAAATGCCGGTGAGGACAGTGCAAGGCAGGCAATCAGCGTGGGTTTCAGCAGTGTTTTCAACATATGTATTCTCCGGTTGTCGTGTCGTTATGGACGAAAGGCGGCACCCCATGGAAAGCGTCCGACCTTGATTGTCTTGACGGCCTTGCGCGATGCCACGTCGATGACGGTCACGTCACCTGAAACACCGTTGGTGGTGAACAACTGCGAATGGTCCTCGTTGAACTCCATGTGCCAGACGCGGCGCCCGACGAGGATGTATTCTTCGACCTCGTAGGTTTCGGCGTTGACCGCTGCGATGTGATTGGACGGCCCTAGGGCCACAAATACGGTGCCGTAATCGGGCGTAAACTCGAAGCCGACGGGCTGTACGCGGTCGGGATGCACGCCCTGCACCTCGAACTCGATCTTTCCCTTTTCGGTTTGCGTCGCTGTATCAAACACCGTGAGCGTGCCGCCGATTTCAGAGCTGACCCACATTTCGGTGCCCTGTTTGGCAAATTCGGCGTGGCGCGGGCGGCTGTCGACCAGCGTGTTGGCAAACAGCTCGTTGGTTTCGGTGTTGATCCAATGCGCCATGTTCGTGGTCTCGGACGTGGTGATGGCAATCTTTCCATCCGGCGATACGGCCATGCCTTCGGGTTCAACGCCTACGTCGATCTGGGCCACAACCTCGCCGGTTTGCGTGTTGACGACCGTGGTGATCGCGTCGTCTTCGTTGGCGATATAGAGGTGGATGTCATCGGGGTGCAGCACGAATTGTTCGGGGTCTTCCCCCGAGGGCAGATCGCGCAGGATCTCGCCGGTGTTCGGGTCCATCACCTGGACTGAATCACTGTCGGACGCGCAGATGTAGAGGCGGGTGAAGTCCTTTGAAAAGGTAATGCCGCGCGGGCGTTCGCCTGTGGGATAGGTCTGGATGACTTCCAGTGTGTCGGTGTCGATCACACTGACGGTGTCGTCCTTTTCGTTGGTGACCCAGATTTCGCCGGCGGTGACAGGCGCGGCGAGCGCCAGAGGCACAATCAGGGGCAGCAGTTTTGTCAGGGGTTCGTTCATTGGAAAGCCTCACATTTGCTTTCGGGCTGATCCAGCCCGAGGGTATCGAGTTCATTGACGCGGTGCAGAAATCCTTCGAGAGGTGCCTGCTCCACCAGCGCGCGGGGGTGCACGATGGCGATGGGCTGGCGCAGCTGACCGTTCCAGGTGCGGTAGGTCAACGGGCGGCCCTTGAAGCCCGCCAACTCGAAATCATCTGACAGGATATAGGCGCGCACAGCGCCGACAACGCCGGTGTTCGCGCGCGTCACGGCTTCGCCTACGGTGCGCGCGGCGGCCCAGCCTGCGTAATCCTCGGATGCCATCGGGCGCAAGCTTTCCTCCTCGAAGCGGCTTTGCAGCTGTGCGGCGCCCCATTGCTCGATCACGCGGTCCCATGTCACTGCCGACAGCCCTTCAGAGCCGACAACAGGCCGTGCAGCCCAAGTGTTGTAGAGAACGTAGCGCCCGAAATCATGCAATTCGTCCGCAACGATCAGCGCGTCATAATCGCCCAGTTCTTGCGTAAACAGGGGCACTTCTTGCGCTGAATTGCGCCGCATGTCCGCATCAAAAAGCCATTGCTTTTCGGGCCCGGGCTTTAGCCCGAATTTGACGAGCGAGGCGCGCATTGCCGCGGCATAGGCCTCATCCTGCGGGTGCCCGCCGACGATCATGGCCACATCTGTCCAGCGTTTTTGCACCAGAACCTGCGCCAGTGCATCGGTGCGCATGGCCACAGAGGGGAGCGCATGCAGCAGATTGGCGCGGCAGGACACATCGCGCAGCGATACATCGCCCGCCGTAATATTGAACAACAGCGCGTCTTTGGCCTCTGGCAGGTCGGCAATCTGGAGGATGACGTCGGGGGCGGCGTTCAGGATCAAAAACTTTGTATCTCGCAGCAGGGCCTTGGCGGCAGCCAGCGGGTCTTCCCCTTCCGCCACGCGCCCGTCGATCAATTCATATGTCTGGCCGAGGAACTTGCCAGTTGTCGCATTGTCCGCCATGCCGGTCCGCACACCGGCGAGGCCGCGATCCTCCGGCTCCGGGTCCAGGTTGGAGAGGGTCGGCGGCACAGGCTGCTCGACGTGCAGATACGCGACTGTCACCGCAACATCGGCATGCGCCATCTGCGCCAGGCCGACGGCCATCACCACAACAAGTCTCGAAATCATTCCCGTCTCCCGTGTCACAAGCATTACCGGTCGCGCCGGATCTGTCGATTAGGACCATCGTAGGATATCCGCACGCAATCGACATCCAACCAAAGTCTAATACCACCGGCGCGTGGCACCCCTTAGACACGTGTCAAAGCACAACCTGACTTGGGAGAGTGACATGAAAAAACGTGTATTCGCAAATGCGGCCCTGCCTGCAATTATTCTGGCAGGCGCTGTCACCGCAGTGTTCGCCGCAGGTCCACCGATCGGGATATCTCCGGTGGATACGGGCAGTCTGCCGACCACCGGTGAGGAATGGTTAACCGTAAATCCTTACCGCGCGGAAACGGCGGGCGTGGAGGTATGGAAAGAGGCTGTCGAAGTTGGTGCGTCTGGATACAACCAGAACTGCGCGCGTTGTCACGGGATTGAGGGCGTTTCGGGCGGTCTTGCACCTGATTTGCGGTATCTCGAGGCTGAGGAGTACGGCGATGAGTGGTATGCTGAACGGTTCCGCGTCGGGATGACCCAGAACGGCATTACCAAAATGCCGGGTTTCGAAGAGCAGCTGGGGCAGGATGCCGCCTGGGCGATCAGAACATATATCGAAACGCGGCCCGATAGCGATGCGATGGATGCCGTGTCGGACGAGCTGAAAGCTTTGCGCGACCAGATGGCAGGCTATGCGACAAATGCTGACGGCGCTGATGCTGACGCCTTAAAGGCACGGCTGACCGAGATCGGCGACGGGATTGAAACGCTGTCCGGCGCGCCTGTAGCAGATTCTATCGCCCTGCGCGCAGCGGCGCAGATCGACGGCACACCGGCGGCCTACAAGACTGCGGCAGAGACGCTTACAATCGGATTGTCGGCAGCGAACTAGCATGCGCACCCTAACATTTGTTCTCTCACTGGCGATTGCGGGCCTGTCCTTTGGAGGGCAGGCCCGCGCTGCCGACCCCTGTGCGGACTATGTGCCGCAACCCAAACCCCAAAATGCGGGCCGCGACGAGGTGGGCCAAGACCTTGACCAGATCGTCGAGCGTGGGTTCATGCTGTTCGCGGTTTATGAAAATTACCCTCCCTACAGCTGGGAAGACGCGGGGAAACCGCGCGGCGTCGATGTTGATATCGCCCGTCTGATTGCCGAGGAAATTGGCGTCAAGGCTCAGTTCAATTTTGTTTCGTCGGACGAAAACCTCGAAGCGGATCTGCGCAACAATGTCTGGAAAGGCGCTGTCATCGGTGGGCGTGTTTCCAATGTTATGATGCGGGTGCCCTACGATTCAGCGTTCAAATGCCGGGTCGAGCAGGTGGTGTTCACCGGCCAGTATTCCACCGAGTCCATCGCCATTGCCTATGCCAAATCCGAGTATCCGGACGCAAAGCCCGTTCCGGCATACTTCCGGTTCGATACGGTTGCGGTTGAAAACGATTCCATTTCGGATTTCTACCTGACGTCATTTGCGGGCGGACAACTGGCCGCGAACATCGCACGCTATCCCGACATGCAGGCCGCAATGACAGCGCTGAACGGCGGCGAGACGAAGGCCGCCATGGGCCCGCTGGGGCAGCTGGAATACGGTTTGACCGATGCGACAGGCGTTCACCAGCCCCCCTTGGCAGGCTTTGCCGTCAGCAAGTGGACTTTGGGTGTCGGGGTCCATTTCCGCTTCCGCCCTCTGTCTTATGCGGTGGATGACGCGATCTATGCCGCGCTCGAGGATGGACGGATCGCAGCGATATTCGACAGCTACGGGTTGAGTTTCCAGCCCCCTCTGCGCTGAGATATGCGCCGTTGGTCTAATATGCTGCTGCGTCTCGTTGGACTAGCGTAGAGAAAATAAAAGTGGGGATTATGACGTGAACCTTAGTGATACAAAGACGATCGACGCAGACCGCGCGACGGTCTATGCCGCCTTGCTGAACGCAGAGGTTTTGCAAGCCTGTGTGCCCGGGTGCCAGGAAATGGCCGGATCACCCGAAAGCGGTTTCGAAGCCGTGGTGGTTCAAAAGGTCGGGCCGGTAAAGGCAACCTTCAAGGGCGCTGTCCAGCTGAGCGAGATGGTCGAGCCTGAAAGCCTGACCATCACCGGCGAGGGCAAAGGCGGTGCCGCCGGCTTTGCGAAGGGCGGTGCGAAAGTCCGTCTGGAAGCCGACGGCGACCAGACGGTCCTGCACTACGACGTCGAGGCAAAGGTGGGCGGCAAGCTGGCCCAGCTTGGCAGCCGCATCATCGATGGATTTGCCAAGAAAATGGCAGATCAGTTTTTCAGCAATTTCCAGGATGCCCTCGGCACACCATCGCAAGAGGTTGCGGCAACTGCCGAGGCAGCACCGGAACAGAAAAAAGGCTGGTTCCGCAAGCTGGTAAAAAGCTGAGCGGGTCACACGAGTACACCAAGGGAGAAACGACATGACGAAAGTAGAAATGACGGTCAACGGGAAGCAGGTGTCCCGCGACGTTGAGGGGCAGACGCTTTTGGTGTCAATGCTGCGTGAGGATCTGCGACTGACGGGCACCCATGTCGGGTGCGATACATCGCAGTGCGGCGCATGCGTGGTTCATGTGAACGGAAAATCTGTGAAAGCCTGCACCATGTTCGCAATCGAAGCCGATGGTGCGGATATCAAGACGATCGAAGGGATGGCAGGCTCGGACGGATCGCTCAGCGTGATCCAGAGCGCGTTTCAGGAGCATCACGGATTGCAGTGCGGATTCTGCACACCGGGCATGGTGATGACGGCGGCCAACCTTCTCAAGGACAATCCGAAACCGACAGAGGCCGAAGTGCGCCACTATCTGCAAGGCAATATCTGCCGTTGCACGGGATACCACAACATCGTCAAGGCGATCATGGCCGCATCCGGTCAGGATGTCAGCGCCATCGCTGCAGAATAGCCCGGGCCGGAATACAAAGGCCGACGCCTACACAAAATAAAAGATTAAGGGAGAAGTTTCATGCCGAAGGACACCGGAATTGGCGCATCGACACGCCGCCGCGAAGACGTTCGTTTCCTCAAGGGAAAAGGACAATACACCGATGATATCCCGCCCGCCCATGATCAGGCGGCGGCGGTCTTCGCCCGCTCGACCGTGGCAAACGGCGTTATCAAATCAATCGACACATCCGTTGCGGAAAGCATGCCCGGCGTGCTGGCGGTTTTTACCGGTGCCGATTTCGCCGATGTTGGCGGCAACCCCGCAGGCTGGCTTATCAACAGCCGCGATGGCGAGCCGATGAAGGAGCCCAAGCGTCCCGTGCTGGCCCACGGCAAGGTCCGTCATGTGGGCGATGCCTATGCCGCGGTCATTGCCGAGACGGAAAAACAGGCGCGTGATGCGGTAGAAGCCATCGAGGCCGACATCGAGGAACTGCCCGCCATCATGGACGTGAAGGCGGCGCTCACATCGGACAATTTCGTACATGACGAGATTGGCACGAACCAGTGTTTCGACTGGGGCTGGATCGAAGACAACCGACGGGCCACTGATGATGCGATCAAAGGTGCGGCGCATGTCACCACGCTCGAGCTGGTCAACAACCGGTTGGTGCCCAACGCGATGGAACCGCGCTGCTCCATGGCAAGCTACAAAGAGAGCAGCGATGAATATACGCTGCACACCACATCGCAAAATCCTCATCTGACCCGGTTGCTGATTTCGGCCTTCGTGATGGGTATTCCCGAAAACAAGCTGACGGTAATCGCGCCTGACGTGGGCGGCGGCTTTGGCTCCAAGATTTACCACTACGGCGAAGAGGCACTGGTGCTGGCGGCGGCGAAACGCGTGGGTCGCACGGTCAAGTGGACGTCCGACAGGACCGAAGCGTTTCTGACCGATGCCCATGGCCGTGACCATGTGACCACAATTGAACTGGCCACAGATGCCGAAGGCAACTTTCTGGCCTTCCGCACCGAGACCTATGCAAACGTCGGTGCCTACCTGTCAAACTTTGCCACTGCCACGCCGACCTTTCTGCACGGCACGTTGATGGCGGGCAACTATACGGTGCCGAATGTCTATGTGAACGTCAAAGCGGTGTTTACAAACACCGCGCCGGTCGACGCCTACCGCGGTGCCGGTCGGCCCGAAGCGACCTATTCTCTGGAGCGGGTCATCGACAAATGCGCACGCGAGTTGGGCATGGACCCGATTGCCCTGCGGCGCAAAAACTTCATCAAGCCGGACCAGTATCCTTTCGCCTCCGCGGCCGGTCTGGAATACGATTCCGGCAATTACGACGCCCTGATGGACAAGATGGAGGAAGTTGCGGACGTTGCGGGTTTCGCTGAGCGCCGCAAGGCGTCCGAGGCCAAAGGCCTGCTGCGCGGATTTGGTGTGAACGCCTATGTCGAGGCTTGCGGCATTGCGCCCTCCAACCTTGTCGGCGTGCTGGGCAGCCGTGTGGGTCTCTATGATGCGGCGACCGTGCGGGTGAACGCCACGGGCAACCTCAGTGTCATGGTCGGCGCGCACAGCCACGGCCAGGGCCATGAAACCGTGTTCCCGCAGATTGTCGCCGATATGCTGGGCATCGACGCCCAAAGCATCGACATCGTGCATGGCGATACGTCCAAGATCCCCTTCGGGATGGGCACCTACGGGTCGCGTAGCCTTGCGGTGTGTGGCTCTGCCGTTGTCCGCGCCACCGAAAAGATCATCGCCAAAGCCAAGAAGATCGCAGGACATATGCTGGAAGCTGCCGAGACCGATATCGAGCTCAAGGACGGTCAATTCTCGGTCGTGGGAACGAACAAGGGCGTTTCCTTTGGCGAGGTAGCCCTCAAGGCCTACATCCCGCATAATTTCCCGATTGAAGACATCGAGCCGGGGCTGGAGGAAACAGCCTTCTATGATCCGGCCAACTTCACGTTTCCGTCAGGCGCTTACTGCTGTGAGGTCGAGGTTGATCCGGATACGGGCAAGGTGCGGGTAGACCGCATGACAGCCGTGGATGATTTCGGCAATGTCATGAACCCGATGATCGTGACCGGCCAAGTGCATGGCGGTCTGGGGCAGGGCATCGGCCAGGCGCTGCTGGAAGCGGCGCGTTATAACGAAGATGGCCAGTTGGAGAGCGCGTCCTACATGGACTATGCCATGCCGCGCGCGGACGATCTGCCCTTCTATATCGTTGATCACAGTCAGGGAACACCCTGCACCCACAACCCGCTGGGGGCCAAAGGCTGCGGTGAAGCCGGTGCCATCGGATCCCCGCCCACAGTTGTGAACGCTGTGATCGACGCCCTTCAATCGGGCGGCAAGAACGTCACACACATCGACATGCCGTTGACTCCACACCGTGTGTGGTCAGCCATGAACAACGCGTAAAGGGACCCAAACCATGTATGCATTTGACATAGAACGTCCAACGACAGTTGCAGAAGCGGTGAACGCGCTGAAAACGGATGAAGCCCAGCCTCTTGGCGGCGGGCAAACCCTGATCCCCACGCTCAAGGCACGGCTCGCTGCCCCCAGCAAGTTGGTCTCCCTCAGCGCGATTGCGGAAATGATCGGAATATCGCGCGAAGGATCAACGATCCGCATCGGCGGTGCGACGACGCACGGGCAGGTCGCGACAGAGTTGGCTGAGAGCTATCCCGCACTCGGCTATCTTGCCTCCAAGATCGGCGATCCTGCGGTGCGCAACCGCGGGACGATAGGCGGATCGGTGGCCAACAACGATCCCGCAGCCTGCTATCCGGCAGCGTGCCTCGCCTCCGGTGCGACCATCACCACCAACACCCGCGACATCGCGGCGGACGACTTCTTTCTGGGCATGTTCGAAACGGCGTTGGAGGAGGACGAGATTGTGACGGCGGTGACGTTCCCCGTGCCGCAAAAAGCGGACTACCAGAAGTTCGAGCAGCCCGCCTCGCGGTTCCCGCTGGTGGGTGTGTTTGTGGCCAAGCACGACGACGGTGTGCGGGTCGCTGTCACCGGCGCTTCCGAGAGCGGCGTTTTCCGGTGGACCGAAGCAGAGGAGGCGCTGTCGGCGGATTTCTCCGCAGGTGCGCTGGACGGGTTGAGTGTGGACGCAGACGGGATGATCACCGACCTGCACGGCGATGGCGCCTACCGCGCCCATCTGATCAAGGTTCTGACCGGACGGGCCGTTACAGCCTCACGCTAAGCTCGCATGCCTGAACAACACGAAGGCCTCCGCATAATGCGGGGGCTTTTTTATGCAGGGGCCTCGACCCTCGAGACATCGCCTTGATCACTAACAAGCGTGATCCGCCGGATCCCGAATGTCCCCACCGCCGCACGGATATCCTCAAGGCGGGCCATTGTCAGCGCTGTGGAAAACCCGTCCGCCATGGTTGCGGTCGCCGCCTCGACCGAGACTGTAGACCAACGCGGTTTTGCGTGCCCATGCAGGATATGCCCTTGACCGCCCAGCGGAACGGCCTTGGGGCTGGAGGTGGCGATGGCCGACGAGGTGAGCGTGCGCGTGCCGATCATCCCGATTTCGGGGTCACTGATGCCCAGCCTCCACGGCCCGCCGGTGCCTCGAAATTCACCGATATTGACCAGCGTGCGCTCGAGCCCCGCATCCCGCAGCGCCTCGGCCACCAGATCTGTCGCGAACCCTTGGGCGATTCCGTTAAAGGTCAACGCCTGTCCTTCGCCCAACGTAACCGACGCAGCACTATGGCGCACACGCGACCAGTCGATGAGCGCGCGCGCGGCCTCAGGTGGTTGCCCTTCGGCTAATGCGCGCCACAGCGGCTGAACGGTGGGGTCAAATAGCCCGCCGGTTGCTGCGTGAACCTGTGTGCAGGCCTGCATCAACCTGCGAAACATCACATCGGGCGCATCAAGGTGCCCGGTCCGGTTCAACCGCGAGACTGTGGAGGCCGGATCGAACAGGTCGAATTGCGCCATAATTCTGTCCAGCAGAGCTCGGGCGTGTTCCAATGCGGGAATAGCAATGTCGGCAGGGGCGTGCAGGGTTATCTCAACCTCCGCCCCCAGGGCACGACCCTGCCAGCGGTGGATCTGCGCCCGCGCGGGCGTCGCCAGCATGCAGGCGGCCGAGATAGACAAGAAACGCCGACGATTCAGTTTCATTGCGCGGCCACCTTATGCAGTCTGCGCCCGTTCCGCGCCGCCACGATCAGCGGCACGCATTGTTTTGGGTCATCGTGGATCGTGACGCAATCAAGGCATTGGAAACATTCGGAATACTGGATTTCGCCGGTTTTCTTGATGGCTCCGTAGGCGCATTTGACGCGGCACAACTGGCAGGGCGATCCGCATTCCGCCCGCCTGTCGATCCATTTGCGGGTGCGTATCAATCCGCCGATCGCCATGACGGCGCCCAGTGGGCAAATGTAGCGGCAGAACCCTTTGAACACCACCATGGACAGCACCAAAAGCCCCACCGCATAAGCCACATAATACCATTCGCGGACAAAGAACGTGGTCACTGCGGTCTTGAACGGCTCGACTTCGATGGCTTTGTCCAATCGCGCAGGGGCGGTGAACATGATCGCCACAAGTGCGAACAAGACGGCGTATTTGATCCATTTCAGGCGGTCGTCCCACGCATCGGGCACGTCAATCTGGCGGATGCGCAACAGTCTTGCGAGGTGGTGGGCGAACTCTTGCATCGCCCCGAAGGGACACAACCAGCCGCAAAACAGACCTCGCCCCCAGAGCACAAACCCGAGGATCGTGACAGCCCAGATGACAAGCGAGAAGGGATCGTAGAGTAAAAACGCCAGTGATCCGCCCTCGGCCACCGTACGGATCACCCCGAGCGGCGTAACGATCGACAATTGCCCTTGCCCCCACCAGCCGACAAACCCGATGACAAAGGCCAGAATCCCGAGGCGGATCGGTGTGAAATATCTATGCCCGGCCAGGCGGTTCAGGCTAAGGCCCAGCAGTGCGATCAATCCGACAAGAAAGACGGCGAGGATAATCAGATCCGCCGCACGGTTGCGCAACGCATCTACCCACGCAGGCGTCGGTTTGACCGCTTCGAGACGTTTGAAAAACCGCGCGTCCGTGCTGTGGGTGATGTCTACCGAGGCTGAACCGATTTCGGGTTTGAACATGCCATGCTCGCGCAGCGCCTTGATCCGCAGTGTCCATTCCGCAGTAGGATCGAACCCCAGCCGCCTGTCCGTGCGCAGGATCAGGGCAGCACTGTCGTGCAGTTCGTCGGGCAGGGCGTCATTCAGCTCAATGTAGATGTCGGCATCTCGCAGGGCTATCGGAAAACCGCCTTGTTCCGCGCTGATCAGATCGGGTGAGGTGTTGCGGATGAATTCATCGGTGACCAACCCGTGCCGTGCCGTCTCGATTACAAGAATGGGTTCGTCGCTGGTGGAGATACCCATAAACCCCTTCAGTTCAGCGAGGCTGCCGGGAGACAGCACCGCGCGGGCGATCGAGGGCGGGCCTATGTCCACAACCCAAAGATCGAGGAAGGTGCCGTCGGGATTGTCTCTTGCTTCCGGATCATCGTCGGCCCAGATCGTCCCTGCAAATTCAGCGTTTATCTCCGCATTCGACACGCGGTGACGGGTGACCAGTCCTTGTCTGACCAGATCCTCCCAGTCCAATGGCTCATCATAGGTAAGGTCCGGATAGGCGGGCGGACCTGTCGAGACGCCGCTCATCTTTTCGCGTGCGACCTTCAGCGTCGCGGCCAGCACGCTTTCATGGGCGATGCGCACGGAGGCGGTCGCTTTGGTGACGCCGTCAAGATAGACCAGCGCGGATCCGTCAGTTCCCGCGCCATAAGGCGTCCCGACCACCAGACTTTCGGTAATCGAATGGCCACGATATTGCTCGAAGAACTTGTGGAACGGTGCCTGTCCCAGCCCTGAGACAAAGATCGGCTCGTTGTGGGAGATCAGTTTGACGTCGAGAAAACGAGCTTCAAGGTCAAGGACCACCAGCACGTTGATAGGCGCACCGGAAAAGCCGGGCAGCGGTGCCATCGGCTCAGTCTCGAACACAAATCCTGCCTCGGCACCGCCCGAGTTCAGAAGCTGCCACACGCCTTCATCGTTGATCCTCTCGCCCAGCGACATCGGCGGAACGATGTAGGGCTCCAACGTCTCTCGATCCAGCGGCTGGGCGGCCAGCGCAATGCACGACACCAGCCATAAAGTGACCGCACCAAGCACGATGTGTAATATCCAGTGGCGTTGCATTGATCGAGATTAGAAGCAGGTGGAAAAATGCTCTATGCGACTATGGTAGGGCTTCGCTATTTCGCCTTGGGATTGGCGCGGGATTTGTGCATGGTAATTGCTATGCCTGACCACAACCCTCACCCCTCATTGCCGGTCGTGGTGATATCACTTTTCGGGCTGTATTTGATCTGGGTCCTTGCGGCATGGGTAACAAGTGATGGTGCGGTCCTTCCCGGCCCTGCCGAGGTCTGGCGCGTCGGCTTGCTCGAGGGCCGATCGGGTGAGTTGCAGCGGCACATCTGGGCAACGCTCAAGCGGGTTGCCATGGCCTTCGCGCTTGCGATGGTTTTTGGCACGGTGGCGGGGCTGTTGTTGGGGTTCTATCCGTATCTCAACCGCTGGTTCGGGCCATGGCTGATCGTGCTTTTGAATATTCCCGCATTGGTTGTTATCGTTTTGTGCTACCTCTGGATCGGTCTGAACGAGGTTGCTGCGGTTACTGCTGTCGCCCTCAATAAAATGGCGATGGTGGCTGTGACCTTGCGCGAAGGGGTGCAGGCCCTGGACCCTAAACTTGGCGAAATGGCACGTGTCTTCCGGATGCGGCCCATACAGCGCCTTCGCCATGTGACACTACCCCAGCTTTGGCCCTATTTTGCTGCCAGCACGCGCAACGGGTTGGCGATTATTTGGAAAATTGTGCTCGTGGTCGAGTTTCTGGGCCGCAGCGATGGCATCGGGTTTCAGATCCACCTCTATTTCCAGCTGTTCGAGACGCGCTATGTTCTCGCCTATGCGCTGAGTTTTGTGTTTCTGATGTTGGCGCTCGAATACGGAGCGCTGCAAACCTTGGAGCGACGCGCAACACGCTGGCGTAGCGCGTCCTGGGTCTGATCTCCCAAAGTTCAGTTGGCGTTAAGTTGCGCCGCGGTAGGGTCCCAGTGAGCTGCCACCGGTTTCTTAATAGCACCTTCGTCGGACGGCTCTTGTGACCCGTGAAGAGTTCTTGGCTATATAAAATGGTGCATCAGTGCGGCTTGAGCATTGGAGGCTCTGGCTCGTTTGCGTGATTGATTATTCGGCTTGTTTTTGATTTTGCCAGCGGCGCTGGCGGATTTTCAGTTTCTTGATCTTCTCCCTTTCCCTGAGAATGGCTTTGTCTCGCCCGAAGTAAACGTCTGCGGGTGTGACGTTGTGCGGGCTCTCGTGATAACGATCACGGTACTTGCGGTGAACCTGCTCGGCGGCGTCTTTCGACGTCTGGGGTTTCTTTATCATCTCGATCTCCTAATCGATAAGATGAACCAGAAATCCTCCCTTTTTCAAATCCTCAAATCTGTCCCGTGGGTGCTGACGTCATACAATTTTCCGCTGCGTTGCAGCTCATTTCACCGAAGCGGATGGTGTGGATAGCTCCTGCTCCAACCGGCGTCGCAATGCGCCATACTGCAGTTGTTATTGACTGCTTTTGAGAGGAGCTACCCAATGCAGGTTACAACAGTCGTCCTCGATTTGGCCAAGAATATCTTTCAGGTTCACGGAGTGACTGAGAATGGCGAAGTCGCTTTCAACCAAGCTTTGCGGCGCGCGCAGTTGTTCGCATTCTTTGAGAAACTCCCACCCTGTCTGGTTGGCATGGAGGCTTGCGGTTCCAGTCATTATTGGGCCCGACAGCTAAGTAAGTTGGGCCATGATGTGCGCCTGATCCCAGCGATGTATGTGAAGCCCTATGTGAAACGGGGCAAATCCGACGCGGTTGATGCCGCTGCTATCTGCGAGGCAGTGACCCGTCCAATAATGCGGTTTGTCGCGATTAAGTCAGAAGAGCAACAGGGCGTTCTCTTCCTCCACCGAGCCCGTGATCTGATCGTCCGGCAGAGAACCCAACTAAGTAATATGCTGCGTGGCTTGCTGGGCGAATTTGGTATCGTAATTGTGCAGGGGATCGGCAGCGCGATCAAGTTTGCAAAGGGTGTGCTGGATGGCGACAAGCCAGGCATTCCAGAAGTTGCCATCGATGTGCTCGACAATCTGAGCAACCAACTTGTTGCCCTGCATCTCCGCGTGCGGCGGTATGAAATGCGTATAAGGCTTCAAGCCAAGCAGGACCTCCGCGTGACGTTACTTCGGTCGATCCCCGGCGTTGGTCCAGTGACCGCGTCAGCAATTGTCGCAACAGCAGGAGATGCCAGTCAGTTCAAGAACGGTCGCGAATTTGCCGCCTGGCTGGGGCTGACGCCGCTTAACCGATCAAGTGGTGGCAAAGAAAAACTTGGGCTTATCACAAAGATGGGGGATCGATATATCAGACGCCTGCTGGTCACTGGTATAACTTCTCGGCTGAGGCAGATGAAAACACATCCCGAACGCGTTGATCCGTGGTCCCGAGCATTGCTTGACCGCAAACCTACCCGCCTTGCCACCGTGGCAATGGCAAACAAGACAGCGCGGATTATCTGGGCCGTTTTGAGCAAGAACGAGTACTACAGACCGCACACGATCTAAACTGAGGAGAACAGAACACACGAGACAGCAAGACCATTGAAATGATGGAGCACAGTCAGCCCGTCAGCCAAGAAACCCCGTCGAATGTCAGTGGCTTCACTTGTCCGCAGACCGGTTTGGGACTTGGTTTGCGGAAACCATCCACTGCCCGGCAGGGCATTGCACAGCAATGTCCCGAGAGGGAGGGCCAGCGGCCGCGTGCGCCGCGCAAACAGGCCGGACACACGTCTGCTTCTGACCAGTGCCAAAATCAGCTTCAAATATGTCTTGCTTTGCAGCAGCTATCCACACAGGACATTGAACTCCGCTGCGCCTTACGGAATTCATACTGCTCTTTCGCTGTACAGCCCGTGAACATCTAAAATGCGCGACCAAAAAGAACATTCGTTATAGTTGCGCCAACTACTGGTTCAAAGGCCAGAAATGGATCATGCAGTAAATCGTAACAGCGTGATAGTTCGCATTGGAGCCCACTCTCAAACCTGACAAGCATCATCCTGGGTCGCTCTAACCCGCGCCGGTGTCTGCCCTGTCCAGGCACGAAACGCGCGATGGAAAGCATTGGTGTCGCGGTAGGCCAGCAGGCTGGCGACCTGTTTGACCGGCATGTCGCTATTGCGCAGGTATCTCAGCGCGAGAGATTTTCGCGTGTCGGTCAGAATGCCCTGAAACGTTACGCCCTCTGCTTGTAGTTCCCGCAGTAGCCCCGTGCGACTTCTTGACAGGCGTTCGCAAATATAGGCGATCGACGGGTCGCCGTCGCCAATGGCCCCGATCAAACAGGCACGGACGCGTTCTTGCATGCTGGTTGCCGTCGTGGCTTGCGCGAGCTGAAGGTCCTGCTCAACCGACGTCCAAAGCGCCGTATTTTCGGACACGAGAGACAGGCGCGCATCGTCAACAGCATAGATAACTTCTGGGTCACCTGTCTCTGGCATGGCACCAAACACGCCTGCCAATTCTTGTCGTTTTTCGATTGATCCTTGGAACTTCACCATTTCGGGCACAAGGCGTCGCGCGGTACACGAACACGCCTTCTCGTGAAGAAAGACGAGGATACCTGGTCCGAGGCACGCGGGGAAATCAAAGTTCTGATGCAAGAGCCGGATTGCGATACGCAAGCGACCTTTGTCATTTTTGACCGTTAGTGCAATTGGCCCAAAGATTGTTTTAAACTTTCCAAACCGTTCAAAACCACTGGCAAAACCTTTGCGGTTGTGGCAGGATTTTTTTTCCGCCTGGCTGTCACCGCCTGCCCAACCTACCAAGTCTTGAAAGCTGTGCCAGCATTCGGGCGCCTGATCCGTTTGCGTCACCCGGACGAGCCGCAGTTGGCCCTCCAGCAGTATTTGGTCGGCTCGGCAAGGCTTGCACGCCAAAGAATTGTCGCGCTCGAAGGGCTGCGTATTCAGCCCCAGTTGCGCCACCGATGGCATAGCGATTGTAAACTTGTTTGCTACCTGCAAGCCCTCTGGCGAAGGCATAGCTTCCCCCGAACCCGGCCGAGAGTGCTGGCATCATGATGTTTCCGGAAATCGCCCGAACCAAGAAAGGTGTTGCTATGATGAAACCCTTTGCCATCAGCACCATCATGAAAAATGGGAGAAGGGCCCCTATGTTCGAGGCCCCCTCTGGGTCACCAAGCTTAGCAAGAAGCGCACGAGAGACACCTGTGATCGTTGCGAACACGCCTGCGACGATGATCGGATACATCGCGAAAGAAACAAGTGCCGAAAGCCAGCGCGCGAAATAATCCTTGGTCACCTCGAAAAGGGTCAAGAAGATCATCACTGGCGCAATGCCAATTAGCAGAGCGATCATGAGCCGGGACGCCACAACAATGAACGCCGCCAACCCGCCAAGAATCGAGAGCAGCAGAATCCCAAGTGTGTCAAGCAAGGCACCCGCCATCCAGTTCAGCTCAGATCCCGCAGCATTCAGATAGTCCCCGAGCGCTGCAATTAGGTCGTCAAATTCCTCTGCAAAGGTACCGGACGGGCCAGGTGATCCGCCGCCGACAGAAGCCACAAGGGCCCCGGCAATGCTGTCGATTCCGTTCAGTATCGCTGAGGCAAGCGCATTGAACTGGACCCAGTTGGCTGCGAAGACCCCTATCAGTCCGACCTTCACGGCCAGCCAAAATGCAGTTCGGCCGTCCATGGCGCGATACTGGTAGATCATGTTGATGAAGACAAGAATGACAACCAGTGTTGTGCCCAGAACCAGCAACGTGCCGACCGTTGCTGCGACCGCACCAAACTGAGTTTCGGCAGCGGTATTGAGATAGCCATCGGCCGTTTCCACGAAGTAGGTGACAACACTCATGGTGACCTACCAGTTCCCGGCGGCTTCGCAGATTGGTATGGCTTCGCGTCGAAGCTCATTTGCTTGGTGCCGGTATGCGGAAGTCGCTTCCACGATGTCCCAGTATTCAGATGAGGCGTAGCGCTCGGTGTAGACGCGTACGGCGACCTCCCAAGTCGGATACCGTACGGGACAGTCACAGCTTTGCGCGTCAACGATGCGTTTCATGCTTTCAGCTCGGTAGATCTGTTGGATCAAGAGGCGCTTGTAGGACTCGCGCACATCGATGTTCTGCATCCACTCCGGCTCGGGTGACTGTTCTGGGCAAACATCTGGACGGTTGTCGAGCGTCGGGATCAGGTTCCGCTCGGCCACACCAGCGGTTGCGCCGAGAACGACGAGCAGGCCTACAGTCGCAACGACCCGCATCATTCTGAACCTGCCTTCTTTCTTAAAGATTCTCGCTTCAGGAACGTGGTGTAGCCGTAGTCACCTGCTTCAGCTGTAATGACTTCCCACCCCTCGGCGCCGCGCGCATTCAAGGCGCTTCGCATCGCGTCGTAGTCCTTTTGCTTTTTCACCTGAAAGGACAGGATATCGTATTCGAAGGTCTTCATTGGGAAGTTCCAATCTCAGTTGCGCCGGGCAGGTAGAATTCGGTGATGCCGCGTTTGCCGTCATGGCGACCGGCCTGGATGATCACATCGATGGAGTTCTCGATGTACTGGATCATGTCGGCATAGGTCATCGGGATTTCTGTCTTGAGGGCCGCGATCGCAAGCCGCTGCACGGCCAGTTGCGGGGTTTCGGCATGGAGCGTGGTCATGGAGCCGCCATGGCCGGTGTTGATCGCTTCCAGAAAGGTCATGGCCTCTTTGCCACGCACCTCGCCGAGGATGATCCGGTCGGGGCGCATGCGGAGCGTGGCGGTGAGAAGAACATCGGCGGTCTGGAATTCTGCGTCGCGATTGGCGAGGAGGGTCACGGTATTGGGCTGGGTCGGCAGAAGCTCGGCGGCTTCTTCGATGGTGACGATCCGTTCCTCGGCCGGTACGTGAGAGAGGATCTTGCGCGCGGCCACGGTCTTGCCGGTGGAGGTGCCGCCCGAGACGATCATGTTGAGTTTGTTCTCGACGCAGAAGGCCAGCGCATCATCTATCACACCTGCGGCCACCACGGCGCGCAAGGCGCGCTTTTTTTCGACACGCAGGTCTTCGAGCTTGCGCTCCTGGCCGTAAAGAAAATCGAGCGCAATGCCATCGAGAGGCAGGCTTGAGAAGAACCGCAGGCTGATCGACATGGCCGAGAGCACGGCGGGTGGGGTGATGACCTGCGCTCGGATCGGGCGCCCCTTGTAGGTGATCGATACCGAGACGATGGGGCGGTCCTTGCTCATCGTGGTATTGGCCGAGGAGGCGATCTGGTTGCCGAGGTCCCTGACCTGAACGCCCGTAAGCCTCTGGTCCAGCGCGCGCATGAAGTGATCGCCCTGGAACTCGCCCCAACAGGTCCCGTCGGGGTTGATACAAATCTCGATGACATCGTCGCGGTTGGCGGCGTCGATCCGGTCGAGCGATGTTTCAAGATAGCTCAGCGACATGGGCTCAGAATATTTCCAGATCGCGATCGACCATGACCGTGACGCGTGCGCCTTGGTCGACATAGATGACGGGGCCGATGGAGAGGTAATCACCAATGACGCTGTCCGTGGCATCTGCCAGATCATCGCCAACGTCTTCGAGAACGTCGGCTGTTCCCTCGTCTTCCACATTTGATGCAGCTGCATTGGGTGCAGCGGAAATTAGCGAGATCAGGGCGGCCGACCCGAAACGCTCGGCGAAGCGCGTGTCCACGAAACCGTTGACACCGGAACGGCCCAGTTCATCACCCCCGAAGGAGCTGATCTGGACGGTCTGGTTGTCGGGCATGATGATCCGGTCCCAGGCGATCGTCACGCGGCGCTGCGCGATATCGACGCCGGCGCGGTAGCGCCCGATGAGACGGGATCCGCGCGGGATCAGGAGGCGCGTGCCATCGACGCTGTAGACATCCTCGGACACCACGGCACGGGTCTGGCCGGGCAGTGAGCTGTCGAGGGCAGTTTCCATGACGGCCTGGATCATGGTGCCCTGAATGATGGTGTTGGAGGGATTGGCGATCACCTCGGCCTGCGTCACGGTGGCGGGCAACGCACCGTTCAGCACGAAATCCGTCACCTCGCCAAAGTTGCGTTCGGTCAGAGCCGTTTCATTCGCTCCGGAGGCGCCGCCAAAGGCGATGGTGGGCGAGGCGATCCGGCGTTCCTGGAACGCACGCTCTTCGGCCGCGCGGCGTTCGAGATCCGCCAGTCGCCGTGCCTCTTCCTCGCGGCGGAGCCGTTCCTCTTCCCGTGCGCGCAGCTCATCTTCCGTGGGGCCCGTTGGGGCAGGTTGCGGTCGGCTTGCCTCGAGTTGGGCCAATTCCAGATCCATGCGGAGTTGTTCAAGACTTCGATCCCGGGCTGTCAGTTCGTCCTGGAACCGCTGCTGTGCGGCTTCCGATGCAGCTTGCAGCGCCGCGATCTGAGTGGTCAGCGCGTCGATCGCCTCTGCGGCGGCGGTGTCTTCCTCGACAACTGGTCCAGGGGCGTTGCGCAATTCCTCGATCTGAGCCTGCAGGGCCGTGATCTGCGCCAGAAGCTCAGCGTTATGCTCGACTGGATCGGGTCCGACGAACACAACCTCGGGCTCGGGCGGGGGCAAGGTCTCGATGGCGCCAAAGCCGTCCCCCTCGTTTTGGAAGACGTCCGGGGTGGCCGTCGGCAAGGCTTCCTCTTCGTCGGGCTGTGAGAGGAGATAAAGCAGGGCACCACCCGCGCCGATGACGAGGACCACGATCAGCGCGAGAAGGGGCGACCGGCGCTGCGCCGCCGTGGGGGCGCGGGCACTGCCTTTCTCAAGGGCGGCGAGGCGCTTTTCCAGCTCGGTGTTCTCAGTATCGCTCATGAGGCGGCCTCCGCGGGCGGGATCGCCTCGATGCAGACCACCTCTTCGCCAAGTCGCAGGACCCATTGGCGGTTTACGCCGTTGACGCGGATCACGCCGTCCTCAGGGGTTTGCGTGTTAACCGTGCGTTCACGGCCGCCCGCATAGCGGAAGATCGCTGGCACAGGTGCGTTTCTCGGAAAGGCGAAATACGTGAACGTCCCGTCATCCCAGATGCGCGTTGGCGTGAACTCGGTCCGCGCGCTGGCGCCGTAATTGTAGTTAGGTGCTTGGGCGGCGATGGCCCGGGTCGGGCGCGCAGCGTCGTCCGGATAGCGGAACTGCACCACGTAGAAGGTCGGGCTACGGACCTCCTCGACGTTGAAATAGTAGCTTCGCCTGTTCGTGTAGACGGTCACGTTGGTATGGACACCGCGCGCGACGGGCTTGATCGCAAATGCCTCCCCGCCCGGCACGCCATCGATCTCGAAGCCCTCCGTGTCGCCCGCGATAATCGAGCGGATGCTTTCACCCTCACCGAATTCGACCGTGGTTACATGGGTGAGCGAAACACTCAGGCGATAGACCTGGCCCTCCTGGTAGGTGGCCAAGCGCACCCGATTGTCGTTGGGACCGCCACGCGGGATGGCTTCGGCAGCGACCAACCCCGGCAACAAAACGATAAGGACAACAAATGCAATTCGTACGGGAAACAAGATCAGTTCTCCAATCTGTCGGAGCGGATGGAATATTCGAGGACGGTGAAGCCGAATGGATTGGTCCAGACCTCATCGATGGAGCGGCGGGTCTCCGGGCGGAACTCGAAGAGAAGCGTCGCAGTGAAGAGGCCGGTCTGGGTGCCGTTAATGGACGTCAGGCGCTTGCGCAGGCGCACGGTGGCGCGGTTGGATCCGATCCGGTTGATGCTGAGGATTTCCACGTCGAGCCGGGCATTGGGGCCATAGACCGTCGGCGGGTAATTCTCGTTGGCGCTGTTCCAGATCTGGCGCAGCCCGCTCTCGGCAGCTCCGTCCGAGCGGCGCAGGACGCTGCGGATGCGCAGATCGTTGTCCAGCTGGTTATAGACCTCCCGGTCGGTCACATAGCGGAACACCTCCGCCTCGATGATCGCCTGGTTGGCGGTCACCGAGGAGGCGCCCACCGAGGCTTCGGGGAGTGCAAAGCCGGTAGCGGGATCATAGGGGACAACGACGGGGGGCGGGTCGACATCGAGGATCGAGACAGCCGCGGCACTCAGACAGCCGATGATACCGAAGACAAGGCCCATCAGGCCAAGGCGTTGCCAGAGCCGTTCGCGGCGCAGGGCACCGTAGACCAGTTCTTCCTCGATGATTTCTTGTTCAGTCGCCACCCGTCATGCCCCCGCGATCGGATTGGCGTTCCAAAATAAGAGGAATCGGTTCTTCGCTGCCTCTCGCTGCGCTCGAACGCGAAAACCGATCTTTGATTTTGTGGATCAATTTCGAAACGCCTTAGTCGGCCCGGAGGTCCGGCAAGGTGAAATCCATGAAGCGCTGTTCTTCGGCGATGGTGGCGGCATCGATCACGCCGCCCGTGCCGTCGCTCACGGTCTGCACCGCTTCGAGTTGCCACATGGCGACCAACGCAATGGCGAGCTCCGCGGTCACGCGCGTGTTGAGATCGATGCTTTCCTTTAGTTCGTCCATGTCGTCGATGAGTCCGACAAGGCGGTCGACCCGCTCGAGCGATTGGCCGGCATCCTCATAGCTGTTCTGGGCCGCCGCCGAGACAAGGGCACCGGTGGTGGCCTGCGTCGCCACGCGGTTGGCCCCGGGATTGCCGCTCGTGGCCATTTCCGAGAGGGTGTCATCGTCAAATCCGAGATCGGCCAGCACCCGATCCATCTGGGTTTCGATTTCGCCTGCGCCGGAGCCCGAGAGGCCCGAGAAATCCCCAGTCTTGATCGCCTCAATCGTGGCGAGGATGTCCCCGAACTCTTGGTCGAGCAGACCGTTCAACTCGTCTTCCATTTCCGTGCGGATGATTTCTGGAAGCTCGGCGAGGCGGGTGAGGGCCTCGTAGGTTCTTTGCAGCTCCGCGAGTTGATCCGTGAGAAGGCCGAGCTGTTCACGGAGCTGCGTCAGCTGCTCGTTTTGCAGAATCTCGTCTTCGATCATCTGCCGCAGCTGCTGGATGTTTTGCGCGATGTTCTGCGTGTCGACGACCGGTACACCTTGTGCTGCGGCAGGGGGTAGGGCGCTGAACTGCAAGCCAACGCCAAGTGTCGTGGCCAAAGCTGTCCTCAAGAGCAGATGTCCCATCATTCAATCTCCCTGATCGTAAAATCCATGAACGCGCTTTCGGCCATGCGAGCGCTGGCCTGGGCCAGCTCCTCGGCAGAAAGGACGCGGGTGCGTGCCGCCTGAAGCCGGATGCGTGCAGCGACGAGGCGCACGAGTTCGGCGCGGGCATAGGTGTTGAGTGCGATGCTTTCCTGCACGTCTTCAGTCTCGGAAATCCGTTCGACGATGTCGGAAATGCGCAGGGCGGCTTGGCGGATCGCGGCGGGTGAGTTGCTGCCATAAAAGGCCGCCCCATGACCCGTGAGCGAGAGGTTGGCATTGGCGAGAAGCGCGGGGTCGATCGTGCCAAGCGCTTCGATCCCGCCGATACGGGTCAGATAGAGATTGTAGCGTTCAGGGATCACCTGGACGTAGTGCTGGGTCTCGCGGAAAGGTGGCACGCCGCCATACTCGAAAACCCGGCCGGGTCCGGCGTTATAGGCCGCGAGGGCGTTGATGATGTTGCCATCGAATGTGTTGAGCTGGGTCGCGAGATAGCGCGCGCCGCCATGCACCTGAAGGTAGGGGCTGTCGTAATATTCCGGGTTGATGCCCAGATCGCTGGCCGTGCCCGGCATGATCTGGGTGAGACCATAGGCGCCGACGGGAGACCGTGCCCCAATCGTAAACCGGCTTTCCTGCCAGATCAGCGCTTGCAGCAGCGCGCGCCATTGGACGGGGGAGAGTCCTGCGCGTCCAACACCCGCAAAGCCGCTGGTCTCCTGGGCAACGCGGATGATGAGCTGCTCGATGTTCTCGGCGGCGTCGCCGAACATCTGCGCACCGCCGGGATTGGGATCGATCTCGCCCGTGCCATAGACGGCTTCCACGGCGCGGTCGGGATCCCCGCTGCCGCTTTCCAGCCCCGAGACCATAGCCGGCAAGCCCTGACCGCCGAAGCTGGTCTGGGCATCAAGGATGCGTTGCAGGGTTTCCAGCTGCTCCCGTTCGATCTCGGCAATGAGTTCGCGCACGGCAAGCTTGTTCGACTGAACGGCCAAGTCAGCCTCGCGATCGCCGGTCTCGACGATGTCACGCGCGGTCAGCCCACTGTCATTGGTCGGCACGCCTTGGGCGAAGCCGAGACCGGGCAGCAAGCAAAATGCGAGGATATGAGGCAGGCTAGACTTCAATGTCGCCCTCCGGCGCATCGAGAGGCGTGAAGGTGCAATCAGGCGCGACAGGGGCTGTCGAGGCTAGGAAGGTGAAGCAATTGGCCTGCGGTTCCTGGTACTGGGCGCAGGAGGCTAAAGCGCCGAGCGCAGCCAAAGCGACAAGAATACGGATCATGAAAGCCTCCAAAAATCTGGGCGGGTGCGGTAATCGGCGCCGACAAGCGCTTCGCCCTTTTCCATGCCACCAAGGATGGTGAGATTGGGCCCAAGGGCGCTCAGATCGGCATCGACGACGATTGAGCCCTGATCGTCGCGGATCAGTGCGAGGCGGCTGTTGCTGCCCGTGTTGAGAAGGACGTCGAGCTCCTTCTCCGTGAGGTTCAGCATGGCGTAATCCGCAGGCTGCGCGCGGATATTGGGGAGCAGGATCTGCGTCGGAACGGCTTCGACGATGGTCTTGCCGGTCCGGGTGCGCTCAAGCTGGCTCGCGTATTGCGTCATCATCACCGCGACGGTGTTCTGCTTGCGCGCGGTCACCAGCCAGTTCGACAGCCGTTCGGCGAAATACGCGTTATCGAGGGCCTTCCAGGCCTCGTCGATCACGATGATGGTGGGGCGGCGATCCTCGATCTCGCGCTCGACCCGGCGGAAAAGATAGGACAGGACCGCCATCCGCTCCTTGTCGGCCTCGCTGTCGAGAATGCCAGTCAGATCGAAGCCCACGACATCGCCCTTGAGCGAGAACGTGTCCTCGAGGCTCTGCCCGAAGATCCAGCCGTAGCGGCCGTCTTCGGTCCACTCGAGCAAGCGCTGATGCAGATCGCCGCCATCATCGGTGGAGACGAACAGCGATGCGAAATCCCGCCAGTTCCGCAGGGCCGGATTGGTGGCCTGGGCATTCTGGCGCACGACCTCCTGGATGCGGTTGGTCTGCGCCGGGGTCAGGGGTTTGTCAGCGCGGTAGAGCAGGGTGGCAAGCCAGTCCGAGAGCCAGGCGGTCCCCCGCGCATCGGTCTCGGTCCAGAGCGGGTTGAGGCCCGTGGGCTGACCGGCGTTCAGGGACGCGTAGCGCCCGCCATTGGCGCGGACCGCCATCTCCATACCAAGACGATAATCGAAGACGAAGATCCGCGCCCCTGCGCGACGGGCTTGGGTCATCAGGAAGGCGGACAGCACCGATTTGCCCGACCCGGGCCGCCCCATGATCAGGGTATGGCCGCTGGTCGGTTCTTTGTCGGGCGATCCCTGCTCGTGATAGGAAAACCGATAGGCGCTCTGCTCGGGCGTGGGCAAATAGGTGATGACCCGGCCCCATGGGGTAAGTGCTGCGGGTTTGCCGAGCTGCGTTCGGTGGAAGGCCGCGAAGTCCGCGAAGTTGCGATTGGTGACGGCGCTCGCGCGGACGCGCTTTGGCTGGTTGCCGGGGTGCTGGCTGAGGTAATGCGCCTTGGCCGCGACCCGCTCGCCAATCATCTTCACGCCTTCGGTTGCGGCTGCGTTCACGATCTCGGCGCTCAGCGTCTGCAGATCTTCAAGCGTGTCGCAAAAGAGCGTCACGACCATATGATGCTCGCCGAAGCTTTGGCGCTTGGCCTCGAGATCATCGGCGGCGATGTCGAGGGCTTCCAGGAGCGAGAGGGCTGCGTCCTGGCTCGCCTGCATCTGGCGCTTTTGCCGTTTGATACGGCCCGCCATGAGGTTCGAATTGATCGGCGTGAAGGAATGGGTGACAATCATGTCGACCGGCAGGTTCAGCATGTCGAACATGGTGCAGGAGGTGCCTTCGGAATATTCTCCGATGGTGAAGCTCTTGCCGTAGCGGTGGCCCACGACGCCCTCGGAAAGCTCGAAATGGTCGCCGTGAAACGTCACGCGGGTATTGGCGACGTTGAAGGACAAAAAGCCGTAGGTGTTCGCTGGGTAGAGCGGCAGCTCTGTTCCGGTGTTGAGCGCGCCCAAAAAGCCCACCAACTCTCCCGATCTGGCTGACAGCAGGCGCGGCTTGAGCTCGGTGAGCCCCGAGAGGAAGACGTTCACGGCCTCACCGAGGCGCTGCAGGCGTTTGCGGGTCTCCTCCTTCAGTCGGTCCGGCGCGCTGCGGCTCAGGAACGGCAGGAGACTTTTCGGAGGCGGGCGGTGAATGACGGTGAGCGTCAGTGTTTTGTCGCGGAGCCCGCTGGTCTCGAGTTTCGCGCGCCAGCGCCGGTCCACCTCGCCTGCGAAGCTGTCCTCACGGATCGGGTCGAGATCAGGTTTGGTGGCCTTGGAGACCTTGTGGACGTAATAGCTGAATTCCGGCCCGAGCTGCGCGACGATGCGGGCAAGGAGCGCCGTCACCTTGTCGAGATAGGCATCGTCCGTCGTGTAGCTGTTGATCCCCTCGAGCCGAATGCAGCGGAAGAGTTCGTTCACCCGGGTCCGCACGGTCTGGTCGTCGACGAGGCTCACATAGGGCAGCATATGCGCAAGCCGGGTCTCGCGCGCATACCAGTCCGGCGTCATTGTGCGGGCATCGAGCGCAGCATCACGGGGCATAGCTGTCCCCGCCATGGATGCTGCGGTTCCGGGTCGGCGGCGTCTCCTGCAGCGCCGTCATCATCACGTCGATGAAACGCGGGTCCCAATCCGCGGCCTTCCACAGCACCGGATAGAGAAGGGTGGCCACGCCCAGCACCGCGATGTGCTGGACCCAGACGAACAAGAGTACCGAACCGAAGAGCCAGACCATCGCGTACATGATGGGCAGGCCCAGAAGCTTCGGCGGGCGCACGAGGCCGAGAAAGAGAGGCGCGCGCTCAGCCACCGGCAAAGACCGCGGCAACGATGGTGGGGGCGGCGGCAACACCGGCGATGCCCACGAGGACCCAGAGCGCCTGGCGCAGATCGATGATGTTGAAGAACCAGCTGAGAAAGACCCCGAGAACGGCCAGCGTCGCGATGACAACGCCAAGTGGGCCGGTCAGCGCATCGACGATGCCCTGTAACAGGCTCTGGATCGGGGAGAGATCAATGCTCTGGGCGAGGGCGGGTTCGGCAATCAGCAGGAATAGCGCCAGCGAGGCGACAAAGAGGTTTGAAATCCAACTTGTTTGGAAAAAGCGGAATCGCCAATGCACTGCCGCGCTGCGCGCTCTCGTGACATTGCCGATAAGTGTTTTGAGGAATGATTTCCAAAAAGGTTGGGACATCATGAATTTGATCCTTCCAATCGGGCCACGACAGTCATGACGCGGGCCACGTGGTTCTGGGTTTCTCGGTAGGGGGGAATGCCGCCGTACTGGCGGACCGCACCGGGTCCGGCGTTGTAGGCTGCAAGGGCAAGGCGTGGATCGCCGAACGTGTCCAACATCATCGCGAGGTAGCGGGCGGCCCCGTCGAGGTTCTGCAGCGGGTCGCGTGGGTCAACGCCGAGATCACGGGCAGTGGCGGGCATCAGCTGGCCAAGGCCAATGGCACCTGCACTTGAAATCGCATCCTGCCGATAGGCGCTCTCAACCTCGATATTGGCTCGATAGAGAGCCAGCCAATCCGTCACGGAAAGCCCCGCGCGACGCAGGCCGGGATGGCCGGCATAGCGCAAGGCCGTGGTCTGAAGCCCGGAGAGGACATCGGCGCGGGGCAGGGGAGTCGGGCGGGCAAGGGCCGCGACTTGGACGCCCTCTTGCTCGGCCTCTACCTCGCCGAAGATCGCGATCCCATCGGAGGCTGAACCCTGACCGATGCCGTCATTGTAGTTCCGCGCAAAGCTGTTCTGAGACTGCGACGGGGTCAGAGAGCCGTCGCTCTCCATGACCAGGACCATTTGCGCTGAGGCTGGCGAGGCGACCAGCAAGAGACAGACGAGGCTAGGTGTCAGCGCCCTTGTCTGATGGCGCTTTGTCTGGCGGGGCGAGTTTGTGCGTACGGCTTGTCCCCGCCTCAAGCGGCAGATCGACATGCGCAAAGCCAAGGCCAATGAAGAATGACACCACGCCGGAGATCGTCTTGAACTCGCGGATCTTGATATCGTTGTAGGTCGTCCGCGTGCGGGCGGTGACGAGGAGCTTTTCCACGCCATCATCAGAGACAACGCGCATGATCCAGACCCCGTAATAGCTGGGGCCTTTCTTATGAGCCGACTCCTGGCACAGGATTTCTGCGCTATAGCCGCTTTCCACGAGCTCGCGGAACCTGGCTTCCGTAACCACATTTGGTGCTTCGATGTCCCAGTTCATGGCCCGGCTCACGCTTTCTCCAATGGCGCGACCCCAGGCATTCCCACTTGAAGCCCAGAGTTACGATAGTATACTATCAACCGCAAGTTATATTACGGCAGATACAGATGTATTTCGATTACACAGACTCTAGGCATGGCCCTTGGTGTCTATCAAGGAGATAAAAGGTTTTACAAACCTTAGGTTGAGGAAGGTGCTAGCAATGCGAGTGCTGATCGCTCTTGTGCTCGCTCCGGTCGCAAGCCATGCCGAGGCTTGCGTCCCTCCGACCCGTCCCTTCCTTCCGAGCGATTCGCAGGCGGTGCGGGACTATGCGGACATCATCCGTGGCGACTTCGAAGGTTACATCCAGGATATCCAGAGCTACTTCCGTTGCCTCGACAGCGAACGCGCTCGCGCTTTCGAAGAAGCGCGGGAAGTGAGCGAGGATTATGGCCGGTTTCTTCAATTGGTAGGGGATTGATGAGCAACCTCGGGAGCATCAGACGTGTAGCCCATGGAAACCAGACAACGATAACATCCTCAAGTATCTACTTTTTAGATAACAGATTTCATCCGCTAGCGACGTCACAAAAGGTATGTGACGCGTGGCGAAAACAATCAGAAGCAAGGGACAAGTGGCACTCTGCCGGGCGTTGGTCGACGCGCGTGTCAAAGCGGGCCTTGGTCAGAAAGACTTGGCGGATAGGCTCAGATGCCACCAATCCCTTATTGCCCGTCTTGAAAGCGGTCAGCGCCGGGTCGACGTTGTCGAGCTGGTCGTCCTGGCGCGCGCCATCGGCTTTGACCCGTTCGAGGTTCTGGCGATCGTTGAAACCGCCACGGAGCCCGACCACAGGATTTGAAGCCAATGAATTGTTGAGAACACGGAAACCCATTTTCCCGGTCTGATGATCATTCCCTCTTCGAGGACCAGTTAGCCAACATTAACGAAGCCCGGCGCGCGGTCGTAGTGAACGCTCTGCAAACCCACGCCGCAATTCGCAGCGCCATAGTGCAGGAAGTCAGTAAACAGTGAACGATGATAAGGGTGAGGGCGTCGCGATCGCCAATCTGATCGGGACCGATGGGTGCAGTGTTGTTGGTTGGGTTTATCGCTGGAGTACAGGCTCACATGCGGTGATGTGGGACGTCCAAGGGCCCCAGCCGGTATCGGAAACCCGGCCGGATATAAGTGACGAACAGAAGCAAGAAATCGACTTCGATGCGCTGACGATGATCGGAAGAAGCGACGACAGGTGAACAGAGCGAACCCGCAGTGTTTGCCGAAACGCCAAACAGCATGTGGACCGCGACGCGTATGCGGTGCGGTCGTACACGCCAAAGAAGCCGTCTTCCGAGACAAATCTACGTGGCGGCAGGTCAGTAGTTCACCTGCTCGAACCCGTAGTTGCCCTCATAGTCACGCCAATCGACGAAGACGGATCGGTGATAAATGCCAGGGCAATGCTCGCCCCAGCGTTCAAGACCTACGTGAGCCGAAGGAAGGGCAGTGACGGAAGACCTCTGCCAAGTGAAATCGCCTTGGGTCCCGTAAGTGCCGAGGACCACGGTCGCGCTTCGGTTACAGTCCCCATCGCGCCCGGACTCGTGCTGTCGCGCATACCGTACATCAAAGACGCGAATGGATCGGACAAAATTGAACTCCGGACCGCTGATATCGATGTCCGCCCGATCCTCGACGAGGCGAAGCACGAAGTCTGCCGGAATGGCATCCGTTCCGGTTTCTGAAGAGGGCCAAACGGCATTTTTTGATCTTGCTTGGACGGCAACATCATCGCCTGGAAACGATTGGCGGGGCGAATAGTCCTCGCCTTGAAGAAAGGCTTCGAAGATTCGGTCTACATTGCTCGGATGCCGTTCGGTCTCATAAGATGCGCCCATGGGACAGCGCCAAATCTGCAGTGGTGGCTCCACAGGCCAAGGCGTGATGCGACGGATAAACTCGGCACGGGCACGGCTGCAGGGCACGGAAGCGGGCCAACCGCCGGACAGGCAGAGAAGGATTGCGCAGTCGATTGGATAGGTTTGTGCTTTTGTGGTGCTCGGCAGCACACCGGTTACCAAAGCCGTTACAGCGGTTAGGCATAGAGACAGTCGTCTAAGTTGAAAGCGCATGGTAGGGGACCCTTTGTCGGACACCACCTTACCTTCAATAATATACTATTGCAACGCAAAGTGTATTACGCGCATAATCAAGGTTATGTGAAATACGACTGTAAATTTACAGTAAGTGTTCGAATAATCGCTATCGACCACGCGACAAGATGTAGAAGCCGAGCAATCAATCTGTGTCAAAAGAAACTCCTTGAAGCTCTAGTTGGTAGAGGTTCTATCGTACATCAAACGCCGTTTCTCGTGTCACGGCATTCGCCAGACAAAGCTGGAAGAGTATAGTATGCTGACTAGACGACATTTCGTGATGACCACCGCCGCCCTCTTTTCTGCCCCGGTTGCCAGCCCGGTGCTGGCAAATACCTGGCCGACCGAAGCGCAGAAGGTTGCCTGGGACGCACAGGTGACGCCGCCCGGCTTTGACCCGGCAACCTCGAACCCCTGGGGCTTACATCCGCGGTTTCTCCCGACCCGGGTGGCCGCGAAAGACGGGCTGACACCGGGCGACATTCATGTCGATGCGGTTGCGCGCTACCTTTATCACATCGAGGAGGGCGGGACTGCCATGCGCTATGGCGTCGCCATAGCTCGTGGTGATCTGTACGAACCAGGTACATACACGATCAAGCGCAAAGTCAGATGGCCGCATTGGCAGCCGACGCAGAACATGATCGACCGCGACCCAGAACTCTACGCTGATATCGCCGACGGTATGGAGCCCGGACCTAAGAATGCGCTTGGGTCGCGAGCTCTCTATCTCTTTCTGGGCGACCGGGATACTTATCTCCGCATTCACGGTACGCCACAGCCGAGAAGCATTGGCGGTCGTGCGAGTTCCGGCTGCGTCAGAATGGTCATGGCGCACATAAACGAGCTTTATCCCAACGTCGATATTGGTTCGACGGCTTTCCTCTACTCGGCCGAGGACAGTGTCACTGCGGGAAGCTGAGGCCGTGTACCAAAGCACCATCGGTCAGGGAAAGTGACGGGAGTTTATCCTAGCCGTGGAGCACTTCGGATTACTGAACCCTGCTAGGCCGCTGGCGCGGTACAAATCGGATTTCCGCGAGGGGTTCGGAGCGGCACCAGGGTCGCTTCCACGGGACCGTTGTGCAGATACCAGTAGCAGCCGTCTTCCGGCAAAAGGCGCGCGGACTGAAGATCCTGACCCGTTGCGGCCATAGCGACGACTGCCTCCGGCAGTGGTCTGTTTTGTGCAGTGTCGGGCCCGCCAGGAATAGAAGCGGAACACGCTCCCAACAAAAACGCTGCTGGGAGAAGTAAGCCAAGATGAATTCGCATATTTAAAATTTCCGCCCTTAGAACAACTTAACCTGAGTACCGACCTCGGCTAATCCAAACAACTCTTCGATATGTTCGTTGTAGAGGCCGATGCAGCCGTTCGACGATTGTCGACCGATCTTGCGCGTGTCACCTGTGCCGTGAACGCGGTAGTACTGCCATGACAGATAAAGGGCGTGTGTTCCAAGGGGATTGTCGGGGCCAGGGCCAACGAAATCCGGCCATTCGGGATTGCGCTCCTTCATCGACGGCGTAGGTCGCCAGCTCGGGCCATCCACCTTGCGAACGATTTCGGTGTAACCGCGCCGCGTCAACTCCTCCGTAAGAGGGACGCTGGAGGGGTAAAGCTTGTAGACGTTTTCGTCTTCCGACCAGAACTGCACCGCGCGGGAGTCAATGTCGCAGAGAATCGCGCCATTCCGCAGGCTGTCAAAATGATCTTGCCAGGACGCAACCCTAAACCCGGAAATATTGCTTCGCACCGCCGGTGTCGCCAGACCCTCGTTTGTCTGTGCCACTCCCCTGCCGGTTCCGAGAACCAAACCGCTTGCGGCGGCCCCCAGGAGCGCAGCCCTGCGCGTGACTGACATGTCGTTCGCTCGTTTCATCATGAAAACCTCAAATTTTATCTGTTTGGACTATTCTCGGACCTCCACCCACTAGAGCTTCAACAGGCTGCCACTCACAAAGCCGTGAGATCAGCTGTCCTTATGCTGTCAGAGAAACCTGCGGGTTGTGCGGAGGTAGCCTCGGTATGGGTCCCCGTAGCGATCAATCAACCAGCGCTCTTCAGCGAAGGGCGCGAGTGCCAATGCAGTAACGCCGGTGATAATCACTGGCCACGCGAGGATCGAGGCGGAGAGCAGTCCGATCCCGATGAGGATCGCCATGTCAGCCACATACTGAGGATTGCGGGAGAACCGGTAAAGGCCACGGGTCCGCAGAACGCCTTCATCACCACTCGTCGCCGCCATCCCAAGTTGCATCACACCGGACCAGACAACGGCATTGCCCAGAACGATCAGACAAAGCCCTAGACCCCAACGTATGATCCATCGGAAGTCGAGCTCACCCCATTCTAGCAGAGCCAAAACGATGGCAGATCCGAAGCCGACGCACGTAAATCCCCAGACGACAATCTTGTGGGCTCCTGTAGAGTGAATCGGCGGCCAGACACGTCGCTCCGGTTGGAACATGGACCAGAGTATACCCGCGACCAGCAACAGATTGGCCGCACAACCCAGCACGAGAACCACGGTTTTGAGGTCACCCATGACCATACCTGTCTGCGTCCCGATGTTTGGTCGCTGAGCGTTCAAACTCCAGCGTTGAGTGGTCGATCCCGAATTCCTCGTCGAGGCGGGTCTTGATTGCCGTCTTGATGTTTTCGAGGTCATCCCAGCGGTCCTCGGCGATTACGACGTGGGTATCGAGCGCCGCACGATGCTCCTGCATCTGCCAGAAATGTGCGTGATGAACTTCCTCGACTCCGTCCACGTCCTCCACGGCCGCGATAACCTTGTCCGTGTCGATATCGGGCGGGCTTCCCAACATCAGGGTGCGGATCGGGCCACCGATCTCGCTGAAGGCAAGCCAGAGGATATAGGCGGCAATCCCGATGGTGATCGCCGGATCAACCCAGCGGACATCGTAGAGAAGGATGAGAACGCCACCGACGATCACGGCCACAGACGCCAGCGCATCGCTGAGGTTGTGGAGGAACAGCGCCCGGATGTTCACGCTGCCTTTCTGCATCGAATAGGTCAGCCACGCGGTGAGAGTATCGATGAACAGCGCCACACTGCCCAGGATGACCACGGTCCAACCCGCGACTTCGGGCGGATCAACAAACCGCATCGCGCCCTCATAGACCAGATAAAGGCCGATGATGATCAGCGAGGTATAATTGATAAGCGCGGCGACGATCTCGACCCTGCCATATCCGAAGGTCATTTTCGCATCGGCCGGGCGGCGCGCGATCTTGCGCGCGCCGAATGCGATGACGAGCGACGCCATGTCGGAGAAGTTGTGGATGGCATCCGCGATCAGCGCGAGGCTGCCGGATAGTATCCCGCCGACAATCTGCGCGACCGTCAGGAGGCCGTTTGCCCAGATGGCAATGGCAACCCGCCGGTCGCCTTCTTTAGGCTCCATATGGGCATGATCATGCGGCACGAGAAGCCTCCTCATGGCCGTGGTTTGGCCGGCTGAGCCCTGGAACGCTTGGCAAACGACCAGCGCGGATCGCCCTGACGCGGGCATTCATCCAATGGCGAATGAGGTGCCGATAGATCCAGTCGCGCAGGGGGCCAAACGCCTGACGATGGTGCTCATAAAACATGTCAGGATTATCGAATGTTCCAAAATCGCGGGCGATGCCGGTCTTTTGGATATATGTACTCTCCCCCGTCCATCCGACTGGCAGTGCGCTCAAGCAGTCGGTCCCGGCACCGTAGCCGCATAGGGACCGTGTCTCGGGAAACGACCGCTTCAGGGCCAACAGGAAGGATCTGTCGAGGATGAAGCCCTCAAGATCGACCCATCCTGCCTCGGTCTCGACCTCGATCCATGAGTGGAGGATTTCTGCGGGTGCGATCGGATAGATCAGTTCAGGCACGACGCCCCGTTGCAACGCTTTGTGGATTGTGAAGCCGTGCAAGCGGCATCTTACGCCGACAGCGCGTAGAAGCGCCATCAGCAGCGTTCCCTTCGTGTTGCATTGTCCATACCTGTCGTCGAGTACTTCAGAGGCAGGAATGTCGTCGGCGCGGTTATAGCCAAAGTCGATCTCGTTTCGCACGAAGTCGTAGATTGCACCAATTCGATCATGCAACGGCAAGGTTCCCCACCCCCGGTCGGCGATCAGAGCGGCAAGTGAAGGACGCCTGAAATCCAAGAGTGGCGTCGACGAAAGCAGCGGGTCAACAGGGGTCATGAGCGTTTCCTAGAATCAACTATACAGAGATGATAGTTTCTACAGTCACTGTAGCTTCAACCTTTATCTTGTCGCGACGCGAGAGACTATTCTGGTTGGTGATTGTGAACTGCCTTGTGATGCTCGTCATGCGCGTCCCGCAGGATGCCTATGCCGCCCCACGCCGCGATGCCAGCCACCGCGACCCCGACAACGAGGTCGGGCCAGTTGCTGCCCAACCACCAAACGAGACCGCCCGCGATCAGGATGCCGCCGTTCGATGCGAAATCGTTGAGGCTGAAGGTGTTGGCGGCCCGGATGTTCACGTCCGGTTCCTTCAGTCGCCCGAGCAGCCAGATGCAGGCGAGGTTGACGACCGCAGCGATCAGCGACATTGCGATCATCAGAGTTCCGAGCGGTTCGGAACCGCCGACATAGCGCCGCCAAGCGTCAATCAGAATGCCAACCGCAAAGATCAGAAGCAATCCGCCGGATACGTTCGCGGCACCCCGCTTCCACTTCGACGACCGGGACAAGGCCAGAAGGCTGATGCCATAGACGAGGCTGTCGGATGTGTTGTCGAGACCATTGGCGATCAGGGCGCTGGAATCGCCGATAGCTCCCGTGGCGAAGAACCCCGCAGCGATTGCGAGATTGAGACCGAGAACAATCCAGAGCGTCTGACGCTCTTTTTCATTCTTCCCGCTGAATTCGCTTTCGACCATCGAACTGGCAAACCTTCCGATTTCTAAGAAAGGGGGCAGAAACGCCCTCTTCGGATGCAGCTGTCAAAAAGATATATAGAATCTCTAGCGACTGTAGATCCAAAATAGCTTATTTACGTCCCTCTGGGCACCGAAAGAATAATCGCGGCACCGATCAAACAGATGGACGTCCCTATGAAGTCCCATCTGTCAGGTCGCTCGCCCTCGACGAACCACATCCAGAGCATGGAGGCCCCGATGTAGATGCCGCCATAGGCTGCGAAAGCGCGGCCCGCTGCGCTGGTTTCGACCTGCGCCAGCAACCAGCCGAAAAGCGCGAGCGCGATTATGCCGGGTGCGAGCCAGAGCGGTGATGCCCCAAGACGCCACCACGCCCAGATGGCGAAACACCCGCTGATCTCCGCGACAGCAGCCAGCGGATAGGCAATTGCGGCGTTCAAGCCCCAATCTCGTCGTGCTCGGTGAGACATTCCGCATGGTCTCGAAGGACCTCCAGAACCTTGCACTCCGCAACGCTGTCACCGTCGCACTCGGCGACCATGCGTTTCAATTCCTTCTTAAGCGCTTGCAGACGCTTGATCCGCTGTTCGACTTGGTGGAGTTGCCGACGCGCGATCGAATCCGCCTCCGCGCAGGATTGGGACGGGTTGTCCGAGAGGTCCAGCAGCTCCCGGATGGAGTCGAGCGAAAATCCGAGCTGGCGTGAGTGCCGGATGAAAGCCAGCCGGTCGAGGTCCTTTTCAAAGTACCGGCGCTGGCCGCCTGCGGTCCTTCCGGCCTCGTTCATCAAACCGATTTGTTCGTAGTAGCGGATCGTCTGAACCTTGGTTCCGGTTCTCCGCGAGAGTGTTCCAATTGCCAGCATGTGCGATCCTTCAATCTACAAAGACTGTAGCTTACTGAAGAGCCAACTCCATTGAAAAGACAAACGTTTCACTTTGGTGTGACTTCGGACAACAAAAAGTAACTTTTCGCTTGAACCTCTATCTGCTGTAGCTTGTATCCCGCGCACAGACAAACTGAACAGGTGGGTAGCGCAAGCAATGAAGAAGGTCCGGATAGTTCTCTGGTCGGCAGTGGTTGTCGCTGCGGCGGTGTCAGCCACGCTTTGGATGACTGAACGCAATCAGGGACCGGTCGCCGCGCGTGTCGATCCTGAGTCCGAGAGTTTCACTGCGGATTTTGAGCTGACGGACCATACCGGTATGGTGCAGACCGACGAGGATTTCCGAGGGCGCTGGATGCTCGTCTTTTTCGGATTTGCGAACTGCCCCGACGTGTGTCCCATGGGGCTCGCAACCATCGCGCAGGTCATGGACGAGCTCGGCACCCAAGGTTCCGCCGTCCAGCCCCTGTTCATCACGGTCGACCCTGAAAGGGATACGCCAAGCGCTCTGGCCAACTACGTTCCCCAGTTTGGTCAGGGAATCCTTGGGTTGAGCGGACCGCCGGACCAAATCGAACGCACTGCCGAGACCTTCAAGATCTACTACCAGAAGATCGAGGAAGCCTCGGCGCCCGACGGCTATACGATGGGGCATACGTCGTCCTTCCTTCTCTTCGATCCGGAAGGCGAATTTGTCCGCATCTACGAATACGACGAGGAACCCGGACTGATCGTTACTGATCTTCGCGAAAGGATCGGCGCGTGACAGCTAGCCCAGACGCAACGCCAAGCGCCGCGAGCCCGGTGGCTTTCCTCTTCGCGGCATGGTTCGTCGCCTTGTCCGCGTCGCTTGCCGTGCTCTTCATCGGAGAGGTTCTGGGGCAGACCCCCTGCAATCTGTGCTGGTTCCAGCGTGCCTTCATGTTTCCGCTCGCGATCATCCTCGGGGTGGCGACGTGGCGCGCCGACCTCTCGATCTGGCGCTATGCCGCGCCGCTCGCGGTTCTGGGTGGTGCCGTCGCCCTTTACCATTCCCTGCTTTACGCAGGGATCGTGCCGGCGCCGATCGTCCCCTGCACGGCGTCCGGGCCATCCTGCACCGATGACGCGATGCTGATCCTTGGCCTGCCAATCCCTCTGCTCTCCCTGCTGACGTTCGGGGCGATCCTTGTCCTTCTCATTCAACTTCGACGGATATCAATATGAACCGAAAGACACTTCTGCTCGCGATACTCACTCTGGTACTGGCCGTTTTCGTGGCTGGTGCCTGGTTCGTATCGCGCCCCGATCCGACCCCGGTGGCGACAGCCGCTCCGCTGGAACAACAGGATCGTCTTGTTCGGTCCTATTCTCCCATACTCGGGCGCGATGATGCGCCAGTGACCATCGTGGAGTTCTTCGACCCAGCCTGCGAGGCCTGCCGCGCCTTCCATCCCATCGTGAAACAGATACTGGCGCAATACCCCGACGATGTGCGCGTCGTCATGCGCTACACGCCGTTCCACGGCGATGGGTCCGAGCTGGCAATCAAGGTGCTGGAAGCGGCTCGGTTGCAGGACGTTTTTGTTCCCGTGCTGGAAGCGCTGCTTGAAAATCAGCCCGCCTGGGCCTCTCACGGCGCTCCGGCAGCTGAGCGCATCATGGAGATCGCCGGAGCGGCGGGCTTGGACACAGACGCCGCCGCAAATCAGATCATGTCACCCAGCATCGTCGGCGTCCTCAATCAAGACCGGGCAGACGTCGAAGCTGTCGGAATCCAAGGCACACCGACGTTCTTCGTCAACGGTAAGCCTTTGCCAGAGTTCGGTGCGGAGCAGCTCTTGTCGCTCGTCCAAGCCGAAGTCGAGGCTGCGGCAACAAACTAGAACGAACAGGAGACCCAACGTGTTCAAAACCTTCGCAAAGGCAATCCAGAGCCTGTCTGTCGCTCTTCTGATGGGCTTGCCAATGGCATCCTCAGCGCAGCAGTTGTCAGAGAACGCATCGATTGTGGTCGAGAGCCCCTGGGCGCGCGCGAGCCTTGGAATGTCGCGGCCCGGCGGGGCCTATCTGACCGTTCGGAACGAGGGCAGCGATCAGATCTCCCTTATCGGTCTTCGCGCGGAGATCTCCGGCATGGCTTCGATCCACGAAACCAGAACCAATTCTGACGGCGTCAGCAGCATGGCTCCGGCGGACGATATCGTGATCCCGCCCGGGGGTATGTTCGCCCTTGAACCCGGCGGATATCACGCCATGCTGATGCAACTGCAATCTCCGCTCGTCGAGGGGGAGACCTTTCCGCTGACCCTGCTCTTTTCCGATGGAACAGAGCTTGAAATCACCGTCCCGGTCCTTGGCATCGGCGCACGCGGCCCCGAAGGCTGATCCGGCTGATGATGAGGGTGGCCAAAATCGCAGCGATCGGAGCGGCGGCGGTCTTTGCCGCCCTGTTTGTCGGCTGGTGGCAGGTAGATGGGCCTGGCGCTGACTCCGCGCCGGGCAAGCGGTCTCTACCGCTGACTGCTATGGAATTCAGCCTGACGGATCAGGATGGTCGGGATGTCGGCCCGGAAACCCTCATCGGCGAGCCGAGTCTGGTCTTCTTCGGATTCACCTATTGCCCCGACGTTTGCCCGACGACCCTTTCGGACATTTCCGGATGGCTCGACGAGATTGGGCCGGACGCCGAAGACCTGAATACCGTTTTCATCACCGTAGATCCGGACCGCGACACGGTCGAGACCATGGCCGAGTATGTCTCGTATTTCCATCCGCAGATACAAGGATGGACGGGCTTGCCAGACCAGATCGGGGCCATCGCCGATGGTTTCCGTGCCACCTATGAGAAGGTTGAGGGGGAAAACGGCGAATATACGATGAACCACACGGCGGGTGTTTTCTTGTTCGATGCGACAGGTCGCTTCGTCACCACCATCGACTATCACGAACCACGCGAATTCGCCGTGCCGAAGATAAGGCGCGCGATGCAGAACAGAACCGAGAGGGCAGAATCTTGAAACTGAGACATATCGTTCTGGGAACGACAATGGCCGCGGCAGCGGTCAGCACGATAGCGAGCCGGGCTTTGATCCTGGAGGCGCCGACCGAGTACATCTTTTCCGAGGCTCCGGAAGCCTTGGACAGTCCACCCGAACCTCTCGATGGACCAGGCGTCAACGCATCTGGCGAGACGATGCCGAATATACTTCCGGCCGCTTTTCAGCCGCCTGAGTTTCCCGCACTCGAACGGGCCGAGCCAGATAATCTGATGGCGCTTGTTCAGGCCCTCGCCACGCCGCCTTGGGAGGCGACGGTCGAGGCGGGTGACACATTGGACGTGCTTCTCTCTCTCGCGGACATGGATGCGCAAACACGGACCGAAGTCGCACTGGCACTGACGGTTGAATACGACCTGCGCCGCCTTCGACCGGGCCATCGTCTCAGCGTCGACTTTCGCCCGGACGGCACGCCATTCGTTGTGACGTTGGCTGTCGATGACGGTGTGCGGATCGAAGTCACCCTGGACGACACCATTGCGAGCCGGACGGTAACGCCGAGCGCGTTGACAGTCGAGCGTGCGAGCCAGTTGCTGGTGAACGGGTCGATCTACGCTTCGCTGGATCGAGCAGGCGTCCCGGCCCGTTTTGCCGTCGATCTCGCACAAATCCTCGGGGAAACGGTCGACTTTCGCAGGGATCTTCAAGGCGGAGAGACCCTGAATATCCTTTGGGGTCAGACCGTCCTTCGCGATGGTTCAGAGGTCGGTCAACCGTCAATCTCCTATGCGGCCCTCGATCTGGCCGACGACCGCTTCGAAATCCTCTGGTCAGCCGAAGACAGCGGGCGGGCAACGGTCTATTTGAATGGTGAAATCCTACGGACGGTCGCGCCGCCGGTGGAAGGCGCACGACTGTCGTCGGTCTTCGGGCAGCGCAAGCATCCGATCTACGGCAATATGCGGATGCACACAGGTGTCGATTATGCCGCCGCTGCGGGAACACCGATTGCAGCGACCGCACCCGGACGGGTCTCCTTCATCGGATGGCGGAGCGGGTATGGCCGGGTGGTCGAGATCACGCACGGGTCCGATACCATGACCCGCTACGCGCACCTCAGCGCCGTGCCGGAGGGTCTGGCCGTCGGAAACCGCGTGGTCGCGGGCGAAACGATTGGCCAGGTCGGTGAGACAGGCACGGCGACAGCTCCGAACCTTCACTACGAAGTGCGCGTGGACGGCCGACCTATCGATCCGCTCGGGGAGGAATTGCTCGCCTCTGCGGAAAATTTCGACACTGCGGATGCCACTGAAATCCTTGAAGCGACGCGCACACGGTTCGCGACCTTTCTTCGCGAAGACACATGACTGATTTGAAAGGAATTCCGATGAAAAACAGGTTTCAAACCTTGGCCGCTGCGACCCTGATGATTGCTGCCGCGACGGCAGTAACCGCCCAGACCGCTATCCACGTCGGAAAGACGCGCGGCTGCGGTTGTTGCCTTGCCTGGATGGAAAAGCTGTCCGATGCCGGGTTCGCTCCTGAAGGTGAGAATATGGGCGGGGCGTTGATCCGTCTGAAGATGGATCGCGGTATTCCCGTCGATATGTTCTCCTGTCACACGGCGACCGTCGAAGGCTACACCATCGAGGGTCACGTTCCGCCAGCCGATATTACTCGACTGCTTGAAGAACGTCCCGATGCCATAGGCCTTGCCGTGCCCGGCATGCCCATCGGCTCGCCCGGCATGGATTTCGGCGACGATGCCGAAGCCTACGACGTCTTTCTGGTGAAACCGGACGGCACTACCGAAGTCTTCTCGTCCTATCCGGCGAGCTGAAGTGGAGCAGGTCGCAACACTTTCGCCTGTCGCACTCGGCTTTCTGGGCAGTCTCGCCGCCGGTCTGATGACCGCCGTCGGAGCGACGCCCGTCCTTTTGGGCAAGACCCCCTCGCGCAAATGGCGCGATATCTCGCTCGGTTTTGCTGCTGGGGTCATGCTTGCCGCATCGTTCTTCTCGCTCATCATCCCCGCCCTCGACGCGGCAGAGGGGCGATACGGAGACGGTGCGATACCTGCACTGATCGTCTGCATCGCGATCCTGATGGGCATGGGTGCGGTCGCCCTGATGAACGAAATGATACCGCACGAGCATTTCAGCAGCGGTCGTGAGGGCCCGGAGGCCGTCTCGCTACGACGTGTGTGGCTCTTCATCATTGCCATCACGATCCACAATGCGCCGGAGGGTCTGGCCGTCGGCGTCGCGTTCGGTGCCGACGGTTTTACAGGCGGATTTCCCGTCGCTCTCGGGATCGGATTGCAGAACGCGCCTGAAGGGCTGGCTGTTGCAGTCGCCCTACTGGGCGAGCGATACTCGGCGGGCCGCGCCTTTGGCATTGCCGCACTGACCGGTCTGGTCGAACCCGTCACAGGTTTTCTCGGTGCCGCGGTGATCGTCGTGGCGCAGCCTCTCTTGCCCTGGGGTCTGGCTTTTGCGGCGGGCGCGATGCTTTACGTCATCAGCCACGAGATCATCCCGGAAACCCATCGCAGCGGCCACCAGAAGCAGGCGACGACCGGGCTCGCGATCGGCCTCGTCGTCATGCTGTTCCTCGATGTCTGGTTGGGGTGATTCATGGCAATTCGCTCCATTGGCATTTGCACAGCTGTCGCGGCGCTCGCCGCCGATCAGGCATCGAAGGCGTTCGTGCTCGCGAATGCGGAAACGCTCGCCCCCGGCGTCGCTGTGTTCCCCGGCTTCAACCTGATCTTCCACCGCAACTACGGCGTGACCTTCGGGTTCTTTCAGAATGTGCCGTGGTGGCTCCTTGCATTGGTCGCCACCACCATCGTCCTGTTTCTTGCCGTCTCGCTAATCCGGGCAACGCGGGCAGCCGAGGCGGTTGCCTACGGCATGGTGATCGGCGGCGCTCTTGGGAATGTCGTGGATCGTTTTCGCTTTGGCGGTGTGACCGACTTTCTGGATTTCTATCTCGGAACGGCGCATTGGCCAGCGTTCAACCTCGCGGATGTCTTAGTGGTCTGCGGCGTCGGGATTTTGCTGATCTTCTCGGGGCGCGAAAAGGTCGCTGCGTCCGAAACCTCAAGATAGATCTCGGTGATCTCAATCGGCATCACTGTTCTCCGCATTTCCGGAATGTCAGGTATCATCCTCACATTCTGTGCATTCGGCCTCGGCGCTTTGGCGGTTCTCGCTCTGCCACCATTCTCGATGCCGGTGCTTTTGCCCGTCGCGTTTGGCGCGCTGTATCTCCTCACGGTCGGAGAGAGCCGCATGCGGGCCGGACTTGCCGGATGGGCGTTCGGCGTTGGCTTCTTCCTGTTCGGATTGTCCTGGATCGCGGAGAGCTTTTTCGTCGACGCGGAGCGGTTCGGCTGGATGGCCGTTCCTGCGGTGGCTGGACTGGCCGCCGGCCTTGCGCTGTTTCCGGCGGCGGCAATGGCAGCGTTCGCATGGAGCAGGACGAAAGGTGTCTCCGGCGCATTGATCTTCGCGGTCTGCTGGTCGGTTTCGGAATGGCTTCGAGGCACCGTGCTGACAGGCTTTCCCTGGAACCTGATCGCCTATGCATGGGCCGACTACGATGTTCCGCGCCAGACGGCGGCATGGGTTGGCAGCTACGGACTTGGCCTCCTCACAGTTCTGCTGTCGGTCCTGCCCGTAACGCTCCTCATGCGGAACCGTCGGCACAATACGTTCGCCGCATTTGTTTTCATGTCGGTCGTGGGGGGTGCCGGAACCCTCGGTACGGTTCGCCTTATGGCCACCACACCGCCAAAAGACACAACCGTCAGGATCGTTCAGGGAAACATTCCTCAGACGGAGAAATGGGACCCCGCGTTCCGCGAACGGAACATATCCCGCTATCTGGACCTGTCTGCGCAGTCTGGCAGCTTCGACGTCCTTCTCTGGGCCGAAAGTGCATTTCCCGGTTATCTCGACGAGGATCCTGGAATGTTGGGTCGAATTGCCGAACGTCTGCCTGAGGGCCGCGTTCTTCTCACCGGGGCACAGACGCGCGAGTCGGATGGCACTGACATACGCTATAGAAATTCGATCCTCGCGGTCGATCAGACCGGACGGATCGTCACGAGATACGCCAAGCATCATCTCGTGCCGTTCGGGGAATACGTTCCCTTGCGGGGTTTTCTTCCGCTCCAGCGACTGACCGCGGGTCTGGGGGACTTCACTCCCGGTCCCGGCCCTCAGACCGTTGAGCTACCCGGTTTATCTCCGGTCGGCCTTTCGATCTGCTACGAGGCCATTTTTCCGGGACGTGTCGTAGACGCCGCTTCGCGTCCGGACTGGATATTCAACGCCACCAATGACGCTTGGTTCGGTGCGTCTCTCGGTCCCCGGCAACATCTGGCCTCTGCCAGGATGCGCGCGGTCGAAGAGGGGCTGCCTTTGGTTCGCGCGGCCAACACGGGCATTTCAGCAGTTATCGATGGGTACGGCCGGATCGTCGCCCGCCTCGGGCTCGATGAGACCGGCGTGCTGGACGCCCGCTTGCCAGTTGCGCTCCCGGCCACGCCATTCGCGAAATACGGGCAGATGATGTTCCTGCTCGTTTTGGCAGCGTGCATCGCGGGAGCCATTGGGTTGACTATTGGAAAGGAAAAGGCACCATGATCGTGATCTTCGGAGCATTGGCCGGCGCCGCATGGGGCGGATATCTCGCCAAGAAGCGTGGCGGCAACAGGCTGGACATCGCCCAGTACGCGGCAAGTCCCGCGATCGCATTCGGACTCCTGGCGTTGTTCGCCTCGATCGTTCTCGCACGGGTTCTATGAACCGCCGTCCAAGGCCGGATAGGCGCTAGGCGAATATGTCGATCGGCGTCCCGTCCCGCACCATCGCGTAGATATCCTCAATTTCGCGGTCCGACACCGCGATGCAACCCGCCGTCCAGTCTGGCTTGATCGCGTCGATGCCGGGTCGTGGCCCCCCATGGATGAAAATATCACCGCCCGGTTCACGTCCCTGGGCAGCGGCAAATGCGATATCGGCCTCGTTCGGATAAGAGATTCCGATGGAGAGATGGAACAGACTGTCGGGATTGCGTCGGTCGACGGTATAAGCCCCTTCGGGCGTTTTCCCGTCACCCTCGAACTGCTTGGGCCCCTCGGGCGCGAAACCGAGGTCTATCCTGTAGGCTTTCAGGACCGAAGTATTGTTGAACAGGAACAGGTTCCGGTCACCTTTGAACATCTGCAACCGGGTGACCTCGGGCCCATCGTAGGTTCGGAATTTGCTGGCGCACCCTGCAAGGCCAAGTGCAAGTCCGCCCAAGAGTGCCGTTCGTCGTGTCGTTTTCATCATGTCGTCCGCTCGATCTTTTTACCTGTCCACTCATATCGGTATCGGTATGTCTGATCAATCAATGGCCGTGCGCCAGGGCTCCCTGCGCCATCTTCTCGCCCACTTGCTCACCCCCGGACCCGTCCGGCCGATCCTTCTTGGCCCGGAGCAGCCTTAGTGCGTTGGCGACTACCAGTAGCGAAACGCCGACATCCGCAGCGATGGCACCCCACATTGTTGCCATGCCGAACGCTGTCAGCCCGACGAACAGCGCCTTCGTCGCAAGCGCAATTGCGATGTTCTGATGGATGACGTTCATGGTGCGGCGCGAATGCCCGATCAGCCACGGCACTTTGGAAATATCGTCTGTCATCAGCGCAATATCGGCCGTTTCGATGGCTGCATCCGATCCGACCGCGCCCATGGCGATGGCGAAATGCGCCCGCGCCATGGCTGGGGCGTCATTCACACCATCTCCGATCATTGCCACGACATCGTAACTGGCAACCAGTTCTTCGATTGCCGCCACCTTGTCTTCTGGCAGGAGTTCTGCGCGAACCTCATCGATGCCGACTTCCGCCGCCACGGCGCGCGCCGTGCGTTCATTGTCGCCGGTCAGCATGATGATCTTTTTTACGCCCTGGGCATGCAGGCGTGCCACGACCACCTTCGCATCCGGGCGGATGCGGTCGCGCAGTTCGATCAGGCCCAGCAGGCGGTCTGCGGAGCCTACGGCAACGAGTGTGCTGCCAGCCCCTTCTATCCGTTCCAGCAGGTCGCGGGGGATCGCTTCGCCAAGCCCCTTCTCGGTCGCAAATCGATCCGAGCCGAGCCAGACGGGCTGACCCTCCCAGGTTCCCTCGACACCGCGGCCCGGCACCGTTTTGGTGTCGGTAGCCGCCGACTGCTTCAGCCCGTCGCGTTCGCCGCGCGCCAGGATGGCCCGCGCCAGAGGATGCGAAGAGCGGGCTTCCAACGCGACAGCGGCGCTCAGAAGGTCGCGTTCGGCCGTGCCGCCCAAGGGATGCAGACCCGCGACCTCCGGTTCTCCCATGGTGATCGTCCCGGTCTTGTCCATTGCCAGAGCTGTCAGGCGTGATGGAGCCTCCACATAGGCACCGCCCTTGATCAGCACGCCATTGCGTGCCGAGGCCGCGAGCGAAGCGACGATGGAGACCGGCGTAGAAATCACGAGCGCACAGGGGCAAGCGATTACCAGAAGAACCAGCGCATTGTAGAACCAGTAATTCCATGCCCCCGCGAACAGCAGCGGCGGAACGACGGCGATTAGAACCGCCAGCGCCATCACGATGGGCGTGTAAATGCGGGCGAATTTCGTGACCCATTGCTCGACCTCGGCGCGGCGCGAATGGGCGTCGCCTACCATACGGATGATTTTCGAGAGCACGGTATCGCCCGCGGCCTTCGTGGCCCTGACCGTCAACGTGCCTTCGCCATTAATTGTGCCAGCGTAGACCTCGTCTCCGGCTTCCTTGGCGACTAGTGCGCTTTCCCCGGTAATCGGAGCCTGATCAACATCGCCCCGACCCTCGGTCACCTCTCCGTCGAGCGGGATACGGTCTCCGCCGCGCACCACGAAGCGGTCACCGATCGCAACCTGAGCCGCAGGAACATCGGTCTCTGATCCGTCGGCGCGAATGACGCGCGCCGTGGGTGGTGCCAGGTCCAACAGGGCCGAGACCGCGTTGCGCGCACGCCCCACGCTCCAGGATTCGAGAGCGAGGGACAGAGCAAAGAAAAATGCGACCGTCGCCGCCTCGAAAAACTCGCCCAGCCCGATCGCACCGGCTACGGCAACGATCATCAGGAGGTTCATGTCAGGCGACAATCTACGCGCGGCGGACCATGCTTTGGGGGCGACCAGCCAGGCTCCGAACACCACCGCCAGCATGAACAGCCCCATCTCGACCAGAGGCATAGACGTCTCGCCATGACCGGAGAAGAGCCGCAGCGCGCCGCCCGCCCCCGTCTCGACGATGTGGTAAAGGAACCCCGCGGCCCAGAAGCCGCCGCTGAGTCCGGTGAAGAGGCGTTGACGTGCGAAATGCGCCGCCTGATCCGCTTCGGCGCTTTCGGCATCCCACATCTTCGCGCTCATCCCAGTCGACCCGACGATCTTGATGATCTTATCGTCGCTGAGCGGTTTGGCGCTTTTGAGGATGGTCATGCGCCCGTTGATCACATCGAAGGCCAGATGCTCGCTGCCGCCGACTTCCGGCCCGACGACCTTGTTCAGGATCGCGACCTCTTCCGCACAATCCAGCCCGTTAACGCGAAAACTGCGTCCGGAGGATGGTGGAGGTGCTGCCACCTGCGCGGTGTCTTCGGCCGTCTGGCCGCAGCAAGCCTTTGTGTCTTTGCGATCATCCTGATGACCGTGCGGATGCGTGTCTGGACCGTCGTGGGACATGGGAAACCTCTGAGAATAAGCGTTGAGCCAAAGATAGGAGCTTCAGTTGCTAGAGGTTCAAGAAGTTTCTTGGGATGTTCTGTGCTTAAGGCCATCACAATCAGCACTGTACCTCCTCTGAACTGTTCGGGCGCAACAGCGAGGCGATTGGACTTGACCTTCCATCTACGGGAAGCACTATTTGCGGTCCCAGTGTAGTTTTTGAAAGGCTGGGCTATTCTTTGGGCTGGAGCGGTCAGTTCGAATACCATGAACGCGCGAAACAGCGGCTGGCCACTGTTGTGCCGCTGACGCTGGCGCTGATCTTTCTGCTGCTTTACCTAAACTTCCGCCGCCTGACGGAAACCTTGATCGTGATGCTGTCGCTGCCTTTCGCTCTGGTCGGTGGCATTTGGCTCATGTGGTTCATGGGCTTCAACATGTCGGTTGCGGTGGCCGTCGGGTTTATCGCGCTGGCCGGGGTGGCGGCTGAAACCGGAGTGATCATGTTGATCTATCTCGATCAGGCGTTGAATGAAGCGCGTGCCCGCGCGGGCGACAGGGACCTGACCCGCGACGAGCTCCACGCCGCGATCATGGTGGGTGCAGTAGACCGCGTGCGCCCCAAGATGATGACAGTTGTCGCAATCATGGCCGGCCTGATGCCGATCCTTTGGGCGCATGGCACCGGGTCCGAGATCATGCAGCGCATCGCAGTGCCCATGATCGGGGGAATGGTGTCGTCAACCTTGCTGACCCTGATCGTCATTCCGGCGGTTTATGCCATCATCAAAGGGTGGAGCCTGAAGCAAGCCGGTACAGTGCCTGATTTGGCCCTCGGGCGGGCCGCAGAATAAGGGCAACGGCGTCAAGCAAGCAATAGGATATTGAGATGTATGCTCGAAACCTATGGAGTCACCGCGACTTCGACCATGCGGATTGTAGTGACCCCATCCCCGCCGCCGGTCGGCTGCGTCCAGGCCACAAACGTACCGGCGTCTCCGCGCGCCATTCGGGGAAAACCGATCGATCCGCCGCCCCGATTGATATGGAGCGCCTGAGGCGCTGCGCATCCGGTACTTCGCGATATGTGGCACATGACGATCGCTTCACCGCCTCCCACATATTCAATCCAGAGCGCCAATGCGCTTCCATCCGGCATTTGCAGAACATCCACCCGTCCCGCGGCTGTGCCGAGGTCAATGCGGAGCGGTTCGTCAAACTGCGCGCCGCCATCGTCCGAAAACGCGATATAAACCTCCGGTTTATTCTCAGCTGCAGTGAACCAGATAACGGACACCTTGTCGTCCATCGTATCAACGGCTGGGCCATTTACGGGGCAGCCGGCAATTTCCCATCCGTCGTCGTGAACAGTGAGGGGTTGCGTCCAGTCCCCTCCGGTAGATCGAACAATCGAAATGTCGCGGATTTCATCGGCGGTTCGATCACGATAGACCACCACGATATCGCCCGAAGCGGTCCGCGCTGCGGACGTCTGACAACAAGTACAAGCGCGCGCGTCCAACAGGCTTTCTGGCTTCATCGTTCCGTCAGAGTTGATCTGTCGTGCGCGCAGCTGCATCGCATTCTCGAAGTTTTCGCCTTCTGTTTGACTGTCATACTCCCGGCCATCCAGCCACAGCGCCGTCAACCCGCCAAACTGATCGGGAACCAACGAAACAAAACCGTGCTCGCGTTGTGATCTGTCATCATGGGGAACAAGCGGTTCCGTCCAGCTTCTGCCTTCATCTTTAGAAAAAGCGATATTGACGTCATATTGGTAATCACCCTCCCCATTCAGTTTAAGCCATTGTGCCGCCAGGCCGCCATCAGCCAGCACCGCTACCGATGGAAAATCGGCCCAGTTGATGTAAATCTTTGACGATTTATGAATTGTACGAGCGTCCGACCACTCACTGCCATCGAGGATGGCCATGCGAACTTCAGAATCGGCTCCTTTTTCTTCTGTCCAGCTCAATATGATCCGGCCATCCGGCAAGGTTGCAAGTGATGGTTCACGGGCGCCGATGCCGACCGGTGCTGCGCGGTCGGTCAATCTAAAGAGGCCGGTTTCCTCGGCATGAGTTGCGGTGGAAGATCCGAAAAATGCAGCAAGGATCAGGAACAATGCAGCGAGACACTTACTCATCTAGAGAATTTTCCCCAACAGTTGTCGCCATGTCGCAGCGAACAGAATGGTAGTTACCCGCGAACCAATTCCACCCTTTTGACCGTCGAAACGGCTCAATATATCCCATTGGCACGCTGCAATGCACGGATGTAGGCCGCAATATTGAGAACATCTTCATTCGTCACGCCTTCGACCGCTGGCATGTTACCAAATTTCCAATGATGCGCCCGAACTCCATTTTGCGCCGCGAGGACAAACGCCATGTCGCCGTGGTGGCTCGGTTCATAGATCTTGTGAACAAGCGGTGGAGCAATGCCATCTCGGCCTTGTCCATTCAGGCCGTGGCAGGCAGCACAGACCGTATCATAAGCACTTGCGCCAATTTGCTCCTGCTCGGTAAAGCTGCTTGGCAGCTTGACAGTTGCAAGCGCACCTGCAGGGAGCACCCTGCCCTCCTCAATCCGGGTACCCGTTTGGGAGTCGGTCTGCTGCTTGAAATACCATCCCGTCGCAGCAACGGCGACCAGAGCAAAAAATATCGCTGCCCATCTCATTCTAACAGAGTCCTTCATGATGTTGCGATCACCCCCGGTCTCTTCAAAGACAAAGCCGGGTATCTCAGTGTGGCTTCCTCGAATTGGCTGACCTCTTCCAGCGTGGGGTTGTCTGCCTGAGCTTTCTCCGATCGCTGAATCGATCCAGTGAAAAAGGTGGTGATTTCCTGGTACCGGATCCGCGTGTCTTCCAGCGTCTGATAGTAACTGAAGAGCTCTTTCAGCGGTGCCGAGAAGTCCTTGTGTGCTGCCAGGACGGCCACCAGCGCGCCGAGTGTAATGCGACCTTCGATGACGAAGTATCCGCCTAGAGAATAGAACAAGAACGGTGTTAGCGCGGTCAGAAAATTATTGAGGGCCTTGATGAAGAACTTCAGACGGAAAATCTTCCTGCGCACGTGCTCAAGCTCTCTAAAACTTGCACTCACTGGCAGCAGCCCGGCCGAATTGACCTGCCGTTGGCGCAATTGATCGCTGAGCTGCCTGCCAAGCTGTCGGACTTCCTTGATCCTCGTGCGCGAAAGCGCGTTGACCCGGCGTTGCAGCTTGGGCAGCAGCACAAGCTGAATTGGCAGTACGGTCAGTGCTGCGGCACCCAAGACAGGGTCCTGAACGAACATGAAAAACAGGATCGTCAAAAGCGTACCGCCTTGCAGGATTGGCAGCGTAAGGACGTCCGCCGCGAAGTCACCGATGGGCTCGACTTCCTGTGCGAGAATAGGGACGATCTCGCTTTGGTTTCCGGAGTCTGGATCGCTGCGCCATTGCCGATAGACCAGCAGGCGGAAGCGCCGCAGAAAACGCTCCGCGACATACCCTTTGAAGACGTTTAGGCCATATTTGTTTAACCCATTCAGGATGATCGCCAGAAGATAGAGACCGCAAAGAAGTATGAGGAAAACGACCTGATCGAGGTCTCGTCCCAGAACGACAATCGGGAAACGGTCTGAATCCAGAGCGTTGTTCACGATCTGTTTTGGCAGTTCCAGGGTCAGATAGAGAATAGGCATCGCGATGAGGCTAACCACGATCATCAACGCCTGCTGCCTTCTTGAATAGCGCAAGACGGTGCTCAAAAGACTTCCTTCGAGGCCTCGTATGGGCTCTGGGTGGAACGCAGGAGTGCGACGATGCTTCCAAAGCTTCAGAACGCCGCGAATAGCAAGATATGAGCCGACACTGATCAACAGCGCGGGCGCCAAGACCAGTATGAGATGAATGAACGGATGCACCCAGTCTGGCGTGGCATCGTTGTAGTCGTATCCGAACGCGGCCGATACGTTATGTACAAACACGTGATACCTTTCCAAGAGTGACATGGAAAAGACTAACCCCTGGATTTCGGCGCGAGGTGATCGTGCACGATGATGACGCCCCACATGCCCGCTTCCCGGTGGCCGGGGATCAAGCATACGAACTCCAGGTTGGTCACATTGGAGAACTCCCAGATCAACTCGGCATTTTGTCCACTTGGGATCGAAACCGAGTTGGCGTTATCATGTTGCATGTCGGGGTGTTCGCGCATCCACTGCTGGTGTTTTGCGACCTCGTCAAAGGAGCCGAGAAAGAACTCGTGATCCAATCCACCCAAATTGCTGATAAGAAACCGGACAACCGATCCGCTCTCGATGTGGAGTGCGTCCGGCTCGAAAAGCATGTAGCCGCTTTCCGTCTCCCTGATGGACAATTCAATCGTCCTGTCGATCGAGGAACCATCACCGGGTTTCCCGATCGGATCATGGCCAGGCACTTCGAAGGCTCGGGCGTGAGGCTGCTGGCCCTTGCCACCGGAAGCGCCCACTGAAAAAGCCGGAAGGACGAGCGCAAGGGCGATGGTGCAGGTTCTCAGGAAATTCTTCATGCTCGGCTACCTCCGTAGCGCTTGATTTTATGGGATCTTCTTGCTTGCTTGGGCCAAGCGATCAAGGCGATGGGGCCGGAGTGTTTACCCCCGACCCCATTGTTTGTAGTTACTTCATCTGCGTGACGGTCAGTTTACCCTTGACCCGGTCAGCGACGAATTCGATGTCCTGACCTTCCGCCATCTTGGCCACCATCGCCTCATCGGCGCGGAACACCATGGTCATTGCGGGCATATCCAGGTTAACAAGAGGGCCGTGGATGATTGTAACCTTGCCGGCCTTGGCGTCGATTTTCTTGATGGTCCCGCTCGTGTATTCCACGTCAGCCTGAGCCATCTGGTCACCGACTGCGACCTCACGGTGCATGCCGGATTCGTAGTGGCCGGCGATCAGGCACGCCGCTTCGAATGTGCCAGAATTAGCGAAAGTCCAGACAACCTCGCCCGAAGCGCCCGCATCGAGACGGATACGGTTCGGATCGTCATGTTCCATGTCCATCTTGGCCATTTCGATCTTATGCTCGGCATTACGCTCTACCGTGTCGAGGACGAATTCATGCTCCAGCTCACCCTTGTTGGTGATGTTGAAGCGGATGGTTTCGCCCTCCTTGATATCCATCGGCTCACTCTCGATCAGCATCTGGCCCTCATCGTTTTCGAGCAAAGTGACGTCGATTGTGCGGTCAACCTTGGCGGCGTCACCCGGCATGCCGACCATCATTGCGGCTGGCTTGGTCTCCCCATGTCCGCCGTCGTGTGTACCTGCAGCAAAGGCCGGTGCTGTTAGCGCGATCGCGAAGCTTGTCGTCAAAAGAAGATTTCTCATTTTATTGTCCTGTAGGTTGGTTTGGTGTGAGATGACGAAGGGCCGCTCAGCCCTTCGAGGTTGGTTTCGGTGTGAGAATGGTTTTGGGGCTGTTGTTGGAGGCAAATTCGGGTAATTCGCCGGTCCATTCGTAGGCCATCTCGCCCGGAGGATTCTCGTACCAGCCGGGATCGGAGTAATCGTCCGCGTCGATGCCGTCCCGCACCTTCACGACCGAAAACATGCCGCCCATCTCGATGGGTCCATACGGGCCCCAACCCGTCATCATCGGGATGGTATTGTCGGGTAGCGGCATTTCCATTTTTGCCATGTCCCCCATGCCGGACATGCCCATCGGCATGTATTCCGGCTGGAATTGACGGATCTTCTGGGTCAGCGGCTTCTTGTTCACCCCGATGAACGTCGGCACGTCATGGCCCATGGCGTTCATCGTATGGTGCGATTTGTGGCAATGGATCGCCCAATCTCCCAGATGATCGGCGACGAATTCGTAGGCGCGCATCGCACCTACGGGAATGTCGATGCTGACCTCCGGCCACTGTGCTTCAGGCGGCACCCAGCCGCCATCCGTGCAGGTGACCTTGAAGTCATAGCCGTGCATATGGATCGGGTGGTTCGTCATCGTAAGGTTCCCAACCCGTACTCGCACCCGGTCGCCCTTGTTCACGACCAGCGGATCGATGTCGGGGAAGATCCGGCTGTTCCAGGTCCAAAGGTTGAAATCCGTCATCGTCATGATGCGGGGCACATAGGTCCCCGGATCGATGTCGAAAGCATTCAGCATGATCAGGAAATCACGATCCACCGGCATGAATGTGGGATCCTTGGGGTGGACCACGAACATGCCCATCATCCCCATCGCCATCTGGGTCATTTCATCGCCGTGGGGGTGGTACATGAACGTTCCGGACTTCACCAAGTCGAATTCGTAGACGAAGGTTTTGCCCGGCGGGATGCTTGGATGGCTCAATCCGGAGACCCCATCCATGCCTGAAGGAAGAATGAGCCCGTGCCAGTGCACCGTTGTGCCTTCCGGCAGCTTATTGGTGACGTAGATGCGCACCCGGTCGCCTTCGACTGCTTCGATCGTCGGGCCGGTGGATTGGCCGTTGTAGCCCCACAAATGCGCGATCATGCCGTCGGCAAGCTCGCGTTCTACCGGTTCGGCCACGAGGTGAAATTCTTTCACCCCGTTGTTCATCCGGTGCGGCAGGGTCCACCCGTTCAATGTGACCACAGGTGTGTAGTCCGGCCCGGAATTGGGACGCGCCGTGATCGCCGTTGCTGCGCTATCCATTTGGGCAGCTTCGGGCAGGCCCATGTTCAGGGTTTGACCCCAGGCTTTCGAAGATACCAGCGTTGCACCTGCCGCGCCGGCTCCGAGTAATTGACGTCTATTTAGCATGTCAGTTCCTTTCAGTGTCCTGCGCCGCCACCGGCGGCAAGTGTCGCGCCTTCTCCACCAGCACCGCCACCGCCTTCGCCGCCGCCATAGATCGCAGCGGTCAGATCAGCCTGTGCCATGTAGAATTCGCGTTTTGCGTTTGCCGCTTCCAGTGATGCGCCCAGTTTCTCGCGCACGTCTGTCAGCAGCTCGAAAGTGTTGGTGATCATGCCGTTATAAGACAGCAGCCCCTCTTCTTCGACGGTCGTGCGTAGCGGCACCAGAACGTCGCGATAGTGGCGGGCGATCTTATACGCGGCGTGATAGGAGGCTTCAGCACCACGCGCTTCGGACCGCACGTTGACGGCTCTTTCTGCCAGCACGTTAGCTGCTTGCAGGTACGACAATTCCGCCTTGCGCATCCGTGCCTTCCCGGTGTCGTAGATCGGGATTGCGAACTCCACTTCCACCTGAGGCAATGCCTTTGTTTCGATGTCGCCAGTGCCATCGACTTCGCGCTCGAATTCAGCTCCCGCGACGATCTCCAGATCGCTGACGATGCGCGTCTGATCAGTCAGACCAAAAGCCTTGGCCTGCGCTTCCAAGCCAAGTTTGGCAACGCGCAGATCAACCCGATTTCGCAATGCCTTCGCTTCGATGTCAGTCACACGGCCGACCGAACGCGGCAGCGCAGGAAGGGCATCGGGCACATAATAGTCGACCTCGGTGCCCCACAGCCCCATGAGCCTGGTCAGCTGCTCCTTGGACCGGGTAGCATTTAATCTTGCCTGGGCAAGTTGTCCGGCAAGTTCGGCATTGAAAGCCTGTTCGCGGGCCTGCCCGGCCTTGTTGAGCGCGCCGGTCTCGCCCAGCCTCATAGCCAATTCCGATCCGGCGTCAGAGGTCGCTTTTGCACGGCGTAGATAACTCACAGCCTCGAAGGCGGCTACGGCATCGACCCATGCCTTCCGCGTCTGATTGGCCAGTGCGAGTGTGTCGTTCACGGCACTCAGCTGAGCCTGCCGGAAGTTTGCGTCTGCAATGGCCATACGCTGCTTGCGCGTGGTGGCATCAAGAACGTTGGAGCGGATCAGGCCTTCGATTGCCCTGTAGGCACCCAATTCAGGCGCACCGATACCCAATATGCCAATCGAGACGATCGGATTTTCCGGGGTCGATTGCTGCCATGCCTCGGCGGCGGACAGGCCGACATTCGCATATGACGCCTGCAAACCCTTGTTGTTCAGAAGCGCGACCTGAACGGCGGTGTCCGCCGAAATGGTCTTGCGGTGCACCATGGTGTGCACCTGCTTTTTCAGTGCCTCGTTTTCGGCCTGGGTTTCGGCGAAGGCTGTCCGTTTGCCGATGGCTGGTGTGACCTGGCTGGAAATGTTGGCGAAGCCAGCTTTTGGTTCCGTGTAGATGCCCGGTACAGCTGTAGCACAGGCACCCAAGATTAGCGGAAAGCCGAAAACAAGGGGAAACTTCGATACCCGCATCAGTTGCCCTCCGTCTGTTCTTGATTGACGGAACGCCAGTCGCGGGGACCAGTAGGGCCGCGATAGGTGTAGCCCGCCAACGGGTCCTGATAGCTGATCGACGATGAAACTGCCGTGTTGACGACGGCCTGTTGGGTCGCGACGGACGGCAACGGGGTGGGCTCATAGGCGCATGCGCCAAGCCCGAGGGCCGAAGCCCCCATAAGTAGATGAATTTTCATGAAAGTAACCTGACTGGTGAACGTTGTCTTACGCAGAAACTGCGCAAGGCTCACACCCGATTTGGGCGCCGTTTCAGATCAGGGATCGAGGGGGGCGCAGAAATCCGGTCGTTACAGCAGAATGGTTCTGCCCGCCCAGCATGACATATTCCCTTGTGCCAACCGAGACTGCTCTAACCTTGGTATCTTCGAGGAAGACGACCGAAATGCAGATGCCGCTGCAACAGTCATCTGATTGTATTTCTTTGACAGCGCTATCGGGCACTGCAATGCCGATGTCGCTTACACCCTCAGGCTTGGTATGCGCGTGATGCGCATCACCTCCGGTGTTATGTGGCTCGACAGCACCAACGACATCAACAGACTTGGCATGATGCCCGTCGTGCATCCCAGACGCTGCGTGAGCGGCGGAAGACGGTGAAAGCACCAAGGCTAACGCAAACGCAATGCACGTAAACGCCTTGATCCAGCTTGATATGAAAACTCGAAAGCTCATACTGTAAACATCGGATACCGAAGCAGTACAGTCAATCCGTCTTACGCAGGACGGATTAACACTTTTTTGAAACAGGCAAGATAAGGCCGCTACTGTCAGCGAGTGTTGCATATCAGGGTCATAAAGAGAGCCAGTATCTCGGCTCAGCGGAGCTTTGCTGACGCGTCTTGTGCTACTGAACCTCTGCCAGCTTCTCAGACCCGTAGCCCGCATCGCTGATCGCTACGGCCAATGCAGTTTCACCCAGGGTGCTGTCGACGTCGACGATAAGTGCAGTCAGATCGCACGAAACCGTTGCATCTGGGTCTGCAGCCATGATGGCCTTTTTGATAGAAGCGGTACAATTTCCGCAACTCATATTCGGTACGCTGAATCTGATCATCGCAATCTCCTTTGATGACATGCATGTAGGGCGTTCCTGCGCGGGAAGGTCAATGGCCAGAATTTTATTCTACATGCCTGTTGACCTTCCAGTAACTGGAGGCCCTATCTGCAGGAGTATCAGAACAAGGAGATTCTCATGTCGGATCCGCGCACCCTTCGGCTTTCCCTGCAAAACATGTCCTGCGCTTCCTGCGTCGGGCGCGTGGAACGTGGCCTCACGGCTCTGCCTGGGGTCAGCGATGTCCGTGTCAATCTCGCCAACGAGACCGCCCAGGCGCAGATCGACGCACCGGAGCGCATTGCCGAAATCGCCACGACCCTTCAGGAGATCGGCTATCCGGCCCGGAGCCGGAGCGTACGTCTGAACATTTCATCCATGTCCTGTGCCTCGTGCGTCGGTCGGGTGGACAAGGCACTGGCAGTGCTGCCGGGCGTGCTGGACGTTAACGTCAACCTCGCATCGGAAACCGCAACGGTTACCTATCTGGAGGGCGCAGTCGCGGTTGTCGACCTCATCAAGGCGGCCAGCGACGCAGGTTACCCCGCCACTCAGGCCGAAGATAGTTCATCGGAAGACGCAGGAGCCCGCAAGAACGAAGAGGCGCGGGTTCTGGCACGACGGACTGTCGTGGCAGCGACCCTCGCCCTGCCGGTGTTTCTACTTGAGATGGGCGCACATCTGATCCCCGGCATGCACGGTCTGATCGGTGACACCATCGGCCACTGGACCAGCTGGATGATCCAGTTCGTTTTGACCACGGCAGTCCTGCTCTGGCCAGGACGTACTTTTTACACACGCGGTTTCCCGGCACTGTTGAAAGGCGCGCCGGACATGAACAGCCTTGTCGCGGTTGGCACATCGGCGGCCTACATCTATTCGCTCGTGGCGCTTTTCGCACCGACGCTGCTGCCTGCGGGATCGCGCGCGGTCTATTTCGAGGCGGCGGCGGTCATCGTGGTGTTGATCCTTCTGGGCCGCTGGCTGGAGGCCCGCGCAAAGGGCCGGACCGGGGCTGCGATCCAGAAGCTGCTGGGCCTTCAGGCCAAGACAGCCCGTGTGCTGGTTGACGGGGAGCCGCAGGATGTGGCCATCGACCGCATCGTCGCGGGCGATATTCTGATCGTGCGCCCCGGCGAGCGGATTGCAGTGGATGGTGAGCTGACCGAGGGCAGTGCCCGTGTGGACGAGAGTATGATCACCGGCGAACCGGTGCCGGTGGCCAAATCCGTGGGCGATCCCGTCACCGGCGGCACCGTCAACGGCAGCGGTGCCTTCCACTTCCGCGCGACGCGTGTGGGCGCCGACACGACGCTGGCCCAGATCATCCGGATGGTCGAAGAGGCGCAGGGCGCCAAGCTACCGATCCAGGGGCTGGTGGACCGGGTCACGCTCTGGTTCGTGCCCGCTGTCATGGCATTGGCGCTTTTGACGGTGATTGTCTGGCTGTTGGTCGGTCCTTCGCCCGCGCTGTCCTTTGCTTTGGTGGCCGGTGTATCTGTGCTGATCATCGCCTGCCCCTGCGCGATGGGGCTCGCCACGCCGACGTCGATCATGGTCGGCACGGGACGTGCCGCCGAGATGGGCGTGCTCTTCCGCAAGGGCGACGCGTTGCAACAGCTATCCAGCGTGGATGTGGTGGCGCTGGACAAGACCGGAACGGTTACCCAGGGCCGCCCGGAACTGACCGATCTCGTGCTTGCGGACAGCTTTGACCGCACCGAGGTGCTGGCACTGGTCGCCGCTGTTGAGGCGCAATCGGAACACCCGATCGCCGAGGCAATCGTGCGCGCGGCAAAGGTCGAGGGCGTCGCGCGGCATGACGCCAAGGATTTTGAATCCATCACCGGCCACGGCGTGCGAGCAAAAGTGGCGGGCCGCGAGGTGCTTGTCGGGGCCGACCGCCTGATGATCCGCGAGGGGCTGACAATCGGCGATCTGGCCGACGAGGAGCGCCGGCTGGCCGAACAGGGCCGCACCGCACTTTTCGCGGCGATCGACGGTCGTGTCGCCGCCGTCATCGCGGTGTCCGATCCGGTGAAGCCGTCCAGCGCCGCTGCAATCCGCGCATTGCACGCACAGGGACTGAAGGTCGCCATAATCACCGGTGACAAGCGCGAAACCGCAGAGGCTATCGCCCGCGAAATCGGCATCGACCATGTGATCGCTGGCGTTCTGCCCGACGGTAAGGTGGCGGCGCTCGACGATCTGCGCGGCGCGGGCAAGCGCATCGCGTTCGTTGGCGACGGGATCAACGACGCACCCGCGCTTGCCCATTCGGACGTGGGTATCGCGATCGGCACTGGTACAGACGTGGCCATCGAATCCGCAGATGTGGTGCTGATGTCCGGCGATCTGCGCGGCGTCGTGAACGCCCTCGAGGTGTCGCGGAGCACCATGCGCAACATCCGCCAGAACCTTTTCTGGGCATTTGGATACAACGTCGCACTGATCCCGGTTGCGGCGGGCGTGCTTTATCCGGTGTCAGGACTTCTGCTCTCACCCGTTCTGGCAGCAGGTGCGATGGCGCTCAGCTCTGTCTTCGTGCTGACGAATGCGCTGCGGCTGCGCCGCGTGCGCCCGGCGATGGACGAGACGGCGCGCTCCGTCTCCGAAGCCTCGGCATCCCCAATTCCAGCTGAATGAACTCAAGGAGGAAACGATTATGAACATCGGAGATGTGGCCGACCTTTCCGGCCTTCCCGCCAAAACGATCCGCTACTACGAAGACATCGGTCTTGTCGAACCGCTGCGCAGTTCAAATGGCTATCGCAGCTTTCGGCAAAGCGACGTGCACAAGCTGGCCTTTCTCGGCCGGGCACGGGCCCTTGGATTCACCATCGAGGATTGCCGGAGCCTGCTGAAGCTTTATGCCGATACTGACCGCGCCAGTGCCGAGGTAAAGCAGATTGCCGAAGAGCATCTTGATCGGATTGACAGCAAGATCGCCGAACTGACCGAAATGCGCGCCACCCTGTCGCATCTTGTGGATGCTTGCGCGGGCGATCACCGGCCCGATTGCCCCATCTTGGCCGATCTGGCGATGGAACATAAGGCGGGCAGTATCAGCAAGGCGTCCGGGTAGCTTTGACTTTCCCGAAAAGCGACGGAACATTCCAGCGCGGTAAAGTTGTTCCTCCTGTAGGTCATCAATTTTTCGAGACTGGAGGTCGCCAATGACATACCTACGCTTTTTCGCGATGATCGCCACATCCACGGTGGTGATGTTCATCCTGATGTATCTCAACACCTATCTGCTGAGCCATATCTTCTGGTCCGAAACACGCGCCTATATGGCCGTGCTGATGGGGGCCACAATGGCGATCATCATGCTGGGCTTCATGCTGTCGATGTACTCCAGCAAGGCGATCAACGCTGCCATCTTTATTGGCGGCGCCGTGGTCTTTGCCGGATCCCTCTGGCTGGTCCGAAGCCAGGTAACCGTTGGCGATACCAGCTACATGAGGGCAATGATCCCCCACCATTCGATTGCGATCATGACGTCGAGCCGCGCCAATATTTCTGACCCGCGGGTGCGCAAACTGGCTGACGAGATCATCTTTGCCCAAGACAAAGAAATCGCCGAGATGCGGTATCTGGTGAATGATATCGACGCGAATGGTGACGCGGCTGATGAGGGTCTGGATGGTCCTGCCCGCATCGTCGATCTGAACGAGGCACTCTCATCCGCCGAAATCGCCATCCTCGATCTGGAATTCCTGACCGGCGATGAAATCGCGCAGCTTTTCCCGGATGGGGCCACCTGCACCTTCAAGTATACCACGACCAGCAAACCTGTGCTTGCCGCAGGACAGATCGACGGCGCCCCGGCGGCGCTGGCCAAGATCAGCGGCGACCTGGTGCGTCTTGGTTCAACCGACGGAACCGGCACCCTGAGCACCGAAGGGATGTCCGTGGCCCTCAGTGCGCCGGACGGGACTGCGGCGCTGGAAAACAGTAGTGAAATGCAGGAGGCCAACCTCGTTCTCGAACTCGATGCCGGCCTGCGGGCAGGCTATCGAGGCTTTTATGGCTGTGACGCCTGAACCCTGAAACGAAGGATTTGACATGCCAAAAGACACAACCCAGACAGCCAGGCTTTACCGGATGGTGATGCCCGACCACCTCTGCCCTTATGGACTCAAATCCAAGGACCTGTTGGAGCGAAAGGACTTCGAGGTCGAGGATCACCATTTGACCACGCGTGAGGAAACCGACGCGTTCATGGAAGAGCACGGCGTCGAAACCACCCCGCAAACTTGGATCGGCAACGAGCGGATCGGCGGATATGACGACCTTCGGGTCTATTTTGTCATCGATGCGCCCGAAGACGAACGCTCGGACACATCCTACCAGCCGGTGATTGCGATCTTTGCCGTCGCGTTCCTGATGGCACTCGGTTTGTCATGGTACAGCTTCGAGACCATTTTCACCCTGCACGCCCTGGAATGGTTCATCTCGATCTCGATGTGCTTTCTGGCCGTACAAAAACTTCAGGATGTCGAGAGCTTTTCGACCATGTTCCTGAACTACGACCTGCTGGCGCGTCGGTGGGTGCGTTATGGCAAGATCTATCCGTTCGGAGAGGCTTTCGCAGGTATCCTCATGGTCGCCGGGGCGCTGACCTGGCTTTCGGCACCGGTGGCCCTGTTCATCGGCACTGTTGGCGCGGTATCGGTTTTCAAGGCGGTCTATATCGACAAGCGTGAATTGAAATGCGCCTGCGTAGGTGGTGACAGCAATGTGCCGCTTGGCTTTGTCTCGCTTACGGAGAATCTGATGATGATGGTCATGGGGATTTGGATGCCGATCAGAGTCTATCTCATCGGCTGAAAGGCGGGTGCCGTTTTCACATCCCTCAGACTTGTTCTCCCGGCAGGTGCGCTGGTCAGGCATCACTGCGAAAAAGGTCAAGTTGAATGGACCAGATAATCGAAGCATTCACGACCGGGGCGGGCATGCTCTGGAAGGCGCTCTGGGCGCTGATCTTTGGCTATATCATCTCCGCAGGCATCCAGATCTTCGTGACACGGAATCAGATGGCGCGTGTTCTGGGTGATCGTGGTGCCAGGAAGGCAGGCATTGCCGGGTTCTTTGGTTTCGTGTCGTCATCCTGTTCCTTCGCGGCGCTTGCCGCGTCGCGTTCGATCCTCGTGAAAGGTGCGCACCCGGTCAATTCCATCGCCTTCCTGATTTCATCGACGAATCTGGTGATCGAGCTTGGAATCGTCCTTCTGGTCCTGCTGGGCTGGAAATTCATGGTGGCAAATTTCCTGCTTGGCATCCTGATGACGATCTACGCCTATGCCCTCACCCTGATATGGTTTCCAAAACCGCTTGTCGAAAGCGCAAAAGAGCATGCGGCGAAGGCCCAGTCCGATGAAGGTATGGACATGGACAAAACCATGAAGGGAACGTTTCGCGACAAGCTGCTGTCCCGTGGGGGGTGGGATCGGATCGCCCGCGCCTTCTTCATGGAGTGGAAGATGGTCTGGAAGGAGATCCTCTTCGGCTTCACGGTCGCCGGCTTTATTTCCGTCTTTGTGCCGCAGAGCTTCTGGAACGCAATCTTCCTGATAGGTGACGGCGGAGCGCAAGATGCGGCGGGCTTCCTGATCGTCCTTGAAAACGCGCTGGTGGCACCGATCGTGGCATTTTTTACCTTCATCGGGTCGATGGGAAATATCCCCCTGGCCGCGATGCTCTGGTCGCGTGACGCGTCGTTCGGAGGCGCGATCGCCTTTCTCGGAGCCGATCTTGTTGCTGCCACGGTGATCTGGGTGCACGCAAAGTATTATGGCTGGCAGTATGCGCTCTATCTTTCAGGCTTGCTGTACCTGTGCATGGTCGCGGCGGGAATTACGGTGCATTACCTGTTCGCTCTCGTCGGGATGATCCCGACCGAACGGCCTTCGCTTCAGGAGATGGTCCGGTTCAGCATCGACTACACGTTCTTCCTCAACCTGATATTTCTCGTCATCGGGGCAATACTGATCTGGCTTCACCTCAGAAATGCCAAGGAAAATTAACCGATTGAGGCCAGGAATGGGAAGGTTCCCAGAAGCCAGTAGGCAAACCGGGACAATTGGCCGGTCATGATGGCAACGCCCATGATGATCATAGCGACGCCTGCGCCCTTGTAGAGCCAGCGACCGGCCTTGCCAATCTGTCTGACCCGCGCGGCGATGGCGTCGGTGAACAGCGCGGCCAGCAGAAACGGCACGCCCAGACCGGCGGAATAGATCGACAGCAGCCAAATGCCGTCCGACATACCGCCGGAAGTCGAACTGAGTGTCAGGATCGCGCCAAGGATCGGTCCGATGCACGGCGTCCATCCAAACGCGAAGGCCAAGCCCAGGACGTAGGCTCCGAGCGGGCGACCCCCCGGAATGTCGAGTGTGAAGCGGGTGTCACGCGAGAACGCTTCCAGACGGAAGGCACCCAGCATGACCAGTCCGAACAGGATGATGATCGCCCCGCCCAGATAGTTGAGTTCAGTGCGCCAGGTCAGAAGCAGCGACCCGAGCGCGCTGGCCCCGGCACCCAACGCGACAAAGACCGTGGAAAATCCCAGAACGAAGCAGGCGCTCAGCCCAAGTGCCCCGGCGCGCGCCCGCAGACCGACCGACCGTGTCGTGCGCAAATCCGGCTGGCCTGCGATGTAGGAAACATAGCCCGGAACCAGTGGCAGGACGCAGGCTGACAGGAAGGAAATGGCCCCCGCCAGAAAGGCCGCGAAGATGCCGATGCCGGAAATATCCATCATGCTTTATGCTCGGCGCTGAAGGGTCGCGCCGCCCACCAGAACGCGACCAGCGGGATCACGATCCATTGCAGCACGGGCGACAGCCCCGCATCTATGACTGGAATGATCGGCATCAGGTCCGAATAGGCCCAAGCCGCGCGGATCACGATGTTGAGCCATTCACTGAACAGCGTATATCCCAAACCGAACAATATTGTCAGGACGGTCACCGATCGTCGTGTCGGCGCCACGAAGGGCCAGCCGCGGCCCGTCAGCATCAGGGCAAGCATCAGCGCGCTCATGGCAATCAGGATGTCGCCACCCGTGCAATGAACCGCGGCGAAGACGATCTCACCCCAGGTGCCCTCGTTCCAGATCGTATAGAGCGGCATGTGGGCGAACTCCCAGATCAGATTAGCCGGGATGATCACCGAAAAATATCGACGGAGTGCTGTCAGGGAAATTCTATCCGGCGCGGACTGCATGACGCCAATCTCAGCATTACTCATTGAAACGCCCCCGTCAGCCGGTCCCACCAACCGCGTTCCCGGCGTCGGTGCTGGGCATTGTTGATCAACTCGCTGACATATAGGATCAGGTTCACATGCTTGAATTCCATACCATGGAACTTTGCGGCGAACCGCCCCCCGATATCCACGACATGGGTCACTGCGCCGTGCATCATCATGTCGCTGTCGGCGGTCATCGTGAACTCCAGCCCATAGTCCCGCGCCAGAAGGCGCGTTGCGTCGTCAGCTTGATCAGGCCGTTTGGTCAGGATGACCCAGTTGGTCGGATCGAATCCATGCCGGTTCCCATATTCGCGCAGGACGTCGGGCGTGTCATTCACGGGATCGGTCGTGATCGAGATGAATTGCACCAGATCCTGCATCGGCCCGTCGTTGATCGAAGCCTGGACCGCCGCGATCTTTTCCGCATGGAGCGGGCAGATATCCGGGCAACTGGCGTAAATAAAATGCAGGATAACCACCTTGTCGCTGAAATCCGACAGGCGCACGGGATTGCCCGCCGCATCCTGCAACCCGAAATCCGGGGCCTGTGCGGCGTCGATGGCCTGGAAGTATGGCTCCATCTCGAACATCCGCGCATCCAGATTTTCACCCGGATGATCGGCGAAGGCCGCAGAGGAGATCGTGGCCGCAAGTGTCGCCAAGGCGGCGCGCCGAGTCAGACAGAAAATCAACTGCATCACCTTTCCGGTTGATCGGGTTTGCCACCACCCGCATCGTTGCATTTCCCGCCGGACCCGCCCTTCATGCACAGACCAAGCCCGCACATCGCGGCACAGGGTGCCAGCGAGACCAGGACAGGCGCGAGACCGATCGCGGTGAGCCATCCCCAGTTCAGGGCCATGCCGCCGCCCATCACGGTTGCCGCACCGACGAACAGCAATCGTCTGCGCGGCAACCACCGGAGCCGGTTGCCGACGCTTTCGGTGCCGACGGCGCCCGCATCGTTGGAAGATGATATGTCGGTCATCCGGAAAATCCTTTTGAAGTTTGAGTACTGGTCATTTTGAGAACTGGACGGTCAAGGGCGGGCGGCGCTCTTTCAGGGGCGCTTATTCGATAAAGCCTCGCAAGAAGGAGACCATCTCGGGATCATCCCATTCGGCCGGGCCGACCAGTCTCCCAAGCTCCCGCCCCTGCGCGTCGATCAGGATCGTTGTCGGCAGACCGACGGTGCGCAGCGCGGTCATCGACAGCATGGTCTTGTCGACATACATCTTGAGATTGTTGACACCGATCTCGTCGTAGAACCGCCGCACGACGGGCGACCCGGCCCTGTCGATGGACAGGGCGACAACCTCGAAACGGTCGCCGCCAAGTTCCGCCTGAAGTGCATCCAGCGTCGGCATCTCTTCCCGGCAGGGGACGCACCAGGTTGCCCAAACGTTCACGAGGATCACCTTGCCACGAAAATCCTCCATGTCCCCACGGCTGCCGTCCTCGGTCTCGAAGCGCACATTGATCACCGGCTGCGGCGTGTCGTGCAGTGCGAAGCCTTGCGGCCCGGCAAACGCCGTGCCGACGGACAATGCCCAGACGAGCAGCGCCGTTTTGAGATATTTCATGGCGTTGGCTCCTTGCCAGCTTGGGTTTTCAGATCACGGACGATCGGCAAAAGGGTTTCCTCCAGAATCGCTCGCGTGATGGGGCCGACATGGCGGTAGGCAATGGCGCCGTCGGACGTGATGACATAGGTTTCGGGCACGCCGTAAACGCCCCATTCGATGCCAGCACGTCCGTCGATGTCGGCCCCGATGCGCGCGTAGGGATCGCCCAATTCGTCGAGCCAGGCGCGCGCCTGCTCGGGTGGGTCCTTGTAGTTGATCCCGTAGAGCGGCACCTCACCGGTGGCGCTCAGCTCCATGAACAGCGGGTGTTCGGCCCGACAGGGCACACACCACGAGGCAAAGACGTTCACCAGCGAGACATGGCCGATCAGGTCCTGCGTCGAAAGACCTTCCTCGCGGCCGAGCACCGGAGCAAGCGCAAACTCCGGCACAGGTTTGTCGAGAAGCGCCGATGGCAAGTCGTCGCCGCCCCTGAAAAGCCCCCAGCCGAACAAGACCATGAGGGCAAAAGCTATCAGCGGCACCAGCACAAACCCGGAGATCCTGCGCCGCGGTACGGGGTCGATTTTGCTGACGACCTCTTGCGTCATGGCTGCACCTGCTCATCCGCAAGGGTACGGCTTTCCTGCGAAGCGCGGATCCGATCGGGCCATGTGCTCTTGATGTAATCGATGATCGCCGTGATCTCTTCATCCGTCAGCACCTCCTTGAAACCGGGCATGTCGCTTTCATAGCCATTCCCGACAATCGCCGCCGTTCCGCGCTTCACGATGTCCAAAAGCACGCGGTCCGTATGGTGCCAAGTATGGCCCGAGGCGTCATGCGGCGGGGCAGGCAACCGGCCGTTCGGCAATCTGGAGCGCCAATCGGGCTGCCCCTCCAGGTTTGCGCCATGGCAACTGGCGCAATTCTCCTGATAAAGGCGTTCGCCCGCGAGCGAGTCATCCTGCGCCGAAACGGGCAAGACCGTTGCAGCCAGCAAAAGTGCTGCGAGCCTAATGGTAATTTTCATGTCGCTTGTGCCTTCTTCTGGCTATCCAAATACAACGAGAGTGCGACTATCGATGCCACGACAAGCAGGACGGACGCCCCCAGACCAATCCCCATCGACAACAGGCCGTCGCCGTTGCTGTCGCCCTCATTCCGCATCTTGGCGCATTTCTATTTTCCGCTGTCCGAGCGGATGTATTTGACCAAGGCGATTGCCGCGAGCACCAGCACCGCCACGATGAGTAACCAAACCAGTCCCATCGCGATCATCATGCCGCCACCCATCATTCCACCATCCATCATCATGCACTTCATCCTTTGTTTTCCCTTGAAACCGGTCAGGCACGGGATCGCACCAGACCGCGCAATTGATCATTCGACCGCATAGACGGTCGGGTTCACACCTTCTTCGACGGTGTAAATCTTGAACGGTTCCTGCTTCGCGCCCCCCATACCCGGCGATCCCAACGGCATGCCGGGAAGTGTCAGACCGGCGATGTCCGGGCGCTCATCAAGCAACTTGCTGACGACATCAATTGGCACATGACCGCTGACGACGTAGTCACCCAGAAAGGTCGTATGGCAGCCCTGGAAATCGTCCGGGATACCTGCATCACGGCTGATCTGAGCAAGATCATGGGTCGGCTTTACCTCGACCGTGAAGCCATTCTCGCGCAGGTAGTCCGCATAGCTCTCGCAGCATCCGCATTGCGGGTTCTTGTAGAGCGTGGCCTCTTGCGCTGCGGCAGGCGCGGCATTCAGGCTCATTGCAAAGACAGCGGCAGCACCTGCGGTGCCAAGACTGGCAAGTCCAATTAGTTTCTTCATCGGTTCTTTCCTTTCGTGGTGATCGTTACGTGAGATTGTTTCAGGTTTTGGTCGTGCCAGGATCGACACGTATGATGCCCATCATGCCGGCCGCCTGGTGTTCGAGGATGTGACAATGGAACATCCAGTCTCCCGGATTGTCCGCCACGAAGGCGATTTCGACCCGTTCCTCGGGTGCCAACAGGACGGTGTCCTGCCATTCGCGATGCCGTGTCGGTTGTCCGTTCCGTGCGATCACACGGAACGAATGTCCATGAAGATGCATCGGGTGATGCCACGCGGTGCGATTGTCCATCTGGAGCACATGCGACGTGCCCTGCTGCAGGAGCAGCAATGGATCCATCATGTGCCCCGTTGCTGCTTTGCCGTTGATGAACCACATGTTGCCTTCGCGCATCTGCTCCATCATGGACCCCATGCCGCCGCCCATCATCATCTGCCCCATCATGCCGCCGTTGAAGACGATCTGATGCCGCGTGGCGGCTTGCATATCGGGTTCGGCCAGCGGGTTGGGAGGCAGCGCCATCGACCAATCCGGCACACTGTCCCGCAGCCTGTCAGGCCCGTAAGCGAGATCGACCAGACGGTATTCGAGGCCTTCGTAAAAGGCATCGGTGACGGTGAGGGCGTCGCCAGGCTTGCCGGTCATGTCGATCACCAGATCGACACGCATGGCCGGGCCGACCACCACGATGTCATCGTCTGGTACATGAGGTGACACGGGTTGACCGTCCAGAGCGACCACGACCGGCGCAAGACCACCGAAATTCAGCCCGAAGATCCGGGCATTCGCCGCGTTGATCAACCGCAGGCGGATGCGTTCTCCGGATCGCACGGAGATGCGTTCCGGCATCTGGCCGTTGATGGTCACGGAATTGCCTATGCGGCCGCCGTGCATGGCGTCGTGACGGCTTCCGAAGTCCCCGGCAATCTGTCCTTCTCGGGTCATGCGCCAGTCATCGAGCATCCAAGTCAGGTCGCGATCCACACGGATCGGGTCCGCCTCCTCGACGATCAGCGCCCCGTAAAGGCCACGGCCGACCTGTTCTGAACTGCGCTGGTGCGGGTGATACCAGAACGTACCTGCGTCCAGCGCATCGAATTCGTAGAGAAACTTGCCACCGACCGGGATCGGGTCCTGTGTCAGGAAAGGCACGCCGTCCATCGCATTGGGTGTGCGAATGCCATGCCAGTGGACCGTCGTCCCTTCATTTAGCCCGTTCTCGGCCAGAACCCGAATTCGGTCTCCCTGCAGCACCCGGATCTCGGGGCCGGGGAGGGATCCGTTGTAGCTCCAGACGTCGGTAGAGCCGTAGGGTGCCGGTCGCAGGGCGGCTTGTCCGGCCGCAGCGCGTAGCAAGAATGGGTCCTCTGTCGGACCTGCCATCGCTACTCGTGCCGGTGACAGAGCGGATATGGCCGTGAAAGCGGCACCGGTGCACAGCACGTGCCGCCGTGAAATCAGTCTGTTGAGGGTCATTACTTCTGCCTTGATCTGAAAGGGTCGCACTCAGCCAGCTTCGGCCAAGGCAACGGTCAGGCCCCGCAACAAGCGAGGTCGTTATCAGGTTCAGACAGGCAGCTTGGGAGGAAATGGATCAAGGGAGGGAACCGAGCCAATCGGGATCACAGGTCCCGCGACCGGGATGACAACTCCGAAGGCCATCTCAAGCGTCATCGCTGACGTACGAGCTACGATACCGGCCGTACTTCCCGCGCCACAAGGGACTGTACACCCACCCTCGCAGGATATCCCGTCAGCAAATCCGATCGGATCGCATCCGCTGCAATGGTCGTCCGCGCTTTCGGCGCCCGCCATCTGAGCCATTGCTGCCTCAGCCGCATTCACTGCCGATACATCCGGCGCAACCACGGCACCGAAGCTCAATGCAAGAATCAAAATGAGGCGGAAAAAGCGGATCATGCAGTTCTTATGCAAGCTTCCAGTAGGGGGAGGTCAAGAAGTATCCTGTAACATAGGCGTGACATTGCCACGCGGGTACTGACTGATTGGCCAACGGATGCCCGAGGTTGGTTTCGGGGGAAAATCTGAGGCGAGACTGCGGACTCATCCAAGGTCTTTTTCGGAGCCAGGCAACCACCCGCATCCTTTCATGCTGGTGGCTGCCCTTGTGTCAACTTGCGTCTTTGAATTCGGTGTATTCACCGCGCACCTGGACAGTCACGGTTGCGGGCTGGCTGTCCCGATTCCGCCAAAACCATCCGTGTTCGTCGTCAAATGTCGCGATGATCTCGCCCTCGTCGCCCGTCGAACCGGGGCCCTTTTCATAGGTCACCGAATTGCCCTCGCCATGGCCGTGCATGTCGAAGTTCACACGCCCGCCATCGACCAGCATTCGGTATTCTTCCGTCTGGCCCTCTTCCATGACCAGCTTCCACTCGGCACTGTCGCCGGGTGCAAGCGTAAAGGTGGTTTCGTCGCGCCAGACCTCGACCTCCTGCGCGTGTGCCGCACCGGTGCAGGGTCATAACCGATTCCGGCGCTATGTCCCGAGAATGCTCCATCTTCTTAAGATCGACGGGGCGCATGTGGCTACGCCGCTCTTGGCTGCCATCGATTTGATCAAAAATGGCGCAAGGCATTCTGTGCCAACAGATTTTCTGCGACGCACCTCGAAGTGGCACCAGCACCTGAAGATGCAGCAACCGAGTGATCAACGCTTGTGGGAGGTGGCGGTTCTGTTCCATTTGCGGGACGCCTTCCGATCCGGCGATATCTGGCTGGCACAATCCAAGCGCTACGGTGATCTCAAGCAGGTTCTGGTTCCCGCAACAACGGCAGCGGCAAATGCGCGGCTTGCTGTGCCGCTTGATCCCGAGCAATGGTTGGCAGACCGCCATGCCCAGATGGAAATCGGTCTGGAAAAACTCTCAAAGGCGGCGAAACGCGGAACGATCCCCGGCGGGGCCATCGAAGACGGTGTCCTGCAGCTCAGCCGATTGCCTACACAAAACCCGAACGGCGCGGCTGATCTGCTCTTTGATCTGTATAAGCGTGTCCCGGATACGCGCATCACCGACATCATGTTGCTGGTCGATGATGCAACTGGGTTCACCGATGCGTTCACACATCTACGGACAGGGGCACCGCCGAAGGATCGGATTGGCTTGCTGAATGTGCTGCTTTCGGAAGGCTTGAATCTTGGATTGAGCAAGATGGCTAAGGCGAGTAATTCGCATGGGTTTTGGGAATTGATGCGTATTTCGCGGTGGCACATCGAAAGTGAAGCGTACGGACGGGCGCTTGCGAATATCGTGGACGCTCAGGCCAAACTACCTATGGCGCAGTTCTGGGGCATGGGGATAACCGCATCCAGCGACGATCAGTTCTTTCCAACCACCCGACAAGGCGAGGCGATGAATCTGATCAATGCCAAAGACGGAAATGAGCCGGGGCTGAAAGCCTACACGCATGTTTCGGACCAGTTTGCGCCGTTTGCATCTCAGACCATTCCGGCCACGGTCAGCGAGGCAACTTACATCCTTGATGGGTTGCTGAACAATGATGTCGGCAAACGGATCAAGGAACAATATGCAGACACAGGCGGCTTCACTGATCACCTCTTTGCGGTCACGTCGATCCTGGGCCATCGGTTCATTCCGCGCATCCGGGATCTGCCATCAAAGCGGCTTTATGTGTTCGATGCCGGAGGAACGCCACAGAACCTTAAAGGAATGATTGGCGGCAAAATCCGCGAAGGCCTGATCGCGTCAAACTGGCCTGACATTCTCAGGATTGTAGCCACAATGACGGCGGGGACGGTCGCGCCAAGCCAAATCCTCCGCAAGCTGGCTTCGTATCCACGCCAGAACGATCTCGCCGTTGCTTTGAGGGAAGTCGGCCGTGTCGAACGCACATTGTTCATGCTGGATTGGGTACTCAACGCGGATATGCAGCGGCGAGTGCAGATCGAATTGAACAAAGGTGAGGCGCATCACGCGCTGAAGAATGCTCTGCGCATCGGCAGGCAGGGCGAAATACAAGACCGCACGACCGAAGGACAGCACTATCGTATGGCGGCGCTCAATCTGCTGGCGGCCATCGTCATATACTGGAACACCGCCCGGCTCGGTGAGGCGGTGGTGCAGCGCCAAGACGCGGGCCTGCCTATTCAGCCTGACCTCCTTGCGCATACATCGCCACTCGGGTGGGCGCACATTCTGCTGACAGGAGAATACAAATGGCCAAAAAAAATGATACGCAGGACAGCGGACCTTGGCTACGAGGCGCATGGACTCACACAGTGCGGACAAACCAAACTTATGCAGTTGCGGCTATTGCTGACGCAGCATCGCTATGCAACTGCGGCAAACATGCCGTTCGACATCTGCGCATATCCTGGAAGCAGTCATTGGATTTTGCCTGGGCTGATGCGAAGTGTATGGTTTCGTCCTCATCTATTTGACTGTCGAAAAGCTCTGCTTACTCACAGAATTGAGTTTGCCTAGATTGGAGGAGGTGTAATTAGTTCAGATGTTCGACATCATTCGCCGCGTCATTCAGTGGCTCGTCCGAAGCATCCTCATAGAGCGCGGCAAACAGCGCGAAGGCGACGGCCGCCGCTATGCCCGCCAACGGGATCCAATGCCATTTTTTCGATTTCTCGAAGTCCGGTTCCTGGTTCGACATATTGCACCTCCAAAAAAACGATCTGGCCGGGCGATGCGAAGAGCGCCCGGCCAAAGGGATCAGTCGTCGATCGAAATCGGGCTGACCAGCGGGCCGCCATCGACAACCACCGGCTTGTCGTTCGCAACGCTTCCGGGTCCGAATTCGTAGACGCCGAGTTCGCCATCATCGACGTGCAACATCGCGATGACTTTGTCTCCGTCATAGTCACCGGTCAGCGGAACGTAGACATTTTCGGTCATGCCAGCCTTGACATAGGTATGCCCGATCGAGGCCGGAACGACCGGCTTGCCGTCCTTGATTGCGTGGATCACGACCCAACCATCCGCGGCGGCGGTCACGGACTTGACCACGACGGCGTGGCTCAGTTCCTGCTCTGCGGTTTCGAGCGCGTTGGACACGTGGCCGTCAGCGAGGGCGACGGACGCAGTGGCGGTCAGGACCGCGATTGTGGCGATAACTTTCTTCGTAGCGTTCATGAGAACTCTCCTTTGAATTCGGTTGGAGCGCCGCTTTGGGCGGAGCTTGCAAGGTTCACGACCGACAGCCTGGAACCCTTCCCAAGTTTTTGTTCACGAACCCGTGATCGACAATTTTCAAAAGATTTCCGGGAATAATCCGGCGACCGCGCGCGTTACTTATGTGAATGCATGCAAACGGAGGCAGCGTGCCGACCCATCACGCCCTTGCCCAAGAGGCCGACGCCATGAAGCGGTACGCGATCACGCTGACGCGCGACGTGCACACCGCCGATGACCTGGTGCAGGATTGCATGGAACGAGCCTTGCGCAAGTGGACGCTGCGGCGCGCAGGTGTCCCCCTGCGGGCCTGGCTGTTCACGATGATGCGCAATCTGCATGTTGATGGGTGGCGGCAGGCGAAACGACGTCAGACGGAATCGCTTGAGACCATGACATCACCGCCCGCGATACCGCCGACCCAGGAAAACCATGTCGAGTTGAACCGGTTGTTGGCGCGCGTCATGTCTCTGCCCGACGATCAGCGTGTGGCTTTGATACTGGTCAGCGTTGAAGGCTTCACCTACCGAGAGGCCGCTCAGACGCTTGGCGTCCCAGAAGGCACGATCCTGAGCCGCGTAAGCCGGGCCCGCGCCGCTTTGCGCGGGGCAACGGCTGAGACGGCCCCAAGACTGAGGAGCGTGACATGACAAGCGCGCCGAAGGATATTCGTGAAGAGGATCTTGTCGCCTACGTGGACGACGCCTTGCCGCCTGATCGGAGAAAACAAGTCGAAGCCTATCTGAATGACACACCAGAAGCCGCCCGTCGGGTGGAAGCCGACATGGCCATCGCCCGCGATCTGCGCCATGCCTTTGCGGGGCTGGTTGCCGATCATCCGATGGCGACGCTGCCGGTTGCCGAACGGCGCAGGCACATGCCGTTGGCATGGGTTGCGTCAGTTGCGATGGCGCTGATGATAGGCGGTACGGCAGGTTGGGTCCTGCGCCCCGACACAGCCCCGCAGCCGATGTCGGGCCTTGTGGCCGAAGCCTTCGCCGCACATCGCACTTTCGTTGTCGAGGTCGCGCACCCGGTCGAGGTCGGGGCGGAGAACAAGGGCCATCTGGCCACTTGGCTGACCAATCGGCTGGATCGTCCGTTTGCTATCCCCGACCTGCGTGTCGTGGGTCTGTCGCTGGTCGGTGGGCGGCTCCTTCCCTCGCCCACCGAACCAGCGGCACAATTGATGTACGAAGACGGCAACGGTCAGCGCCTGACGCTCTATCTGCGACGCGGCAGCGAAGGCGATCCAAGTTTCCGATTTGCCGAAACGGCCACCGAGCAGGCGTTCTACTGGAGCGACACCGAGTTCGCCTACGCCCTGACCGGTGCTTTGCCGCGCGCGCGCCTTCTGGAAATCGCTCATTTGCTGCAGGCTCAGTTCGAGGATCCAGGCGCGCCAACCTGATCTCACGGAAGCGTGATCATAAATTCGGGAAGGGTTCTGGATGTCGGCGCGTCAGTCTTGTGAAGGCCGCCCGCAATCGGTGGAGGCCGATCCACGACCCTGACAGGAGATACCATGCGACTGACAACGCTTTTCACCACCACAATCCTTGCCGCCGCCCCGGCATTCGCCGACACCGCAGCCGACCGCCGCGGTGATACCGCGTTCAACGATCCATCTATCGAACACGCGCCGCAAGACGGCGTCGTAAAGCTTTACGGCGCGGGTGGTCCGCACACGGCATTCCGCAAGGTCGCAGCCGTCTTTGAAGAGCAGACGGGAACCTCCGTCGAAGTGATCGCGGGCCCGGAATCGAAATGGACCGCAGACGCCCAGGCCGACGCCGACATTCTTTGGGGCACATCCGAGCAGTCGATGACAGCCTTCCTGCTGACCTACACGGCCTTCGATCCCGCGAAAGTCGAGCCGATCTACCTGCGGCCGACCGTGATCGCAGTGAAGGCCGGCAACCCGCTGAACATTGATGACTTCGATGACCTTCTGGCCGACGGGGTGCGGGTTGTCGTGACCGAGGGCGCAGGTGTCTACAACACCTCCGGCACCGGCACATGGGAAGACGTAGCGGGCCGTTTGGGGAGCCTCGATGACATCTCCGGCCTGCGACGCAATATCGTGGCCTATGCGCTTGGATCGGGTGCCTCCTACGGGGTCATCTCAAACGGTGACGCCGACGCTTGGATCACCTGGCCCAATTGGCCGATCACAAAGGACGACCTCGACATGGTCGAACTGTCTGAGGATCGTGTGATCTACCGCGACGTGAATGTAGTGCTTTCGCCCGATGCCGATCCGGAGGCGCAAGCCTTCCTTGACTTCCTCATCACGGATGAAGCGCAGGAACTCATGGCAACCGAAGGCTGGCAGCGATAGTGCGGTTGATCCGACAACTTTCGCAACATGCGGAATAAACCAACGTGATTGGACGTTTTGTCTTTAGGCCCCGCTGCTTAGCCGGGGCCTAAAGGACTTTCGGAACGTGAGATGCTTGATGACACAGCCCTGATTGCCCGGTGACGCCGAACGGACTTCAGTCCTCCCCGCAAGGCCGAACACCGGTTCACGGTCTGCGCCCTGTTCCTGACCCGGAAGTTTT
>NZ_CP151532.1:0-176746 GCF_045586035.1 Sulfitobacter sp. PM12
AGGAAATGTTCACGCACTTCCTTCTTGGCACCACGCAGCGCCATCGGCAGGGTATTCCCGCTCACTTCGCGCATGATTTTCCCCAACATCATTTCGTTGAACTTAACCAAATCATCGAAAACAAACATTTTTTGCTTGATGGACAAGAGCTTATCGGGCTGGCGCTCTTCCAGGTTGCGGGTGAGATTAACCAACATATCTTCATCGAGTTTGTTGAAAATCGACACCAATTGGCTCTCGATCCGGGCTTCAGCGCTGTTTCCGGCCTTGGCGAGCACATCTTCACGCAATGTGTTTTCGATATTCTGAATCGTATCGATCGGCAGCTTGTCCATGCCCATGATGCGCTCGATCAGATCGGCGGCGCGTTCGCCCCCCAAAAGCGGCAATACCTTTGCCGCGACGTCAGGCCGGATTCGTGTCAGGATGACCGCGATCGTCTGGTTGTGTTCCTTCTGAAGAAAGGCGACCAACTCCTTCTCGTCCAGATCCGACAGGTCTTTCCAAACGTTATCGATCTTTTTGCCGTCAATTTCCTGCAAAATTTCAGCAACACGATCTTCGGGGAGGAATTCTTTCAGCAATCCGCGCGCAGCATCAATCGAGCCGACCACACTGCCGCTATGATTCACTTTTTCATCAAATTCCGCGATGATTTCTTCGACAATACCAGCGTCGACTTCGCCCATCGTCGAGATAGCGGTAGTGATCTGGCGAATCTCATCAACATCAAGCTGCTGCATGATCGCGCCGCCCCTCTCCTCACCCAAACACAGGAAAAGGATCGCCGATTTCTGCGCGCCGGACATGTGGCGATGTTTGCGAAGGGGTACAAACTGGTTCATGAGATCGTCGATTCCCGCAGGCTGGATATTATCGCACAAGGATAGCCGAAACTATTCTTGTTTGACATGGCTATTTATGACCGCGGCGGTTTATCCGGAAACGTAGGATTGAATCAGCGATCCAGCCAGCATGTACCACCCATCGATCAGTACGAAAAAGATGACCTTGAAGGGCAGCGAAACCAACACGGGCGGCAGCATCATCATGCCTGCGCTCATCAAAACCGATGCCACGATCAGGTCGATCGCGATGAATGGCAGGTAAATCAGAAAGCCGATGGTAAACGCGCGACGCAGCTCCGAAATCATGAAGGAGGGCACCAGCACCCGCCAGCTTGGCAGCGCAGCAGGCCCGTCCGAGGGCGGTGACGCTTCATCCGCAATATCAGTGAAAAGCTGGAGATCCTTGTCGCGTGTATTAACCAACATGAAGTTGTAAAACGGCTCGGATATATTACGCACGGCTTGCTCTTCGATGATGGCGTTTTCCATCAAAGGGACCAGCCCGCCCTCCCACGCATCCTCGAACACCGGCTGCATCACAAAGAAGGTCATGAACAGCGCCATAGCGTTCAACACGATGTTCGGTGGCGTTTGGTTCAGCCCAAGCGCAAGCCGTAACATCGAGAAAACAATGACAAATCTGGTGAAGCTCGTGACCATCACCAAAAGCCCCGGTGCCACGCTCAGGACCGTAATGATCGCAAACAGCTGGATCAGACGGCCCGACAGGCTGGCCCCCTCGTCCGTGCCCGGCGTTACGTCACCGAAAGCCGAAGAGAGGTCCCGCACCATGCTGCCAAGGTCTGCCTCTTGCGCCCATCCAGTCGATGCGGACGCGACGACACCAGCCAAAACCAAGGCCAGACCACACATCACGCGCGGTGCAAACAGGGGCAGCAAACGGGGGTACATCAGATTTCTGAGACGAAGTCTTTGACGATCTCACGCAGCGCAACTCCAAGGGAATCCCCCTGCACGCGCACCAGATCACCGCGCGCGACCATGCGATCGTTAATCATGATGTCAACGGGTTCACCCACGCGGCGGTCAAGCTCGATCACCGACCCTTTGGTCAGGTTCAGCAGCTCCGAGATCGGCATACGGCTGCGCCCCAGAACGACACGGACGTCAAGTTTGACACCAAAAATCGCATCGAGGCTTTTGCCATCCAGACCCGCCGGCGCTTTGGTCTCTGCATCCTGAGCGTTGCTGTCAGTCAGGTCTGCTTGGGTTTTATCCTGGTCATTATGTAGCATTATTCAGCAATCCTTGTGGTTGCGGTCAGTTCAACGGCGGCGGTTTGCAAGGCGCTGCGCACGGCCGTGGTTGCCTCTTCAAGATCGTATTCCAGCTTCCCGCCCTGCCAGACGACCCGCGCCGCACCACGGGGCAGATCGCTATCCGCGACAATCTTGATCGACGCGGCGTCTGTTGATGCAGGTAGCCAAACCGGCGGCTCGGCTTTCAGCCGCGCGGCGACTTCGGGGCAGGCGGTAATGGACAGAACCGGTGTACTGCGGCTTAGGGCGACGCTTTCACGGATGCGACCAATGGCCAGATCGACGCCGTAGTTTTGCAGCAACTCTGGTACAAGCCGGTCGCCGATGCCGAGGAAGAGTTCCACGATATCAGTCTCTGTTGCACGGCATTGTCTCGTATCTTGCGCGATCAGCGCGGCAAGCTGCGCACGGATTTCAGCGCTCTCCGCCTCTAGTCGTGCATCCTCTTGCGCGTCAAACTCCGCCTTTGCATCTTGCTGCCCGACGGCGCGCCCGGCATCAAAGCCCTGCTTGCGCGCTTCGGCAAGACGCAGGTTCAGCTCTTCCTCGTCGATTGTAGTGACGGGCGCCGCGGGCGCATTGTCGCTGTCAAAATTCCGGGCGAAAAGATCGATCATGCGCCTGCCTCGGCAGGAAGCCACGACCGGATCACGCGCAGAACCTCTTGGGGTTTCTCATCTGCAAGCTGTTGGATCGTCTCGATCTTTTTCTTATGGAGATTCCCGCGGATGCCTTCCTTGCGCACGTATTCAGCCACTTCAGCAGCTTCGATATCCTCATCCGTGACAGTCAGCGGGTCGTCATCCTCGGCAATATCCGCGACGGCTGGCGTGGTGCCGGGCAGCTTGGGGCGCTGGCCTTCCGCTGTCAGTGCGGCGGGTTCGGCGGCCTTTTCTGCGGTCAGGGCGGGATCTTCGTAACTGTTGAGCTGATCGCCTTCGCTGAACTTGCGCAGCATGGGCCGCACGCCAAAGACGAGGATCAGGCCGACAACCAGCAGGGCCAGAACACCGCGCACAATAGACACAACATTCTCGGTCAGCTCATCCCCGATAGATTTGTCGATCGGATCGCCAAGATCCATCGAATAATCCATGAACCGCATACTATCGACAGAGACACTATCCCCGCGTGTAGTGTCGAATCCGACGGCGGTTTTGACCAGTTCGCCTAGCCGCGCGAGCTCTTCCGGCGTGCGTTCAGCGTAGATCACATCTGACCCGTCAACGTTGTAGATCCCATTCACCAGAACCGCGACCGACATGCGCCGCACGTCGCCGGCTTCGCGCACGATCTCGCGGCGGGTGTTGCCGATCTCATATTGCACGATCTCATCAGCCTCGGACCGACGGGTCGATGTCCCTGCCCCATTGCCATCGGCCAAAGCGGCAGGGATGTTGTTTTCCACACCGACGTTGCCTGCCTCTTTCGTGCCGGTCTGGTCTTCGGACTTCGTCTCGGTCGACCGCACGACCTGCTGGTCGGGGTCGTATGTCTGCTCGACAATGACTTCGCGCTGCGTGGTCAATTCGACGTTCACATGGACGCGCGCATTCCCCGCGCCGACCCGCGCTGTCAGGATGTTCTGGATCTCTTGCGACAGGCGGTCTTCAATGCCTGCTTTGGCGGATTGGACGCCGCCTTGGCTGCTACCGTCCGGCCCTTCCGCCAGGATCGTCTCGCCACTGGCCGACAGAACGGTGACCCGCGAAATATCCAGATCAGCAACGGCAGAGGCGACCAGATTGCTAACCGCCACGGCCTGCTTACGGGTTACCGCACGGCCGGATTCGGGGCGCAGGATGATAGAGGCACGCGGCGCAGGCGCATCGCGGGAGAAAGGCTCGCGGTCGGGCAACACCAGATGAACCCGCGCAGACGAGATCCCGTCAAGCGTCTGGATGGAGCGGGCGAGCTCCCCCTCCATCGCGCGCATCTTATTGATCTTCTGCAGGAAGGAGTTCATCGCCAGCCCGCTGCTTTCGTCGAACAGCTCCCATCCCGGATCTCCATCGATGGGCATGCCGGTCTCCGCCAAAACCATACGCGCCCGCACCGCGTCCCCGCGGGGAACCGAGATGCTGGTACCGTCTTCAGAGACCATGGCATTGAAGCCGGCGTTTGCCAGAGTCGCCTCGATCGAATTGGCGGAGGTGATCGACAGATTCGAATAGAGCGGCGCGTAGTCCGGACGGGTCACAGCACCAATGCCGAGAATCATCAACATCACTACACCAATGCCCGCCCCGCCAAGCATCATGAGCTTGTTTTTACCGAGCGACTTGAGATTGTCGATTAATCCTTGCATGGGGCCCCTCAGCATCGATTTGTTGTGAATATATTGATCAATTCATGCCTCAAGGCAAGTATTAAACAATTTTTAACCTTGTGTTTTTGCCCTTAAAAGGGGAATGTGGCATTAACACCAAGTTAAGGTTTCCACATGGCCGACAAAGCGAAAAAAAAGCCAGCTGCGGCAAAGCAGGCCGCCTCTGCTGACGCAGCGGACCGGCCACGCGGGTCGCGTAAAATGCTGATCGCGGCCGCGCTCATGTGCGTGGTATCCTTGGGCGGCGGCTTTTTCCTTGCCCGTGCGGCCTACGTCAAAGACGCCGAAGCCTTCGAGCCCGAGTATAAAAGCGAAGAAGCTGATCAAACGGACACCAAGGATGATCACGCCGACGCGGAAGATCATGGTAAAGACGATCATGCCAAGGACGAGGGTGATGCCGAAGACCACGCCGATGACACCAAGGCCGCAAGCACAGGGCTGATCGATCTGGGCGAGATGCTGACCAACATCCAAGGTTTCGATCAGAACGGCACGCCGACATCGGCGTTTCTTAAGGTGAACCTGATGGTCGCCTACCGGCCCGATGCGGGCGCGGACAAGCTGATGGTCGAACGCCAGCCCTTCATGCGCGATCTTTTCAACGGCTACCTGCGGGGGCTGACCGAAAACGACGTGCGCGGCATGGCGGGCATTCTTTATATCAAGGCCGAACTGCTGAAACGGGCGCGCGCCGCCGTGGGCAGCGATCTGCCGCAGGAAATCCTGATCAAAGACCTGATCGTGCAGTAGGAGGCGGCGATGAGCGAGAGCGACACAACAGCACGGCGATCCGACGAAGCAGGCAGCACCCTGATCGACGAAATCATCCGCATGTCGGATTTCACGTTTGATCGCCTGCCCATGCTCGACATCATTGGCGATCGCATGGTCGAAAACCTGTCGGTTGCCCTGCCCGACCTGATGCGCGCCATGTGTGAAGCCTCACTCGCCTCGCTTGACTATATCCCTATGGGCAAAGTGATAGAAGGGCTGCCCAAGCCCACGTTTCTGGCCGTTGGCACAGGTCACCCCTTTGTCGGTGAAATCCTTGTGGTGATGGATCAAGCGGTGCTTATGACCGCGGTTGAACTGATGCTGGGCGGGAACGCCAAGAACGTCGATCTCGACAACACCGATCCCTTTACCGCGATCGAGCTCGGCTTTGGCGAACGGCTTGCCTCTGCCGTCTTTGCCGAGTTGGAGCGGTCTTTGTCGGTTGTGGGGGCGGCGAACCTCGAACTCGATCGAATCGAAACCGAGGCCGAAGGTGCCGCGATTGCCAAAAACACGAGCCTTTGCGCGCGGTTACGGCTGTCGTTGACCCTGGCAGGGAATACCGGAAACCTTGATCTAGTCATCCCCTATGACGCACTTGAACAGATCTTGCCCGACTTGGGGAAAGTCTATTTCGGCGACCGTATGGTGTCGCAAGACCAGTGGCGCGGGTTGATCGGGGCGCAGATCGAACGGGCGAACGTCGATCTGGATGTCGTCCTGTCCGAAAACGTCTTTCCGCTCCAAAAAATCATGTCATGGCGGCCCGGCGACACCATTGATTTCGGCATCGAGGAAGGCCGCGATGCCACTGTGACCTGTGCCGACACCCCGATGTTCAACGTGTCGTTGGGCAAACGCAACAACGGCTATGTGGCTGTACAAATTACCGAAAAGCTGGAAATTCTGGAGGACCACGAAGATGATGGCAACGATAGTTGACAGCCTGATCGTCGTATTGCTGATCGGCAGCATCGGCTATGGCTACGTGGTTTCGATGAAATTGCGCAAGTTGACGGCGACGTTGAAACAGCTTGAACCGCTGGTCGAACAATTTTCCTCTGCGGTCGATAAATCCGAACAATCTGTGCACCACATGCGCGAAAGCATCGAAACCGCGCAACGTGCGCCGGCCCCCGTCGAAGCGCCCCCCCCGCCCGAAGAAACAGCCGCCTCTTTCGCCAGCCGCCGCGCGACCAAGCAAGCGCCGGCAGAACGCAATGGCGTGCGCGTGGTACGGGATAAAAAAGAGATGGTGCGCGCGTTTTTCGAAAATTCTTCTGCGGCAAAGGGCTGATAGATGTTTGGACCAGGTATGTTGAACGGGAAAATTATCCTTGGAGGGCTGGCCCTGACGCTCTGCGCCAAAGCCGCGCTATCCTTTCCTGAATTGCCCTTGTTCAAGGATAGTGCGCTGCCGCAGCAGCCGATGGTCGTTCTTGCCGCTGAAACCAAAGAGGAAACGGGCCTGCAACCGGTTCAGGATGCCCCGCCGCTGGTGGGCAACCTGCCCGAACTTTCAAACGGTTGCGAAGCGCCCGAAGACGTTTTGATCTCGCTCACGAAAGAGCGCGAATTGGTGCGGTTGCAGCAGGAAGAGCTGGAAAACCAACGTGCTGAGTTTGCGCTGGCCCGCGAGCGGCTTAACATCGAAAAAGCATCTCTGACCGAGCTCAAGACCTCTATCGAGGATCTGCTGGGCCGCGTTGATGCCGCGCAGACCGAAGACCTTGATCGTCTGATCCAGCTTTACACGAATATGAAGCCGACCGATGCGGCGCGTATCATGGATGATCTGGACATCGAGACGACGATTATGATCCTTGGCACCATGAAGCCAAGAACAGCTGCGCCTATCCTTGCAAAGATCCCGCCTGTACGGGCGCGCGCCGTCTCCAAAATCATTCTGGAACGTTCGCAGCTTCCGGCGGATCAAGATCTTACAGGTATCAAGCTTCGTTAATATGGATCGGTCCGCAGGGTAGACCCCTGCGGTGCCGCCCGCTTTTTATTGTTGCGCAGGTCAAAGACGAAGCTGATGATCTCGGCGACAATTTCCCAATGGGCGACGGGAATGACCTGATCGACGTCGATCTCGTCATACAGCATTCGCGTTAACGGTTTATTCTCGATCATCGGAATATCGTGCTCCGCAGCCACTTCGCGGATGCGCCGCGCCAGATGATCTGCGCCTTTGGCGATACAGACCGGGGCCATATCCTGCGCCGGGTCGTATTTCAGCGCGATTGAATAATGGGTCGGGTTGGTCAGAATGACATCTGCCAAAGGCACAGCAGTGATTGTACGCTGTTGTGACAGCTCGCGCCGGCGACGCGCCCGTTTCTGCCGGATTTCGGGGGAGCCTTCGGATTCCTTGTGCTCGTCCTTGATGTCTTTCTGGCTCATCCTTTGCTTGCGCCGCCAATCAAAACGACGCCACAGAATGTCGGCAATCGCGATTGGCACAAGCAGAATTGCAGCCGCAATCAACAGCTTAACAGCAGCGGCGGTCAGATAGCCGGGCAGATGCTCGGGGATAAAGCCCGACGAGGTCCAGATGCGCCGCACCGCTTCATTCGTGAACCACACGGCAAGCCCACCGATTGCCAAGACTTTGACGATACTTTTCGCGAATTCGACCAGCGCATTCGCCGAAAAAAGACGCTTCAACCCTTCCAGCGGTGACAATTTGGAAAGCTTTGGTTTGATACGCTCTGCCGCAACGACGGTTTCCCCCTGAATCACCGCGCCAATCGCGCCGCCCAAGAACAAAACGCCAAAGATAGGAAGGACAGCCCACACGATCATATAGAAGAATTCGCTCATGATCTGCCCCAGCCGGATCACCCCCGGCTCCCCCGTGGCGACCATCAGATTTGGGGAATGGTCCAGCAGAACTGACAGCGCGACGACGATTTGCGGGGCCTGATAGGGCAAGACCAAGGCGGCGATCCCTAACATCGCCACGACAACGACCATGTTCCCCGTCTCCTTTGAAGACGGGACATCCCCTTTCTTGCGCGCGTCCTTAAGCTTCTTTTCGGTCGGCTCTAGGGTCTTTTCTGTGCTGTCGCTATTCTCGGCCATGATTAGATCCTAAAGCCCATGATCCACTCCTGGAATCGCACTAGGAAGTAATCAAGCATGGCTGGCACGGCGATAGCAAGGATCAGCAGCCCTGCCCCGATCAACAGCGATGCCGCTACGAAAAACACGGGCAGTTGTGGCATCATCCGGTTTGCCAGCCCCATGCCAAGGTTCAAAATCACCCCCATCACAAAGAAGGGGGCCGCAATTGCCGTCCCGATGTAAAGGCTCGCACTCGCGACACGAAGTATTTGATCAGCAAGATCGGCGAGCACGAACTGTCCGGGCGGGAACACCTGATAACTGGCAAGCAATGCGCGGATGATCAGATGATGGGTGTCTGTGACAAAGATCATGGTCACCGCGCTCATCAGCAGCAAGGTCGCCACCATCGTCGCGCCTTCAAACGACCCGAACGACGGGCCAAAAGCGTTTGCCAAACCAGACACCTGCCCGACCTGAAACCCCGCAAACTGCAATGCTGACAACAGGATACGCGCACAAAGACCAATCCACAGCCCGATCAGCACCTCGGCGCCCAACAGGAACACCGCGGTCACCGCGCTATCAGGCAGCGCGCTTGCAATGGGTGTCAGCGGAAGCAGGGAAAGACTGATCAGCACCGCCAAGGACAGCCGCGGGCGCACTGGAATCTGCACCTCCCCAAACCCGGGCATAAACATCAGCGCCGTGCCAATGCGGGCAAACACCACGAAAAAAGAGAAAAATAGCGTCGAAATGAAGGGTTCGATTGCCACGATCGGTTAACCGACGGTGCCAACAGTACGTAGCGACGCTTTGCGGTGGACTTCGTTGTGCGAAATCACTTGGGTCATGGGGCTCACCCGTTCGAGGATCGACCGGACGTAGGGCCGCGCTTGCGGGCTGACCAAAATGGCCGGCCATTCATCTGCGCTCGAAAACTTCTGGATTTCCTTGCGTACTGCAAGAACAAATTCCTGCACCCGCGACGGCGACATCAGGAAGGTTTCTTCCCCGTTCGCTTTAGAGATCGAAGTCGCAAGCTCGCGCTCCCAATCTCCACCCAGATTTATGACGGGCACATATCCTTGAGAATCCTTCAAGGATTGGCAAATTTGTTTGGCCAGTTTGCTCCGGGCGTGCTCGATCACTGTGCGGATATTCTTGGACGTGGCGCTTGCCTCCGCGACCGCTTCGATGATCATCGACAGATTTCGGATCGACACCCGCTCTGCAAGCAGCGCCTGCAAGACATGCTGCAACATAACAGCCGAGCTGCTGTCAGAGCCGCTTGAAAGCAGTTTCTGATATTCCTTGCCCTGCCCCTCGATCAATTCCTGCGTCGCGGCATAGGTCAGGATCTCGGGCATATGCTCCTTGATCACCTCGGTCAGATGCGTGGTGATCACGCTTTCCGGATCAACGACAGTCATCCCCATGAGCTCTGCTTCGGATGCGCGCGTTTCGTCAACCCAGATCGCTTCCAACCCGAAGGTCGGTTCGCGCGTGCGTTTGCCGGGAAGGTTAATTTCTTGGCCCGACGGGTTAATCACCATCATCATCATCGGGTCCACTTCCCCACGGGCGGCCTCCACCCCTTGCAGGGAAATGGCGTAGGTATAGGCGGGAAGCTCCGCATCGTCCTTGATCCGAACCAACGGCAAGACAAACCCGAAGTCTTTTATAAACAACGACCGGAGGCTTTTAACCTTACCCGGCAGCGCCGCATTGACCGAGGTAATCATCGGCACGAGACCAGAGCCGAGATCCAGCCGTACATCATCAACGCGCAGCATATCCGACAGCTTGTCTTCAGCACTCTCAACAGGTGCCGCGTCACGCGCGGCGGCGAGTTTCTCGGCCTTGTCCCGCTCTACAAAGGACTTCTGCATGATATAGCCAAAGCCCGCCATCCCGGCAGAGAGCGCGAGAAAGATCATCAACGGAAAGCCGGGCAGCCAACCGATACAGAATGTCAGTCCCGCCGCGACATACAAAGCCTTGGGGAAATTGCTGAGCTGCCCCAAGACGGCTTCGTTCGCCGCACCCAGTGTTCCGCCCTTGGTCACCAGCAAACCAGCGGCAAGAGACACGACCAACGCCGGGATTTGCGTGACCAAACCGTCACCGATCGTTAGCACTGTATAGCGGCTCATCGCGTCGCCCACGCTCAGTCCGTGGCTGATCATACCGATCATAATGCCGCCAAAAACGTTGATCAGCGTGATGATCAACCCAGCAACTGCATCCCCGCGGACGAACTTGGACGCACCGTCCATCGCCCCGAAGAACGAGCTTTCTTCCTCGACCGTTTTACGCCGTAGTTTCGCCTCCTCCTCCGTAATGGCACCGGCGCCGAGGTCAGCATCGATCGCCATCTGTTTGCCCGGCATCGCATCCAGCGAGAATCGCGCCGCAACCTCCGCGATTCGAGTAGAGCCCTTAGTGATGACGATAAAGTTAATGATCACCAGAATTGTGAAAACAATAATGCCGATGATGAAGTCGCCGCCCAGAATGAACTGCGAAAATCCCTCGATGACATTCCCCGCAGCGCCCGGCCCGTTATGACCTTCACTCAAAATTAATCTGGTGGAGGATACGTTCAGCGCCAGACGCAGCATCGTGACGACCAGCAAAAGCGTCGGAAAGGAATTAAATTCCAAGGGTGTACCGATCCACAGGGCCACCATGAGAATCAGAACGGACAACGCGAGGGAAATCGCCAAACCCAGATCCAGAAAGAAGGGAGGCAAAGGAATAAACAACATCGCCAGGATGAGAACCATCCCCACGGCGAACCCGATGTCGCGATTGGCACCGCTGAGCTTGGCAAAGCTGAAGGGCTGCGGATTTGTGTCTGGTGTCGCCACGCTCAGTTGACCTCTGCGTAATGGGGCAGGATGGGGGCCAACGCCTGCGTAGAATAGATTGACAGCGCGCCGCCCGCTTTGCCGGAGTTTGCACCGCTCAGATCGGCGCTCCAGTTGAAATCGGGCATCTCGCGGGTGACTGCAACCTGCTGCGGGGTGCTATTGCCCGGGCTGACATCACTTGCAAAGCGGGTCAGGAATGCCTGGGCGATGCGCTGGTTCTGCTGCAACTTCTGCAGATAAACAGCTTTGTAGCTGGGGTTAGACGAATGGTACCGGCCGGCGGCCTGCCACCAATCGCCTGTCTCGTGATATAGCGCGGTCAGAAAACGTGCGGCATAATCGACGTTATGCGCTGGCGTCGTCGCCTCTTCCAGCGAGGAGAACTGGTCGCCATGCCACCGTTGGTTAATCTGCATGCATCCCACATCCGTGGACCGGATGCCGCGGCCCTCTGTCTCGCGCACATGCGCTTCTAATGCGAGCTTGCTGCCAAAGAACGTGCCGGTACCGTTTGTGTTTGCGGTCCACGGCCATACCACCAGCTTGTTGTTCACCTGACGGCCAGCTTCCTGAATCCCGATCGCCAGCAACAGGTTACCGGGAATGTTATAGCGCTGTTCAGCCAAAAGGATCTCGTCCACGCAGACGCGCATCGGGTTTGACGTGGCGTTTTGCCGACCCAACTTCACGGCAGGAGCGGATGACGTGTAAAACCCCGTCCAACCGCCTTTGTCCGCCAAGGCAGAGACGGGCAGCAAGAGAACCATGAACAAGACGGTGAGGCGCACCCTAGAGCCCCCCGTTGGAGACAAGATCAAACACCCGGTCCGAGAGCCCGACAAGTGTCGAAAAAATAAAAGGAATGCTGATGGCGAGCGTCACAAAAATCGCAGCGATCTTGGGCACGAACGTTAGCGTCATTTCCTGAATCTGTGTCAAAGCCTGGAAAAACGCGATGGCAAGCCCGACGCCAAGCGCCACAACAAGCACAGGTGCCGATCCGATCAATGTCACGGTTAACGTCTGCCGGATGATTTCGTAGATAGTGACAGAATCCACAGCGGACCTCCGAAAAACATGGCGCGTGTTAACCTGACGTTAAACCGGCATACGCATAACTTCTTGGTACGCTTCCACCAGTTTGTCACGCAGCGCGACCGAAACCTGAACTGTCTGCTCCATCGCCATGGTGGCCTGAACAACCTCTTGCAGGCTGGCTTGCCCTGTCAGCCCCTTGATCGCCATCTGGTCGCCTTCGCGCACCGAATCCACGGCCTGCGACGCGGCATCGCCGACCATCTGGGCAAAATCCTTGGGGGCGGGACCAGCGGGTTTTGCACCCCGCGTTTCGCCCTGCACCGTCTTTGCATAGGCGGCTTCAACATAGGACGATCGGATGGCGGAAAAATCTGTCATTCTGGCACCTTACTTCAACAGCTCGACCAACTGACGGCGCATGTCACGCGCCTTGTCCAGCATCGAAAGGTTTGCTTCATAGCTGCGCGCGGCTTCACGCATATTGCTCATTTCGATCAGCGGGTTCACGTTCGGCATCTTGATATAGCCGTTCTGATCCGCCGCGGGGTGCGATGGTTCATACCGCAGCGTGAAATCGGCATCATCCCGCAGCACGCCTGCAGACTGCACAATCGCCGCCCCCGTTGAAGGATCCGTAGCGCTTTCGAAAGAAATCGTCTTGCGCTGGTATGGGTCACCCCCCGCCGTTTGCGCGGTCGAACTGGCATTAGCAAGGTTTTCAGAGACGATGCGCAACCGGTCACCCTGCGCCCGCATCCCGCTGGCTGCTGTTGCTGAAATTCTGGAAAGGGAATCCATCGCGCGTCTCTCCGTTATTTCCGGCCAGCGACGGCGTAGACCATCTCGTGCGCTTTGCGGTACAGGCTCGCGGCCATTTGAAACTGACCCGAGGCGCTGTTCGCCTCGACCAACTGCTCTTCCAGGTTCACATTATTCCCGGTTGCCGTAGCGCCACCCAGAACCCGCGCCTCAACCACCTCGGCCTCCTGCAAACGTTGCGACCGACCTGCGTCTTCCAAATAGCTGGCAAAGCTTTGCACATCCTGCGCGCGGTATCCCGCAACGTCAGAATTCGCGATGTTCTCCGACACGACATTCTGCCGCGTGGCAAGCCACTGCAAACGCTTGGGTGCAAGGCTGAACAAGGATGTGGGATCTGTATTCATACTAGACTCATTATTTATCCTTGTTATATAGCAAGGATAGAATATTTTCGAAAGAGTATATTTTGACTTCTGCCTTCGCAAACCTGCAAAAGTCCATCTATTCATGCGCCAGCGCAAAGATCTCGGGCACCGTCAGGTCCATCACTGGCATGACCCTCACCGTCAGCGGGCTAGAGGCGATGGCAGCGATCGGCAGCCAATGCCGGGTGCACACCCCCGCAGGACACATCGATGGCGAAGTCGTCAGCGCGCAGGGCAGTGATCTATGCGTTCTGCCGTTCGGCACATGGGAGGGCGTGTCCGTCGGGAATACCGTCGAATTGATCGAGCACGACGATATGGTATCCCCCGACGACAGCTGGATCGGCACGGTGGTCGATGCGCTTGGCCGCCCCCTCACGCAATACACCCGCGCGCGCCGCCCGCGCCGCAAAACCCGCTTTCGCGCCAACCCACCCGGTGCATTCGACCGCAAGAAGGTGGGCGAGAAGCTGGAAACACAGATCAAATGCATTGATATTTTCACCCCGATTTGTCGCGGCCAGAGGATGGGTGTTTTCGCGGGTTCCGGTGTCGGTAAATCGACCATGATGGCCATGCTGGCCCGCAATACGGATGCCGATGTGATTGTCATCGGGCTGATCGGCGAACGCGGCCGCGAGGTGCAACAGTTCATCCAAGAGGATCTGGGCGAAGAAGGCATGGCGCGCGCCGTTGTCGTCGTCTCTACCGGGGACGAGGCACCGCTGCTGCGCAAACAGGCCGCATTAACCACGACCGCGATTGCTGAATACTTCAAATCGACGGGAAAGCAGGTGTTGCTGCTGCTGGATAGCGTCACCCGTTTTGCGATGGCGCAGCGTGAAATCGGCCTCGCCCGCGGCGAGCCGCCAACCCTGCGGGGCTATCCGCCGTCGGTGTTCAGCGAACTGCCCCATTTGCTGGAACGTGCCGGCCCCGGCATGGCGGCGGAAGGTGACATTACCGGTCTTTATACGGTGCTGGTGGATGGGGACGATATGAACGAACCCATCGCGGATGCGGTGCGCGGGATCGTGGACGGGCATCTGGTGCTCGACCGGCGCATCGCCGAACAAGGGCGTTTCCCCGCGATCGATCTGCAAAAATCGCTGTCGCGGATGCTGCCGGGCTGCCACTCTCCCGAAGAATACGAGATCACCAAAGTCGCGCGCAAGGCTTTGGGCCGCTACGCCGATATGGAAGATCTGATCCGATTGGGAGCGTATAAAGCCGGGTCCGACCCGGAAACGGACCAAGCCATCACATTTTTCCGCGCGGCCAGCCCATTTCTGTCACAAAGCCGCGGCGACAAGACCCCAGCCGCCGAAGGCTTTGCCGACACCTACCGGATGATACTGGAATCCGGCATCGACGACCCGCTGCGCAGCTTTTTCGAAGAACGCGCCCGCGCCGAGGCGACGACAGCGCAATAAAAAACCGGCGGGACGTCTGTCCAAGCCGGTGTTTTGTGTCGTCAGGGCCCCTCCCCACCAGTGGCGGAGAGGGGTTTTTCATATAACGCCTAAACCGAATTAACGGAACAAGCTCAGGATGTTCTGAGGCGCCTGGTTTGCAATCGACAGGGACTGCGTCGCCAGCTGCTGCTGAACCTGATAGGCCTGCAAACGCGCCGCTTCTTCTTCCATATCCGCATCAACCATCGAGCTCACGCCGGAATCCAGCGTGTCTGTCAGGCTGTCGATGAACTGCATTTGGCCGTCGAGAGCGTTTTCGGTGATGCCTAGGGATGTGGCAGCTTCAATAGAAGCTGCTAGCTCGGCCTCTGCATCTTGCAGTGCTTGCTCCATGTCGATTACATCAGGAGTTCCTGATGTTTCGCTGTAGACCTTAATTCCTTCGAATGCTGTCTTGATAGCATCGAGATTCACACCTTCAAACTTGAATGTCGTAGTAGCAAAAGTACCGCCACTGCGTGTTACCCCGTTGGTAACTATCACACTGTTATCAGGGTTGCTGTCGGCGGTCCCATCCATACTATTGCCATCAACTAGGTTGTCGCCATTGAACGTAGCCTGCTCGATTGCCGTCCCCATGTTTTTGACGAGTGCATCAATTTCAAGCTGTACATCAGCGCGATCCACGCCATCAGTTTGTGCAAACGCAACACGTTCGACGATTTGCTGAGCTATGTCTGCAACAGTTTCGGCACCTAAACGAGCCGTCGCGACGGAGTTCTTGGTCGCAGTCATGCCTTCGTTGATGGCTTTGAACATGCCGCTGTCGCCTTTCATCGTCTCGGAGACGGCGAAATAGGCGGCGTTGTCTTTGCCAGACGCCACTTTCAGACCCGTGGAAACACGGTCCTGTGTTTGGTTGAGCCCACGGTTCACGTCTTTCAACGTGGCCAGAGCGTTAATTGCTGAGCTATTTGTGAGAATGGACGACATTTAATGTTCTCCTTGTTTCTCGTATTGATCCAGTCTTCTGACTGATACTGACTTGCGCCAGCTTTGTTATCTGGTGATTAGATTAAACTGGCTTCACGACTGCCATGCCAGCTTTCTCCCACCAAAGACGGAGGGAGCGTTCTTATAAATCGCCGAGGCGAGATTAACGGAACAAGCTCAGGATGTTCTGAGGCGCCTGGTTTGCAATCGACAAGGACTGCGTCGCCAGCTGCTGCTGAACCTGATAGGCCTGCAAACGCGCCGCTTCTTCTTCCATATCCGCATCAACCATCGAGCTTACGCCGGAATCCAGCGTGTCTGTCAGGCTGTCGATGAATTGCATTTGGCTATCAAGAGTATTTTCAGTGATGCCAAGGGACGTTGCTGCGGTAATTGCTTCACCAAGCTGAGCTTCTGCTGTGGCAAGCTTCTCAGCCATAGTAGTACCACCGGTATTAGCAGCTAAGGATTCCAAGTCAATTGTAGCAAATGCATCCTTGATCGCAGTCAAGTTAACTTCATTAAACGCAAACGTAGTCGCGGTAATTCCGGTGCCAGTACGTTTGATACCATTTACCACCGATACCTCGGTTAGCGGGTTGCCGGCTGAGTCATTTTTGTAAACACCATCGACGAGGTTGTCGCCGTTGAAAGTTGACTGAGCGATCGCCGAGGTCATATTTTCGACCAAAGCATCGATTTCCAGCTGGACGTCAGCGCGATCCACGCCATCGGTTTGAGCGAAAGCAACACGCTCGACGATCTGCTGCGCGATGTCGGAAACGGTTTCGGCACCCAGACGGGCTGTCGCGACGGAGTTCTTGGTCGCGGTCATGCCTTCATTGATGGCTTTGAACATGCCGCTGTCGCCTTTCATCGTCTCGGAGACGGCGAAATAGGCGGCGTTGTCTTTACCGGACGCCACTTTTAGACCCGTGGAAACACGGTCCTGTGTTTGGTTGAGCCCACGGTTCACATCTTTCAACGTGGCCAGAGCGTTCATTGCGGAGGTATTTGTGAGAATGGACGACATTTAATGTTCTCCTTGCTTCTCGTATTGATCCAGTCTTCTGACTGAGGTCAGCCGTAAAAGGCTAACCTGAACTACATAGCAGTTCAGGTTAAAGCAGGGTTAACAAATTGGGTAAAATCGACGGAACGCGCGTTAGAATTTCTGATCGACGTGCATATTCTTATCCGCAACGCCGCTCACACGTTGGCCCATCTTGCCATAATTTCCGTCTAGCGCGTTACGATTACTGATTTTTTTGACCTCGCGCAGAATGGTGCGGGCGGCGACGGCCATGCGGGATAAAATTGCGCTATCCTCTTCAATCGCCCCCTTTAACTGCTTGAGCTGCGCCTTCACCTCCAGCTCAACCATAATCGGGTGCTCCATAAAGGGTTCGACCAGCGGGGTTTGTAGCTCCAGCCACTTCAACGCGCGGGATTTTTCTTCGAAGATCGCGCTAACGACATCCAGATTGCCGGCTTTGATCGCCTCGACCTCGCGGTTCAGCACGTCGATGGTGTCGTGGATTTTCGCGACATAGGCGTGAATATTTTCCTCGTCCTGCGGGGTCAGCACCAACTGGTCAGGGGCCTCGCCCTCGGGCGCGGTGCCGCGTTGACCGAAACGGAAGGTGCGCGGGGTCATTCGCCCTGCTCCGAAAATTTGGCTTTGCCCTGCCCGTAGGCGTCCAGCATTTGCGACACGCTACCGGAAAAGCCCAGGCCGCCCTGCTCTACCAACTGGCCAGCGACGGCTTCGGACATGAAGGACCGCCACATATCCGCCTGCTGTTCCCCGCCGAAAGCAGAGGCACCGGCGGTTTTCATCATCTCGTCCACGAATTGGGTCAAGAACACCTTTTCGAATTCTTTACCTGTCTGCACCGCGCGGTCGGGTTTGGCGATATCGAAACTAGGCAGTGACGGGGGGATTGAACCGGTCATCAGATAATCTCCAGATCGGCGTGAAGCGCCCCTGCGGCTTTGATGGCCTGCAAAATCGCAATCGTTTGCCGTGCGCCGACGCCGATGGCGTTCAGCCCGTCGACAAGCTCTTGCAGGCTCACGTCACCGTTAAGAATGGTAAAGCTGCCGTCAGTTTCTTCGATATCAATCTCGGTCTCCGGCACAATCACTGTCGTCCCCCCGATAGAGATAGGTTCCTCGCTGATCACGGCCGTATTCCCGCCAAGGCTGATCGGACCGGGCTGGCTGACGCCGAAATTCTCGCGCACGCGCACGGTCAGCCCCCCCTGGCTGATCGCGACCTGCGCGATCCGCACGTCCGAGCCCATGACGATGGTGCCCGACTTTTCGTCAATCACGACCCGCGCCACGGCGTCCGGCGTGACCAGCAGGTTTTCCACCGCCATGATCGTCTCGGGCGCGTTGCGTTTGTCACCGACCCAGACCTCGATCGTGCCAGAATCCAACACCTCGACCTGACTGGATCCAAGGTGTTTCGCGATGGCTTCGCGCACGCGATCCGCCGTGGTGAAATCAGGGTTGTTCAGCGCAATCCGGATACTGTCGAGCTGAAAGAGGCTGAATTCGATCTCGCGTTCGACGATAGCCCCGTTTTCGATCCGCGCAATGGTCGGCACGCCATCCACAACGCTCGCGGCATTGCCATCCACCCGGTAGCCCGAGGCCGCAACGGCGCCCTGCCCCACGGCATAGACCTCACCATCCGCGCCCGTCAGCGGGGTGATCAACAAGGTGCCGCCCCGCAGACTTGTCGCATCTCCAAGCGAAGAGACGGTGATATCGATGGGCGAGCCGCGCCGCGCAAACGGGGGCAGCTTGGCCGTCACCATCACGGCGGCGGTGTTCTTGGTTTTCAGCGCCTCGCCATCAAGGTTCGCAACGCCAAGCCGTTCAAGCATCCCGCGAATGGATTCACGGGTGAATGGGCTGGAGTTCAGCTTATCCCCCGTCCCCAAAAGCCCGACAACGAGGCCATATCCGATCAGATGGTTTTCCCGCACACCTTCAAAATGCGCAATATCCTTGATCCGGACCTCGGCCCAGGACGGCATCGCGGGCACAACCAAAAGTGCTGCGGCGGCAAGGGCCCGCAGGCAGCGCAACAGGCGGGTCATGGGGCGTCGCTGGCTGTGCGCCATTGCGAAATCTCCGGTACAAGAACAGTTCAACTATCCTTGGCATAATCACGTAATAACCGGATTTATACAAGTTAAATCATCTATTAATTGTTGCTACCGCAGAATATACTTGCTACCGATAGGAATAGTCAGGGTTTAGGGCACACAAACATGCGCATGTATATTTTCGAACAGCGGAAAGAACGATGCGCCGGCCTTACGGCAGAGCTGCGCAGCGCAGGTATCGAGCTTCAGTTCGTCACCGCCGAGTTTTTCACGACGGGCCTTGGCCCATTGCTGCAACCGGGCCATCAGACCAATGCGGTTCTGATCGGTGAATGTGACGATACGCGTGAATATATCCGCGCGATGCGTACCGCAGGCTGCGTCAACCCTGTCATCGTGCTCAAGGATTTCCGCAACGCCAAGGATACGTCGGACCTGCTGAACCTTGGCGCGGATGATGTGATCGTCAGCCCGATCCGTGGGGCCGAAGTGCTGTCGCGGACCAATTCGATCATCCGGCGTCACTATGGCCATGCTTCTGAAAGCGTGATCGTCGGAGAGCTGACCGCCTATTTCGACGGGCGCGATCCGATTGTATCGGGCAGCCGCATCAAACTGTCAAAACGCGAATATTCGGTGTTCCAGCATCTTGCGCTGAACTCGAACAAAGTCATCTCTAAAGACGCGATTTATGACGCAATCTACGGCAGCAGCATCGATCAGCCCTTCGATAAGGTCATCGATGTCTACATCTGCAAACTGCGCAAAAAGCTCGCTTCCGCGTCGAAATCAGGCTGGCAGTATATCGAGACCGTGCATGGCCGCGGCTACAAGCTAAGCTCGCCCGAGGTGACGTCGAAAGCCGGCTGATCAGCGCAGGTAATTCAGGATCGACAGGCTCGAAAGCCGCGAGGAGACCTGATAGCTCGCCTGCAACTGTGTCTCGAGGCTATTCATGCGCGTGATCGCCTCGTAGGGATCAACACTTTCGTAGTTCGAGATTTGCGTCCGCTGCACAAGCGACAGATCGGTCAGCTGCGTTTGGGTCTTCTCGACGATCTGCTGGTTGAACCCGATCCGCGCCGAGATATCCAACATACCCTCTTGCGACGCCGACAGGCTATCGACCACCTCTGACATCCAGGTGCTATAGGCCGCTTCGTCCATCTGGCTCACGTCGGTCACGGCCAGCATCGCCAACCCTTTGTAGGCATCGCGGAAAGACTGGTCGTTGGCGCGCACGCCGTAGACGACCTCTTGTCCGGTATTCACCCAGGCGCTGATCTGTTTTGTCTCGGCCCCACTGGCATCACGCTCGGGCGAGCCTTGATAGAAGGTGCCCTGAAAGTTCCGGCTGGCGTCGGCGTCTTGCGAGTTGAACACGGTCTCTAGCTGATCCGCGATGGTTTGGGCGCTGGCTGGGTCGGTTGGACCGGCGCCAAAGATTTCTTCGACCACCGATTGCGGTGAACGGCCTGTGTCGGCACTGGTTTCGGGCCAGCGGGTCAGCGAGGTCTTGTTGGATTCCAGCCCCGAAAACAGGTTCTCGCCATTATACGACGTGTTCATCGTCGACACGAGGCTTTCCAGCGCGGCGCGGGCCTGCATCTGCAACACCTCGGCCCCGTTGCCATTGCGTGTAGCATTGACCAGCGCGCTTTCCAGCACCGATTGTACCTGCGTACGTGCCGCATCGACGGACGCAAGCATCGCGTCAAGCTTGCTCGCCAGCACGTCGTTCGATGTCATGAAGGTCTGGGTATTCGCCTCGCGCCCGTGCAGCTTCATCACCGAGGCCGCGCGCGGGCCCAGATCGGCATAGATGTCGGCCTTTTTTCCGGTAGAGACTTCTTCGCTCACCCGTTGCAATTCCAGTGTCGTGCGCTGCACGTTCTGACGGTTGAAAAGGTTAAACTGGAACGACGAAAAACTGCTGATACCTAGAACCATTGTCCCTGCCTCATACCGCTGCGATCAGCGTGTCGATCATCTCTGACACCGCTGTAAGCACTCTGGAGTTTGCCGCATAACTTTGTTCGATCAACAGCAGTTGCTGCATCTCGTCATCAATATTCACACCTTCAGAGTTGCGCCGCGCCGACATCACGACCTCGGCCGCAGAGGCCGCGGCGTTAAAGTCATTCTCTGCCCGCGCGCGCGTGGCCGCTTGGCTGGTGATCATCTCTGCCGAAAAATCACGCAAGGTGACCTCGGCGGGAATACCCGTGCCCGTCGCTGCATTCATCGCCGTGTCGAGCCCTGCCAGAAATGCGTTGATCTGCACCGTTTCAGACCCTGCACCGGGGGAAGTGGCCCCCAGACCATCGCGGATACGCCAAACCTCCGCCTCGCCGGTAGAGGAGATCTTGCTGTTTATTTGCAAACGGCTCGCCAGACCTGTGATATTCGCCGGATCAAACGCGATCCCGTTATCTGTGAACAGCCCCGCTTCACCCGGTGCAAGGCTGGCATCCGCCTCTTCAAAGGTCTGGATCAGCCCCCGCGCGTATTCGTCCAACTGTTGACTAAACTGCGGTATAGTCTCTCTCTTCAGCTCGGAAAGCCCCGCAAGACTGCCGTGCTGAATACCACGTACACCGTCTTTGAACGGGGTGATGTCCTGATTACCCGCCATCAATGTGCCGTCGCTGGGGTTAAAGGTCACATCCTGCACGACGCGCCCCTCCAGCAATGCGGCCCCGCTGACCGTATACAGGCTGATCGATCCGTTCGAAGACCGATGTATCCGCGTGTCAACGATCCCGGAAATCTGGTCAAGGATCGTGTCGACCTTTTCATCAAACTGCGCGGCCTCCAGCGAACCGGGGGTAAAGCCGCTGCCCGAGGCATTCAGATCGCGCAACTGGTATAGGGCCGTGTTCAGGTCCGCGACTTCATAGCGGATTTCCATATTCACGTCGTTCAACGTCGTGGACAGCGTTGTCGCTGCCCCTTTGACCGACCGCACCAAATCCTCTGCCGCCAGCGCAACCGATGTCTGCGCCCCGTTCGACGACGGCATATTGACCAGCGTTGTCAGGCTGTTCTGGAAATCGTTAAACCGGTCTGCGGGCGATGTGCCGTCACCGGGTTGCCCCAGATAGGCGGTATAGGTGGTCAGCCCTTCCTGAATAGACTGATACTGCGTCATCCGACTGTTTTCGAGCCGCGACATCCGTTGCAGCGTCGCATCAACCTCGCGGCGGACCTCGCTGATGACGGCACCGCCCTGCCCGCCGCTGGCGGTGACCAGCACCGCCTCGCGCCGGACATAACCGGGGGTCATCGCATTCGACACGTTATCGGCCGCAATCCGCGACTGACCCTGTGTCGTATGCAAACCGGCTGTGGCCGAATTCAGCGCGCCCGAAAGGCTCATGTCATGCTCCGGTCAGACCGTCTGGCTTATCGTTTCAGACGGGTGGTTTCATCCATCATATCGTCGACGGTAGTGATCACTTTGGCATTGGTCGAAAACGCCCGCTGCGCCTTGATCAGGTCGGTCATCTCTTGCGCAATGTCCACGTTAGACCCTTCAAGCGCACCGGCGTTGATCGACCCCACGGTCGAAGAATTGGCCTGCAAAGCAGAGAACGACCCTGTTTCACCCGACAGGCGATAGGCGTTGCCCTTCACTTCGACCAGCCCGTTGGGGTTGGCGACGACAGCGACGGGAATGTCATAAAGCGCGCGGCGCATGCCATTATCGAAAACGCCGAACAATGTACCGTCTTCGGTGATCTCGGTGCGCACCAGCTCGCCCGCGCTGGACCCGTCCCGATCAAACGCGAGGCTGAAATCCCCCGCGAACTGGCTGATCCCGTCAAATGCGCCGGGCTTGCCAAGAGTGATGTCGATCTCTTGCGGGACAACCCCGTTATCAAGGGTGATCGTCGCCACGCCTGTCGCAGGGTCCACGGTAAAGGCGGCAGGTGCCGTCGCGGTGGAATTGATGTTGCTATAGCTCAGCGGAGAGCCCGCCGCAGGTCCGGCGTTGTTGAACTCGATCGTGACACTGCCAAGCCCATTGCCATTCTGATCCGCAATCGCCAGATCCCATGTGTTCGCCGTGGTGCCAGGTGCCCAGGAAAAGCTCACGCGCTGGCTTTCACCCAAAGCGGTGAACACCTCGGACGAGGTGACAAAAGGTGCGCCGGGATCGGCTTGGCCTGTGTCCTGCGATGGCAGGTTGCCAAAGGCGGTGATGGTCGACGTCACGCCGGCAGAGATGTTCAGATTGCCGATGTTAACCGTTTCCATATCCTTGAAGGACGTCCGGTCGACCGACCCGATGTCCCCTTCCAGCCCGTAAGGGTAGCCCGCAAGATAATAACCCGCCGCGTTCTTCAGGTTGCCCTGCTCATCCGGCAAGAACGACCCCGCGCGGGTCAGCATGTAGTTGGTCTGCACTGTCTCGTTCGGGTTCATCGACACCGCGAAGAAACCGTTCCCGCCAATCGCCAGATCGGTAGAGGAGTTGGTCGAGATCAGGCCGCCTGCTGTCGCGATGTCCAGCTCTTCAACGGCGTTGACCGACAGGACCCCGTCGCCATTCCCGCCCGAGGCAGTGGTCGTGACCATATGCGCGAACCCGCGGCGGTACCCCACCGTGTTCGAGTTTGCGATGTTCTCAGAGATGCTGCCAACCGCCTTGGAGTTGGCGCGCAGCCCGCTGACACCCGTCTGAAGCGCGCTTGAAATGCTCATTTTCCTACCTCGTTGTCGTTCTTGGTATTCTTGCCTAACAGGACAAATAATCGAATTGGTTTAAAGAAGGTTAAATTTTCGCGATTTATTTTTGTCTAACCTTGGTTTAGCTGAAATTTGCAGCCGAGTTCATGGAGATATCCCTGAATTCGCGATGCTCTCAAAGGCATTCTCTAGCTGCTCCAACCGCTTCGCCGCCCCGCCCGCGCTCAGCGGCAGCACGTTATCGCGCACCTCCGATATGCTGTTTGCCAGTGAAATCAGATCTTTAGACGGCGTGAGACTGGGGAAGGAACGCGTCACCTGCTGTAGGGTCTCTTGATCTTCGGACCGATAGGCCGCGATCAACAGGCGTGTGGCATCCTGCAAGGAAAAATCCTGCGGATATGTCCGCCAAAGCTGCGAAAGAACGTCCGCCGCCTGCGGCCAGCGCTCCTCCTCCGACAGCGCGAGCCCCACATCGCGCAAATGCTGCGCCGTTGGTGCATCGACGGACGCCTTTAGCAAAGCAGGCTTATCCCCCAGTTTAGAGAGGGTTTGCGCCAGCAAACTCTGATGCGCCTCCTCCATCTCGGGGGCGACGCTGACGCCCATCAGTTCCAACGTCAGCCGTGCATCGGCGAATTGCCCCCCCTGCACCTGCGCTTGCGCAAGCTTCATGTTCAGGCGGAAAATCTCGGCCGCGCGGGAGGTGCCTTGTTCTTCCTGCTTTTCTTGCAAGATACGCACGGCACGACGGTATTCCTTGGCCGCCAGATCGGTCGACCCCAGTTTCAAGACGTAGTCACCCAGTGTTTCAATCTGCGCCGTGAACCCGTCGGTATAGCGGAAATAGGGCAGCAAACGCAGATGCAGCGCGACCCAAGCCGACAGCGGATACTGCCCCTCGCCCCCCGCCTTATAGATATCTGCCAGCAATTCTTGCGCCTGCGCCTCAATCGGGGCGGCTTCGGCAGGTTCGGGGAACCGCAGCAGAATACGGCCAAGGGTCAACACCGCTTCGGGATGATTGCCCAATGCATGGTACACCCGTTCAAGCCGGCGCAAGACTTCCAGCTCGTACCGCCCGCCGCGCCACGCCTCTGATCCGCCCTCTAGGGTCGATTGTGCAGCCAGCAACGCCCCCCTTCCGCCATCGGCAAGCGCCATATCCGCAACCGCCAAACGGGCGCGCACGGCGTATTGGTCCCAGCCCTCTGCCGCTTCCAGATAGATCTTGAGCGCGGTCGCCGCGTCCCCACGCTTTTGCGCGGCCCGTGCACGCAGGAATGTACCGGATTCAGCCCCCGCCAGCTCTGGCATTTCGTCCAGCAGGCGCAGGGTCGCGTCGACATATTCGCGCTTGTCCAGCTCAATCGCCGCTTCAAGCAACACCGGCAGAACGGCCCGCACGACGGATTCCGGCTGTGTGCTCAGCCCGCCAAAGCTTGGCTCGATATTATCCGACAAGCGCCGAACGTCGGAGGTGGCAATCGCGTCCAGACTGGCCCAAAAGGCGCGATCCGGTCGGTTGCCTGCCAGCGGAGACGTGTTGAAAGGTGGCGTTACCGCGGTCGGTGCTTCCCCCGCCAGCAGACGCACCGCGTCGGACAGTGCACGGTGACGGCGTTTATGAACCGGCGTGTCAGGGGTCACTTCGGCAAGGATAGAGCCCGCCTCGAACAGCAGCATATGGGCCATATACAGTTCGGCCACATCCATCATCACCCGCGTCTGGTCGCTGCCCCGTTGGCTGCCGAGCTTGGCAATGCTGTGTCGCAAATCATCGCGCAACCCGTCCGGAGACCAGCGCCGCAAATCCAGATCCCGCCGCCATGTCTGCCCTGCGTCCAACGCGCTGTGATCCAGCGTATCAACCACATCAGAGGGCGCGGCCACAAGTACACCCGCCGGAACCGCAAGAACCAGCAACGCCTTAACGACCGTTATGCAAATATACTGGCGCACACCTATCCTTGAGAGTGTAAATAGAACTTGCCTTATCCTTGTATTCATGAAAATTTGTATTTGCAATGACATGTACAATGCGTTTTTTCGTGATGCTTCAGCACCGCCGGAGGATGAGATGAGCAATATCAGTTATGTGGCGCTTTCTCAGGCAACTGCGCTGACCCGCAGCATGGACACGACGGCGCATAACCTCGCCAACGCCACGACCTCGGGCTACAAGGCGATCCACCCCGTGCTTGAATCCGTGCCCGATGGCAGCGGCGACAACGCGATCAACTATGTTCGCGAAAGCGGGACATACCTTGAACTTGCCGACGGCCCCTTGATGCAGACCGGCAACCCGATGGACATCGCCGTGGCCGGTGATGGCTGGCTCAGCTTCCAGCTGCCCGGCGGCGAAACAGGTTACAGCCGTCACGGGCGCCTTGTTGTGGATGTCGACGGCCAGTTGAAAACCGCAGGTGGTATGCCCCTGCTTGGCGTGGGCGGCGGGCCTGTCGTGCTGCCCGATGATGTGGGTGACGAGGTGGTGATCACCACCAGCGGCACCGTGACCAACCCCCAAGGCGCGGTGCTTGGCGCGGTCAGCGTTGTCGCGATCAACGAGGCGGCGCAGATGCTGCCCATGGGCGCGGGCATGTACCAGTTGCCCCCGAACGCAGGCCAGCCACAGCAGATGGAGAACCCGCAGGTCAAACAGGGCTTTATCGAGGGCAGCAACGTGAACGCCGTCCTTGAAATGACCCGTCTGATCGACATCCAACGGGCCTATGAGAATTCGGTCAAACTGATGGGGTCGGACGATGATCTGACCCGCACGGCCATCCAGAAACTTGGGCGCGTATAACGCCGCCGGAAGGAGCATAAGATGAAAGCACTCGGGATCGCGGCCACGGGCATGTTGGCGCAACAGACCAACGTTGACGTCATCGCCAACAACATCGCCAACGCCAATACCACCGGCTTTAAAAGCGGGCGCGCCGCGTTTCAGGATCTGGTTTATCAAAGCTTTGCGAGCGCCGGATCGCTGACCTCCGAAGAAGGCACTGCGCGGCCTGTAGGCACTGATATCGGCTTGGGCGTGCAGGCGGCGGGCGTGATCCGTCACAACATCCAGGGCGGCTTGATCCAGACCGAAAACCAGTTGGACCTCGCGATCGAGGGGCGCGGCTATTTCACCGTGAACCGTCCCGATGGCACACAGGCCTTTACCCGCGACGGGAACTTCCAGCTCAGCGCCGAAGGCCAGTTGGTCACCCTGAACGGCTATGAGGTAGAGCCCGCGATCATCGTGCCCGAACTGACCCGTCAGGTCGAAATCAATCAAGAGGGCGTGGTCATGGCCTATGTTGAAAACGACCCTGAACCGGTGGAACTGGGCCAGTTGAACTTTGCGACCTTCCTGAACGAAGCGGGCCTGAAACCCGTCGGTGATAACTTGATGGAGCAGACCGCCGCGTCGGGTGAGCCTGTGCAGAACGTCCCCGGCACCCCCGGCGTCGGCATCACACGGCAGGGATATCTTGAACAGTCGAACGTCAACATCATCCAGCAGATCACCGACCTGATCTCGGCACAGCGCGCCTACGAGATGAACTCCAAGGCGATCGAGACCGCCGATCAGATCATGACCACGACGAACCAGATCAAGTAACGGGTTGAACCGATGAAACGTGTTGCCATTGCCCTTTTCGTGTTGTTCCAGCTTGCCGCCGCTCTTGTGGTGGCGGGCCCTGCGCTTGCACAAGCCGTGCCCGTGACCGACCTGATCGAGGAACGCGCCGTCGCCGAACTGGGTGCCACTTTGCCCGCGAAAGCCAAGCTGGATATCCGCATGGCCGAGGGGATGATCAAGAAGGGCAACTTCGTGCAGGAGTTCTGGATCGACCCTGACTCGGGCCAATTCATCGCAAATGTGGTAACCGACAGCGGTGTCCCGCAACGCGTATGGGGTCTGGCGATGGTGACATTGACCGTGCCTGTTCCCAACCGGCGCATCGTGCCCGATGAAATCGTCCGCGCCCAAGACGTGTCACTGGTCGAAATGCCGATGCAGCGGGTCGGCAGCTATGCGATAAATGAATATGATCAACTCGTCGGCCAGCAGGTGCGTCGTATGCTGGTCACCGGCCGCCCCGTCCCGCGCAATTCGGTCATGCCGCCCCGTATCATCAGCCGCGGTGAAAAGGTCAAAATCCGCCTGACTCACGGCGGGTTGCAGCTAACGGCCAAAGGACGTGCCCTGGATGATGCCCATAAGGGTCAGGAACTGCGCGTCGTCAATCTTTCCAGCAACAAGGCCCTGTCGACCATCGCGATGGCAGCAGGCGTCGTCGAGGTCGTACAATGACATCCCTTCGTTTTCCCGCTCGGCTCGGCTGTCTGCTAGCAGCTTCGGCGCTTTTTCTGGCGGCCTGTGGTGATTTTCAGGAAACCCACAACCCCACGGTCAGCGATCTGACGCTCAGCCCCGACCACATGGGCGAGGTCAACCGCGTGAGCATCCCGATGCCTCTGCCCAAAGCGCCCGAACAGCCCAAACGCGCCGATCAGGCCAGCCTCTGGAGCAATTCGACACCGCGTCTGTTTCAGGATCGTCGCGCCGGCGACGTGGGCGATCTGGTCACCGTTCTGATCGATATCGATGACCGCGCGCAGTTGCAAAATGCCACAGGGCGCAGCCGGTCCTCCTCCACTGGGGTGGACGACCCCGATATCCTGAACTTCGACACCTCGACCGACAGCGGACAGCTGATTGGCCTGTCGAGCAGCTCGTCCAGCGAAGGCGAAGGGTCGATCCGCCGGAACGAGACGATACGTCTGCGTGTGGCCGCCCTTGTGATCCAGACCCTACCCAATGGGAATTTCGTGATCGCCGGACGGCAAGAGGTCAAGGTGAACAACGAACTGCGCGAGCTGCGCATCGCTGGCATCATCCGCCAGTCCGATATCAACGTCGGGAACACCATCGACTACGACAAGATCGCCGAGGCACGGATCACCTATGGTGGGCGCGGGCAGATTTCGACGGTGCAAACCGCGCGCTACGGTCAGGACGCGCTTGAAGTGTTCCTGCCCTACTAAGGCGGGACGAAGGTGTGATCAAATACATCATCATCGCCGTTTGCGTGATTGGTGCGGGGGCCATGGGCTATGTCGGGGAACGCTTTATGCGGCCAACGACATCGGCCCCCTCGGATCAGGCGGCCACGCAAGAGCTAATGTTCAAGATGCCCTTGGGCAAATTCACCATGCAGATCATCCAGAGCCGCAAAATCCTGCATCTGGTGTTTGACATGGATGTCTATGTCATGGGGGCTTCGTCGTTTCACGAGATCAACGGTGCCGTCGGGCGCGCCCGTTTGCGTGACGCAACCGTGTCAGCGATCGCCGAGCTTGCGGAAACCGACCTGAGCCTCGCCCAACCGATCGAAGAAGAAGCCCGCAAAGCAGAGCTTGCCGCGCAAATCGTGCGTAAGCTCTACGTTAATTTCCCGGCAGTACGTACGGCGCGGCTGAACAGCTTTTACGCCAATACCAGCCTGCGCAACTGACAGACCCGATCAGCTCGCCGATTTCACGGTGATCGACGACGCCGTTTCGCCGCCGTCCAGACCAAAGATGATCTCTCCCTCGCGGAAACGTACATCTTCGACGCGAGCACTGCGCGACGGCTGGATCGCGATATTGTTACCAGCGGCATCTTTCGCCGTCAGCACCACGGTGTATTTCCCCGCCAACTGCGCGTTGCCGTAATCGTCCTTGCCATCCCATCCCAGCGGGTTCGTGGTGCCGGATACTGTGGACAGGCCGTTGATCGTACGCACATTGCGCCCCAGCGGATCATAGATTTTCGCGGTGACCTCGGCTGCGCCGGCCCCCACCTCGTAGGAGGTCGAGGTCGTGCCATCTTCCAGCATCACCACATCGGATTGCACTGTAACATCGCGCCCCAAAAGATCGGTGCCCCCCAGATTCAGCAAGCCGCTGATCTGGCTGGTCAATGTCTCTAGCTGGGTATTGGTCTGCACCGCTTGTTCCACCTGCGACAACTGCGCAAGCTGTGCGACGAATTGCGTGCTATCGACCGGCTCAAGCGGATCCTGGTTCTGGATCTGCGCGGTCAGCAGGGTCAGGAACTTGGTATAATCCTCGCCCAACTGGCCCAGTGAATCCTGCGCCGAGCTTTGGTTCGTGCTTGTGAAATTGTTCAACAGTGTCTGGCTTGTCAGCATGGATCACACCCCCTTAGGTGAGAATATCAAGTTGTCCGTCATCCACCACATTTTTGTGCTGAACGCCAGCGGTCACAGGGCCTGCGCCGTCATCAATGCCCCCACCGAACCCCGCGGTAGAGCGTTGTTGATCGCGCGCACCATCGTCCGAGAACCCCTGCTGGAATTCAAAGCTGCCCGCGTCGGTAAACCCGAGCCCCTGCGCCAAAAGCTGGCGTTCATCGCGCAGCGTTTGCAGCACGGCAGGGTTCTCGACACGGACCACAACGCGGGTGCCGCTGTCCTTGTCGGTGACGACCTCGATCTCGATTTGCCCCAAACCGCGCGGATGCAAGCTGACCGAGGTGCGGCCCTCTTTCGCCTCGACGGCCTTCACTTGCGAGATCAGCGCATCGGCAAAGGGTTTCGGTGCAGGTTTGGCCTGCGTCTCGGCACTTGGCGCGGCGGCTTTCAGATCGCTTGCTTGGTCGGCGAGGATCAACGCGTTGCTTTCCACGGGCTGCGCCTGAACCACCTCGGCGGGCCGGAAGGTCGCGGTGACATCAACGGGCGCTTTGCCCTGTGCGGCTGCGCCATTCTGACCTGCGTTCAAGAAGGTCGGCTGCTCCGCCCCGAAAGCGGCCTGTCGCAACGGCGCGACGGGCGTATCCGCGTCGATTGATGGTTCCGGCGGGGCGGTTCCCTCAACAGCGGCCGCGGCTTGGGGTACTGCACGCGGCGGGGTCGAAACCTTGTCACTAACCTGCGGCTTAGGGACGGGTTGCACCGCCGCCGCCCCCTGCGTTTGCGCAACGGTTTGAACCTCTGCCGTGGCAGCGATTGGTTGCTGTGTCGCTACTGCTGTCGCGGGGGCAGCAACGGGCTGCGGCACAACAGAAGTTTGCGGTGCGGGTGCCGCGATTTTGACATCGGTTTTCGCCTCGACAGGGGATGGCGCCGCAGGCGCAGCCGTTTCGGGCGCGACCTTAACAGCGGTTTGCGTCACATTGGCCGCTACCGCGTCAGCGGCCAATGGTGGCGCGGCCAATGGTGGCGCGGCCAACGGCAACCGAGGGTCAGTTTCGCCCGCGACACCTTGCACGAACGTCTGTGGCACAGCGACTGCGGGGGCGCTGACCGTGGTCGCGGTGGTCACCGCCCCCGTTGCTTGAGCGGGAGCCCCCTCGCCCGTCGGTTGGGCGGCCGACATCAGACCGGTGAAGGATGCCTCCATCGACAGGGCCGTCGGATCGCCCGCTTGCTCTGTGGTCAGCGAAAGCCCCAGCACATCTGCCATCCCTTCGGCGGTAGCATCGTCACTACCCAGCAGAATAGGCTCACCATCGGGGCCGAGGGTGAAGGGCGGTACCGCAGCACCTGCCTCGCCAATTGCGACGGTCCCCATCAGCGCGGCGAACCCTTCGGGCACGGCGCTGGAGCCCTTGCCGGTTTTCACGCCAACCTGCCCCGTCATCAATGCGGATAGAGCGACATTCATCTCAGTGCATCTTGCTTGTCATGACGCCACGCGCCGCGAGCTCATACTTCAACCGCGACATCGCGCGGCGTTCGATCTGGCGCAGCTTGGCGGGGGTGACCTCCATCCGCGTGGCAAGATCTTGGATGCTCTCAGGGGGCTGCTGCAAGGTCCGCGCCCGCAGCACCTCGCGGTCCATCGGTTGAAGCCGTTCCATCGCCTCAAGCAATCGCGCGCGGATCAGGGTTTGCGACGACTGCGCGATCACGGCCTCTTCGGGGTTGGGGTCTTCCGACGCCAGCAGCGCAAAGCTGTCATCGTCGTCAATGGAATGCTGCACTGTTTTCTGCACGCCCGCCGGAGTCTCGACAATGGCGCGCAGGTGGTTGCGGGCGGTCATCGTGGCGTTCTTGACCCACCATTTCGCATAGGTCGAAAACCGTACGTCCCGATCCAGATCAAACAGATCGGCGGCGTGGATCAACCCCAGTATCCCTTCGGAAATCAGGTCTTCGCGTTCGGCCTGATCATCGCTGAGCTTGCGCGCCCAGTAGAACACGATACGCGCATGGGACAGCACCAAGGATTCAAGCGCGAACTTATCTTTGCTGACCTGCCAATCCTTTAACAGGACACGTTCATCTTCCAACGCCAACATCGGCGCATTGCGCGCTGCTGCATAAGTTATTGTCATTGCCTGCCCAACTTTTTCCCCAACATGACCACACTTCACGAATCTGGGAAAGTTTATTTTGCTTAAGGCACGGTTAAATTGGGTTTTATCCTTGGCAAACAACCCGATATCAAAGGACAGTTCCCCCTAGAACCCGCTGAGCGTCGGCAACCAAGTGGACAGCGCAGGGATAAAGGTGATCAACAGCAACGCCCCCATCAGTGCGATAAAGAACGGCGGCATTTCCTTGATCAGGGCCGATGGCTTGATGTTCACCGCGGACGAGACGACAAAAATCAGGCTTCCCACCGGCGGTGTGGTCAGACCAAGGGTCAGGTTCACAATTACGATAATCGCGAAATGATCGGGGTCGATCCCAAGCGCAAAGCTGATGGGCGCAAGGATCGGCACAAGGATCATCACCCCGGGCAGCGGGTCCATGAACAGGCCAAAGACCAGCAACAGCGCATTCACCGCCAGCAAAAAGACAATCGGCGACAGATCCCAGGCAATGATCGTCTCTGCCAGAAACTGCGGCACGCCTTCGATGATCAACACCCAGGCAAAGGCCCGCGCCGCACCAAGGATCAACAGCACCGCCCCCGACACCAGGGCCGCGCGCAGGATAATCGCGGGCAGATCCGCGACCCGCAGCGACCGGTAAATGAACATGCCGACGAACAGCGCGTAGAAGACCGCGATCACCGACGCCTCGGTCGGGGTGAACACACCAAAACGGATACCGCCGACGATCAGCACCACCAGCATCAGCGCGGGCAGCGCGTAAAGCGCGATCCGCGCGATCTCGGCCAAGGGAGGCATCGGCGCGCCGCTGGCATAGCCGCGTTTGTGGCTGACCCGCGCATTGGCCAGCAGCACCGCTGCGGTGATCAGGATACCCGGCAGCACACCCGCCATGAACAGCGACCCGACCGATACCTGCTGGTCCTGCATGGCGTAGATAATCATCGTGATCGACGGCGGGATAATCGGCCCCACGACCGAGCTCGAGATGGTGAGCGCACCGGCATAAGCACGGCCATAGCCGCCCTTCTCCATCATGCGGATCATCATCGTCCCCGGCCCCGCAGCATCGGCCAGCGCCGAGCCGGAGATCCCCGCGAACATGGCAGAGCTGACGACATTCGCGTGACCCAAGCCCCCTTTCAGATGCCCCACCAGCGATTGTGCCAAGCGCAGCATCGCAAGTGTCACCGCCCCGCCGGTCATGATCTCTGCCGCGAGGATAAAGAACGGCACCGCCAGGAGCGGGAAACTATCAAGGCCCGAGAACATCTCTTTCACCACAACGAGGTTGGGGTAGGACGACCCGAAGCTCAGCGCGACAAAGACGGATATCGCCATCGCAAAGGCCACGGGCAGACCAAGGGCGAGCAGTACGAAAAGCGCGGGAAAAAGGATCTCAGCCATTTGCGCCTCCGGGCAGCGGATCGGCGGTGGCCCCGTCCATACGTTTATAATCCCCCGCCATGATGAAGGGGTGCGCAATCAGCAGCAGGTGGGCGATCAGCAGCGCAAAGCCGACCGGCATCGCCGCGTAGACATACAGGAAGGGCATCCGCAGTGCGGGCGTCACCTGATACTGCATGCGCTGCGCATATTGGATGCCGACGTAGACCATGAAACCGAAAAAGACCAAAAGCCCCAAGGCAATCCCCGCCCGCAGCAGCTTTTGCCCCATGCTGGGTAATGCATCCTGTAGGTTGGTGATCGCGACATGCCCGCCGGTGCGCAACACCAGTCCCGCGCCGCCAAAGGTCATCCAGATCATCAGATAGCGCGCCGCCTCATCCGCCCAAGGCAGCGAATGGGCAGTCACATAGCGCAGGGTGATATTGGCACCGACGACCAGCGTCATTGCCGACAGCATGAGGATCAGCGCCCAACCGTTCAACGCCACGAAAATGGTTTCCAGTCTCTTCACGGCTTCCCCTCGCCCGATGTCGCCGGCACCCGTTGGATGCCGGCGGTATTGCTCACTCGAAGTTTACGATCGAGTCGACCAGCTCTTGGCCGTAGGTGTCATAGTAGCCTTCATAGGCCGATTTGATCGACGCCTGAAACGCGGCTTTCTCTTCGGCGGACAGGGCGTTTACTTCCATGCCACGCTCTTTCAGCGTTTCCACACCCGAGGTTTCCACATTGTCGACATAGCCCCGCATCGCGGCAGCCGCTTCAGTTGCGGCTTTTTCCATCGCGGCTTTCTGATCATCGTCCAGCCCGTCCCAGAAAGGTTTGGACACCAGCAGCATCGCGGGCGAATAGACGTGGCCCGACAGGGTCAGATATTTCTGAACTTCGTTCAGCTTGACCGAAACGATCACCGACAGCGGGTTTTCCTGACCGTCGATCACACCTTGCTGCAACGACGAAATCACTTCGGGCCAAGCCATCGGCGTGGGGGCGGCTCCCATGGCGTCGAAGGCCGCGAGATGCACGGGGTTTTCCATCGTGCGGATCTTCAGCCCTTCGACATCGGCAGGCGTGTGGATCGCATTGCGGTTGTTGGTGATGTGGCGAAAGCCCTGTTCGCCCCATGCCAGACCGTGCAGGCCGACAGTGTCGAACTCGCCCAGAATGTCCTGACCGATGGGCCCGTCCAGCACGGCGCGGGCGTGGTCCAACCCGCTGAACAGGAACGGAATGTCAAAAACACCGGTGGAGGGGACGAAGTTCGCCAGCGTGCCCGAGGACACGATTGTTGCCTCGATGGTGCCCAGTTGCAGCCCCTCGATCACTTCGCGTTCGCCGCCCAGACCCGAGGACGGGAAATGCTTGAAGCTGAACTGGTCGCCGGTTTCCGCCAGCACGACCTCTTCGAATTTCTGCGCCGCGACGCCGTAGTGGCTGTCGGGGGCCAGAGCATAGCCGATCTTGATCTCGGTCTGCGCGGCGGCGGCACCCGCCAGCGCGACAAAGGCGCTTGCGGCCGCAAAATGTGTCAGATTGAATTTCATGGTAACCTCCCAGTAACCTTGTGGATGTGCTATCTAAACCCACCAAAGCTGACAAGATGCAGCCCTCGTGGCACCGCGCAACGCTGGCTTAGCCCTGCGCGGATTTCCGGAACAACTTTACCAGCTCGGGCACATAGGCCTGACCATGCCCCGCCTCGACCGTTCGGGCGAGCGCGGCAGAGACGTTATCGGCGACGGTCTGTTGCGCCCCCGATGCGGTCGACATGGCACGGTAATAGTCGATGTCTTTTTGTGCATTGCTGACGAAAAAGGGCAGCCCTTCGCGGTCACCTTGCGTGATATAGGGGGCAAGGCGGTCCAGCGCGACACTGGCCCCGCCGCCACCGGCCAGAACATCCACAAAGACCTGCGGATCGATCTGTGCATCGGCGGCCTGCGCTGCGGCCTCGGCCAGCAGGGTCATGAACCCCACCGACACATAGTTATGCAGCAACTTCAACCGGTGCCCGTGGCCAAGCGCACCGACGTGGTCGACCGTATCGGTAAAGCTTGCCAGCACGGGCCGGACCTTTTCCAGCACCGCGGCGTCACCCCCCACCAACAGGTTCAACGCCCCGTCATGGGCATGTTTCGCCGTGCGCGTCATTGGCGCATCCAGATAGGCCCCGCCCGCGGCCTGCACCGCGTCGCCCATACGCAGGGTGCTGTCGGGCAGCGCGGTGGAACAATCGACAACCACCGCGCCGGGTTTCAACGCCGACACCAGCCCGTGATCGCCCGTGACAATCGCCTCCACCTGAGGCGATCCGGTGACGCAGAGAATGATCACATCACTCACCGCCGCCAGCGCGGCAGGCGTGTCATACGCCACAGCGCCAAGGCCCGTAATCTCGTCTACCGGCTGGTTGCCGGGGTGATCCAGAAAGCCCAGTTCGAACTTGCCCTTGCGCAAGACGTTCCGCGCAATGCCGTGGCCCATCAGACCGACACCGATAATGCCAACTTTCATCGCGTTCCTCCCTTTGTCCCGCAGCGCGGTTTATTCCGCGTTGATCCAGATCGCTTTGGTGTCCAGATATTCTTCCAGATGCTCGGTCCCGCCTTCGCGGCCATACCCCGACATCTTGACACCGCCAAAAGGCACCGCTGGATCAATGGCGTGATACATATTCACCCAGACGGACCCTGCTTTCAGCCGATGTGCCAGCTTGTGCGCCGTCCCCAGATTGGTCGAGAATACACCAGCAGCCAACCCATAGGGCGTGTCATTGGCGCGGGCCACGACCTCGTCCAGATCATCAAACGGCAGCGCGGAAATCACGGGGCCGAAGATCTCTTCGCGGGCGATGCGCATGTCGTCGGTGACGCCGCCAAAAACGGTGGGCTGGATGAAATGCCCACCCTCCAGCGCCGCCCCTTCGGCACGTTGCCCGCCGGTCAGAACCGTTGCGCCCTCGGCCGGACCGTCCGACAGGAAACCGGCGATCCGTTCGGCCTGACGGGCCGAGATGATGGGCCCGATATCCGTACCCTCGTCAATCCCCTGCCCGATCTTCAGCCCCGCGGCAAACTCCGCCACGCGGCGGGTGAATTCATCATGGATCTCGCGCGCCACAAACAGCCGCGATCCGGCGATGCAGATCTGACCCGAATTGGCAAAGACCGACATCGCGGCCACGGGCACCGCCTTGTCGATATCCGCATCCTTGCAGACGATGACCGGCGATTTACCCCCCAGCTCAAGCGAGACGCGTTTCAACGTGCCCGTCGCCGCGCGGGCAATCGCCTGACCGGTGGCGGTTGAGCCGGTGAACACGATCTTGTCCACATCCGGATGCGCCGCCAGCGCGGCACCGGCATCAGACCCCAATCCGGTCACCACATTCAACACCCCGTCGGGCAGCCCCGCCTCTTGCATCAACCGCGCGATCATCAGCACGGTCAGCGACGCCTCCTCGGACGGTTTCAACACCACGGTGCAGCCGGTCGCCAGCGCGGGCGCGATCTTCCAGACGGAACCGGCGATTGGCGCGTTCCACGGGATGATCGCCCCGACCACGCCCACGGGTTCACGCACAGTGGATGAATAAATCTCGCCGGGGAAGGAGTTCGGGATCGTCTGGCCATGGATCATCACCGCCTGCCCCGCATAGAACCGCAACATCCCCAACACGCGACGGCTGTTGGCCAGCGTGCGCTGGATCGGCATCCCCATATCCAACGTGTCCGAAAGACACAGGCGTTCCCATTCTGCCTCGAACTTGTCGGCGATGCGCAGCAGCAGCGCCTGACGCTCGAACGGGGTGAACTTGGCCCAAGGCCCCTCGAACGCCGCGCGGGCGGCTTTTACGGCGGCATCAATATCCGCCGCGCCCCCCTGCGGTACAGTCGCCAGCAAAGACCCGTTCGCCGGATTGCGCGCATCCATCTCTGCGCCCGATTGGGCCGGACACCATTTACCGTTGATGAACATCGGCCGAAAGCTGCCGTCATACAGCGCGCTCGCCAAAGCGTTCCAGTCTTTCATACGTGTCTCCCTTGCTTTGCAGACCACCGCGTAGATGGCGTCTTTCTGCACCTCGGATCGAGGCGCCGCAAGGTAAGGCAGGCGAATTAATCCAACTTTTTGAAAGTTTTACGGCAAAGGTATGCCCGAATGGCCCGCAAACCTGTGTTTTGTCAGGATATTCGGGCCGTCTCTTTGGTGTTTGCGGGAAGGGGCACCCCATCAGGCCGCCCGCCCCGCGTCAGAACTTGAGCGAGAGACTCGCCCCGATGTCGTGGCTGTCATAGTCGAACAACGCCACATTCGATTTCGCCCGCGTGTAGGTATAGGTGATGCGCGGCACGTATTTCCCGATCTGCACCTTATTGTGCTGCACGGTGAAGGTGAGGCTGGTGGTGTCATCTTCGCGCGGGGTCGTAGTACCGGGGAAGATGCCGTCGTATCTGTCCTGTTCGTATGCCAGTATCACGCCGGTCGAGAGGCCCGATTTCCACTGTTTGTCGATCCCCATCGACACGCCGGTTTCATGGTGATCCAGATGCGCGCGCTGTGTCGTTTCGCGCAGCTGCGACAGGCCGAAGGACAGCCCGAGCGTCGGCGTCAGCCGATGTTGGTACGAGACCGAAGCCCGCATCCGGTGCCCGTCCCGAAACGGGCTTTGGTCATAGGTCTGCCGATCAAACCGAAGCGCACCCGACACCAGATCACGCGGACGCAGCTGATAGGCTCCGCGCAGCTCCGCCCCCCACCGTCGTCGCACGATGTCTGAATCAGAAAAGCTCAGCTCGGCAATCGGCCCGAAAGAGAACCGCCCCCGCTGCCCGCCTCGAATGACATCGAACCGTGCGACGGCCGTGGTTTCCGTGTTCAGCGCGGAATCGTAGAATTTCGCATCCAGACTGGCGGTGCCCACGCCGGACCATCTTTCATTCCACTGCCAGCGCCGCCACGCGGTGCCCCCAATCGCCAGCCCCACCCCGGAAGACGCGCGCGACGCAGGGTTCAGCGTGAACGGCACCCCGCCAATCAGGATTTCCTGCTCGGCACTGCCGCGGGTCTGGTTCGACGACGGCAACAGCGCGAACCGCAGGGCAAAGCCGCCGGGCTTGCGCGAGGTATTGTTCAGGATAAAGGTCTGCAATCCGGCGCGCAGCTGTTCGTCGGCGGTTTCCGCGACCAACCGTTCCGCATGATAGCGCGCAGCGGTCACATCACCGCGATAGGCCAGCAGCAGGGTCAGCTCTCGTCTTGCCGGTTCATAATCGGGCGCGATGCGTACCAGATCGCGAAACAGATCAACCGCCGCCGCAGGCTGGTTCTGGCGCATCAGGATTTGACCTTCCAGATAGGCCTGATGCAACGGCCCGTTCGGATCCCCCTTGACCAACTGCGCCAGGCTGGCCCGCGCGGCGTCATAGTTTCCCTGTTCCAGATAGTCCTGTGGTGTCGCGGCCTGCGCCTGTCCGGGCGATTGGCACGCCAAAAGAACGCCCATCAGGGCGGCAAAAAGAAGATGTTTCATGGATTAACCCTCAAGCAGTTAAATCGGCGTGAAACCTGAACTCTGCACTGCGTCTCCCACATGAAATAATGGGGAGACGCAGGCATGGCTTGAGGTCATGCCCACGCCCAGAGAAGCGGGACCCGTAATTTGATCGACGCTTCTCTATCCCGTTGTCGTCGACCTTAGTCGACTTTGTCGGCCGAGAAGTAGCCGTTCCCGTTCAGCGACCCGTCGTCAGCGCCGATACCAAATGTCAGCGCACCGGCAACCTGTTCGGCATTTGGCCCATAGAACGCACCGGAGTACGTCCCTTCGGCACTATTGACGTCGATATCGCTGATGAAGTCCGCATCTGCCGTCAACGTCCCGGCAAAACCATTGTTGTCGAACGTGGTTTTATCCATCGCGATGGTCCCTTCAACGGCATCACGTTCACCGTCTTCGGGGTCTTCGATGGTGGTGTTCCCGATGGTGCCCCAGATCTCGCCGGCGCCAAAGTCTGCCGTCATCGCGATCTCGCTACGCACCTTGTACCGGCTTTCGCTGTTCGACTCGAAGCCGCTGTTTGGCACGACGTTGATCCGCGACCGGCCCGTATATTCGGCTTTTGGCAGATCCTTCAGATCTTCATCCGCCGTCTCTGTGCCAAAGATCGCAAAGGTATTGTCACCCGACACATGACCTTCGGCGTTCTCGGATGTCCGGAAAATGCTTACCACCTGGGCAAAGCCATTGCCCGCCGTCAGCAGTTCTTCGACCGGACCATTAAAGTTATAGACCCCGGCGAATTTGCCATCCACCTCGACCTCGTAGCCGTCACCTTCGCCATTCACGTCGGCAGGGGTGAACGCCAGCTCTTCGCCGTCGATGGTCACGGTCAGCGCGCCATCATCATTGCGCTTGATCGACGCGGTGACATCAGTCGTCGTGCTGGTTTCCCCGGTGTGATAGTTCAGGTTCTGCAAGGCGACGCCCACGGCGCGCGCGGTCAGCGTCTTGCCGGACGCAATAGCAGCACCGGCATCGACCGGATCACCATCCTCGTCTGTTGCAAAGGTCCGTTTGGCCTGCGCCTCTTCGGTGATGTCTGTCACATCAATCACCTTGTCGACCCCGTTCGATGACCCGCAGGCCGCGACGCTCAGCGCCAGCGCGGTCGTTGTCATCAGTTGCATGTAAAGTTTCATTTGAATGCCCTTTCTAAATAGCCCCAAGCGGGCGGGTGCCTGCCGAAATCGCAGCAGGTTAAGAAAGGTTAAAAATCGACCGTAAACGTACCGTAATTTTTTGCGCGGCGCTCCGTGAAAAAATCGTGAAAAAAGAACGCATCAGGCGGTTTTTCATCGCTAAACGCTCAGGGGCCTAACCTATAGTTGCGACAGATATGCCAGCGCCTGTTTGCTTGGCATAAAGAAGTACCCCCCCGCCACCGTTCGGGTGAAATCCACCGGCGCAGGTTGCGCGACCCCCTCCCCTTCCGCGCGGGACATCGGGCACATATCCAGCGCCAGCGACTCCTCCGACCCCGGAATAATGAACGTATCACCCTTCTGTTTCGGCGTGATCAACGGGTCTGGCCCATGCCGCCCGCCGTGGAACCCGTCGGCGTTGATCCAGGTCTGCTGCACGAACTCGAACTGCCGTTCGATATTGGCGTTAAAGCACATAAAGAAGGTGCCTTCCTCTTGCTCAACCGGCGGTACAGTTTCGGTATCGCGCCGCACCCAGCCCGCGTCGACCAAACCTGCGTCCTGCGGCGTGTCAAACGCGCTGCTATAGGTCCGGCCCCGCCGCAACAGCCGATGGCGGTTGTTGATCTGCAATGTGATCTCGTGACCGGGGCGGAAACTGTCGCGCGGGTTGGCGCGGCGGATATGCGACCCGATCGGGCAATACAGCCCCAAGGGGTCGTCCTCACCGTGGCGGAAATCATTGTCGGGGATCACCGGCCGCAGCAGATCGCGTGGTATGCCAAGGGGGCCGACCTCATGCTCCAGCTCTGACAAGGCATCGTTGAACGCGGCCCAGCCCTGCGCCGTCCAGATCGTCTCATCCATGCTCAGCCCGCCATACACGCCCAAACGGCCGCTTCCCCTTGGCGTGCGTGTCCGGTCAAGGAACTGCTGCAGCGCAACAAGATGGCCGTCGGTCGCAGGGCGCTGGCCCGTGGCGGCCTGCAATGCCTTGAGGCGCAGCCCGACATAGCGACGCACGACCGCGTGATAGCGCGCGCGGTTGCGCAGGCTGCGCGACACCGACGGGTTGCGCGCAAGTGAACTGCCGTCCGCCCACCGACCGATGATCTTGGCGGTGATCCATTGCTCCATCCAGATCTGCCGTGCATCCGGCCCCATAGGCACATCGCCATAGGGCGACTGATCCATCTGCCCGCGCTGCATATCCCCCAGCACGATATCCTTGTCGCCGGGCATGTGGTCGCCCTGCCGGATCCTGATGTCGGCCTGCATATCCTCGCGGATCGCATCCGCGATGCCCTTTTGCGGCAGATGTCGCGCCTCAAGCCCGCGCGCCTTGGTCGCCACAAAATCCTTCAAAGCCTTGTCATTGTGCAAGATCTGCCGCACCGCCAGAAAGCTCCCGCCGCGGCCAAAATCACGCTGGTCCCCCAGATGCAGCCGCCCAAAGCGCGGCACCAGATCCGTCACCGGCCGCTCGACCGCCGACAGCCCCTGCGCCGCCGGCGTATCGGCGGGCACGGTGATCGCCAGCGGCAGGTAGCCCCGGGAATCGGGATACCCCAGGATGAACTCCCCCGCGCCGACCACATCATCCGGCGCGGCCTTGCCTTTGGCAAAGGCCTGGGTGTGGCGCATGATCGGCTGCGAGATACCGTCACGCGTGCCGAACCCGTCGCTATGGGCCAAGCCGCGGCGTTGCAGATCCGCTCGCACGATGCTGTCCACCGCGATGCCATATTGCTCGAACATCACGGTCAGCGTGTCGTCCGTCGCCGCCTGCTCCGAAGGATCGCGGGCATAGGACAGCAGCAAAGCGTGCGCGGCACCGTCGCTCCACCGCCAGCGGGCGGGATCGGCGGGCGTGCCCGCATCGCCCAACACCCGCCCCCGTGCCGCCATGCCGCTGGCAAAGGCGTGGGGCAACGTCGCGCGCCCGTCGTGGGGCGTGTCGGGAAACCCCAGCAGCGACAGCCCGCCAGAGGACAGGGCAATGAAATGCGCCGGATAATCGGGATAGGCGTCGCCAAAGCTCAGCCGCGCATCCCAGGGCGCACCGGGGGTCTCGGCATTGCGCGCCTCTTGCAGCAACTGCGCGATCAGGCGTTTGCCCCCCTGCCCCGTGTCAAAGCGCAGCACCCGCGCAGTCATCAACGGATGCCGCCCCAGCCCGTTGAACAGCAAGGTCTGCACCTGGTCCGTCTCGATCGCATCGGCGGGGCGCGGCGCGGTGTAGAATAGGTTGGCCCATGCGCGATATTCGTCATGGGTCAGCGCCCGCGCCAGCCCGTCGCGCACCAGCGCATTGGTGCGGATCATCCCAGTGGTCAGCTGCGGAAAGCGGCTGTACCAGACCTGCGTCTGCACCTGCTGGCGCCGCACCCAGCGTTTGAACCTGTCACCGTCCTGCGCCCCATCCAGAAAAAACCACCGGCTGCGCGGAAACCCCACGCAGTTGTTCCACGCCATCGTCTGCCCACGGTGCACCTTGGTGATGAAATCCTCTAGGTAGCTTTCCCAGCTGCCGTCGTAATTGCCCTGAAAGATCAGCTTTTGACTGCCTTTGGGGCAGTACCAGCGCGCATAATGGATGGTGGCGAAATCGGTGACAAAGCCGGGGCGGAACCACAGGATTTTCATATATTTGATGATGTGGAACGCCAGCGCCGTGGTCAGCCGCCGCAGCAGGCCGGGCTTCAAGGCACTGACCGAGGTGATGTGGTTCTGCGCATAGCCGGGCAGATCCTCCATCGCTTGCACGGCGGCGACGTGATCATGAGGCGCATAGCGGTCATCCGGCGTCTCGCGCGTCTCGACCCGCCGCAACCATGCCAGCACCCCGCCCGCCACCGTAAGCCCCAGCAACAGCGGCACCATCCACAGCGAGACATAGACATCCGCCGCCTGCAGCAGACTGACAAGACCAAAGGCGACCAGCCCCACAGGCAGCACCAGCGCCAGCAGCGCAAAGACCGCCAAGGGCTTAAGCCCCAGCACCGCATATTTCGCGATAAACCCCGAGAAGGGGAAATCCTTGTGCCGCGAGAAACGCGGATAGCGATGGGATGGGCGGTACAGCAGCGCCGCTTTCGCAGGGTCCTCCTGCATCTGCTTGCGGATATCGGCGACCAGATCGGCGGGGTCCGTAGTGCCCTCGGCTGCGCGCTGCCGCACCTGCGCCTCGGCCCAGTCATAGAGGTTTTTCTCCTCCTCGATCTGGCGCACGGGCATATGTTCGGTGCCGTTGAAGTTCACCCCGATGGTGCCCCAGGGCTTGGTATCGGGATGTAGCAGATGCGCGCGCACCGCCGCGATAAACCCGCCCTGCGCATCTTTCAGAAACGGCAGCACTGTCGAACAGGGCGCGTCGATCCGTTGCGCCAGCCGCGCCAGCGCGTCCCGCGGCATGCCATCGGTGTTGAACTCTGCCAGCAGATGCGTGGGCCGCGCATCAAGCCGCGTCTCGGCCCCCAGATTGACCAGATTGAGGCTTGCGAAATGCACGATCCCCGTGCCCTCAAGCCCCTGCTTCAAATCCAACGTCTCCTCCTGCAACCCCGCCAAGACCGCGCGCAGCGCCTCTATATCCACACCCTCTTTCAAGGGCACTGGTGCCACGATCGTCGACTGTGCCGCGTGGCCTTCCACCATGTCGAACCGCATCCGCAAGCGGCCCAGATAGGGGCCATAGAACTTTGGCCGCTCGGGCAGAAAGGCGATGCCGGGGCGCGACAGGATGATCTGGAATGCCTCGGTGATGATCTCATGCGCCATCTCGTGCCCCAGACAGTGATGCATCCCCAAACCAAAGGACAGATCCGGCAGCGTGGTGCCGTCCTTGGCCAGGAACCCTTCGCCGGGCATGAAGCGGTTGGGGTGTTTCACCACTCGCGGATCATGCAGGGCTTGCGCTGTTGCCAGAATGACCACGGCACCGGGTTTGATCCGCCTCAGCGCCTCGGGCAGGCCGTGGGTATCGCCGGCCTCTTTACGCAGGCGGAACTGGCCGGGAAAAAGCGACGGGTTAAAGCGGGCGATCTCGAACAATATGTCGCGCAGGGCCACGCGCGCCTGCGGGTCATCGGGGGTGGCTTCGGCCCGCGCGGCACAGCGCAGCGCCTGATGGAACTGGTCCGGCTTGCGGCGCATCTGATCGAGTATCTTGCCCGCCGCAAGCGCGGTGGTGGGCACAAAGCCGGTGATCACCCCGAACAGGATCACCCGCACGGTGTCTTTGTCCGACTGTTCCCAAACCGGCCCGCCATCGCCCTGCCGCGCGACCTGATCCATCAACCCTTGCAAGAACCCCGCCTGTGCCGGGTCCGCACGTTCGTCGGCGGACAGCTTGGCATAGGCGTCGATGCTGGCATCCAGCAGATCGCAGATGCGCTTGGCCCCGATCATCGCCTGCCGACGCACCGCAGGCGTGCCCGAGGGGTCGGCAAAGATCAGCGAGGAACAGGCCGCCGAAAACGCGGCAAAGTTTTCCGCGCTCGGTGCCGCGATGCCAAAGGTCTTCAGACAGGCCTCTGCCGTGACGCGCATAAAGACATCGCGCGCCATGTCGATCTGCCCGCCGCTATCCTCCAGCAAGGCTTCGGTCACGCGGCGCACCACAGGGCGCACATGGGTCACCGGATCAATCGCCGCCCAAGGATCGCGCAAAATCGCCATCTGCGCGGCATGGGTCTGTGCATCATCGCCCAAGGCAAACACCGGCGGGCCTGCCATCTCTTCCATCTCGGGGCCAAAGGGCACGCCGAAAACATCGGGCCGATGCAATGCCGCGACAATATCAGCGTGGCGCGTGACAAAATGATACGGCCCCAACCGCACCACCGGCGCAATCCGCTGCATCAGGCGCAGCCCGCCATGTTTCATCAGCCCTTGCGTGATCCGGCTTTGCAGCTGTGCGACCCAACTGCCGTTCAGCGCGTCAAGCGTGAAATGCCGCGTTCCCAGATCAGAGGGATGCGCCCGCTCCTCCGCCTGCGCTTGCCGGATACCAGCGTAGTTGTCTGCATATTTCGTCATGCGTCGGATGCCTTCTGCAAAGGCCCCCCGGGGGTCACCAGCCGGCGCGCCGTACCTAGAACATCTCTTCAATCATACGCGCGTTCAGCGACCGGTCCGAAAAGGGAAGCCAGTTGATATAGCTGCGGTTGAAACGGGGCTCGAACTCGTACAGGTCGCGCTTGGCACGCGCCACGGCGTCGGGGCGGCCCATGCGGTGCAGCGCCAGGACCTTGACCATATGGGCGTACCAATAGGCGGGGCGCAGCAACAAGGCGTGATCCGCGTGCTGCAATGCGGCCGACAGATCCCCGGCCAGCAGCGCGGCAAGGGCTGTCTCCCCCTCGAAACAGAAGCGCTGCGGGTGGTGGGGCGACAGGCGGATCGCGTGTTCCAGCGCCTCCAGCGCGGCCAAGGGATTGCCATCATAGGCCAGATTCGTGCCGCGCTGGTCATGGGCAAAGGCCAGCGAGGGGCACAGCCGGATCGCCTCGTCCGTGTAATGCACAGCGGCCGTCTTGTTGCCCAGCCAACATTCCGCACAGCCCGCGATCCAATAGCCCCGCCCGTCCGACACATCCAGCTTGATCGCCTTTTGCGCCTGTCGCCGCGCCAGCTTGATGTCACGCGGATCGGCGCGGCAGGTCCAGACCCGCCACAGCGTGGTCAGCGCAAGATAGACATGGGCCTCTATATGACCGGGGTTGCGCGCGATGATATCCTCGAAGATCGCCTGCGCCTTCTCGAAATCCTCGGCCGTGAGGCGGTTGATATGCCAGCGCCCCTGCCACACCAGCGCCTCGTCACTTTGTGCCGGCCGCGACTGGGACCGCTGTTCGTAGGATTGCGCCAAGGCACAGCTGAAATTCCCCGCCACCTCGATCGCCATATCCCGCGCGACTGCGGCAAACCCCGCCCCGATATCGGCAGCATCGGCCAGCGGCGCGATAAATTGCGCGCGTTTCACCGATTGCCCCGTGGTCAGATGCGTCAGCTCAACCATCAAGACCAACCGCCCGCTGCTCTGGCGCAACTGGCCGGTCACCACGTAATTCGCCGTCGCAGGCCGCGCGGCACCGGCGGCGCTGCGGCCACTGTGCACGGCCCAATCCATAAAGCTGATCCAACGATGCCGCGCCAGCTGGTCCAACACCTGCTCTGCCAGCTCTTGCGCCTGAGGGGTCAGCGGCTCGGCACTGGCAAAGGGCATGAGCGTCACGCAGGGCACATCCAGCGGTGGGGCGAAGTCAACCTCTGACGGGTCGGGACCGCCCTGCGACGTCTCTAGCTGGCGGGACCAGAAAGCGCGTTGCTCGCGCAGCCAGTTGTCGAATTCGGGGTCCCTGATATCAAGCCCTTCAAGGAACTCCGCCTGCCCCGGCAACCGCTGCGCCACCGACGAAAGCTCAAGCGCATCTACCGCGACCTCGCTCAGCGACAGCGTGACCGTGGTGCGATCCGCCTCCAGCACATCGCCCATCGGGGCAAGCGCACGGCGCAGGGCCGACAGCGTCTGGCGCAGGCTGGCCGCACCTTCACGCTCTCCGCGTTCGCTCCATAGCTTGTATTGCAACCAACGTCTTTCGCGCCTGCCACCGGGGGCGACCGCCAACATCGCCAGCACAGCGCGCGCCTTCTTCGAGGTGATGGTGACACGTGACCCATCGGTGCGCCGCAAATCGAACGGCCCGATGACATTTAGCTGCAATCCTAGAGTTTTATGAGAACCATCCGCCAAAACTACCCACCACTTTCGTCATGGTTGAGTGTGCGGGATACGTTTCCATCCGTCAATTTTTTTTCACCGCCAATGTTTCCCTAACGGCATTGCAAAACCTGCCCCAGCGTGCTGCATCTTCGGCAATCGAAAATACCAGATGACATGGACGGAGCCCGACCAATGACCCAGAACGCCCCCCTCAAACGCCGGACCGGCGGACAGGTCCTTGTGGACCAGCTTTTGATCCACGGGGCCGACACCGCCTATTGCGTGCCCGGTGAAAGCTACCTCGAGGTGCTGGACGCGCTGCATGACGTGCAAGACCGGTTCACCCTGATCAACGCCCGCCACGAGGCCGGTGCGGCGAATATGGCCGAAACCTACGGCAAGCTGCACGGCACCCCCGGCATCTGCATGGTCACCCGCGGCCCCGGCGCCTGCCACGCCGCCATTGGCGTGCATATCGCGCAACAAGATAGCACGCCGATGATCCTGCTGGTGGGCCAGATCGCCCGCGACACCACCGACCGCGAAGCTTTTCAGGAAGTCGACTACCGCGCCATGTTTGGCCCTATCGCCAAATGGGCGACCCAGATCGACGATGCGTCGCGGGTGCCTGAATATATGGCCCGCGCCTTCCGCGTCGCCACCTCTGGTCGGCCCGGTCCGGTTGTCATCGCCCTGCCCGAAGACATGTTGACCGATATCGTCGAAGTCGCCGACGCGCGGCCCTATAGCGCCACGCAGGCCCAGCTTTCGACAGCAAATGTAGACGCGCTGAAGGACGAGATCGCACAGGCCAAACGCCCGCTGATGCTGCTTGGCGGCTCCGGCTGGACCGAGGATGCCGCCGCCGCGATCACCCGCTTTGCCGAGACCAACAACATCCCCGTCGCCACCTCCTTCCGGCGACAGGATATCGTGCACAACCTGTCGCCCGTCTTTGCGGGCGATTTCGGCACCTCCACCGCGCCGACGCTTTTTGCGCACCAGAAAGAGGCCGACCTGCTGATCGTCATCGGTGCCCGCTTGGGCGAGATGACGACCAAGACCTACACCACCCTGCAATCGCCCAACCCCGATACCCGTCTGGTGCACCTGCACCCTGACGCGGACGAGATCGGCCGCGTCTATTCCCCCGACCTCGGCTTTGCCGCCTCCCCCGCCGCTGCGGCAGCGGCGCTTGATGATCTTGATCTGGGCCGCGCTGACGATTGGCAGGATTGGTGCGCTAAGCTGCATGGCGATTACCTGACCGACACCGACAGCCCCAATGGCGCGGAATGGGAGCTCGACATGGGCGTCGCCCTTTGCCAGATCCGCGATAGTCTGCCGCAAGATACAATCGTGACACTGGACGCGGGCAACCACACCGGCTGGGCACAACGCTATCTGCGTTTTGGCCGCCCGGGGCGCATCGTAGGGTCGACCTGTGGCGCGATGGGGTATTCCGTTCCGGCGGGCGTCTCTGCGGCGCTGGCGCATAAGGATCAGCTGGTGCTGTCATTCGTCGGCGATGGCGGCTTCATGATGAGCGGGCAAGAGCTCGCCACCGCCGCGCAATACGGGGCAACGCCGATCGTGCTGCTGTTCAACAACGGCATCTACGGCACTATCCGCATGCATCAGGAACGCGACCACCCCGAACGCATTTCGGGCACCACGCTGATCAATCAGGATTTCTGCAAAATGGCCGAGGGTTACGGCGCGCATGCGGAACGCGTGACCAAAACCGCCGACTTCGCTGCCGCCTTTGACCGTGCCCGCGCCAGCGGTCGCCCGGCCTTGATCGAACTGGTCACCAACCCCGAACAGATCTCTACCCGCACCACGATCACGAAACTGCGCGATGCGGCAAAGAAGTAGGCTCTAAACCCCGTACTAGAGACACATAACAGCACCCCGCCCGCTAATTTCTCGCGGGCGGGGCCCCTCCTCTAGCCGCGCCCGATAAAGGGCATCTTGGTCGCCATCACCGTCACGAACATGGCGTTTGAAGCAGGCGGCAGGCTTGCCATATAGACCAGCGTGCGGCCCACATCCTCTACATCCATGCGCGGCTCTGCCCGACGTGACCCATCCGGTTGCAGCACACCCTGGGCCATCTGCTCTGTCATCTCGCTGGCGGCATTGCCGATGTCGATCTGACCACAAGCGATGTCATGCGCCCGCCCGTCCAGCGACAGCGACCGCGTCAGCCCCGTCACCGCATGTTTCGTCGCCGTGTAGGGTGCCGAGAACGGGCGCGGCACATGGGCAGAGATCGACCCGTTGTTGATGATCCGCCCGCCCTTGGGCGACTGCCGTTTCATCAACCCGAAAGCCGCGCGCGCGCATAGAAACGACCCTGTGAGGTTCGCGGCCACAATGGCGTTCCAGTCGTCCAGCGACAGGTCGTCAATCTCGACCGCGGGGGCGTTGACGCCCGCGTTGTTGAACAGCAGGTCCAACCGTCCGAACTGCGCCTCGATCTGGTCAAACAGCGCCAGCACATCCGCCTCGACCCCGACATCGGCGGTGATCGCCAGATGCCCCTCCCCCGCCAACGCGGCGCGGGCCTCCTCTAGCGGGGCCATCCGACGCCCCGTCAGCACCAGCGTAAACCCCGCCTCTGCCAGCGCTGCGGCGCAGGCGCGCCCGACGCCGCTGCCCCCGCCGGTAACCAGTGCAATCTTCCTCTCCATCATCCCCCCGATCTGCGCCTTTGTGATCCGCGCAAGCTGATTTATACCAAGGGCATAGCAACCCGTTTTCCCCCCTGACGCAAGCCGAAGGACGCCGCAATGATCGACCTCTATACCTGGACCACCCCGAACGGCCGCAAGGTCTCTATCCTGCTGGAGGAGTTGGGCGTACCCTATACCGCCCACCCCATCGACATCACCAAGGACGACCAATTCGCGCCCGATTTCCTGAAAATCAGCCCCAATAACAAAATCCCCGCGATCAAGGACCATGACAATGGCCTCTGCCTGATGGAATCCGGCGCGATCATGTGGTATCTCGCTGATAAATATGGGAAATTCCTGCCGAGCGATGCGATTGGACGTGCCAAGGTGCATGAATGGCTGATGTGGCAGATGGGCGGCTTGGGTCCGATGGCCGGACAGGCGCATCACTTCTTGCAGTTCAACCCGGGCAAGGCCCCCTACGCCGAAACCCGCTATGCGACAGAGGTCCAGCGGCTTTATGGCGTGCTCGACAAACAGCTCGACGGGCAAGACTACATCTGCGGAGACTATTCGATCGCGGATATGGCCTGTTGGCCCTGGGTCGCGCGCTATGAATGGCAGCGGGTGGACCTGACGCAATTCCACAATGTGTTGCGCTGGTACAAAGCACTGCGCGCCCGCGACGCGGTGATCAAAGGGTATCAGGTGCCGAAAGATGTGGGCGAGGTTCCCCGCGGGGAACCGTAAGCCGCGGGCAGTGTCACAGCCCGTCGATCAGGATATCCAAGGCCCGCTTCAACGCATCGCGCTCTGCCTCAAGGGAGGTCACCTTGTCGCGCAGCGCTGTGCCGGGCACGGCGGCCAGCTCTTGCACCCGCACGATCCATGCGGTGCCGTCGACCTCTACCTGCGGGGTCAGACCGGGAAAGGCAGCGTACCGCCCCGCCTCGCGCAGCGGTGCCACCACGCGCGAAGCGTCGATGCCAATCAGGTCGGTTTGCAGATCCACCACAAGCTGCCCGCCCGCAAGCCGGTACACATCAAACTGCGCCATAGCTCGCCCTAGAAACTGCGGAAGCGTTCAAGCGGCAGGCCCTCGGACTCTACCTCTTGCGCATAGGCATCCAGCGCCTGCTGGTTCTCGATCCGCCAGCGCCGGTTACGTTCTGCCTTGGCGGCGTCCGAAATCGCGGCCTCGGCCAGCCGTGACATGTTCAGCCCAAGCGCGCGCGCCGTTTCGGCGACGCTGGCATCCAATGTAAGATTCACTTTGACACGGCCCATGGCACCCTCTCGCACTATGCGTATAGGGCAGGAGTATAGGTGAGGCTGAGGATTCGGGCAAGGCGGCGCGGGTTGGCGCGTATATGTGGGCCTATCGCGCGCATTAGGCCCGACCCATCGCGAGAAGAAGGGGCAAAGCGATCCGCCCTGCCCCCTTCGAGTTTCAGTCTTTCTGATCCAGCGCTGCAAGGAACGCCTCGATCCCGCGCTGTAATCGCGCCTTGCTGACAGCCGAGAAATCGCGTGGCAAGCGCATCTCTACCTTCCCGTCCGACGCGATCACCCGCATCTCCCCCTGTGGCAACCCAAGCCGCAAGGATGTCTTGGCAGAGCTTCGGCCCGCGGGTTTTGGCGCGGCTTTCTTTGCTGTGATCCCTGCCCGCAGAATCGCAAGTTCGGCATCGGCATCCCGTTCAGGCTGCTTGATCAACGCCTTTTTCAGCGCCATCGCATTGCCCGCCTGCGCATCAAGGAACCGATAGACATCCAGCCCAAGCGCACGCGGGATCGCCTCGGGGTAGCGCAGCGCGCCGTCCAGATCGGCAAGCACACGGGCGAACTGCCGGATATAGGTCTTCTTCTGTTTCAGCGCAGAAGCATACAGCGTGCCAACCGCGTCACTCACCTCGACGCCCGAATCCTGTGCATAGGACAAGGCCAGCCGCGCCATCTCGCCAAAGGACAGATCTTTGCGCACAAGGTTCTCGTCCACCATCTTACGGTACAGATCCGCGAGGGGTTCCCCGCGGGGAACCAGCGCGGCCGGGATGCGGGAATAACGCGGATCGCCGGTTTCGGCGGCAAGTTCGCGGAAAGCGGTGAGCCGGCGGAAGCCTTGAATAAGCTCATACCCATTATCCGTCTGCTCCACCCGAATGGGGTTGGAAAGGCCGACCGACTGGATCGACTGTTTCAGCTCTGCCAGTTCGGGGTCAACATTGGCCGACCGGTCGCGGGTCAGCTTATCGGTATGCACATCCGAGGTCTGGATCAGATCGGTGATCAACCCCAGCCGTTTCAGCCGCACATGCTCATGCGCCAGCGCGTCGTTTTCCGCGCGAATGGCGGCCTCTGCGCTGGCGCGCTCGGAAGTGGCTTCAAGCGTTTCCGAGATCGCGCTCGCCATCGGGCCGCGTCGCGACGGGGCAGGGGGGTTGGGCACAGGATCAGAGTTCTGCAACGGGTGGCCTTGAATGTTGTACTCTTTCACAACGGGCGGCTCGACAGGTGCGTTCCCCGCGGGGAACCCCGCGTCTTCCTCTTCATCCAGATCGAAGTTGATATCGAAAACAGAGCGTTTCTTAACCATTATTCATCCTCCAGTTTATCCCACGCATCGACAAGCGTGGCACGGAATTCATCATAGGCCCGATCAAAGGAGGCCCGCGCGCGGCGCCAGGTCTCGCGGGTCATCTGGCGGTAATCCATCTCGTAGATCGACGACAGGAACCGGCCTGACTGTTCAACCGCGCGGGTCATTTCAATCGGGTGCTCTGCTACATGTGGCTTAAAGACCTGATTAAATGCTGACTGCATCGCACGGTGCAGATCGTTATTAGGCTCGAAACGGGTCAATAGAAACTTGATGTCAGCAAAGGCCTTGACGGGATCGGTGCCCGACGGCAGCCGCCCGCGGAAGCGGCCCAGGTCCTCAAGCGCTTCCGAGAGCTGGCCGATGAAGCTGGTGGTGCTGTCATACTCCCAATAGCCGGGGCCGGACGGAATATACAAAACATCCGCCGCAAAGACCGCGTTCATCGACTGGTAACCAATGGCCGGCGGGCAGTCGAAGATGATCAGGTCGTAGGCGTCCGGCGGGATCGTATCAAGATAACGGGACACGGCGGCAAAAAACGACCATTCGGGGTTCAGGTGCCTATACTGCGCGCTGGCAAATTCAACGAAGGCGGCATTGGCACAGCTGGGGATCAGGTCGATCGTGGGCCAGCTGGTTGGCTTGATGAAATCGGTGGCGCGCAATTCGCTAAGCCCCATGCCGGTGACAGAGGCAGGCAGTTTGCGTTGGGGCAGGGTTGCCCCGCTTTCCGCGCCGCCTTGCACCGCGTTCATCCTCTCAGTCTCGCGGATCAGGTCGCGGGCCATGATGCCCCAGACGGTGACCTCTTCCGAGACATCCGACAGCCCCATCGAATGGCTGAGCGTGGCCTGCGGATCGAAATCCACGGCCAGCACGCGGTAGCCGTCAAGCGCGGCCGCATGGGCGAAATGCAGCGCCACGGTGGACTTGCCCGCGCCGCCCTTGAAGTTCGCAATCGCGGCACGCACCGCCCGCTTGCCGGCAGGTCGCGGCGGCATCAGCGACCGGTTCTTGATCTTCAGCTTGCGCCGCAGCTCGTTGATCTCTTCCAGGGAATACCAGCGTTGGCGGCCTTCCTCTTCCACCTGCCCCTCGGGCAGGGACGGGTCGGCGGCCAGCCGGCCGCGCAGGGTCGACGGGTTGGTCTTGAAGATCAGCTCTGCCACTTCCCAGCTTGAGAACCGGCGCAGGGTCTTTTCCATCTCGGGCGAATAGGTCTGATGCCGGATGTGCCCCTGCATCTTGAGCGACTGCGCCTGAAGCTTTGCCAGGTCCGCATAGGTAAACATAAGCTGTCCTTTTCCCTACCCGTTCCCCGCGGGGAACCGTCGCCCCGCACGCTGTGGCGGCACCGGAAAACCCGAAAGAGAACGCTAATTACTACTCAATTTGGATTTACGCTGAATTTGCATCTCATGGAAAGACATTTATTCTATAAACAGGTTTTCAATATCCCTTATACCACAGGGCCCCGGCGCGATTCGGGCGATAGGCGCGGCTCTATAGCTCCGGGGCGGAAATATAGGGGGACAGCAGGATCGGCCCCGCGACATATTGGGGGACAAAAACGCTGTAATAGGGGACGCTCTGTATGACCCCCTATACCAATGATACCTCAACTTTCAAATTTGAATGGGGAAGAAAGAGGGTCGGTGCAAAACCAATCCTTGACAGAATCGGGTTTCCGGACGCAAATCAGGGAAGAGGCGGAAAAGACGTTGTCTACGCCCCGAGGATCCATCAAGAGATCGAACTGAGGCTGCACATTCACACCGTGCCAGATCGGAGCAGCTATGCTTTCACCGAAACCCGTGGGGCGTGACGCCGCCGCGCGCAAGTATGATATCATCACCGCCTTGGGGGCCTATGCCCTTGCCGGCGGGAAACATGATCACCGTCTGGTGCTGCGCTTCATTACACTTGTAACGGCGCGCTACAACTGGGCGCGTAATGAACTGGCCGTGGGTCAGCGCGAGATCGCGCAGCTTTGGTCCGTTGATGAACGCACCGTTAAACGCGAGATGGCAAAGCTGCGCGGCTGTGGCTGGCTGGTGGTCAAACGTCAGGGCGCGCGCGGACGGGTGACGGAATACGGGCTCGACCTTGATGCGATCCTTGAAAAGACGCGCCCGCAATGGCCGCAGGTCGGCCCGGACTTTGATCTGCGCATGCAGGGCGCGCCGGAACCGACGCGGGTGGTGCCTTTGCCCGTGCGTGGCAGCGCCCCGACACCGCCTGTCGAAGGGGGCAGCGAATGGGCGCTGGCGCAGGCTGTGCTTCATGCGGAAGATGCCGGTGTCTATGGCAGTTGGCTGCATAATCTCACACGGCAGGATCGGGCAGGGGGGCGTGTCACGCTTCAGGCCCCCAGCCGTTTTCACGGGGCCTATGTACAGACCCATCTGATCCCCCGCGTGCTGGCCGCATTGCAGGCCGTAGATAGTGACGTGTCCGAGGTCGTGATCACCGCCTGAACCGGATCGGCTGAACGGGGGGCCGCTGGCCCCACGCTTTGCCATTGTAATCCGCGAAACTGCAGGCGACATTCCCCGCAATTAAACTGTTGCCCCTGCGTCAGCAGGGAAGGGGAGGATACCATGCAATTGAACGGACAAGCCGCCATCGTCACCGGTGGCGCTTCGGGATTGGGCGGGGCCACGGCAGCGTTTCTGGCGCAGGCCGGGGCCAAGGTCACCATCTTTGATATGAACGCCGAACTGGGCGAGGAAAAAGCCACCGCCATCGGGGGCAAGTTTCTGCGCGTTGATGTCACCGATGAAAGCGCGGTAGAGGCCGCGATCGCAGAGGCCGAAGGGCTGCACGGCAAGGCGCGTATTCTGGTAAACTGCGCGGGCATCGGCCCACCTGCCAAAGTCGTGGATCGTGACGGCGCGGCGCTGCCCTTGGCAAGCTTTACCAATGTCGTGAATGTGAACCTGCTGGGCTCGTTCAACGTGTTGTCGAAATTCGCCGCGGCCTTGCACAAGGCAGAGCCCGTGGGCGAGGAACGCGGCGTGATCATCAACACGGCGTCGGTCGCAGCGTTTGATGGTCAGATCGGGCAGGCGGCCTATGCGGCATCGAAGGGCGGGATCGTGGGCATGACCTTGCCCGTCGCCCGCGAGCTGGCGCGCTATGGCATTCGTGTGATGACGATCGCACCGGGGCTGTTCCTCACTCCGCTGCTGGAGGGGCTGCCGCAGGAGGCGCAGGATTCGCTCGGCGCGCAGGTGCCCTTCCCCAGCCGTTTGGGCGATCCGTCGGAATACGCCAAGATGGTTGGGGCGATTATCGACAACCCGATGCTGAACGGTGAAACGATCCGCCTTGATGGCGCGATCCGCATGGCACCGAAATAGAGACTGAATAGAGGGGAAAGCGTTATGGCACATGCCTATATCGTAGAGACAGCCCGCACCGCAGGGGGGCGCCGTGGCGGCGCGCTGCGCGACTGGCACCCTGCCAATCTGGGGGCCGAAGTGTTGAATGCGCTGGTGGCGCGATCGGGGATCGACGGCGCGGTGATCGATGACGTGATCGTCGGGTGCGTCAGCCAGGGCGGAGAGCAATCCTTTGCCTTCGGGCGCAACTGTGTGCTGGCGTCGAACCTGCCGCAATCGGTGCCTGCGGTCACCATCGACCGGCAATGCGGCAGCTCGCAACAGGCGGTGCAATTCGCGGCTCAGGCGGTGATGTCGGGCACGCAGGATGTGGTTGTCGCGATGGGTGTCGAAAGCATGACACGGGTGCCGATGGGGTCGAATGTATCGCTTTATGCCAAGGCGGGGTTGGGCGAGGGCCCGTTCAGCGACCGGATCGAGGCGCGCTACGGCACCAAGAATTTCAGCCAGTTCATCGGCGCGGAAATGGTCGCACAGAAGCACGGGTTCACCCGCGCGGAACTGGACGCCTATGCGCTGGAAAGCCACCGCCGCGCCGCCGCTGCGCGGGATGGTGGGGCCTTTGACGCAGAGATCATTCCGCTGGCCATCGAGGGCGGGATGCACACCCGCGACGAAGGCATCCGCGATGATGCGACGCTTGACGGGATTTCCTCTGTTAAACTGCTGGATCCGGACGGCATGATCTCGGCCGCGAACGCGTCGCAGATTTGCGATGGGGCGGCGGGCGTGTTGGTCGTGTCCGAAGCTGCGCTCAAGAAATACAAGCTGACCCCGAAGGCGCGGATCGTGAACCTGACGGTGACCGCAGGCGATCCGGTGATCATGCTGGAGGAACCGCTGCCCGCCACCGACCGCGCGCTGGAGCGGGCCGGTATGAAGATCGACGACATCGATCTGTTCGAGGTCAACGAAGCCTTTGCGCCGATCCCGATGGCCTGGGCGAAACACACCGGGGCCGATCCGGCCAAGTTGAATGTAAACGGCGGCGCGATTGCGCTTGGGCATCCTCTGGGGGCCTCTGGAGCGCGGCTGATGACGACGCTGGTGCACAGCCTGCATGCGCGCGGCCAAAGATACGGGTTGCAAACCATGTGCGAAGGCGGCGGCATCGCCAATGTCACCATCATCGAGGCGCTGTAGCCCCGATCACAAGAAGGGGGTGACGGACGCAACGTTCGTCATTTCCAAAGCGCGCACATCCTGACAAGTTGCAGGAAAATAATACGTCCCGGAGGAACAAGATGACGCTACCCGCCCTTTTCGACAATTTGCGTATCCCGCTGATTGGCAGCCCGCTGTTCATTATCTCGAACCCTGATCTGGTGATTGCACAGTGCAAGGCCGGTATAGTGGGCAGCTTTCCAGCGCTGAACGCACGTGAAGCGGAAGGGGAGCCGATTGAGCTGGACCGCTGGTTGACGCGCATCAAGGAAGAGCTGGACCGTCACAACCAAGCGAACCCCGACAATCCCGCCGCCCCCTATGCGGTGAACCAGATCGTGCATAAATCCAACGCGCGGCTTGAACGGGACGTAGAGATTTGCGTCAAGCACGAGGTGCCGCTGTGGATCACGTCGCTTGGGGCGCAGGAATGGCTGAACGATGCGGCGCATGGCGCGGGCGGTGTTGTCTTGCACGACATCATCAACAACCGCTTTGCCCATAAGGCGATTGAAAAAGGGGCTGATGGTCTGATCGCTGTGGCCGCCGGGGCAGGGGGGCACGCCGGTGCCTTGTCGCCGCTGGCGCTGATCCAGGAGATCCGCGAATGGTTCAACGGGCCGCTGTTCCTGTCGGGGGCGATTGCCAAGGGGGACAGCATTCTTGCGGCGCAGGCCATGGGCGCGGATGGCGGCTATGCCGGGTCGGCGTTTATCGCCACGCAAGAGGCGAATGCCGACGCACGCTACAAGCAGATGATCGCGGATTCGGGGGCCTCGGATATTGTGTATTCCGACTTGTTCACCGGCGTTTGGGGCAACTATCTGAAAGCCTCGATCGAGGCGCAGGGCATGGACCCGAACAACCTTGAGCGGTCCGACCCGTCGAACATGAACTTCGGTGCCGATCGCGAAAAGCCTAAAAGCTGGAAAGAGATTTGGGGGGCCGGTCAGGGCATCGGCGCGGTCAAGGATGTGCGCCCCGCCGCCGAGGTGGTCGAGCGGATGGCGACAGAATACGCTGCGGCACGCAAAAGGCTGTTCGATCAGACTGCGTGAGTGTAAAACAGGCCGTCCCTTCGGGGGCGGCTTTTTTGATGACGGGATAGGGATCGCCATGCACACCGCGCCGGAGACGACTTTACGCCGCTTGTTCGATCGCGCGGTCGCCGTGGCCGATCCGATGCAATCGCTGGCCGCGCATCTGCCGCCCAAACCCGCGGGCCGTGTGGTGGTGATCGGTGCGGGCAAGGCCAGCGCGCGCATGGCCGAGGCGGTCGAGGCGGCCTGGGGCCCCTGCGACGGTTTGGTGATCACCCGCTACGGATACGCCCGCCCCTGTCAGGGCATCGAGATTGTCGAGGCCGCCCACCCCGTGCCCGATGCCGCCGGACAGGCCGCAACCGCGCGGATGCTACAACTGGTGCAGGGCTTGGGCGAGGGGGACTTTGTGCTGGCGCTGATCTCGGGCGGGGCGTCGGCGCTGCTGACCGCCCCCTTGGGGGAGATTACGCTGGCCGAGAAACAGGCGGTGAACGCGGGGTTGCTGGCCTCTGGCGCGCCGATCACGCAGATGAATGTGGTGCGCAAGCATCTGTCGCAGGTCAAGGGCGGGCAGCTGGCGGCGGCGGCCTATCCGGCGACGATGCATACGTTGATGATCTCGGACGTGCCGGGGGATGATATGGCGATGATCGGGTCGGGCCCCACGGTGGGCGATGCCTCGACCTCGCGCGATGCGCAGGCGATTTTGACGCAGTGGGGCGTGGCGGTTCCGGCCTCGGTCACGCGGGCGCTGGCTGCGGGGTCTCAGGTCGTGCCGCCGGATGATATGCGGCTGTCGCGTGTGATGAACCGGATTTATGCGGCCCCCAAGCAATCGCTGGATGCGGCACAGGCTTTGGCCGAGGCAGAGGGGTTTCGCGTGATCCGTCTGGGTAATGACCTGGAGGGCGAGGCCCGCGAGGTCGCCCGCGCCCATGCCGCCTTGGCCCTGCAAGAACAGGCGCGTCTACATCCCGACGATGCGCCGATTGTTATCCTGTCGGGCGGCGAGCTGACGGTCACGCGGCGCGGGGATGGCGTTGGTGGACCGAATGCGGAATATGCCTTGGCGCTGATGCTGGCCCTGAACGGGGCGGCAGGTATCTGGGGGTTGGCCTGCGATACCGACGGCGTCGACGGCGCGGCAGAGGTGGCGGGGGCGATCATCGGGCCTGACACATTGGCACGGGGCGGGGCCGCGCGCGCCGACGCAGAATCGGCGTTAGCGGTAAATGACGCCCACGGTTTCTTTGGCCGGATCGGCGGTCAGGTGGTGACGGGACCGACGCTGACGAACGTCAACGACTTCCGCGCTATGATTGTGCATCCCGTATGATCAGCAACCCTGAGTTGGGGCGTCTTTAGATTCTCTTGAGGTTTCTGTCTTTATCCTGTGCGCAAGTAATAATTAACGTTGGCAGGGAAACCGGTGCTACTTATAAGTGAGGGATGCCGGTAACATGATCAGCGGGTGGCTTTCATCGATTAGGCGCTTTTTTCAGTTTCGCGAAATGTGAGAGTATAGTTTTGTTCAAGCGCTTAGATTTGATTTTGGTCGTTGTCTGCCTTCTCGTGACCTTCGGGATCTACGCTGAAGGCGCGCGAATGAACCGCGCCGCGGCCAAGGCCGAATTCACCCGCATCACCGAAGACGGGCTTCAGGCGTTGGATCGTCGGATGAACATCTATCTGCAAAGTCTGAACGGCGCCGCAGGGATGATGCAATCGTCGGAGAATATCGAATACGACGATTTCGAGACCTTTGTCGAAAGTCTGGATTTCGAAAACTATCTGCCCGGCATCAACGGCATCGGTTTTGTCGAACCCGTGGCCAAGGTGGACGAGGATGCTTTCGTCGCCGATATGCGTGCCAATGGGACGCCGGGGTTCGAGATCAGGCCGGAAACGAACCATGACCAGAAATATGTGATCAAATATATCGCGCCGGTGCTGCCCAACAAGGAAGCCGTCGGGCTGGACATCAGCTTTGAAAAAGGGCGGCGCGAGGCGGCGGATCGGGCGCGCGAAACCAACACCCCGCAGCTGACACCGCGCATCCTGCTGGTGCAGGACGCGATGAAGGAACCGGGGTTCTTGCTGCTGCGCCCGCTGTTCTATGCCTCCGGCCCGCGCGAGGGGACGTTTCGCGGCTGGGTCTATGCGCCGTTCATCGGCCGCAACCTGTTGCAGGATCTGACGCCGAACCAGAACAATGTGTATGATTTCCACGTCTATGACGGCGACACGACCGACCCCGAGGCTCTGATCTATGCTAGTCAGGATCACGAACATGCGGCGGGTAAGTATAGTGTGGCCTATGCCACCGAATTCTTCGGGCGGACCTGGACCGTCCAATATGAAAGCACCCCCTTGTTCGAGGCGTTGTTCCCCGGTGGAACACCGCTGCTCGCGCTGATCGCAGGGATTGCCCTGACCGCGATGCTGATCGTGGTGCTGCGCGCCATTCGCCAACGCGGGGATTCTCTGGCTGAGGTGGCCGCGCTGCGCGAACAGCAGATCAGCGCCCGCGAAGAGGAAAACCGGTCGATCATCGAGAACAGCGTTGTGGGCATCTTCATTCTGGATGAACGCCGCGAGATCCTGTTTGCCAACCACGCCGCGCTCGAGATTTTCGACAAGCATGAAGACGGGATGGGCGGGTTGCCCCTGAAGAAATTCGTGACAGAGGCGGGGTGGCTGCCCGCAGAGGCAGGCTATAACGCCACGGGCACCAAACATGACGGATCCACGCTGCACCTTGATCTACATTATAACGAATGGGAAACGCTGAATGGCGTCAAACGCATCACCGCTATTGTGCGGGATGTATCGGTCGAGGTCGGGGCCGTCGGGGAACTGGCCGGGATCAAGGAACGCTATGACCATGCCCTCGCGGGGTCAGAAATTGGCGTGTTCGAGATCGACCTGATGTCGGGCAAATCGGTGGTTTCGCCGACGTGGCGCAAGATCATGGAGGTCGGTCCGGAGGTCGAGGATACGCAGGAAGAGTTCCTAAGCCGTATCCACCCCGACGATCTGCCCCGTCTGATCGAGGCGGATCAGCACTGTATCACCGGCAAGGCAGAACGGTCGCGGACCGAATACCGGATGCAGTTCGGCGAAAGCTGGCGCTGGATGCGGTCGGATGCCGTGGTCGTGGACCGCGCCGACGATGGGTCGGCGATACGGATGGTCGGGACGCAAAGCGACATTACCGGGCTGCGTCACGCCCGCAACGCGCTTGAGGCGAGCGAGAAGCGATTCCGCACCGTGCTGGATGCGGCCCCCGTTGGCATGGCGACCCTGAACAGCAACGGACAGTTCACCAGCGTGAACAACGCCATGTGCGAGCTGACGGGATATTCGCAAAAGGTAATGACCGACCGGTTCAACCTTGCGCAGATCATCCCCGAGGAAGATGTGAAGCTGATGCGTGATATCGTGACCAAGTTCACCGAAAGCGGGTCGAACGAGGTTTACCGCGGCGAACATCCGATCCTGCACAAGGACGGCGGCCAGCGGTGGGGGCTGTTCAACATCACCTGGACCTTCGACAAAAACGAAGGGGCCTATGTCTTTATCGCGCAGGTCAACGATATCACCGACCAGAAGAAGATCGACGAGATCAAGAATGAGTTCGTGTCCACCGTCAGCCATGAATTGCGCACGCCGCTGACCTCTATCAAGGGGGCGCTTGGCCTGATCGAGATGTCGGCGCGTGACACCATGCCGGCCTCGGCGCTGCGCCTGATCGAGATCGCGCGCAACAACGCCGACCGTCTGACCACCATCGTCAACGATATTCTCGACCTCGAAAAGATATCGTCGGGCAAGATCGAGTTTGACCTCAGCCCGATGAGCCTGAACGAGGTCATCTCTTCGGCGGTGCAAGAGATGATGCCCTTTGCCGTCACCCATAACACCAAACTGGTGATGGATCTGCCCGACACCGACATCAATGTAACCGCCGATTGGTCACGGATGATGCAGGTGCTGGCGAACCTGATGTCGAATGCGTGCAAGTACTCGACCGAAGGCACCGACGTCACGATCAAGGCCGAGACGATTGGCGACATGGCGATTGTTTACGTGCAGAACTTCGGCCCCGGCGTGCCCGAGAATTTCAAGAACCGGATTTTCCAGGCATTTTCTCAGGCCGATGGATCGGACACGCGGGCCAAGGGCGGGACGGGCCTTGGGCTGAATATCACGCGACAGATCGTCTGGCGTCAGGGCGGCAACATCGGCTTTGAAAGCAAGCCGAGCGGGACCACGGTTTTCTGGTTCACCTGTCCGTTGAGCACCGATGCCGAAGGGTATGACGTGCTGCCCGATGCCCGCACGTTCGAAGTGATCGACGGCACGAGGAACAACCTTAGGGTGTTGCACCTTGAGGATGACGAAGAATTTGCAGAGGTGCTGCGCGAAGGGCTGAGACCCTTTGCCGATGTCCATAACGTCACGCGGCTGAACGAGGTCCACGAAGCGCTGAGCGCGGGGCCGCTGGATGTGATTATCCTTGACTGGACCGTGCCAGATGGCGACGCCGCTGCCGTCCTGGACGATATCGCTGAGCTTCAGCCAACGGCGCGGGTGGTCGGGCTGACCTCTGACGCGGCGCGCGAGAAGGATAGTCGGGTGGGCACCCATCTGGTGAAGTCTCAGACCGACCTGAACCACATTATCGAAAGTATTGTAGGTCCGACACAAAGAGCGAGTTGATCTCCTTATGGTTGTTTCTAAAGTTGCTAAAAATCGCCTTAAAAATGTCTAGATACTTTTGTCTATGATGGCGCAAGGGATGGAGAGGGCGCTTGGCTAGGGATGGTGCCTTCTTTTTGTAAGTAAGGACGCGATATGTCTTGGAACGGAAAGAAGCGCCATAGTGCGACCGGTTTCGTCGCCGGATCGGCCTTGGCTGGGGGGTGGTACGCCGCGACCTCGGCGCTGCTGTCGGGCGCACCGGCGCAAACCGTTCCGGTTATCGGGGCCATCGCCATTGCAAGTCTGGTGCCGCTGATCGCCGCGAACGTGCGGGCCACGCCGGCGCGTGCGACGGTTGATGACAGCGTTGCCCAACAGCTGCGTGTTCTAAAGATGCACACGATGGTAAACGTGGTCGACACCGATAACCTGCTGGTCGAGGTGAACGACCTGTTGCTCGAGGCAACCGGCTATACCCGCAAAGAGCTGATCGGCAAACCGGTCGCGATGCTGTATTCCAAGGACAATAGAACCACCGCCACTGAAATCCGCGATCTGCTGCGGCAGGGCAAAAGCTGGCAGGGTGAAACGACGCTGCGCAATCGCGACGGGTCAAACTGCGTGACACAGACGACAGTGACCCCGTTGCTGGATGCGAATGGCCGCTGGATCGGGTCGATCTCGGCGCGGACGGACATCACATCTACCACCAAGCTGATCGCGCGACGCGACACGGCAATGACCTTGCACGAGCTGCGCGACGACATCTGGATCGTGTCCGAAGACAACCTTGAGTTGCGCTATATGAACCTCGCCGCCAAGGCACGGTTCGGCTGGTCGACGCGGCCCAAGAACGGGCAAACGGTGCGCGATATGGCGGCCGCGCGCGGCTGCGAGGATGTGCTCGATGCCTGTCTGCGGATGATGGATATCGGCGACACCTATATGACGTTCAGCGCAACGATATCGGGCACGAACTTTGAAGGGTCGATCAAGTGGCTGAACAAGGGGACAGTCGACGGGCGTCTGCTGATCATGCTGCACGACATCACCGAACGGCTTGAACAAGAGCAACTTCAGGCGGATTTCATCTCTATGGTCAGCCACGAACTTCGGTCGCCGTTGACCTCGATCAAAGGGTCGATGGGGCTGCTGTTGTCGAAAGCCGCGGGGCAGCTACCGCCCAAGGCCGAGGGCTTGCTGGAGATCGCGCATCGCAATGCCGATCGTCTGGTGCTGATCATCAACGACATTCTGGACATGGAAAAGATCTCCTCCGGGCGTCTGGATTTCGAACTGGAAACCGCCGACCTGTCAGAACTGGTGGCCGAATCCCTGCGCGCCAATGCGACCGCGCATCAGCGGTTCGGCTTGCAGATCAAATGCCACGGGGTGGATACGCCCACCTATATCGAGACCGACGCCAACCGTATCATTCAAGTTTTAACCAACTTGATGTCGAATGCTGCGAAGTTTTCCAAGCCGGGCGGCACGGTGGAGATCTCCGTCGATAAAACGCCCGAAAACGTATGTGTGTCTGTACGCGATGAGGGTATGGGCATTGCGCCCGAAGACCAGCATAAGATCTTTCAGCGGTTTGCAGATATGGCGAATTCCGATCGGGCGACCAAAGGCGGTACCGGTTTGGGGCTGAGCATCTGTAAAGCAATTGTTGAAGGTTTGGGTGGTACGATCGATTTTGTCAGTAAAGAAGGGCGGGGGACAACTTTCACCTTCACTTTACCTGTCAAAACGCGCCATTCTGGGCCAGAGACTGATTTTGAAAGACTAGAGAACGTTGGATAAGAGTCCCGTATGATTAAATTGCTTCACGTAGAAGACGACGCCGATATTCGCGAAATCGCCAAAATGTCACTCGAACTGTCGGGTGATTTCGTGGTTGAGCAATGCGATTGCGGCGAACAGGCGCTTGAAAAGACGCTGGACTATATCCCCGACGTTTTTTTGCTGGATATGATGATGCCCGGCATGACCGGCCGTCAAACGCTTGAGAAACTGCGCGAGAATCCGGATTTCGCAAATGTGCCCGCGATCTTCATGACCGCCCGTGCCCAGCCGAACGAGCTGGAAGAACTGCGCGGCATCGGCGCGACAGAGGTGATCAGCAAACCCTTTGATCCCATGTCGCTCGCCGACCAGATCAAGGCAGCCATCGCCTGAATAGGGCCAGACGTTAGATGAAAAAACCGCGGCGGAAATGCTGCGGTTTTTTTGTTTTGTGGGTGTCGCTGTTTGTAAGGTCGATACGGGTGGGACGTTTGTTTGGAAATCAAAAGTGCCGAAGAACGTTATGTTAAATAATGGCGAACGCTTAAACCCTGCCGGTGAAGCCACCTGAATACCGTTTCAGATTCAGCCGCGTGCGCCGCGATTTTTCCGGCAAGCATCACGGATATTCTCGACGCAACTCCTACGCCCGATCCCGCACGAAGAATGCCGACAACGGGCCGTGTTGGCTTTGATCCGGCCTGAAAACGCGGTACGGATTGATATGGCGCAGCGTACCCTTATCGAGATTCTTTTGCCTGAGTTGAGGGCCTATGCCACGGCCATCTGTCAGTCGCGCGACGCGGCAGAGGATCTGGTGCAGGACGCGGTGGAGCGGGGGTTGCGGTCTGATCGCAGACCCGAACTGCTGGAGGAATTGCGCCCGTGGATGTTCCGCGTCATTCGCAACCTGCATTATGACGAGCTGAGAAAAAGGCGCGTGCGCCGTGAATATTCGGCGGAGGAGAAACGTCTATCTGATGAAGCAGGCGGACCGGACACCGCGCGGGATGTATTGATCCGGCTGGCGTTCGAGAAGCTGCCGCCCGAAACCCGCGAGGTGCTGTGCCTTGTGGACATTATGGGCCTGAAATACGCAGAGGCGGCGAAAGTGATGGATGTGCCAAACGGCACAGTGATGAGCCGGATCAGCCGCGCGCGTCGGGCGTTGCTGGACGTGGTCGATGGGGCCGGAACGGCAAAACAGGAAGTGACGCGGAAGACATGAGCGAGCTGAACGACAAAGACTGGGAACAGGTCAACGCCTACCATGATGGCGCGCTGAGCGCGTCGGAAATGCGTGCCTTAGAGACGCGGTTGGCTGCCGAACCCGCGCTGGCTGCGGCGCTTGAGGATGTGCGGCGCGTTTCGCGCGGTTTGGCGTTGATGCGTCCGGTGCTGGACGACCCAGACGCTACGCCGCAAACGAGGGCTGCAAATAGCAACCGGCACCCGCGACCTTGGCTTTGGGGCGGCGCTGTCGCCGCAGCGGTGGCTTTGGCGATGGTTTTCGGGTCTGACTTCGTCGCCACCCCCACGGCTTTCGACATTCACACCGAACTTGCAGCACAGACCTATGATGTAGGCTCTGGCGATCTGCGCCCCGTGGCGGGGGGTGGACTGGCAGGTGTGCCGGATCTTGAGGGCGCGAACCTGACAGCCGTCGCGTCCCGCGTGGCAAAGCAGGGCGACATCATGCATTATGCGGGCCAGAATGGATGTCGGCTGACCTACCTGCGCGGCGGGTTTGCACTGCCAGAGGGTAAGAGCACGTCAGAAAAGCAGATCGCGAGCTGGGGCTCACGGGACCAACAGCACCATATTATCGTCGCGACGGGGATGGACCGCACCCGGTTCGATGCCATTGCCCGCTATCTTAGGCTTGAAACGCGCGAACGCGCCTCTGAAAGCGTGATGGCAGCGCTTTCAAAGACGGTTCGTTCGGCACGGCCTTGCGTCGGTTAGGTCAGTCGGCGTCTGACAAACTGGCGAGATAGGCGATCACATCGGCTTGGTCTTCCGGCTTGCGCAGCCCGGCAAAGCTCATCTTGGTGCCGGGCACGGCCTTGCGGGGGTTGGCAAGGAAAGTCGCAAGCCGGTCCGGTGTCCAGTCGCCGCCATGGTCGGTCAGCGCGCCGGAATAGCGGAACCCGTCCACCGCCGCGACAGAGGCACCGACGATCCCGTACAGATTTGGCCCGACGCGGCTTGGGCCATCTTCTTCTACCGTGTGACAGGCTTTGCACTTCCTGAATACTTTCTCGCCCGCGGCGGGGTCGCCTTGCGCCAGAATCTCGGCACCGGGGGTTTCCGGCTCTGCTGCGGCGGCGTCCTCGGTCGGCGCGCTGGCGTCGCTGTTGGCCGCGGCGTCAGATCCGCCCGCGACCGTCGCCACATAGGTCGATAGCGTTTCGATCTCTGCGTCGGTCAGCGTTTCGGCAAAGCCGGGCATAATGCCGATCCCGCTTGTCACGGCGGCGCGGACCTGTTCGACGGTGGGCTTGAAGTCATCAAGGTTCGGGCCGATCTCGCCTTCGGCGCCTGCGTCTTTCAAGCTGTGACAAAGGGCACATTGCGGCTGCGCTGTCTCGTTGAAAAGGGCGCGCCCGGCGTCAAGAGAGGCGTCGGCTGCTGCTACGCTGCCGATCAGCGCAAGGAAAAGGGCACCGCCAAGGCGCGGCGTCAGGGATGGGGTCATTTCAATGTCTCCGGGTAAGGGTCGGACCGACGGCCAAGGCCGCCGGTCTATGGTATCAGCTGACAGTCACGTCGACGGCATGTGCCCGCCATCCGTTGTTGCCATAACCGCGTTCGTTTGGCGGAAAGTTCTCTGGCTGGGCGTCGCCTGCGGCGTTGGTTGCCCGGCTGGCCAGCATATGTGTGCCTTCCGTCAGATCGGTGATCAGCACAAAGGGTCGCCACGCGTAGGGGCCAAGGTCAGGGCCCAGAAACTGCGCATCGGCCCAATTCTGCCCGCTGTCTGTGGACACTTCGACTTTCTCCAGCCCGCTGACACCGCCCATGGCGACGCCGTGAATCTGCACCTTGCCCGTTGCAGCATCCACCAGCGGCCCGGTGATCCATGATTTCACCGACATCTCGTACATGGAGGGTTGCGAGGGATCACCTTTTTCGCCGACAGGGCGGACGCGGTAGCCAGTCTGCTGGATCTTATTGGGCGATTCCTCGACCGTCAGGGCCAACCGTTTGAGATATTTGATATTGTTGACCCCGTAGTAGCCCGGGATAATCAGCCGCAGGGGGCCACCGTGCGCCAGCGGCACGGGTTCGCCGTTCATCTCCCACGCGAGGATCGCGCGATCCATCGCAGCCTTGGGGACAGAGCGTTCAACCTGGATCGATTCAGGCGGCAGTCCTTGGGGAATGTCCTCTCCGCCGGTGCCGGTCAGGTAGACGGCATCCGCATCGGCACCGCCCATTGCGTCAATAACGGCGCGCACGGGCACGCCTGTCCACACGACATTGCCCGCCGCCCCGACGGACCACTGCGACCCGCTCGTCTCGTGATCGAAGAAAGCGCGCCCGTTGCCCGAGCATTGCAACACGCACACGACCGTTTCGACGCCAAGCGTTTTCAACGCGCCGACGGTCATCTTGCCGGGGTTTGCAACACCGTCGATCTCGACCTCCCAAGCATCGCGATCGGCAACGATCTTGTCCGAGGGGGCGGGCAAGTTGTTGCGGATGTAAAGTTCGGTCGTGGGGGTGATCAGCTCTGCCCCCTGTGCGGCGCGTTTCGTCTCGAGCGTCTGCTTGGAATGGACGATCATGTCCTCGGCGTCTTTCCAGGCGACGTAATCCGGCAAAGGCTCTCCGCCCGATTGTGCCAAAGCCGGTGCCCCGACCGCGACGGCTGCCATCGTGCCTGCCGATCCGATCAAAAAATGCCGACGCTTAACGTTTTCAATGACTTTCATGTCTTCCTCCCGTGGTTCCGGGCCTTTGCTCTGCATGGTGGGCAAAGGCTCTATGACCAAGTGACGTCCGGGGGGTGCGGTTTATTCCCGCGTGACAAAATAACTTTCGATAAAGTTTGCGAGCACCCGCTGGATCGGTGCCCGTTCGCGCAGGCCCGCTGTATCCAGCGCTTTGGCAGAACTCGGGTCTGTCGCCTAGCGGGAGGCGTTGTGTTGTATTAGGGGTGCTCCTCTTGGCTGTCTTGCGGTTTGTAGGCACAGGTCGGGTTTAGGCGTTCCCGCGGACAGGTTTGTCGTTGTTGATCGTGAATATCATCCCGTCGAGAAGTTCATCCAAATCGGGGCGCGCCGCCGGACCGTTAGAGATGGCTATGATCTGCGTCGTGCCGTCGGGGCGCAGGCAGAAAATACCGGGCTCTGCAAAGCGACGGTCGGTTTCCTGCGAAGACAGCGGGTCGCTGACGTAAAGCCCCATGGCGCGCATGTCACTCTCTCGCAGGTCGTAGCCGATGTCGAAGGTCCACCCGAAGCGCGCAACATCATCGCTGACTTTCTCCAGCGGGTCGGCCGAGACGCATTTCACCGCAAAACCCGCGTCTTCCCACTTTGCATAGTTGTGTTCCAGCTTGCCCAGGTAGGTCTTGCAGCGTCCGCAATGCTTGCCACGGTATACGATGAGCAGCGTCCAGCCGTCGGTCGCGCCGCCCACCGTCATGGTGCCGCCACCGAATTTAGGCACCTCGAACACGGGGAAGGCGGCGCCCGCCTGTAGTTTGGTTGTCTGGTTGGAATGCGAATTTGTCATCTATCTACCTCTTCCTATGTATCGGCCCGCCCGTGCAGTAGGGGCGAAATTTCCGTCGCCTTAGTCGTCTCTTCGCAGACCTTAAGCCCTTTAAAATTCTAAATTTTTGGGTCGGTGCGGTGAAGATCAAAACGACAAGGTCGGGCGCGTCCCCATTAAGACTCGAAAAATAATACTTGTAAATATTTGTAAGTCGTGTGATCACTTTTGCAATAATTTGTCTTTGGGAGGAAACAAATATGAAACTGAATAAAATCATCACCCGTGGTGCCTTTGCGATTGCCGCGGCATCGACGCTGGCTGTCATGCCCGTGACGGCGCAGGCAAAGGACTGGCGCGGCTGGAATATCCACGTCGAGGATTACCCTGTATCGCACGGTATGGAAGCCTTCATGGAAGAGGTCACCGAAAAGACCGGGGGCGAGATCAAGGGCAAGGTGTTCCACGCTGGCGTTCTGGGCTCGCAGCCCGATGCGATTGAACAGCTGCGTCTCGGGATTATGGATTTTGGCGTCTTCAGCCTTGGGCCGATGGGTCAGGCCGTGCCTGCGACCAATGTCGTGTCCTTGCCTTTTGTCTTCAAAAGCGTGCCCCAAATGTATGAGCTGATGGACGGCGAACCGGGGGCCGCACTGGGGGAAGCGCTAGAGGAAAAGGGGATTGTCCCCCTTGGTTACTATGACGCCGGCGCGCGGTCTTTCTATAATTCGGTCAAGCCGATCAATACGCCCGAAGACGTGCAAGGCATGAAAGTGCGCGTGATGAACAACGACCTGTTCGTCGGCATGATCGAATCCATGGGCGGCAACGCCACCCCGATGGCCTTTGCGGAAGTCTACCAGTCGATCAAGACCGGCGTTGTGGACGGGGCAGAGAACAACCCGCCGTCTTATGAATCCACCAGCCACTTCGAGGTCGCGAAATACTATTCGTTGACCCAGCACCTGATCATTCCCGAATGCCTGTGCATGAGCAAGAAGACCTTTGACGGTCTGACACCAGAACAGCAGGAAATCGTGAAAACCGCCGGTAAAAACTCCACCGATCTGCAGCGCAAGCTCTGGGGCGAACGCGAGGCGGCGTCGATGAAGATCATCATGGACGGTGGCGTCGAAGTGAACGAGATCGCCGACAAATCGGCGTTCCAGGAAGCGATGGTGCCCGTCTACGAAAAGTATCTGGCGGCCAATCCAGAGATGACGGATCTCGTCAATCTGTTCCGCAACGCTGACTGATCAGCGCGGCTGGACAATCGTGCGCCCTGTTGCAACGGGGCGCACCCCTTCTCTCACAAAGGAATAGGGCCGTGGAACACGCACCCCTCTGGATGAAGCATACCGAGCGTGCGCTCGACGGGCTGAGTTTTCTTTGCATGCTCGCGGCCTCTATCGCCATCGTCGTGCTGATCGCGACCTTTGGCTGGCTGGTGTTCGGGCGCTATGTCTTGAACGTCACACCGACATGGGTCGAACAGCTGGCACTTCTGCTGATCTGCTATGTGACCTATCTGGGCGCGGCGGTCGGGATCCATGAGAACACACATCTCGGGGTGACGCTATTCCGCGACATGATGGGCTGGCGGGTCAGTCATTTCCTGAAGCTCGTCATTGATATCGTCCTTGCCGGTTTTGGCCTGATCATGCTGGTCGCAAGTATTGAACTGGTGAAATTCGGGTGGAGCACAATGCTCCCCATGCTGAACATCCCCGAGAGCTTCCGGTCCTTGTCGGCTGCGATGTGCGGCGGGCTTGTCTTTCTATTTGCCGGACTGCGCGCGGTGTTTCGGATCGCCTGTTTTCTGCGCGGTATCCCCTATCATGAAAAAGGTCTGTTTTAATCATGGGTCTGACAATCCTTCTTGGCATTTTCGGTGTCTCCGTCGTGATCGGTATCCCCGTCGCCTTTGCAATGGGTATCGCAGCCCTGACCGCGTTCTGGTACGAGGGTTTTCCGCTGCTGATCACTTTTCAACGGTCGGTTTCCGGCATCTCTGTCTTCTCGCTGCTGGCGATCCCGTTCTTTGTTTTCGCAGGCGAGCTGATGCTGCACGGCGGTATCGCCATGCGTCTGGTCAAGTTCGCCTCGGCCCTTGTGGGTCACGTGCGCGGCGGTCTGGCATCGGTGAACATTTTTTCCAGCATGTTGTTCGGCGGGATTTCGGGATCGGCTGTGGCTGATATCTCGGCGCTCGGGTCTATTCTGATCCCTGTCATGAAGGAACGTGGCTATCATTCCGATTACGCGGTGAACGTGACCGTTACATCATCGATTGCAGGCATCGTTATTCCGCCCAGCCACAATATGATTATCTTTGCGGTGGCCGCTGGCGGGGGGATCTCGATCTCGAAGCTGTTCCTCGCGGGGGTGGTGCCCGGTATGCTGATGTGTCTGTGCCTTGCGGTGGCGGCCTATGTCATTGCGATCAAACGCAACTATCCGGCGGAGCCCTTCCCCGGCTGGCGTGCGGTCGGCGTTGCATCGCTGCATGCGCTGCCGGGTCTGGTGACGGCTGTGATTATCGTGGGCGGGGTGCTGTCGGGTATTTTCACCGTGACTGAATCCGGTGCCTTCGGCGCGATCTATGCGCTGCTGCTGACCTATTTCGTCTATCGCAGCCTTGACTGGAACGGGTTCAAGACCGCCGTCGTCTCTGCCGTGCGCACAACCGCGATGGTCATGGTGCTAATCGGTTTCGCCAGTTCATTCGCCTATCTTCTGGCGCTGTATCAGGTGCCCGAAAAGCTGAGCAGCTTCATGCTTGGCATCTCGGAAGAAAAGATCGCCGTTCTGCTGATGATCAACATCATGCTGCTGGTGCTGGGGATGATCATGGATATGGCCGCGCTGATCCTGATCTGCACCCCGATCTTCCTGCCCATTGTACGCGATCTTGGCATGGACCCCACCCAGTTCGGGATCATGCTGCTGGTCAACCTCGGGCTTGGTCTGTGCACGCCCCCCGTTGGCACCTGCCTGTTCGTGGGCTGTGCCGTTGGCAGGGTCAAGATCGAGGAAACGCTCAGGACCATATGGCCCTTCTACCTGGCCATTCTGATGGCGCTCTTGCTGGTCACATATGTCCCCGCGGTGTCGCTGTTCCTGCCCTCATTGCTTGAATGAGCCGACCTTTTCCACGCCTTTCAAAACGCCCGAAATACCATAGTAGAAAGTTTTCACCATGACTGAACCGACGCCAGAACTCCTTGAAAAGCTCATGCATGTCAGCACGGCAACGCTGACCACCGCATTGTTCAAGCGCGGCTTTCGTAACGTCTTTATTCAGGGGCCGTACCGTATGAACCCCGGGCCGAATATGGTCGGGCCGGCCTACACCCTGCGCTATATTCCCGCGCGCGAGGATCTGGACGGGCTAGAGTCTTTCGCGGACCGTGCCAACCCGCAGCGCAAGGGCGTAGAGGAATGCCCCCCCGGGTCCGTCTTCATGATCGACTCGCGGCGCGATTCAACGGCGGCGTCGGCGGGGTGTATTCTGGCCACCCGGTTGATGAAGCGCGGCTGCAAGGGGATCGTCACCGACGGGGGGTTCCGCGACACGCCCGAGATTTCGGCGCTCGAGATGCCCGCTTATCACACGCGCCCCAGTGCGCCGACAAACCTGACCAAACACCACGCCGTCGCGATCAATGATCCTATCGCATGTGGCGGTGTTTCCGTCTTTCCGGGTGACATTATCGTCGGCGACAATGAAGGCGTCGTTTGCATCCCCAAGCATCTGGTGGCAGAAATAGCGTCAGAAACCGAAGAGATGACCGTTTTCGAAGACTTCGTTCTGGAAATGGTGCAAAATGGTGCTTCGATTTTTGGGCTTTACCCACCGACAGATCCGGCAACGAAGGACGAATTCAAAGCATGGCGGGAACAAAACAACCGGTAGCAGGCGCAGATGCGAGCCGTTCCGCCATGGGCAAGCCCGCCAAGGAACGCACGCTCGCGGATCACGCCTACGAGAAAATCCTCGCGATGATCTCCAGCGGGGAGACTGCGGTCGGGGATAAGCTGCCGACGGAACACGCCATGAGCGAGATGCTGGAGGTGTCCCGGCCGGTGCTGCGTCAGGCGCTTAAGCAGTTGCGCGAAGACGGCGTGGTCGTGTCGCGGCAGGGGTCTGGGTCATTCGTGCAGCGCCGCCCCGATACGGCGGTGCTGACCTTTGCGCCCGTGGGGTCCATCGCTGATATCCAGCGCACCTTCGAATTCCGCGCCGCGATCGAGGGGGAGGCGGCGTTCCTCGCCGCCGTGCGCCATACAGACGGGGATCTGGCCAAGCTGCGCGCGCATTTCAAGGAGCTGGACCGCTGCATTCGCGAAGGGGAGTTGGGCGTCGAGGCGGACGAGGCCTTTCATCAGGCGATCTGCGAGGCGTCCGGCAACCAGTATTTCGCAACGGCGCGCACCTCAATGAAGTCGAACATCCTGACCGGCCTCAACCTGACGCGGAACCTGTCGCTCAGCAAACCACGCGAGCGGATGGAGCTTGTCCAGCAAGAACACCGCCGCATCCTCGCCGCGATCATCGCACGGGATCAGGCCGAAGCCCGCGCCGCCATGCGCGCCCATGTCGAGAATGCAAAGAACCGTGTGTTCGAAGGTTAACCGCTTACTCTAGCGGTAGCCCGTGGGCCGCCATGAAATCATCCCGCCGCGGCGCAAAACTGTCGAGCAGTTTCCCCGCCTGCAAGCACAGGCAGGAGTGTTCGACGTTCGACGGGATGATCAACGCATCGCCGGGGTTCAGGATCTGCGTGTCGCCCCCAACGGTGAATTCGAACTGGCCAGAGGACACGAAGGTCGTCTGCACATGGGGATGCGAATGGGGCACGCCGACGCCGTCCTTTTCGAACATGAACTCTACCATCATCAGCGCTTTGTCCTGACACAAGATGCGCCGCTGCGCGCCGGGGCCAGAGGTCATCCAGCCCTGTGATGCGTCTGCTGTGGTGTCCATTGGTATGCCTCCCTCAGGCGTTTATCAGATGTAATTATTTGTAACTATTTTTGGATGTTGTCAACAGATTTGGGTGAGAGGCTCGCCGAAGGCGGTAGTGATTTTTATCGGGTTTGTGCTTGATATAACGCATATTCTACTGTTTTTTCGGGCTTTTCCGCTGGGGCCAAAAACCTTCTCGACTTACCGATCTCTATATTTGTAATAATTTGTATTGTCGCGCCCTGAGGTTTGCCCTAAGCAAGGGGACGGATAATGCAGTTGTTGGGCGTGCATCGCCGCCCTTGAACCCCATTGTGCATCGAAGGGAGACGCGGAGAGCACTGCTCGGTCAGGTTCCTCCGCAGAATTTTATATTCAGGAGACGATCATGGACCTCAAAGGGAAAACCGCAATTGTAACCGGCGGTGGCCGCGATATCGGCCGCGCCTGCGTGCTTGAGCTCGCGGCGCGGGGCGCGAATGTGGCGATCAACTATATGGCAAGCTCTGAAGGGGCCGACAGCGCTGTCGCTGAAATCAAGGCGGCGGGCGGCAATGCCTTCGCGCTGCAGGGCGATATGACCAAAGAGGCCGATGTTGCCGCCTTGGTAGAAAAGACCGTCAAGGAATTCGGACAGGTCGATACGCTGGTCCACGTCACGGGCGGGCTGGTCGCGCGGGTCACCATGTCGGAGATGACGCTGGATCACTGGCAGTCGGTCATGGACGTGAACCTGACATCCTTTGTGCTGATGGTGCGTGAATGTCTGCCCCATATGACCGAAGGATCGTCGATTGTCGGGCTCGCGTCGCAGGCCGGTCGCGATGGCGGCGGGCCCGGTGCCTCGGCTTACGGCGCATCCAAGGGGGCGCTGATGACCCTGACGCGGGGTCTGGCGAAAGAGTTGGGTCCGAAAATCCGCGTGAATTCGCTTTGCCCGGGGATGATCGATACCGATTTCCACAACATCTTTACCAAACCCGAAGTGCGCACCCATGTGGCCAATGTCTCGCCCGTGAAACGCGAGGGAACTTCGGAAGATGTGGCCAAGCTGGCGGTGTTCCTTGCGTCGGATGATGCGGCGTTCATCACAGGTGCCAACGTCGATATCAACGGCGGCATGCTGTTTTCCTGACAACGACACGACCGGCGGCTGCGGATGCACGCGGCCGCCGGATTTTTGACAGAAGCTAAAGGAAACGCAGCATGGAACTGATGGGCAAACACCTGATCGCAGGCGAATGGACCGGCGCGGCAGAGCAATTTTCATCCGACCCCGCCGAAGGGGAGCCACGGATTTTCGCCGCCGGCACCGTTGATCTGGTAGACCGCGCCGCGCAGGCTGCCGAGGATGCGTTTGACGCCTACAGCGCCACCACAGCGCAGGATCGCGCGGCCTTCCTGAATGCGATCGCGGATGAGGTTGACGCCCGTATCGACACATTGGCCCTGATCGGTGCCCAGGAAACCGGCCTGCCAGACGCACGTTTGCGCGGTGAAACAGGGCGCACATCAGGTCAGCTGCGCATGTTCGCGACGCATATCCTTGAAGGCAAGTTTCTGGACGCGCGCCATGATGCGGCCCTGCCGGATCGCACGCCTTTGCCGCGATCTGATTTGCGGATGTTCCAGCGCCCGATTGGCCCGGTTGCGGTCTTTGGGGCGTCGAACTTCCCGCTCGCTTTTTCGACGGCAGGCGGGGATACGGCGTCGGCCTTGGCGGCGGGCTGTCCGGTGGTTGTCAGGGGGCACCACGCGCACCCCGGCACGGCAGAGGTCGTGGCCGCAGCGATTGCCGCCGCCATTACAGCTTGCGACATGCCCGCGGGAGTATTCTCGTTGATCCAGGGGGGCGGGCTAGAGGTCGGGCAGGCGCTGGTGCAGCATCCGTTGATCAAGGCCGTGGGCTTTACCGGATCACTGCGCGGCGGAAGGGCGCTGTTTGATCTATGTGCACAACGGCCCGAACCCATTCCGTTTTTTGGCGAGCTGGGGTCGATCAATCCGGTCTTTGTATTGCCCGCCGCAGCCTCCGCCCGTGGCGCAGAGATCGGCGCGGGGTGGGCCGCGTCGTTGACAATGGGGGCAGGGCAGTTCTGCACGAACCCGGGCGTGGTTGTGGTCACCGACGGCCCCGGTGCCGATACCTTCCGCGATGCCGCGGTCGCCGCCTTGCACGAAAGCCCTGCCCAAACAACGCTGACGGCGGGGATCGCCGATGCCTATTTCGACGGGCGTGATCGTATCGCGCGCGCGGGGTGTACGCGCGCGCTCGTCTCTTCGGATCGGGGCGAGGCGCGTCGTGTCACCCCCGCTGTCTTCGAGGTCTCTGGCACCGATTGGCTGAACAGCGACGCGCTGGCGCATGAGGTCTTCGGGCCGCTTGGCATTATTGTGCGCGTGGCCGATGCGGATGAGATGGCCGCGGTTGCCAAAGGGCTGGACGGGCAGCTGACCTGCACGTTGCAAATGGACGCAGGCGATACCGCTGCCGCCAAGGCCTTGATGCCAGTGTTAGAGCGCAAGGCGGGGCGGATATTGGCCAACGGCTTTCCCACGGGCGTGGAGGTCAGCGGGGCGATGGTCCACGGCGGGCCCTATCCCGCGTCGACCAACTTTGGCGCGACCTCGGTCGGGACGCTGGCGATCCGCCGTTTCCTGCGCCCCGTCTGCTACCAAGACCTTCCGGCAGAGCTGCTGCCGGTCGTTTGACCCTATGCGGGGCAGCGGTGCTTGGGGGGTAAGCCGCTGATAAACTTTAAATATACAAATAATTACAAATAAACTTGACGCGTTACAAATACTAACGACATATTTCACGTCAGGGAGAATCTGGTCAGGCACGTATCTGGTCAGGCAACAATCAGGGAGGACTACCATGTCATTTTTTACCAAGACAGCACAGCTTGTTTCGGGTGCCGCCGTTGCTGCGACGCTCTTTACAGCCACCGCGCAGGCCGAGACGGTTCTGCGGGGGGCCAGCATGTTCGACGAGGAACATGCCTTTACCAAAACCCTGCGTAAATTCGAGGAATTGGTCGGCGAGAAATACGACGGCGATGTAACGTTTGACTTACGTCTGAACGGCGAGCTTGGCGTCGAAAGCGATTACGTCACCTTCCTGAACCAGGGTGTGGCGATTGACTATACGATCCTTGCGCCGTCCAACATGGCCAAGTTCGCCCCGTCCATCCCGCTGATGGACATGCCGTTCCTGTTCCGCGATCTGGACCACTGGAATGCGGTCCTGTCCAGCGATGTGCTTGCACCGCTGGAGGACGAGCTGCTGGAGAAAGCCGATATCAAGATCGTGGGCTACACTGGCGGGGGCACGCGCAATCTGCTGTCCAAACAACCTGTTGTGACCTTTGATGATCTGAAGGGTCACAAGATGCGGGTCATGGGCGCACCGATCCAGGCGCAGATCTTCCAGGCGTTGACGGCGGCCCCGTCGGCGATTGCCTATAACGAGGTTTACAACGCCATCCAGACCGGCGTCATCGCAGGGTTCGAGAACGAGGCCGCGAGCATCCAGAACCTCAAGTTCTACGAGGTGGCCCCGAACCTGACGCTGACGCGCCATTCGATCACCGTGCGCCCCATCGTGATGAGCGGCAAGACCTTTAACAGCCTGCCCGCAGACCTGCAGGCCGCCGTGCTTGAAGCGGGCGAAGAGGCAGGGGCCTATGGCCGCGAGCTGGAATCGCGCGAGGACGGCGTAAAGCTGCAAGAGATGGTCGATGCGGGTCAGCTGACCGTGTCCGAATTCGAAAACCGCGACAAGATGCTGGAAATGGTCAAGCCGGTGCAGGATGCCTATGCCGCCGAGATCGGTGCATCGGAGCTGCTTGAAGCGGTCCGCGCCAAGTAATCCCTGCGGATGCCCCCCTTGGGTTCTTGTGACCCGAGGGGGATTTTATTTTCACTCAAGTTGATCGGTAAGCACATGATCCTGCGTGGTCTGGAACTGCTCGCATCCTTGCTCCGCTTCGTTGTGGGGGTGCTGATGTTTTCACTGGCGATCCCCGTCGGCCTGCAGGTCATCGCGCGCTACACCGGGGTGATCCCCGTCTATTTATGGACCGAAGAACTGGCCACGTTCATCTTTGTATGGGTGGTCATGCTCGGGTCTGCCCTGGCGGTGTGGGAGGGGACGCATTTCGACGTTCAGGTCATCCCCGGCGCCAAGCATCCGCTGCTGGCGTTCTTGCAGCAAGCGCTGGTGCTTGGGCTGGTCGCGGGGTTTGCGCTGTTGTTCGCATGGTACGGCATTGATTACGCCAAGTTCGGGGGCAACCAGACGTCGGTCATGATGCGGGCAAATCTGATGTTCACGCATATCTCTGTCCCGATCGCCGGTGTGCTTTGGGCGGTCTTTGCCCTTTACCGTTTGTATCAAGCATTTGCGGTCTACCGCACAGAGGGGCGGGCCGTATCATGATCGTTTCAACGGGCCTTGCCTGTCTTATTCTTGTGGGCGGTTTCATCCTGCTGGTGGCGTTGCGGGTGCCGGTCGCCTTTGCCTTGGGGATCGCGACAATTCCGATTGTGATGCTGGATATCCGGCTGACGCCCTTCATCGTCATCGACCGGATGTTCCAGTCGTATAACTCGTTCATCCTGCTTGCCGTGCCGTTCTTTCTGTTGGCGGCGAATCTGATGAATTCGGGGTTGATCACGCAAAAGCTGATTGATTTTGCCCGCGTGCTGACCGGCTGGATGCCCGGAGGGTTGGGGCATGTGAATGTCGCCGTGTCGATGCTGTTTGCCGGCATCTCGGGGTCGTCCACGGCGGATGCGGCGGGCTGCGGCAAGATCCTGATCCCCGCGATGGTCAAAGAAGGCTATGACACCCGTTTTGCCATCGCGATTACGGCCTGTTCGTCCGTGATGGGGGTGATCATTCCGCCCAGTATCCTCATGGTGGTCTGGGGCGGGGTCATGCAGATTTCGGTCGGCGCGCTGTTTCTGGCGGGGGCCATTCCCGGCTTGCTGATCGGTTTTGCCCTGATGGCGACGGTCTATGGCTATGCCAAAAAGTACGACTACCCCGTCACCCTGCGGCCCACATTCGCGCAGTTCTGGTCGGCGTTCAAAGGCGCGGCGCTGGCGATGCTGACCCCGGTTCTGGTGATCGGCGGCATTGTCGGGGGCATTGTTACCCCGACTGAAAGCGCGATCATCGCGGCGGGCTATGCGTTGATCCTTGGGGTTTTCGTCTATCGTACCGTATCGGTGCGGGATCTTGGCGGCATCTTTTATGACACGGGCCGTTTTGCGTCGATCTCGCTTTTTGCGATCGGGACGGCTTCGGCTTTTGGCTGGATGCTGGCGTTCTACAACGTGCCGCGTTTGATCGTAGACGTGCTGACCGCGCACGAGCTTGGCGTCATCGGCACGTCGTTGATCATCGCGGCGCTGTTCCTGTTTTTCGGTCTGTTCATCGATGCCATCCCGACCATTATCATTCTGGGAACGGTGCTTTTGCCCGTGGCACGAGCGGCGGGGATTGATCCGGTGGCCTTTGCGATCATCGGGATCATCTCGCTGGCCTTTGGTCTGGTGACGCCGCCCTATGGCTTGTGTCTGCTGATCTCTGCGTCGATCGGGGGGATGAATGTGGTCAAGGTGCTGCGGGATGTCTGCATCATTCTGGCCCCGATGCTGGTGATCTTGTTGCTGGTCATTCTCTTTCCGCAGATCGCCCTGTGGCTGCCGCGCACGCTCATGCCGATGTCATTCCAATGACCCGTCGGCGCAGACATCTGATCGAATAGGATATCTCATGAAAGAAACATGGCGCTGGTTTGGCCCCACTGATCCGGTCACGCTTACCCATATCAAGCAGGCCGGCGCGTCGGGCATTGTGACCGCTTTGCACGACTACGCCCCCGGCGAGGTCTGGCCGCTAAGGGATATCACGGCCCTTCAGGCGCGGATCAAGGAGGCCGGCCTGAGCTGGGATGTGTGCGAGTCGATCTGGATGCCGGATGCGATCAAGCTGAAGGGTGCCGGTGCCACGGCAGAGATCGCGGCATGGATCGAGACGATGCGCAATCTGGCGCGCGCGGGCGTCAAGACGATCTGCTACAACTTCATGCCGCTGCTGGACTGGACCCGCACCGATCTGCGCTTCGAGATTGACGGGCAGGGGCAGGCCTTGCGTTTTGACATGGTGGATTTCGTGATGTTCGACGTGCATATTCTTGCGCGCCCGAACGCCCAGGCCGACCACGCCCCCGATCTGCTGGCCGCGGCGCAGATGCGGTGGGGGCATATGACAAAGCCCGAGATCGCCGCGTTAGAGGCGAATATCATCGCAGGGCTTCCCGGGAGCGCGAAAGGGTTTACGCGGGCGGATCTGCTGGCGGGCATCGAAAGTTTCGCATCCCTGTCGCACCGCGACCTTCAGGCCAATCTGGCCGCGTTCCTAAACGTCGTCGTGCCAGAGGCAGAGGCCTTGGGAGTCCGGCTTGCCATCCATCCCGATGATCCGCCGTTCCCGCTTTTCGGTTTGCCGCGCTGCGTTTCGACCGCGCAGGATCTGGCGTTTATTCTTGATGCGGTGCCGAGCGTTGCGAACGGGCTGACGTTGTGCACCGGATCACTTGGGGCCCGTGCAGATAATGATCTGCCCGACATGGCCCGCCGCTTTGGCGCGCATATCCACTTTGCCCATTTGCGCAATGTGCAGCGCGAGGGGGATGGCAGCTTTCATGAAGCCGCAGCGCTTGGGGGGAGCACCGATATGATTGCGGTCCTCGCGGCCCTGCGCGCGGCAGAACAGGGGCAGCCCGCCCGCGCTATCCCCATGCGGCCGGATCACGGTCACCTGCTGGGGTTCGAACAGCAGCAGAAAACAAATCCGGGCTATTCCTATCTGGGGCGGCTCAAAGGATTGGCGGAGCTACGAGGCGCCTTGGCCGCGCTGGACCATTCAGACATCGGATCAAAACACGCAAGGCAGGTGCAATGACCTCAATTCTTGGCATCGGCGAATGTATGATCGAACTGTCGTCGGCGGGCGATGACCTGTGGCGGCAACGATTTTCCGGCGATGTGTTCAACGCCTTGTGGTACGCGCGGGCGCATTCCGCCGATGATGCGGATGTCGCCTTTCACACCGCTGTTGGCACGGATCCTATGTCGGACCAGATGCTGGCTTTTATCCGGTCGGGCGGAATCCGCTGTGCGCAGACGCCGCGCATCGCCGATAGGCGCCCCGGTCTATATACGATCCAGCTGAACGGGGCCGAGCGCAGCTTTACCTATTGGCGCGATACATCGGCGGCGCAGATGATGGTGCGTCACCCCGGCCCGCTTTGGCGCGATGTGGCAGGGGCGGATGTGGTCTATTTCTCGGGCATCACACTGGCGATCCTGCCGCCAGACGACCTTGAAACACTACTGGCCGGTTTGCTGCAGCATAAAAAGCAAGGCGGGCTTTTGGCCTTTGATCCGAATATCCGGCCTCACCTCTGGGCGGATAAAGACCGGATGCTTGATGTCATATCGCGGGCCGCGGGGCTGAGCGATCTTGTACTGCCAAGTTTCGATGATGAAACAACGGCCTTTGGTGACCGGACCCCGCAGGACAGCGCGAAACGTTATGCCGATCTGGGGGCCGGGCATGTTGTGGTCAAGAACGGGCCTGCGGATACGATCCACCTGCAGGACGGCCAGTTGACGGCTTTCCCCGTGGTGCCGGTCAGCGACATTATCGATACGACAGCCGCCGGAGATTCCTTTAACGGCGCCTATATTGCGTGCCTTCTGCGCGGCTTGCCGACCGAGGACGCTATATCGGCCGCGCAGAGATGTGCGGGGCAGGTGATCAGGCATAAGGGTGCCATTATCTCGCGCAACGATCTGGGCCTGGTCTGACAGAGCGCGCGCACCCGCCGATAGATTGCCCCCTAAAATGCCCGCCAAGCCCGTGCCGCATTTGATCTAGATCAAGGCGCCGCTCCTGCCGCCATGAGAACCGTGTCCCGAAATAAAGGGGATTCGGGATATGTTCGATACGCTCAAGTTGGTCGTGCTTGCGCTCATTGTGTTTTTCGCAGCTTTGGCGGCCGATTGGGCGCGGGATCCGGCCTATATGGTCCATGCGCTGCTGATCATGGTGATCGCCGCCGGCCTGTTCTTCTGGCAACTGCGCAATATGCCGGTCGACGGTGTCGCCGCGCCCCACGCGCCAGCGCCGCAGGGCTATATGGACGGGCCGATCCGCTATGGCGTGATTGCCACGGCGTTCTGGGGTGTTGTCGGGTTCCTGGCGGGGACATACATCGCCTTTCAACTTGCGTTTCCAGCGCTGAATATCGAATGGGCGCAGCCCTATGCCAACTTTGGCCGTCTGCGTCCGCTGCACACCAGCGCGGTGATCTTCGCCTTTGGCGGCAATGCCCTGATCGCCTCTTCATTTTACATCGTGCAACGTACGTCGGCGGCACGGCTTTGGGGCGGCAACGCTGCTTGGTTTGTTTTCTGGGGCTATCAGCTTTTCATCGTGCTGGCAGCGACGGGCTATCTGCTGGGGGCAACACAATCGAAGGAATATGCCGAGCCGGAATGGTATGTCGACATCTGGCTGACCATCGTCTGGCTGACCTACCTCGCCGTGTTCTTCGGTACGATCCTGAACCGGCGCGAGCGTCATATTTATGTCGCCAACTGGTTCTTTCTGGCCTTCATCATCACCGTGGCCATGCTGCATGTGGTCAACAACCTCGCCATTCCGGTGTCGATCTGGGGCTCCAAATCGGTGCAGGTCTTTGCGGGTGTGCAGGATGCTATGACGCAGTGGTGGTACGGGCATAACGCCGTGGGCTTCTTCCTGACCGCCGGTTTTCTGGGCATGATGTACTACTTTGTGCCGAAACAAGCGGGCCGCCCGGTCTATAGCTACAAGCTGTCGATCATCCATTTCTGGGCGCTGATCTTTCTGTATATCTGGGCGGGTCCGCACCACCTGCATTACACCGCCTTGCCCGATTGGGCGGCGACGCTGGGGATGGTGTTTTCAATCATCCTGTGGATGCCAAGCTGGGGCGGCATGATCAACGGTCTGATGACGCTCGAAGGCGCATGGGACAAGATCCGCACCGATCCGATCATCCGCATGTTTGTCGCCTCGCTCGCCTTCTACGGAATGTCCACCTTTGAGGGGCCGATGATGTCGATCCGCGCGGTGAACAGCCTTAGCCACTACACCGACTGGACCATTGGCCATGTGCATTCCGGTGCGCTTGGCTGGAACGGGCTGATCACCTTCGGCGCGCTGTATTTCCTGACACCGCGGCTTTGGGGGCGGGCGCAGATGCATTCGCTGTCGGCGATCAACCTGCACTTCTGGCTCGCGACCGTGGGCATCGTTCTTTACGCGGCGTCGATGTGGGTCTCGGGCATTATGGAGGGGCTGATGTGGCGCGAGGTCGATGCCAATGGCTTCCTTGTCAACAGCTTTGCCGACACCGTCGAAGCCAAATTCCTGATGTATGTGGTCCGTGGTCTGGGCGGGGTGCTCTACCTCGCGGGGGGTGCGGTGATGGTCTGGAACATGTGGATGACCATCCGCGCCCCGCAAGCCCGCCCCGTCACCGTCGCCCTGCCAGCGGAGTAATATCAATGGCCAAGAACCCCCACAGCCCCAACTATGACCCCGCTGACGATCCCAAGGTGGTAACCGCCAGCGAAGGGATGAAAAAGGGCAAAATCCCGAACGAGCTGCCGCCCGAGACGCAGACGATCACCTTTCACCAGCGGTTTGAACGCAATGCGACGCTGCTGCTGATCGCCTCTCTCGGGGTGGTGAGCATCGGCGGGATCATCGAGATCGCGCCGCTGTTCTGGCTGGAAAACACGATCGAGAAGGTCGAGGGCATGCGCCCCTATTCGCCGCTGGAACTGGCGGGGCGCGAGATCTATGTGCGCGAGGGCTGCTATGTCTGCCACAGCCAGATGATCCGCCCCATGCGCGACGAGACGGAGCGTTACGGCCATTACAGCCTCGCCGCCGAATCCATGTATGACCACCCGTTTCAATGGGGCTCGAAACGCACCGGGCCGGATCTGGCGCGGGTCGGTGGGCGCTATTCGGACGAGTGGCACGTGGACCACCTGATGGACCCGCAGTCGGTCGTGCCCGAAAGCGTGATGCCGAAATACGCCTTTCTGATGGAAGCCAAGCTGGAAAGCGAGGATGTGACCGATTTGCTGGCGACCCACCGTATGGTTGGCGTGCCCTACACCGACGAGATGATCGCCAGCGCGAGCGGAGATTTCCGCATGCAGGTTGACCCGATGGGGGATTATGACGCGCTGCTTGACCGCTACCCCGGTGCGCAGGTGCGCGACTTTGACGGGCAGCCCGGTGTCAGCGAGATGGATGCCCTGATCGCCTATCTGCAAATGCTCGGGACGTTGGTCGATTTCTCGACCTTTGTGCCCGATGCCACCCGCTGAGGAGCTTGCCATGGACACCTATTCCTTCCTGCGTGAACTGGCCGACAGTTGGGCCTTGCTGATCCTGACGCTGATCTTTCTGGGGGTCATTGCTTGGGCCTATCGCCCCGGCTCGCGCGCGCTGCATGATGACGCGGCGGATGTGCCGTTTCGCAACGACGACCCCGACCAAGCCCGCCAAGACGGAGCCCGCCAATGACCGACAACCGCAAGATCGACCCCACCACCGGCACCGAAACCACGGGCCACAGTTGGGATGGCATCGAAGAGCTGAACACACCCCTGCCGCGGTGGTGGCTTTGGACATTCTACGCCACCATCGTCTGGGGCGTGATCTATACCATCCTCTACCCCGCGTGGCCGATGGTCTCGGGGGCGACGGCGGGGTTGTTGGGCTATTCCACCCGTGGCGAGGTCGCGGCCGAGATTGCGCGGGTGGACCTGACGAATGCCGATTTGACGGAAAGCCTGATCAACGTCGATATGGGGGTTCTGAAAGACAACGACGCGCTGCACCGTTTCGCTGTGCAGGCGGGGCGTTCGGTCTTTGCGTCGAATTGTTCGCAATGTCATGGCGCGGGGGCAGGGGGTGTGGTGGCCTCTGGCTACCCGAACCTTCTGGATGATGATTGGCTTTGGGGCGGTACGATGGCCGAGATCGCCTATACCGTGCGCCACGGCATCCGCAACGAGGATGACGCCGACGCGAGGGTGTCGCAGATGCCGTCCTTTGACTGGCTGGGCGCTGCGGAGCTGGACGCCACGGCCCATTTCGTGCGCAGCCTTTCGGGGCTCGCGCATGACGAGACAGCGGCCCAAGCGGGTGCGGATATCTTCGCCACGAATTGCAGCGCGTGCCACGGTGAAACGGGCCTTGGGGATCGCGAGATCGGCGCGCCAAACCTTGCCGATGCGATCTGGCTGCGCGGCGGCAGTCACGAGGCGATCATCCAACAGCTGAAAACACCGCGCATGGGGGTCATGCCGCCGTGGCAGGCGCGTTTGGGCGAAGCCGATGTGCGCGCTGTGACGGCCTATGTGCACGGTCTGGGCGGGGGGGAGGCCGCGATGGACACGGCCCAAGATGGGTCTGCTGACTGAGCCGCAGCACAAAAAGACCTGTTGTTTGATGCAGATCAAAGCGGCCTGCGCCCCACGGGTGTAGGCCGCAAGATGTAACCCCGGAGCCCCCCGCACATGTCCAACGCCGCCCCCCCGCTTTTCGCCGCGCGCGAGCCGATCTTCCCCCGCCGGGTGAGCGGCTTTTTCCGCCGGCTGAAATGGGTGATCCTGATCCTCACGCTGGGGGTCTACTACGTCACCCCGTGGCTCCGCTGGGACCGCGGGCCGAACCTGCCGGATCAGGCGGTTCTGGTCGATCTTGCGAACCGCCGTTTCCATTTCTTCTGGATCGAGATTTGGCCGCATGAATTCTATTTCGTCGCCGGGTTGCTGATCATGGCGGGGCTGGGGCTGTTCCTGTTTACCTCTGCCTTGGGTCGGGTCTGGTGTGGCTATGCCTGCCCGCAAACCGTCTGGTCTGACCTCTTCATGACCGTGGAGCGCTGGATCGAGGGCGACCGCAACGCCCGCATCCGCCTGCACAATGCGCCGTGGAGCCTGCGCAAGGCGCGGTTGCGGGGGGTGAAATGGGCGGTCTGGTTGCTGATCGCGGTGGCGACGGGCGGGGCTTGGGTCTTTTACTTTGCCGATGCGCCCAGTCTCGCGCGCGACCTCTTGACCCTGCAAGCCGCCCCCGTGGCCTATGCCACCATCGCCGTGCTCACCGCCACGACCTTTATCTTTGGCGGCTTCATGCGCGAACAGATCTGCATCTACATGTGCCCCTGGCCCCGCATCCAGGGCGCGATGATGGATCCGGGCACGCTGACCGTCGGCTACCGCAAATGGCGGGGGGAGCCGCGCGGGAAGGGTGGGGTGAAACGCCAGCAAGCCGCCGCCGCCGCGATTGGGAGCGGCGATGCCGTGGCGCGCTATGGTGCCGCGCTGGATATAAACTCCGCCGGAGACCGCCAGTCGCGCAGCGGCGACGTGCTGGGGGATTGTATCGATTGCAACGCCTGTGTCGCGGTCTGCCCGATGGGGATCGATATCCGCGAGGGTCAACAGATGGAGTGTATTACCTGCGCCCTCTGCATCGACGCCTGTGACGATGTGATGGCCAAGATCGGGCGGCCACGGGGGCTGATTGACTATCTCGCGCTGGATGACGAACCGCCAACCGCCCCGCAACAAAGCGCCGCAGTCGCGGGGTATGCCGACGCCCCCGCCGGTGACGTTACTGGTGCCGCGCTGCGCCCGTGGCAGCCCAAGCCGCTTTGGCAGCATATCTTTCGACCCCGCACGATTGTGTACACGACGGCATGGGCCGCCATCGGTGTGGCGCTGGTCGTAGCACTTTTCATCCGGCCCGAGATCGACATGACCATCGCGCCGGTGCGCAACCCGACCTTTGTCACCCTGTCGGACGGGTCCATCCGCAACGCCTATGACATCCGCCTGCGCAACAAACACACCGAAGCACGGGATTTCAGAGTGTCGCTGGTGGCCGACAGTCCTTTGGAACTGGCGGTAGAGGGCGCAAGTAACGCCGTGGTCAACGTGCCCGCTGACACCAGCCGGTTGCAACGTGTCTATGTGATCGCCCCGCCGCTGACCGCCGCCGCCCGCGCGCAGCGCAGTGATCTGCGCCTTTGGGTCGAAGATGCCACCTCGGGCGAGCGGGCCTATGGCAATACAATTTTCAACGGAAAGGAAGGATCTGATGAGCGCAGTACAGACTGAACGCCCGCTGACCGGCTGGCACGTGCTGGCGATGTTTATCGGCGGCTTTTCTATCATCATCTCGGTGAACCTCGCGCTGGCGTTCAACGCGGTGCGGACTTTCCCCGGCAAAGAGACCGAGTCGAGCTATGTCGCCTCGCAGAACTTCGACACCGACCGCGCCGCACAGGAAGCTTTGGGCTGGACCGTGCGGACGGCGCTGACCGACACGACGCTTAGGCTTTCTGTGACAGATGCGGGCAATCGCGTGGTAAGGCCCGAGATCATCTTTGCCACATTGGGGCGCGCGACGACGGTGGCGGATGACATCACGCCGGAATTCAGCTGGGACGGCACCGCATGGGTTGCCCCCGTCACGTCGGGCCCCGGCAACTGGAACCTGCGGATAGAGATGCGGGCCGCTGACGGCACGCTCTTTCGGCGCCGCATCCCGCTGCGGGGCCTGCGATGACCGTCGCTGCCTGTCCGGGCTGTATCGCGCTGGCCCCATCGGTCGAAACCGCGCGCAAGGGCGTGCCCGACACCGAGGCGGCAGTCTACCTTGCGCTGCCGCAGATCCGCTGTGCCGCCTGTATTGCGGGGGTCGAAGGGGTATTGGCCAAGCTGCCCTCTGTGAAAGCGGCCAGAGTAAACCTGAGCGCCAAGCGGGTGCGCCTTGTGCTCGTCCCCGGGTGTGACGCCAGCACCGCCCTTCAGGCCTTGAACGACGCAGGCTTTGACGCGCATGAACTGGACGCGACCGCCCTGCGCCCCGCCAATGACGACGCGGGGCGGCGCCTGCTGGCCCGTGCTGCGGTGGCGGGCTTTGCGATGATGAATGTGATGGCAATCTCTGTCGCGGTCTGGTCGGGGGCAGGGGATGTGACACGGGTGATGTTCCACTGGGTCTCGGCCGCCATAGCACTGCCCGCGCTGGCGTTTTCTGCGGTGCCTTTCTTTGCCTCGGCATGGGGGGCCTTGCGGGCGGGGCGGATGAACATGGATGTACCCATTGCGCTGGCGATCCTGCTGGCCGCTGCGACATCGCTTTATGAAACCTTTGCGGCACGCGGGGCGCATACATGGTTTGATGCCGCGCTGTCGCTCACGTTTTTCTTGCTGGTGGGGCGGTATCTTGAACACCGCGCGCGGGCGACGGCGCGTTCTGCCGCAGCAGAGTTGACGGCGCTGGAGCTACCGCGCGCCACCCGATTGACCGCAACAGGGCGCGAAACCGTGGATGTCGCCATGCTGATGCCAGACGACCGGATCGCGCTGGCCGCAGGGGCCCGTGCGCCTGTGGATGGCATAGCTGAAACCGCCGCAATGGTGGACCGCTCTGCCCTGACCGGAGAGGCGGATCCCGTCGCTTTGGCGGCAGGGGATCTGATCTGCGCGGGCGAAGTGATTCTTGGTGCACCGCTGACACTGCGGGCCACGCATCGCGCCGAAGACAGCACCCTGCGCCGTTTGGCGGCCCTCGTCGAGGTCGCAGAGACCGGCAAGCACCGCTACAGCGGGATCGCGGACCGCGCCGCACGGCTTTATGCGCCGGTGGTGCATGGTTTGGCCGCGGTGGCTTTCGCGATCTGGTGGGCGTTGACGGGGGATCTGCATCACGCCATTGCCGTGGCCACCGCAACGTTGATCATTACCTGCCCCTGCGCCTTGGCGCTTGCCATTCCGGCAGTGACGGCGGCAATGACGGGGCGCTTGTTCCGCGCGGGCGTGCTGCTGAAATCGCCCACGGCGCTGGAACGGCTGGCTGACATCGACACGGTCGTTTTTGACAAAACCGGCACGCTGACCGAAGGGGTGGCTGTTCTTCCCGCGCTTGACCCCGACGCCGCGTCAGTTGCCTTGAGCTTGGCCCAAGCGTCGCACCACCCCGCGTCTCGTGCGCTGGCGGCGTCCCTTGCGGGGCAGGCTCCTGCCGACTTGCGCGACGTGGTCGAGGTCGCAGGGCAGGGGGTCACCGCCCTTTGGAATGGTGTGCCCGTGGGGCTGGTGCGCGGAGAGGACGGGCCCGAGCTTCATCTGCCCGATCGGTGCATCCCCCTGCCGCTGACCGAGACCCCGCGCCCCGGCACCGCCGCGTTGATCGCCGCGCTTTGCGCCGGCGGGTGGCAGGTCGCGATGATCACCGGCGACACACCGGCCCGCGCCGCCGCCCTTGCCGCAAAGCTTGGGATTGATCAGATACATGCCGGTGTCTTGCCGTACGAGAAAGTCGATCTGGTGCGTGGCATGTCCGAACAGGGCAGGCGGGTGCTGATGGTGGGTGACGGGCTGAATGACACCGCAGCGCTTGCCGCCGCACATGCATCGCTCGCCCCCGGTTCAGCGCTGGACGCGGCAAGGGTCGCCTCGGACGGCGTCATTCTGGGGGGCACTCTAGGTACCATCGCACAGACCCTGAGCCTGGCACGTCGGGCGCGCAACCGCATCAAGCAGAACCTCGCCCTCGCCGCCGCCTATAACTGCGTGGCGATCCCGGTCGCGGTCATGGGCTTTGCCACACCGCTGATGGCGGCGGCGGTCATGTCTTCGTCCTCCATCCTTGTCGTCCTGAATGCGTTGCGTCGATGAATATTCTGATTGTCCTGATCCCCGTTTCCATATGCCTCGGCGCAGCAGGGCTGATCGCCTGTCTGTGGACATTGCGCAGTGGTCAGTACGAAGACCTGGAGGGCGATGCCGCGCGTATCTTGCTGGAGGATGACGTGTGTGTTGAAGGTGAAGAGGGGTAGAGCTGGGCTTAGGACGCGTGTCACAGCCGACCACGCCGCAGCGGATCTGATGGCCGCTCCCGCCCTCGGCCCCATAAGGATCACGAGGGGCGAGAATAATCATCTTAGATTGCCGTGTGAGGTGACTGTTGATAGAAGCCGGTAGTCGCACGCCATCTGTCCGGAGGGGCTCCTCATACTGTCGATCATCATCAACGTCGCTTCGGCCCGGGACCGTATGGCCTTTATGGCGCAACAGATGGATGCGCTTGGCCTGCCCTATGAGCGGCTCGAAGCCGTTACCCCCGATGCGCAGAGCGGATCGCATAACGCGGCCTATTGGGCCAGTTGGCAACGCCCCCTTAAGGAAACCGAGAAAGCTTGTTTTCTGAGCCACGTAGCAGCATGGGAGCGTGTTGCGGCTTTGGAGGAGCCTGCGTTGATCCTTGAGGACGATGTCGTGCTTTCTCGTGCGACGCAGGTATTGCTCAAGTCCTGTCGCGGGCTGGTGGATGTCGACCATCTGACGCTTGAGGTACGCCAGCGTCGGAAGATTGTCGCCAAAGACGCACAACCGCTGACAGACGACCACGTTATGCGCCGTCTCTATCAGGATCGCAGCGGTGCCGCCGCATATGTGCTATGGCCGTCAGGTGCGGCAAAACTGTTGCAGCGTGCAAAGACACAGGCAGCACTTGCCGATGCGATGATCTGTGGTGCTTACGAGCTTAAGAGCTATCAGGTCGAACCGGCCTGCGCGATCCAGATCGACCAAGCGGAGGCTTACGGCGTAGCTGTCGGGCTTAAGACACATTCGCTGATCGGGGCCGGTGTACCGACACGGCAGCCAACCACCGCGAGGTTCAAGCTGCGCCGCATCGCCGCCCAACTTCGCATGGGCATGCAAGCTTTGCTGCATGCCATGGATGCCGAACGCCGAGAGATATCATTGTCACCCGCCGAGTTTTATACGCCCCCCCAAGAGCCGCGGCGCTAAGCCTCGTCCCACCAGCTTGTTTTATCCCGTTTGTGCTGTGCCTTAAAGCGCGCAAACGCGGTGTCATTGATCTGCAGCCGCGCCCAGAGTTCCTGGAAAATGGGCCCGACGGGATCAAGCGCCATAAACGGTTCCATCCTCCAGACCATATTGCGCAGGGTGTCATCCGTTCCGACGGTAAAGCAGGACATGCCTTCGAAAAGCGGAATGAGCCGGTGTTGAACATCCTCGACATGCGTAGGAGTCATCGTGGTGCCCAAGGTATCCGTCAGATACCGTTCACTTTCGTACATTTTAACTGTGTTGACGACCGCGCTTGTCATCATGGCAACCGCGCGCACCGCCATATCGCTATCATGGGCCGCAAATGTGTCGGTGGCTGAGACAAGCCAGCGGATATTCAGTTTCTCCCGCAGGAAGTCCCCCTCGGCCATCCACAGGGTGCGGAATTTCTGATAGGTTTCAGCCAGGTTGTGGTCGCGCCGGATCAGCACGATCAACTCTGCATGATAAAGCAGCAGCGCAGACTGCCCCGAAAATTCCGTCCTTAGATTTTGCAGATGCAGGTCGATGGATTTCGCTGACCCTCGCGTCTGAACCGGATCGCCCGCGTCAATCATCGTCGCTTTGAGCTCGGCTAGATTATGTTCCGCCGCCGCATGCCTGCGCGCCCCCCAGCGTTTGCGATGCTGGTTGAGGGATAAAAACCGTCTAAGCCGTCCGGGTTTCTTTCGCATTGGTCTCGCTTTTCCTATCGGTTTAGTGGCGCAACACTCCGTAAAGACGCAGTACATCAAACCGCCGGCGTAGTCTTCGGCTTTTTAGGAAGGGTCTGAGAAGCCGGTATTTCAGCGCCATCTTCCCTTGGTCAAAGCGCCCTGCCGCAGCACATCCATCAAGCGCTGAGGCTCATATAAGCGCGGGTCACGGCCTTGGCATCGAACTTTTCGGGGAAGTCGATCCTGAAGCGCTCCGGATTGTCTGAGGCTTCCGTCATTCGGGCTGAAAGCGCTTCGATGTTATCGGGCGGTGACACGAGATTTTGTGTGGGCAGTATTTCAGCCGGCCCCGAGGGGCAATCCGTGCTTATGACGGGGACACCAAGGGCAATCGCTTCGAGGATTGTCATGTTCAGCCCTTCATATTCCGACGATACAACCATGAATCTTGCCGCTTTGATCAACGGGAACGGGTTTTTCTGGAAGCCCACAAAATGCACGCGGTCTGCGATGCCCAAAGACTGCGCCAATGCTTTGGTTTCTCCCAGCAAGGGTCCGGACCCGACGAGCAGCAGGTCATACGGGGTCTTTGCCCGCGCATATGCATGTAGGAGCCGATCGTGGCGCTTGGCTTTTTTGAACTTGCCTACGTTGACGATATAGTCCTTCCGGGGCGGCACCGGTTCACCGGCCTGCCGTTGGATCAAAGCCGGTTCGACCGGGTTATAGATTGTGCGCGTCTCGATCGATTGCCCAAACAGCGCCTGCATGTCCTCTTCGACGCCCTTGCTGACGCAGATACATTTTTTTCCGCTGTAGATCTGCTTCAGTCGATTGAGGCGAGGGTCGGCGGCACCATCAAGAGCATACTCCTGCGACGTATTATTATGCATGATAAAATGAATATTCGGGAGCCGACTCTTTGAGAGAATAAAATCGACGGGATGAAGGTTGGAAAGCACCAGATCAGGCGTCCCGATGTTCTTCCTGATAAATCGGTCAAAAAATTTCGCCGCAATCTTGGGGCGGATTTTTCGAGGTAGCGATCGAAAAGCACGGTACGGAAATTTGTGGATATGAACTCCGTTATCTAGCGGCAGATCAATAGTGTCTTTAAATATAACAATATGCGCCGAGCCACCCAATGCGTTTATATTTCGCGCCAGTGTTTGAACAACGCGCTCTGCACCATTCCCCTGCAGGCTGAAAACAGCGAGAACTATCGTTTTCATATATTCTTCTCCAATACGCGCTTTGGGCGTTGTATAGACCAAACGGTAGATAATGCGTACGGGCGTTGTGAAGTCCAGAACGGTTTTTGCAAGGATGCCGTGCTAAGGTGCCGTTATCTGTTTGGGACGTGTCCGGCGGCTGTAGCGGGGCCGGCCTTGGCGCGGCGGAACTGACGCTAGATGCTTTACCCAGCCCCCAAACCACCTCACACCGCCCCAAAAAAAACCAGTTGTTAGTTACAAATGCAACCTTTAGGCAATCGCTAGTGGAACGCGAGGAGCCGAGTATGACTGTAGAAAAACATCCGACCCGTATGACCCAAGCCCCGTCTCTTCCCGGGGCCAACGCCGGATACATGCCGGGCTTCGGGAATGATTTCGAGACAGAAGCGCTGCCGGATGCCTTGCCGCAAGGGATGAACAGCCCGCAAAAATGCAACTACGGGCTTTATGGTGAGCAGCTTAGCGGGACCGCCTTTACGGCACCAAGCCATCAGAACGAACGTACCTGGTGCTACCGCATTCGCCCGTCGGTCAAACACTCGCACCGGTATCACAAGATCGATCTGCCGCTTTGGAAATCCGCGCCCAACATTGTCGCGGATGTCACGAGCCTTGGGCAATATCGCTGGGATCCGCTGCCGCACACAGACACGCCGCTGACATGGCTGACGGGGGTGCGCACGATGACGACGGCGGGGGATGTCCACACGCAGGTCGGCATGGCGACCCATGTGTATCTTGTGAATGCCTCCATGGTTGATGCGTATTTCTATTCTGCCGACAGCGAGATGCTGATTGTCCCGCAGGAAGGGCGTCTTCGGTTTTCCACTGAACTGGGGATCATTGATCTCGCGCCGCAGGAAATCGCGATCATTCCGCGGGGGCTGGTCTACCGTGTCGAAGTGCTTGAAGGGCCGTGCCGCGGGTTTGTCTGCGAGAACTACGGCCAAAAGTTCGAGCTGCCTAATCGTGGGCCGATCGGGGCTAACTGCATGGCCAACCCGCGCGATTTCAAAGCACCCGTTGCCGCGTTTGAAGACCGCGAAGTCTCCTCTACCGTGACGGTGAAATGGTGCGGGGCGTTCCATGAAACCAAGATCGGGCAGTCGCCGCTTGATGTGGTGGCATGGCACGGGAACTACGCGCCAGTGAAATATGACCTGCGCACCTATTGCCCCGTGGGGGCGGTGCTGTTCGACCATCCTGACCCGTCGATCTTTACCGTTCTCACCGCGCCGTCCGGTGTCGAAGGGACGGCGAATATCGACTTTGTCTTGTTCCGGGAACGCTGGATGGTGGCGGAAGATACGTTCCGCCCGCCGTGGTATCACAAGAATATCATGTCCGAATTGATGGGCAATATTTACGGCCAGTATGACGCGAAGCCCAAAGGCTTTATTCCCGGCGGCATCAGCTTGCACAATATGATGCTGCCGCACGGGCCTGATCGTAATGCCTTCGAGGGGGCCTCCAACGCAGAGCTGACGGCCCAAAAGCTCGACAATACGATGTCGTTCATGTTCGAGACCCGCTTCCCGCAGCAACTCACGAAATTCGCCGTACAGGAGGCCCCCTTGCAGGATGATTACATCGATTGCTGGGCGGACATCGAAAAGAAGTTCGACGGGACACCGGGCAAGAAATGAAGCGGACTCCGGCCGGTGAAAGCACAACGTTGACCCGGCGCGGTGCCGCAGGGCGTGACGGGTATCAGGTGGGGTCGGGCAGGTGCCAAAGCATCGTTCGATCCGCAACAAATTCCCCAAAGTAAAAGGACCAGAACCATGGCAAAAGCATTCGCATCCCAAGGGGATATGACAGAGAAGAAAGTCACCTTTGACGAAGTCGGCGAGGGCCTGTGGGCCTTCACCGCGGAAGGCGACCCGAATTCGGGCGTGATCATCGGCGATGACAGCGTCATGATTGTAGAGGCACAGGCGACGCCGCGTCTGGCCAATAAGGTCATCGAGAAGGTGCGCGAAGTCACCGACAAGCCGATCAGCCATGTGGTGCTGACCCATTATCACGCGGTGCGCGTGTTGGGGGCCTCTGCCTATGGGGCACAGCAGATCATCATGTCCGACGTTGCCCGCGCGATGGTCGAGGAACGCGGACAGGAAGATTGGGACAGCGAATTCCAACGCTTTCCCCGATTGTTCGAGGGGCATGAATCAATCCCCGGGCTGACTTACCCGACCACCACATTCAGCGACAGCATGACCGTCTATCTGGGCAAACGTCGCGTTGATATCAAACACATCGGCCGCGCCCATACGGCGGGTGATGCGGTGATCCATGTGCCGGATCAGAACGTTATGTTCACGGGCGATATCGTGGAGGATCATTCGGCCTGCTATTGCGGCGACGGATACTTCGGCGACTGGGGGCAAACGCTCGATAACATCAAGGCCTATGACGTGGATGCGATCGCACCGGGACGGGGGGGCGCCTTGATCGGCAAGGACGCCGTTGAACGTGCGATTGAAAGCACGCGTGATTTCGTCGAAAGCACCTTCAAGCCAGCGCAGCGGGTCGCCATGAAAGGCGGCACGTTGAAAGAGGCATGGGATGCGGTGCGCGCGGAATGCGACCCGAAGTTCAAGGATTACGCGATTTACGAGCACTGCCTGCCGTTCAACGTCAGCCGCGCCTTCGACGAGGCCCGCGGCATCTGGCATCCGCGTATCTGGACAGACAAGCGCGATCTGGAAATGTGGGCGCAGTTGCAGGGCTAAGGCTAGGTCTGGGAGGGCAAACCATGGTCGACGTCCGCTATGATATCGCGTTCAAACTATACCCTTACCAAAAGGGAGCGGATCAGGATCTTGCCCCCCGGCGTCACCCTGTGGTGATCGTCGGGGGCGGGCCCATCGGGATGGCGCTGGCGCTTGATCTTGGGCGTAAGGGCACGCCTGTTGTGGTATTGGACGATCATGAAGGGGTCGGACAGGGCAGTCGCGCCATCTGTTTTGCGAAACGCACGCTCGAGATCTGCGACCGCCTTGGCGCGGGCAAAGCGATGATCGACAAGGGCGTTCAGTGGAACGTCGGCAAAGTGTTTCATGGCGATGAGCGGGTGTTCGAATTCAATCTGCAACCCGAAGACGGCCATAAGGCTCCGGCGTTTATCAACCTGCAACAGCCCTATTTCGAGAAATACCTCGTGGATGAAATCCGTGTGGCGCAATCTGACGGCGCGCCCATTGAAATCCGCGGGCGCAACGGGGTCACGGGGGTGACACCGCGGGTCGATCACGTGGTGCTGGATATCAACACACCCGACGGCCCCTACCAGCTTGAGGCCGACTGGCTGGTCGCTTGCGATGGCGCACGGTCTCCCACGCGCGAGATGCTGGGTCTGAGCTTTGAGGGCCGCGTGTTCGAGGATAATTTCCTGATCGCTGACGTGAAGATGAAGGCCGATTTCCCGACCGAACGCTGGTTCTGGTTCGAGCCGCCCTTCAAAGACAGCGGCGCGTCGGCGCTTCTCCACAAGCAGCCCGACGATATCTGGCGGATCGATTTCCAACTGGGGTGGGACATTGACCGCGCCAAGGAACTGAAGCCCGAGAATATCCGCGCCCGCGTGGATGCCATGTTGGGCGAGGGGGCGGAATACGAGCTCGAATGGACCTCCATCTACACGTTCCAATGTCGGCGTATGGAAAAGTTTCGACACGGCAGGGTGCTCTTTGCGGGCGACAGCGCGCATCAGGTCTCTCCCTTCGGGGCGCGGGGGGCCAACTCCGGCGTGCAGGACGCGGACAATCTGGCGTGGAAACTTGATCTGGTGATCAAGGGCTTGGCACCCGACCGTCTGCTCGACAGCTATTCGCAAGAGCGGGTCCACGGCGCTGACGAGAATATCCTGAATTCCACTCGCGCCACGGACTTTCTCACCCCGAAGACAGAGATGAGCAAGATTTTCCGCAATGCGGTGTTGAGCCTCGCACACCGTCACCCCTTTGCAAGGCCCTTGGTGAATTCCGGTCGTTTGTCTGTGCCAAGTGTCTATGACGGGCTGTCACTGAACGGCCCCGATGCACTGAATGGCCCCGCGACAAACCGTGTCGGCGCCACCTGCAGCGACGCGCCCTTGAGGGACGGGTTCTTGCTGGACGTGGTGGGCGGCGTGTTCACCGTTCTGGCGATCAATACCGACCCGCCCGCGCTGGCCGAGGTTGGCGGGGTCACGGTAAACACCGTCACGCTGAACACGCAAACCGACGATCCCAGCGGTGCTATTGCGGCACGCTACCTCGGCGACACGCCCTGCGGCATCTACCTGATCCGCCCGGACCAGCATGTCGCCGCACGGTGGGCCCGCGCAAGCGCCGCAGACATCCGGTCAGCCGTAGGCATCGCAACAGGAAAGGGGCAGTAACGATGGGGCTCAACCTTCAACCGAACATCAAGGATCCGGACGGGTTCTATGATGAATTGCTTTGCGCACATGAAGGGCGAAGCAAGGACGAAAGCGACGCATTCAACGCCCGCCTGATCCTCATCCTCGCGAACCATATCGGTGACAGAGAAACCCTGCGCGCAGCATTGGCCGCCGCCAGATAGGGGCGTCCGGCGTCTGAAGCCGCGTCGAGACGTGGGATGCTATCCCTGATGTTCGTTGTAGCCGGCGAGAGCGGAGACAGTTCTCGTCTAATGGGACGCGTTCCCTGTCGCGCCTTTGTGCGAAAATTGTAACTTATAATAGTAATTATGTGCAGTGTTGTTCAACTCAGCGGCCAGCCCGACCCATATCCCAGCTCATATATGCGGTGCCAGTAACGCTTGGATGTCGCTGTCGGGTGGCGCGTTTCAGCGGTTTCGGATTGGCGAAGTCGTGTCGGGGCGGGTGCGGCTTCCCACCTCAACACGTATGGGGCTTAGGAGGTCAGTCGCGATGACGAAGGCACGGTGAAGCGCCCTGCCACGAAGAACAGCACCGTTGCCAGCCCAGCAGGGATCGCAAGCCCAAGGGACATGGGGAGCGCCGTAGCTGTCCCGCCAATCGCGACAGAGGTAGAGACGGCAAAGGCAAGGGCAAACTGGATCGCCCCCAGCAACGCCGATCCCATGCCGGCACCTTTCTCTGTCAGCGACATCGCGATAGACATCGCGTTCGCCGACAGCAACCCGACGCAGCCAATCGATATCCACAGCGGAATGGCGAATACCAGAAGCGAGCTTGTCTGCGACAGCAGCGCCAGCACCAAAGTAGCGGCGACAAACAGCGGCAAGACGGCGGTGAGGATCTGTTCGGGGCTATAGTGGTTCAACAGCATGCCATTGATGCGGCCAAAGATGATAAGCGCGGTCGCAATAGCCGCGAACATGAGCCCAAAGCCGATTGAACTCAGCCCGAAGATCCCTTGGAAGACCCCAGAGGATCCCGTGATAAACGCGAACATGCCGCTTTGAATAAGCCCCGCAACCAGCGCCATGATGAGAAATCCGCGCTCGGACAGGAGCCGCTTGGCGGTTTTTGCACCCGTGCGGAAGGGCCGAGGCTGGCGGCCTTCGGCGGGCAATGTCTCGGGCAAGGTGATCACGGACAAGACCAGCGCGACAAGGCTGATAAGGGCCATCGTCGCAAAGATGGAACGCCAGCCAAACGCTTCAAGCAACAGGCTGCCCAACGTGGGCGAGGCGATGGGGCCAAGCGTCAGCAACATGACAAGCACCGTCATGACTTTCGCCGCCTTCCGCCCTTCGTACAGGTCTTTGACCATGGCGCGCCCCACGACCATGCCCGCGCTCGCCCCGATGGCCTGAATGAAACGAAGTGCGTTGAACCACGCGATGTCGCTGAACAACGGCAGAACAAGAGAGGTCACGGTGAAAAGGACGGTGCCGATCAGAAGCGGCCCCTTGCGCCCGTAGGTATCGGTCAAGGGGCCGATCAGGATTTGCCCGAAACAGAGCCCCAGAAAAAAGAGAGAAAGCGAGAGCTCGGCCGCCGTATGGGTGGCGTTCATCGACGTCGCAAGATCCCCGAGGGCGGCCAGATACATGTCGGTTGCCAATGGCGGAAAAAGGGAGAGCAGGCCGAGGGTCGCGGTCACAGCGAACGCGCGGCTTGAGGACAAGGAAATTTGAGACATCTTGGCTCCAACGGGATAATAGACTGTGGTCTACTTGCATTTAGTAGATCGCAGTCTAACAATCAATGTCATACCACGCTGCATCGATGAACAGGAGCTGTGCATGTCGGTAAAGAAGTCGGGCGGACGCCCCGCGAACGAGGAAGCCAGCGCCGCTTTGAAAGCCGCCGCGCTGCGGCTTGTGCGGGAAACGGGCTACGAAAAAGTCTCTATCGCGGCGATTATTGCCGAGGCGGGCGTTGCGCGCCAAACGCTCTACAATCGCTGGGATACAAAGGCGGACCTCATCCTCGAAGCGATATTCGAGGCGACGAATTCCTATGCCGCTGAACCGCCTTTGGATAGCGCGCAAGACTATAGGTCGCAGCTTGAAGACTTCCTGATCAAGGTTTTCGAACATCTGAAACTGGATGGCGGAACCATCCGGTCGCTGATTGCATCGTCACAGCAAGACGCGAAGTTTCACGCGTCGTTCCATGCTAAATTCGTTCTGCCGCGCGAGCAGATGATGACGCTGATGCTGCGTCGGGCGCAGGACCAAGGGGCGCTTTCACCCGCGCGCAACGTCGAGGTATTGTCGACCATGATCCACGGTGCATTCTGGTATCGCTTGCTGAACCGCGGCGTATTGGATGCGACTTTCGCGAAAGAGCTCGTGGCTGAGACCTTCGCCTGAACCAGCCTTGTGATCGCGGGCGCTGCCCCTACACCGACAGATATTGATCCCGAATTTCCGGCTGCGATTGCAGCGCGGCGAGCGTGCCGACGAATTTCTGTGTGCCGTGTTCGATGATCACCACGCCATCGGCGACCGCTTGCGCGAAATGCAGGTTCTGTTCGGACAGTAGCACCGTCAGCCCCTCTGCCTTGAGTTGCAGGATTACGCGGGCCATCTGTTCGACGATCACCGGCGCGATGCCTTCGGAAGGTTCGTCCAGCAGGATGAACGCGGGGTTGCCCATCAGGGTGCGGGCGATGGTCAGCATCTGCTGTTCGCCCCCCGACAGCGCTTTGCCGCGGTTGTGACGGCGTTCGGCGAGGTTGGGGAAGAGGTCGAACACCATATCCTCGGTCCAGGTGGTGCAGCCGTCGCGGGGGGGCTGGCGGCCGACCTCCAGGTTTTCCAGCACGGTAAGCTGGGTGAAAATCCGGCGTTCCTCGGGGACATAGCCCAGACCGTTGCGCGCGACCTTGTGGCTGGGCCAGCCGGTGATGTCCTGGCCCTGATAGATGATCTTGCCCTGCCGTGGCCGAACCAGCTGCATGATGGATTTCATCGTCGTGGTCTTGCCCGCACCATTGCGCCCCAGCAGGGCGACGACAGTGCCGCGATCCACGGTAAAGTTCAGGTCATTCAGCACCTGCGCCTTGCCGTAGAATGAATTGGCGCCGTTCACCTCAAGCATGGGCATCCTCCTGCGCTTTGAACAGCGTGCCGCCGCCCAGATAGACCTCTTGCACCTGCGGGTTGTTGCGGATCTCGTCGACGGTGCCGTCGGCGATGAGCTGGCCACGGTTCAGCACCATGATGCGGTGCGAATGGGCAAAGACCACGTCCATGTCATGCTCGGTAAACAACACGCTGATGCCCCGTTGCTCTAGTATATCGGCGGTCAGCTGCATCAGCGCGATCCGTTCACGCGGGGCCATGCCAGCGGTGGGTTCATCCATCAGCAGCAGGATCGGGTCATTGGCGAGGGCAACCGCCAGTTCGAGCCGTTTGAGGTCGCCATAGGCCAGCACCGCGCAGTGGCGTTCGGACTGGTCGGCCATGCCCACGGTATCAAGCAGCGCCAGCGCCTCTTCGCGGTAGAGTTTATGGGCGAAGGTGATCAGGGAATAGAGCCGCTTGTGATGCGACATCAGCGCCATCTGCACGTTTTCGACCACGGTCATCGAGGCATAGGTCGCGGTGATCTGGAACGTCCGCCCCACCCCCATGCGCCAGATCTTGCGCGGTTGCATGCCCGCGATGTTCTTGCCCATCAGCTGCACGGTGCCCGACGACGGCTTGAGCTGCCCCATCAGCATATTGAAACAGGTGCTTTTGCCCGCGCCATTGGGGCCGATCAGCGCCAGCAGCTCTCCCTTGGCAAGATCAAAGCTCACGTCATCCACCGCCTTGATCGCACCAAAATTGCGGGACAGGTTGCGCACAGACAGGATCGGGCTCATTTCGCGTCCTCCGGTGTTTTCAGCAGGCCAATGCGTTCGCCCGCCTTGCGCAGCGATCCGACGATGCCTTCGGGGCCAAGGATCACGACAAAGATGATCAGCAGACCCAAGGCGAGCCGCCAGTATTCAAAACGGGTCAGATAGTCTTTGACGCCTTCAAAGAAGGCCCCGCCGACCCAGCCGCCCGACAGGGTCTTCACCCCGCCCAGAAACACCACGATCAGCGCGTCGAAACTGCGGGCGGTTTCAAGCTCGTTAGGGAAGATGCTGCCCTTGGAGAAGACGAACAGCCCGCCCGCGAGCCCCGCCATGATGCCCGCAAAGGTAAAGGCGACCCATTGGATGCGTTTGGTGTTGATCCCCATCGCCTCGGCTTGTCGCGCACTGTCGCGGGCCGCGCGCATGGCATAGCCAAAGGGCGCATGCGCAGCTTGGCGCAGCAGCAGGATGCCCCCGATGCAGAAGACAAAAGCGAGGTAGTAATAGACATCATTGTCCGACGCCCAATCGGACGGCCAGATGTTGACCAGCCCGTCATCGCCCCCCGTCACATCACCCCATTGGAACGCAAGGCTCCAGAGTAGTTGCCCGAAGGCGAGCGTCAGCATGGCGAAGTAGACACCGGTGGACCGCAGGCAGACCCAGCCGATCACCACGGCGGCCAGCCCCGCGCAGATCGGGGCCAGCACCAGCGCCAGCTCCATCGGGGTGTCGGCATAGGTCACAAACAGCGCCGCGGCATAGGCCCCCCCGCCAAAGAAGGCCGCATGGCCAAAGCTGACCAACCCGCCCTGCCCCAGCATGAAATGCAGCGAGGCGGCAAAAAGACAGAAGATCATGATATCGGTCACCAGCACCACGGCGAAATTCCCGCCGTAGAACGGCAGCAGCGCAAGGATGAACAGCCCAGCCATCACCAGCAAGCGCATGCGATTGCCCGCGGGCTTGATCGGGCGCTCCGGCTCTCCGGTCTGGCCATGCTCGCCCGCGATCTCCTCTTTCCCGAGCAGGCCGAAGGGGCGGAACATCAGGACGATCACCATGACGACAAACATCAGCACAAGCGTCGACTGCGGCGCATAGGTCACGCCAAACACATTCAGGACCGAGATGATCACCGCCGCCAGATAGGCCCCCGGCAGCGACCCCATGCCCCCGATGACCACGACCACAAAGACCGCACCAATGATGCTGAAATCCATCAGCAGATCGGCACCACCCTTGGGCAGTTGCAACGCGCCGCCAAGCCCTGCAAGCGCACAGCCCAGAAAGAAGACGCCCGTGAACAGCCACGCCTGATTGACCCCAAGGGCACCGACCATCTCGCGGTCCTGGGTGGCGGCGCGCACCAAGGTGCCGACACGGGTTTTCGTGATCAGATACCACAGGGCGATGGCGACGAAGGGCGTGATAATGATCAGCGCGATGTCATATTGCGGCACGGGTTCCCCCATGATGCGGATCACCCCTTTCAGCCCCGGCGCGCGCGGGCCCAGCAGATCTTGCGGGCCCCAGATCATCAGCGCCAGATCCTGAATGACAAGGATCACGCCAAAGGTCGCGACCAGTTGGAACAGTTCAGGCGCGCTATAGACAGGGCGCAGCACGCAGATCTCGACGATCACCCCGATCAGCCCGACGATCAGCCCCGCCAGCAGGATCGCTCCCCAGAAGCCGACCATGCCCGGCAACACCTGCATCAGCGAATAGCCGACATAAGCCCCCAGCATATAGAACGACCCATGGGCAAAATTCACCACCCGCGTGACGCCAAAGATCAGCGACAGCCCAGAGGCAACCATGAAGAGCGCACCCGCATTGGCAAGCCCAGTCAGAATCTGTGCGATGAAAAGGCCCATGGGCACCTCTTGATGTTGGGGATGGGGTCAGATGCAGCCAAGGGGGCCTCCCCCCTTGGGTGCGAGTCCGGATTATTCTGCCGGACGCAGTTTCGACACCTCTTCGTCAGACGGCAGGTAGTCGGCACCGTCCAGATAGGTCCAGTCGGTCATGACGCCCGCACCGTCCTTGAGCATGGTCTTCCCGACAAAGGCCCCCATGGTCGCCTGATTGTCGATCTCGCGGAACGTGATGTCGCCCACGGGCGTCGCCACATCCAGCCCTTCGAAGGCCATACGGATCGCGTCCCCTTCGGTCGATCCCGCCTTGCTGATCGCGGCCGCGATGCTTTGCGCGGTCATATACCCGACGAGGGAGCCGAGCTTTGGCGTTTCGTCGAATTTCGCCTGATAGGCATCAACGAAAGGCTTGTTCGCGCCGTCTTCATCCGAGAAGTCATACCAGGGATAACCGGTTACAACCCAGCCTTCGGGGGCTTCGTCGGCTAGCGGTTCAAGGTATTCCGGTTCGCCCGAAAGCAGGCCGTAGACCGTGCGCCCGTCGAACAGACCACGGGTGGTGCCTTCGCGGACGAACTTGGCAAGGTCGGGGCCGAAGGTCACGTTATAGATCGCGTCCGGCTTGGACCGCTCCAGCGCCTGAACCTCGGCACCGGCGTCGATCTTGAACAGGGCGGGCCATTGCTCTCCGACGAATTCGACCTCGGGCTTCAGTTCGGTCAGCACTTCCTTAAAGGCGGCCACCGCGTCTTTGCCATAGGCGTAGTTGGGTGCGATGGTCGCGTATTTCACGGCATCGGTCTTGGCGGCCTGTTCGGCCAGCATTGCGGCCTGCATATAGGTCGAGGTCCGCAGGCGGAAGGTCCAGGGGTTGCCTTGGCTCCAGGTCAGGGCATCGGCCAGCGGTTCGGCGGCGAGGTAAACCCAGCCCTTTTCCGCCGCGACCGAGGAGATCGCCAGACCGACGTTCGACAGGATCGAACCGGTGATCATCACGGTGCCTTCGCTGGTCATCAGCTCTTCGGCGATTTTGATCGCTTCACCGGGGTCGCCCTGATCGTCGCGGAAGATGAATTCGAGCGGGCGGTCCAGCACACCGCCAGCGGCGTTGATTTCCTCGAGCGCCAGTTCGATGCCCTGTTTATACGGCTCGGCAAAGGCGGCGAGACGTTTGTAGTGGTTGATCTCTCCGACTTTGATCGGGTCGCCCGACTGCGCCGCTGCGGCAAAGCCGGTGACGCCAAGGGCAAAGGCGCCTATGACGCTGTTCAGGAATGTCTTTCTGTTCATGTGATGGTCCTCTCGTGTTGGGGTGTGCCGTCTGCTGCGGCTTTGCTTTTTATGGATCAATCATGCTGGACAAAGATCGGTGCGACGGGGTCGCCCAGATCGTCCGTCGCCTCTGCCTCGATCCGGTCGCGGATGCGTTTGCGGTAGACGTTGGGCGCTTTGTCGATAGCGATGCGGATGGGTTTGCGTTTTTGGGGGCGCTGTTCTTCTTGGTGGACGGCTTCCAAAATCGCCTTGTCCTCGGCAAATGCTACGCGGAACATCGCGTCCATTTGGTCCGACGCGGCGTCATCGCCAAGGGCGGTGTTGCGCAGGTGCATCCAGTGGTCGATCGTATAGTCCTCTGTCACGGGTGTGACGAAATGGAGCGCAAAGATACGCACGCCTTTGTTGCGCTGATCTTCGGGAAGTTCAAGCTTTGCATCAGACGACCCAAAGTCAATCACGGCGGTCGAGGGCATGTGCAGATAGTAATAATGCCAGCGGTCCACATTGCCGCTAAAGCCGCCGAATGCCTTGAAAAAGCCGATGGGTTCCGCGTCTCTGATCCAGCGCCATGCCACGATCACCTCGTCTGCGGTTTTGACATGCACGGGTACGTTTTCAGAGGCCGCATTGCCCAATGTCGTCGGATGGACAAAGCTGACATGCGCCGGATCCACAAGGTTTTCGGCAACGTTGAGGTAATTTGCGCGGATATGCAGCTTGTCCCCGTGGTGGACGTGCCACCCCTCTTGCCCCAATTCCGGCATATCGAAAGCAAGCGCGGGGTCGGCCTTGTCGGCGTCGCCCATCCAGATGAACACAATGCCGTAGCGTTCCAGCACCGGATAGCTGTCGACATAGGCGGATTTGGGCAGGTTCGATTGCCCCGGCACCCGCACGCAGGCACCGTCCGCGCCAAAGGTCATACCGTGATAGCCGCATTGAATGGTGTCGCCGATGCGCTTGCCCTTGGACAGCGGCAGCAGCCGGTGCGGGCAGCGATCTTCGAGCACGGCGATCTGGCCATCGCTGGTGCGGTAGGCTACTAGGTTCTGCGCAAGCAATGTCAGCGGCACCAGCTCATCGCCAAAGTCGGTAGACCAACCCGCAACGTACCAAGCGTTTCTGACAAAGGACATCGGTTCACTCCTTGCTCTGCACAGCTTCATGAAGGACCAAAAAATTGTTAGCTGTCAAACAATTTCTTGCGCCCCATCTGATATAGACCCCAGATGGAAACCATGGGATGATAGTGCCTAATCTATACGCATTGACCCAAGAGCACTGGATAAGAACCTTGGTTGAAACCACACAAGACCTGACCCTGACCGCAGACTATGCGTTGGAACAACAGATCGGGTTCAAGCTGCGCCTCGCGAACCAGCGCCACCTTGAAATCTTTAACCGGAGGATGCCGGATATCACGCCGACACAATTCGCCGTGCTGGCCAAGCTGCGGGACGAGGCGCGGATCAGCCAGAACCATCTGGGGCGTCTGGTCGGGATGGACGCGGCGACCACCAAAGGCGTGATCGACCGGTTGCGCAAAAAGGGGCTGGTCCATTCCACCCCGTCAAAGACCGACATGCGGCGGCTGGAGATTTCGCTGACCGACGAAGGCATCGCGGTGACCGCCAAGGCGATTGCCACTGCGCAGGAAATCTCGGCCGAGACGGTCGGCAACCTCACCCCGCGTGAGGTCGACCGGCTGCTGGCCCTGCTCGAGAAACTATAGGCTCTAACGCAGGCCGTCCTTGCCTTCGGCCTCGGCATGGGTCAGCCCGCCGACACGGGGCAAGGGGCGCCCGGAATCTGTGACAGCCACGGCCACCAGTATCTCGCCCGCGCGCGGCGCGTCGTTCAACCGCACCTCGATCCCGTCGAAATGGCTGCGCACATAGGCGGCGTCCTTGTGCCCTAAAGGCACGTCAAGCACCTGCCCCGGCCCGCCCATCTTTTTGGAAGACGGCACCAGTGCGGCCCCCTTTTCAACCGCGACCCGCAGCGGTGCGCCCAGCTTCGGGTGCAGGATCGCGGCGGCGTGTTCCAGCTCTCCCCCCTCGCCCACCATCGCGGCCTTGCCATAGCTTTCGGCCTGCGCGGGGGTGATCCCAAGGGCCGCAACACATTTATCGCCCAGCAATCCCCCCAGCTCTGCGCCGATATCCATCAGCGGGGTCAGGTCCTCGGTATAAGAGCCTGCAAAGGGGTTTTTGATCACGGCCACAGCAACGGCCTTGCGCGTGGGGGGCGATATCTGCTGCCCGATCTCGCGGTGAGTCTCTTCGACCCAAGTGGCGATTTTACGAATGTCGGCGCTCATCTCAGACCATCCTTTCCTTCGATATCCTTTGCATCCAACCCGCCCGCGCGGTTGTGGATACGTGCCCCTGTGGTCATCACAAGGATCACCGCCATTTCATCGGCGCGGGGGCTGTCATTCAGGCCGACCTCGATTGAATCGAAATGGCTGCGGACATATGAGGCATCGACATGGGTCACAGGCACATCCAGCCGCACCCCCGCCGTGCCAACCTTTTTCGTCGATGGCACAATCGCCTTCGATCCGCCCAATACATCGCGCATCGCATAGCCGCCGGGGGCGTGCCAGAGCGCACCGTGCTCCAACTCTCCGCCCGTGCCGACGATGCTGCCTTTGCCGTAGCCTTCGATCTGTGCCGCCTCGACATCGAGCGCCGCCAGCAGCTTTTGCGCCATCGCGACCCCCAGCGGTTTGAGGTCTTCCATAAAGGGCTGGATGTCCTCGATATAAGAGCCTGCATAGGGGTTTTGGATCACAGCCATGACCGACCCGCGTTTCAGCGGCGTATTGGCGCGGGGGCCGCCTTCGTGGAAAATCTCTTCGACGCTGGTGACGATTTTGCGGGTCATAACCTCAGGCATATTCGGGGGCTTTCACTAGGGATTTCAGGGTTTCGGGCAAGCCGATGACAGTATGTTGGTCGCGCAGAAAAAGCGCCGCGCCAAAGATGAGGCCACGGTCGCGCAAACCCTGCGCCGCTGTCGCGCCGGTGGTAAGCGCTTGGTTAACATCGGCGGGGGAGAGCGGCCCGACATGGGTCACCACCGGTGCCGCACCAAGGTCACTGTCGTCGTGCAACTGGTTGGCGGGGCTGCGCCGGATTGCGGGATGGGCGGGCAGATCAACGGCATTTCCCAACCTTGTCGCCGCGGCATCGGCCATCGCGGCGGATCGGGCCAGCACGGTGACACTGTCGGCAATGCCCAAGGAGTGGCTGCGCCCGCCCTGCCCGCTGGTGGCGATGCCGCGGATGGGGTCATTGCTGCGGATCGTGACGGTGCCAAGCGACCGCCCGTCCAGCCCCGCGATGCCCACGTCAAAACGCGCGCCCTCGGTCAGATGCAGCGCGATATCGCCACCGTTGTTCACATACGCGCGGGTCAGATCGGCGGCATCCACCATGGCCGACAATACCTCTGCCGCGACGGCACCGGCGACGCAGATCATCGGCGTGGTCAGCCCGTCGGCATGGGGCAAGGCGGCGCGGTACATGGCGCGGGCGATCTTGCCTTTCGGTTTGGTGTTCACAGGGCGGCGCAGCAGAGGCAGCTCTGTCGTCAGTTCAGACAGGATCGTGCCAAAGCGATCAAAACCCGCGCGAAACGCCAGATCTCGCGCGCCATCCGCCCCGATGACCAGATCAATCGGGCCGTGGGACAGATGCAGCCTGCCACCGGGGAGAAGAGCCGCCTGTGCCGTCATGTCTGGTCCTTCGACCAGCCGTAGTTTTCCCGCGCGTTCGGGTCTGGTTGCAGCAGTTGCTGCGCCACCCGTCGCACATCATCGGTGACCACATCACGCACGGGCTGGATATGCTCCATATGCCCGCCAAGCGTGCCGTAATCCTCGCGCCGCAGGGTGAATTCGATCGGTGCCACCAGCGCGGGCGTGGGTACATAGCCGAAAGAGTTCGTGGGCATATCCATGACATCCACCATGACGGTAATCCCGCCCCCCGGCCAGACATAGGCCTCGGCCCCGCCGCAGGACACATGAGTCAGCGATTCCTTGACCGACCGCGTCAGCCGCACGGGGTTCTCTGTCACGCCGGCACGCAAGCTGCCCCCCGCCCCCCCCATGAATAGCACCGAACAAAGCGAGGGTTCGCAATTCTCGGCGATGCGGTCCGCGACGACCAGCAGCTCGGGCGTAATCTGGGCGGGTTGCGGGATCAGGTCATCATCCAGCGTGAAATAGGCCCATTGCTCTCCGGTGGTAGAGATCATCAGCAGCCGGAGCCCCGGCCAGGCACGCTTCGGGTCGGCGTCACGCAGGATGGTCAGCGGGTCTTCAACATCGGTGCCGCCCCATCCGGTGCCGGGGTCCGCCACCTGAAAATACCGCCCCGGCGTTGACCGCCGTCCGTTCACGCGGATGCCAGAGGGGGTCATATCCAGCCCTTTGCCCGCCTCGTGTTCTGTCAGCACGCCGGTGATGTGATCATCGACAACGACGACCTCGTCCACATGCCCGTGCCATTGTTTGGCGAACATCCCGATGGTCGCTGACCCACAGCCCACGCGCATCAGCTTTTCCGGAACGCCGTTGATGATCGGCGCTTTGCCCGCCTCGACCACCATGGTGACGCCGCCGTCGATGGTGACCTCGACCGGTTCACGGTTACATAGGCGCAGCAACGCGTCACAGGTCACGCGGCCTTCTTTCTTGGAGCCGCCGGTCAGATGCTCGACCCCGCCCAAAGACAGCATCTTGGACCCGTATTCAGAGGTCATCACATGCCCGATCGCCTCTCCGTCAACGCGCACCACGGCGCGCTCGTCGCCGATGTGGCGGTCGGTGTCGATCTTCACCTTGACCCCGCAATACGAAAAAATGCCCTCGGTCACGACGGTGATCATATCCACGCCCTCGACCTCTTGGCTGACGATGAAGGGCGCGGGTTTGTAATCTGGATAGGTGGTCCCCGCCCCCACGGCGGTGACGAAATCGCGCCCGCCCTGAATGACGTCGCCGTCCCAATCTTGCGCGTTGTCGCCCTGATCCAGAAAAGCGACGGCCTTGGCCCCCGACTGGATCACGGTCAGCGGATCAAGGCGTACCAGTTCGCCCGCGTGGTTGGCATAGCGGTCGCAGGCGCCGGATTTGCCGTCGGCGATGAAGCACATCACCGGGCAGGCATCGCAGCGGATTTTCACGGGCTTGGGGTCGCGCAGGTCGTCAGGCATGTCCGGCCTCCTTCAGGGCGGCGCGCAGGCGCGTCGGCGTGGCCGGTGTCTGCGTCACGCGCGCACCGGTGGCATGGTAGATAGCATTGAGGATCGCGGGGGCGGTGGGGATCAGCACATGTTCGCCCAGACCTTTCGCGCCGTAGGGCCCATGGGCGTCAGCCACCTCCAGGATCAGCGTCTCGATCGCGGGAACGTCGCCGATGGTCGGCACCAGATAGTCATGCAGGTTCTCGGTGCGCCCGGGGATATATTCCTCCATCAGCGCCATTCCAAGCCCTTGGGCAATGCCGCCCTGCACCTGCCCCTCGACCAACAAGGGGTTGATCGCGCGGCCCACGTCATGGGCGGCGACAAAGCGCAGGGGACGGCAAAGGCCAAGGGCGATATCCACCTCGACCACCACCAGATGCGCGGCATAGCCGAACTGCGCATAGGGTACGCCCTGCCCGTTTTCATCCAGCGGTTTGACCGGCGGGTCATAGCTTTCCTGCGACTGCAGCACATAGCCCTGCGCATCGACCGGCAGCCGCGTCAGATCAAGGCGCTGCGTGCGCCCGCCGTCGGTCACCGTGAGCTGCCCGTCTTGGCAGCCGATCTGCGCGGCGGGGCCCGCATTGACCTGCCGCAGAATCTGCGCCCGCAGTGCCTCTCCGGTCCTCAGTGCGGCGTTGCCCGACACAAAGGTCTGCCGCGAGGCAGAGGTTTTGCCCGCGTCCGGCGTGATATCGGTGTCACCCCCGAGGATCTTGATCCCCTCGACCGACAGCCCAAGCGCTTGGGCAAAGATTTGCGGGATCACCGTATTGGCCCCCTGCCCGATGTCCATTGCACCTTGGTGCAGCACCACCGTGCCATCCGCCCGCACGCCCGCCAGAATGGTCGACGGGTTCGGCAGCGAGGTATTGCCGCAGCCGTACCAAGCCCCCGCGATCCCAACACCGCGTTTCACTGTGTCATTCTTTGCATTGAACCGGGCGCATTCGGCTTTCGCCTCCTCCCACGCGGGGCGCAGCGCCTCTAGGCAGGGGGCGATGCCGACGCCCTGATCGAACACCTGCCCGCAGACCGTGGGCACCCCGTCCGCCAGCGCGTTCTTCAAACGGAACTCCAGCGGATCAAGCCCCAGCTTTTCGGCCAGCAGGTCAAAGGCGGTTTCCTGTGCGATGGCAGATTGCGGCACGCCGAAGCCACGGAAGGCACCCGCGGGGGGGCAATGGGTATGCACGGCACGGCTACGTGCGCGATAATCAGGGATGTGGTAGGGGCCAGAGGCATGCACCGGCACGCGATTGGCGACCGTCGGGCCCCAGCTTGCATAGGCACCGGTGTTGAAATCCCCGTCGAACCGCAGCCCCGAAAGCGTCCCATCCGCCTTGGCCCCGACCTTGATCGTGATCTGCGCGGGGTGGCGTTTGGTGGTCGATTGCATCGTCTCGGCGCGCGCATAGGTCATGCGCACGGGCCGCGCCGTCTTGAGCGCGGCAAGCGCGATGAAGGGCTGCAACGACAGGTCGATCTTTGATCCGAAACCGCCCCCGACCGCCGTCGGCACAATGCGGATGTCGGCCATGGGACGGTCAAGGATCGCGGCCAGTGCTTCGCGGTCCATACCCGGTGCCTGGGTGCAGGCATGCACATGGATCCGCCCGTCGATCACTTGGGCAAAGCCTGCCTCTGGCTCGATATAGCCATGTTCGACAAAACTGGTGGTATAGTGCGCCTCGACCGTGACGTCGGCGGCGTCGAGCGCGGCCTCCACATCGCCGCATTGCACGAAGCCGCCGCACATGATGTTCCCTTTGCGATCGTCGAACAGCTGTGGCGCGTCGGGGGCGGTCGCGGCATCGGTATCGGCAAGCGCAGTTTTTGGCGACCAATGGACAGGAAAGCTTTCCAGATCAAGGGCGATCATCGCCTCTGCCTCTCCTACAACGCAAGCCACCGCCTCCCCCCGGAACCGGATGTGGTTCACAGCGAAAACCGGCTGGTCGATGAAGCCGGGGATCACCCCAAAGGCGTTGAGGCCGGGCACGTCATCTGCGGTCAGGATGCAATGGATCCCGGGCTGTGCGCTGCGCCATGCCTCAAGATCGCCGAAGGTAAATCCGGCCGAGGCATGGGGCGCGCGGATGACCCGCGCGACCAAAGCACCGGCTGGGGCAACGTCATCGCCAAACGCCTCTGACCCGTCGACCTTGGCCTGCCCGTCCAGCCGCCGCGCAGGCTGGCCAAGCGCGGTAGAGGCGACAGTCAGCCCGTCGGCAGCATGGGCCCCGACCACCGCGTCGATGATCTTGCGATAGCCGGTACAGCGACACAGCACGCCGCCAAGGGCATCCTGCACCTGCGCCGCGCTCGGCTGCGGCACCTCGCGCAACAACGCCACGGCAGAGACCATCATCCCCGGTGTGCAAATCCCGCATTGCGCGGCCTGATGGTGCTGAAAGCTTTGCATCAACGCCTGCGCGTCGCGGTCGGTTTTCACCAGCCCCGCCAGCGTCTCCACCTGCCGCCCCACCGCCTGCTGCACGGGCATCAGGCAGGCGCAGACCGGCGCGCCATCGACCAGCACAGTGCAGGCCCCGCAATCGCCCGCGTTGCAGCCGATCTTTACATCCTTGCGGTCCAGCCGCTCGCGCAGCGCGTAAGACAAGCGTTCACCGGGCAGCGGTTCAACCTGCGCAATGCTGCCGTTCAGGGTGAAAGAGGTCACTTCTGTCGTGGTCGGCCTATCCATCACAGGGCCCCTTTCAAGGCGCGCATCACAGCGCGGCGGACCAAAGTGACGCTGGCGGCAAGGCGGTAATCGGCGCTGGCGCGCGCATCTGTGATGGGGCTCAGCGTTTGCACCAGATCAGCAGTTATGCGGTTTTCTACATCGCCAAGGGCGCTACCGCGAAGCTGATCCTCAAGCGCGGTCAGCCGCTGCGCGACGGGGGATGCGGCGCCGATGGCGATGCGGATATCGGTGAGCCTGCCGCTCTCGATCTTTGCCAGCACCGCGACCATGCAGATCGAGATCACCAGATACTTCCGCGCACCGAGTTTGACAAAGCTGCTGTGACTATCAGCCGGGGGCGCGGGGATGTGGATGGCGGTGACAAGCTCGTTCTGGGCGCGGTCGGTCTGGCGCACGCCTTGCAGGAACTGCGACAAGGGCAGCACGCGCGACCCGTTTGCGCTGCAAAGCTCTACCTCGGCATTCAGTGTCAGCAGCGGCGGCACCCCGTCGGCGGCAGGAGAAGCGTTGCACAGATTACCCGCGATGGTGCCTGCGTTCTGGATCTGGATCGACCCGACCTCGCGCGCCGCCAGCTTGAGCCCGTCGAAAGCGGCGGGCAGATCAGCGCGGATGATGTCTGTCCATGTGGTGGCCGCCCCGATACGCCAGCCTTGGTCTGTTTGGCTGATGCCGCGCAGCTCTGGCAAGCGGGTGATATCCAACAAGTCGCCCGTCACCGGGCGGTCGCCGCGTGCGGGAAACCAATCGGTCCCCCCCGCGATGATCGACACCGGCCCCGCGGCCAATGTGGTTAACGCTTGATCCAATGTCGTCGCGGTCAGGTAGCTCATCCGGTCACCTTTTGCTGCGGGCATAAAACTTGTTGGTATACGAATAGAAGTGCGTCGGGTGCCTTCGTGTCAAATCAATTCGTATGTCGTTAGCCGACAAAGGCTTTTTCTACCACAAAACTGGCAGGACGGTTATTTGCCCCCTCCACTAGTCCGAAGGATTCGAGCGCGGCCTTGGTGTCGTTCAACATGGCCATCGACCCGCAGATCATCGCACGGTCGCGATCAGGAGAGATCGGCGGCACGTCCAAATCGCGGAACATCTTGCCCGACGCCATCAGGTCTGTTTGCCGCCCTTCGCGCGGCCACGGCGCGCGGGTCAGCGTGTCGTATAGGGTCAGCCTTTGCGCCAATTCACCCACCAGCGGATCGGCCTTGAGGCTGGCGACCAGATCACGGCCATAGGTCAGCTCTTTGGCGGTGCGACAGGTGTGGCATAGGATCAGATCATCGAACTTCTCGTACGTCTCGGGGTCACGGATGACCGACGCGAAAGGCGCGATACCGGTCCCCGTGGCGAACATCCACAGCCGTTTTCCGGGCAGCAAGGCGTCATTCACCAACGTCCCCGTCGGCTTGCGGCGCATCAGCACGGTATCACCGACCTTGAGCTTTTGCAGGTGCTGCGTCAGCGGCCCGTCCGGCACCTTGATAGAATAGAACTCGACCCCCTCGTCCCACGAGGGCGACGCGATGGAATAGGCGCGGAACACCGGCTTTTCGGCATTGGGTAGCCCGATCATCACGAACTCTCCCGACCGGAAGCGGAAGGACGGGTCGCGGGTGATGCGGAAGCGGAAAAGGCTGTCGGTATAATGCTGCACCTCCGTCACCGTTTCGGCAAAGACACCTGCGGGGATCGGGAAGCTGGGGCGAGAGAGAGAAGCGGCGTCCATGGAGAGTCCTTATCGGCTGCGGATGTAATATTGTTTGTATGCGAATGATTATCTGTCAAGTGTTTCATCTTGATCGGTCGCATTTTTCTGTTAGCGTTCAAATGAAACTGATGCTGCTTGAAAGGCGTGCCCCATGTCAGACACCTCTGCAAAACTCGTGATCCGGAACATCGGGATGATCCTGACCGGAAAGATGGAAGACCCCATTGCCGACGGGGATTGCCTGATCGCGATGGACGGTAAGATCACGGAATGGGGCTATGCCAAGGATATGGATTGCGACGGGGCCACGACAGAAGTCGACGCCCATGGCGCGACGCTGGCACCGGGGTTGATCGACAGCCATGTGCACCCGGTGGTGGGCGACTATACCCCGCGCCAGCAGCAGTTGGGGTGGATCGATTCAACGCTGCACGGCGGGGTGACCACACTGATCTCTGCCGGGGAAGTGCATATGCCGGGCCGCCCGAAGGATATCGTCGGTCTCAAGGCGATGGCGATCGCGTCGCAGCGTTGGTACGAAAACTTCCGCCCCTCGGGCGTCAAGGTTCACGCCGGTGCGCCGGTGATCGAACAGGGCATGGTCGAAGAAGACTTTGCCGAGATGGCCAAGGCCGGCGTGACCCTGCTGGGCGAGGTCGGACTGGGCACGGTCAAGGACGGCAAGACCGCCGCGCAGATGGTCGGATGGGCGCGCAAATACGGCATGCAAAGCACGATCCACACCGGCGGCCCGTCGATCCCCGGATCAGGGTTGATCGATGCGGATATGGTGCTTGAAACCGGAACGGATGTGGTCGGGCATATCAACGGCGGGCACTCTGCCCTGCCCGACGATCAGATCATCTGCCTGTGCGAGGGCTGCAAGGCCGCGCTTGAGATCGTGCATAACGGGAACGAACGCGCCGCCTTGCTGACGCTGAACACAGCGCGCGAGTTGGGCAAGCTTGATCAGTTGATCTTGGGCACCGACGGTCCGGCGGGATCTGGCGTGCAGCCTTTGGGGATCATGCGCATGGTTGCGATGCTGTCGTCGCTTGGCGATGTACCTGCCGAGGTCGCCTTTTGCTTTGCCAACGGCAACACCGCACGGCAACGCAAGCTGGACACCGGATTGATCGAGGTCGGCAAATGCGCCGATTTCGTCCTGATGGATCAGGCACAGCATGCGCCCGGCAAAAATATGCTTGAATCGGTGCAACTGGGTAATCTGCCCGGTGTTGGCATGACGGTGATTGATGGCGTGGTACGCAGCCTGCGCAGCCGGAATACGCCCCCTGCCACGCGGCTCCCCAAGCTGATTTGCGGCACCGTCGGCACCTGAACGCCGACATAAGCGGCTGCGGCGGGGGATCTGCCGCGCCGCAAGTGACGCGATGTTTCAATGACATCGCAGGTGCCATTGGCCGCTTTCCCCGGTTTCGGGGAAAGTAGGGCTTTCCTTACCTTTATATTCATGGTCAATTTTCGCCGAGATATGGGGCCGCACGTGCGGAGGGCCTTGGTGCGCGTAAAATCCTGTCAAACGTCAGCTTGCGGAACATCGTTCCATCATGCGGTATTGGCAGTTTGAATTTTAGCGCTTAGGCTGCAGAAATCAGAGTCGCGGACAATCGTGGAGGAGTGTCCGGCAACAGGCTCGATAAGGGAGGACGAAATGGCCACACTATCTGTATCTATGCTGTCTGCGGGCGGGTGCATATGACCGCAATGACCCCCGAAGAAGCCATTCGCCACGTGGTTTCAACGAACCCGACGTTCGAAGTAACCGAAAGTAATATCCGTGGCGTCACCTATAAAACATTCAAGAATATCCCGAAAACCCTGGGCGGGCTGATCCAGGCAAGCCGCGAAATCCAGGGTAATGGCGCGGCGGAGTTTCTGGTCTATCAGGATGAACGCTGGACCTATGATGCGTTTGTCGCCGATGTGAACCGCATCGCCAACGGGCTGCGCGACACGCTGGGGATCAAGACCGGCGACCGTGTCGGCATCGCGATGCGCAACTATCCCGAACTACTGATGCTCACGCTGGCGGTCGCGTCAGCGGGTGCTGTGGTGGTGTTCGTCAATGCGTGGTGGACCACCGAAGAGCTTGACTATGCGTTGCAAGACAGCGGGGCCAAGACGGTCTTTGCCGATGGTCCCCGTTTTGAACGGATGAAACCCTTGGTGGATGATCTGGGCCTGCGGCTCATCGGCGTGCGCGATGCCGAGGAAATGGGCCCGCACAAGCTGTCGGACCTCATGCAGGGCATGGCCGAAACGCCGCCCGAAGGGGTCGATCTGGACACGGACGATGACTTTGCGGTGATGTATTCCTCTGGCACGACGGGCAAGCCGAAAGGGGTGGTGCAGACCCACCGTGGCGCGCTTAGCGCGGTGTTCAGCTGGCTGTTACAAGCCGTCGCCGCGCCGCTGGTCACCCCCCCTGAACCCGGCGCACCGCCCGCGCCGCGCCCGTCGGGGTTGATCGTCACACCGCTGTTTCACGTCACCGCGACGCATCCGCTGTTTCTGCTTAGCCTGCCCGCCGGTGCCAAGATTTCCTTGCTGCACAAGTGGGACGCCGAAGAAGCGGTGCGCGTGATCAACCGCGAGGGCGTGACCCGTTTTCTGGGGGTGCCGACGCAATCTGCCGACCTGCTGGAAGCCGCAAAGCGTATGGGGGAAACCCTACCGACGCTCACCTGGCTTGGCGCAGGCGGGGCGAAACGCCCTGCGGCGCAGGTGGCGCAGTTGAAAAACCAGTTCCCCGCCGCCGACATCGCGACAGGCTGGGGAATGACCGAGACGAACGCGCTTGGCATCGGCATGGTGGGCGAGGAATACAACAAACGCCCCGACGCCGCAGGCAAGCTGCATCCGCCGCTGCAAGACATCCGCTTTCTGGACGACAAGGGCAACGATGTCCCGCAGGGCGAATTGGGCGAGATTACCGTCAAAAGCCCCGCCAATATGCGCTGCTACCTCAACAAGCCGGAAGCCACAGAAGAGACGATGCAAGACGGCTGGCTGCGCACCGGTGATCTGGGTGTGATCGACGCCGAAGGCTATATCACCATCCTTGATCGCAAGAAGAACATCATCATCCGGGGCGGCGAAAACATCGCTTGTCTGGATGTCGAGGGCGCGCTTCACACGCATCCCGATGTGATCGAGGCTTGCGCATTTTCCGTGCCGGACCCGCGCTTGGGTGAAGTCGTCGGGGCCTCTGTGCAGACCCGCGATGGCAAGCCTTTGACGCAAGCCGACATGGCGGCGCACCTCGACGGGCGGCTGGCCAAATTCAAGATACCCGAAAAACTGTGGTGCCAGGACGGTCCTTTGACCCGTGGTGCCACCGACAAGATTGACCGCCGTGCGATCCGCGCGGCCTGTCTGGACACATAAGGCCCACCAACCGGGCCGGAAGAAAGGAAGACTATGAACACCCCAACCGACGCAGAAATTGGTGCCTATATCGGTGCTGCCGGCAAAGCCGCATGGGAGGTCCCGGACCTGCCCGCCAACACCAAACAGCGCGAGATCAAATCCGTAGGCATCATCGGCGCGGGTACGATGGGCGGCGGTATCGCGATGAACTTTGCCACCGCGGGCATCCCCGTCACCATCGTCGAGACCACGCAAGAAGCGCTGGACCGCGGGTTGAAGGTCGTGCGCGGCAACTACCAGCGCAGCGCAGATAAGGGCCGTTTCCCGCAAGAAGAAGTCGAAGCGCGGATGGATCGCTTTGACGGCAAGCTGGAACTGGCGGCCTTGGCCGAGTGTGATCTGGTGATCGAAGCCGTGTTCGAAGATATGGAGCTGAAGCGCAAGATCTTCACCGAGCTGGACCGCGTGATGAAACCCGGCGCGATCCTTGCGACGAACACCTCGGCGTTGAACATCGACGAAATCGCAGCGATGACCAAGCGCCCCGAAGACGTGATCGGGCTGCACTTTTTCTCGCCTGCCAACGTGATGAAACTGCTCGAAATCGTGCGCGCGAAACATACTGCTGATGATGTGGTCGCGACCTCGATGGATCTGGCAGCCAAGATCAACAAGATCGCTGTACTCGTCGGCGTTTGCCCCGGTTTTGTCGGCAACCGTATTTTGTTCGCACGCCAGAAACAGGCCAACAAGCTGCTGCAACAGGGCTTGATGCCGTGGGATGTGGACGCCGCGCTGAACGCCTTTGGCTTCAAGATGGGGCCGTTCCAGATGTCCGATCTGGCCGGTCTGGATATCGGCTGGTCCAAAGGGGCCAAGACCGAAAACCCGATCCGCGATGCGCTGTGTGAAATGGACCGTCGCGGCCAGAAGACCCAAGCGGGTTTCTACGACTATGATGAATCCCGCCGCCCGATCCCGTCGGATGTGGTTGCCGGTGTGATCAAGGACATCACCGGTGCCGAGGCCAACCAGATGTCGCAGGAAGAGATCATCGAGATCTGCATCTATCCGATGATCAACGAAGCGGTCAAAATCCTCGAGGAAAACAAGGCGCAGCGTCCCTCTGACATCGATGTGGTCTGGCTGAACGGCTATGGCTGGCCCGCCGATAAGGGCGGCCCGATGTTCTATGGCGATATGGTCGGTGCGCAGGCCGTGCTGGACGTGATGGAAAAGCTGGGTGCCGAAGACCCCGAATTCGCGCCCGCCGAGCTGCTGCGCGATCTGGCCAAGAATGGCGGGAAATTCACTGAAATCGACACCGGAGGGCTGAAGGTATGAGCTATCAATATATCACCACCGAAAAGAAGGGTCACATCCTTGTTGTGACCATGAACCGCCCCGAGGTGTACAATGCTGTGCACGTCGACATGCATAATGAAATGGCCGATTGCTGGGACGCTTTTGCAGCGGATCAGGATCTTTGGGTCGCGGTTCTGACCGGCGCGGGGGACAAGGCGTTCTCCGCGGGGAACGACCTGAAAGCCACCGCGGCGGGCGGGTCAAAAGCGACAATGCCCGCCAGCGGCTTTGCCGGTCTGTCCTCGCGTTTTGATCTGGAGAAGCCCATCGTCGCCGCCGTCAACGGTTTCGCCATGGGCGGCGGATTTGAAACCGCGCTGTCGTGCGACATCATCCTCGCCTCCGATCAGGCGAAATTCGCCCTGCCCGAGGTTAAGGTCGGTTTCTTCGCCGCGGCATCCGGCGTACAGCGCCTGTCGCGCTATATCGGGCGGCTTGCCGCGCAAGAAATGATGTTCACCGGCCGCACCATCATGGCCGATGAGGCGCTGTCGATGGGCTGCGTCAACGCGGTCTATCCTGCCGACCAGCTGATGGCGAAAGCGATGGAAAAGGCCGAAGAGCTGTGCGCCGTGTCGCCGTCGGCGGTCAAGGCCACGAAACGCGTCCTGAACGACATGTACAAGCGCGACGGGATGCAAGACAGCATCGCCTATTCACGCGAGGTGATCGCGGACCTCAGCAAAACCGAAGATTTCAAGGAAGGCGTGAACGCCTTTGTCGAAAAACGCAAACCCAACTGGGTCAATAAATAATCGAACCAACTGCCAGGAGGCACTCTATGTCACATAACGAAGCTATGGCCGGAATGAATAATCTCGAGATGTCCGAGAAGGCCAAGCCGCTGTTGGCCGCCGTCATCAAACACATCCGCGAAAATGTCGATCCGATCACCGACGAGTATTTCCGCCTTGGCGAAGGTCGTGCCGACCGCTGGTCACACGCGCCCGGCCAGTTGGAGCTGCTGGAAACCGCCAAGAAAAAGGCCCGTGAGAATGGGCTGTGGAATTTCTTTTTGCCCAATGCCGAAACCGGTGAAGGTCTGTCGAACCTCGATTACGCCTATATCGCGGCCGAGCTTGGCAAAAGCCCGCTGGCCTCTGAATCGCTGAACTGTTCCGCGCCCGACACCGGCAACATGGAAGTGCTGGAACGGATCGGGACAGCGGAGCAGAAAGAAAAGTGGCTCAAGCCGTTGTTGGCCGGTGAAATCCGGTCGGCCTTCGCGATGACCGAACCCGATATGGCGTCCTCGGATGCCAAGAATATCTCTACCTCTGCCGTGCTAGAAAACGGTGAATGGGTCATCAACGGCGAGAAATACTATATCTCCGGTGCCGGTGATCCGCGCTGCAAGATCATGATTACTATGGTCAAGACATCGCCAAATGCCGAACCTTTCCGTCAGCAGTCCCAGATCCTCGTGCCGATCGACACGCCCGGTGTTGAAATTGTCGGCCCGATGCATGTCTTCGGTCACGACGACGCGCCGCACGGTCACATGCACATCAAGTTCACCAATGTCCGCGTGCCCGAGGAAAACATCCTCTGGGGCGAAGGCAAGGGCTTTGAAATCTCCCAAGTGCGTCTTGGGCCAGGCCGTATCCACCACTGCATGCGCTCCATCGGGGCGGCGGAAAAGGCGCTGGACCTGATGATCGAACGCGGGCTGAGCCGTGAAGCCTTTGGCAAGAAAATCATCGATCTGGGCAAGAACATGGAAACGATCTCTCGCGCCAAGATCGAGATTGAAGCCATGCGCCTGATGGTTCTGAAAGCCGCCAAGGCGATGGACGTACTGGGCAACAAAGAGGCCCGCATCTGGGTCAGCATGATCAAGGCGATGGTGCCGGAAAAAGTCTGCAACATCATCGATCAGGCGATGCAGGTGCATGGTGCGACAGGTATTTCGCAGTGGTCGCCGCTGTCGGGCATGTACACGTCGCAGCGCACGCTGCGCTATGCGGATGGCCCTGATGAGGTCCACCACCACGTGATCGCCCGCGCCGAGGTCAAGGATTATCAGGAATCCAACCTGCGCACATCGCGCGCCCGTGAAGAGATCGCCACAGGCCGTACGCGAGGTGGCGTATGACCCTATTCGATCTGACCGGAAAGGTGGCGCTGTTGACCGGCGCCTCCAAGGGCATGGGGCTGGCGATGGCCAAGGGTCTGGCCGAGCATGGCGCGACAGTCGTCATCTCGGCGCGCAAGCAAGACCAGCTGGACGCCGCCGCCGCCGAGATCAACGCGCTTGGCAAGGGCAAGGCGTTCGGCGTCGCCTGCAACGTTGGTTATAAAGAGCAACTGCAAGCGCTGGTGGACGAGACCCACAAGCTGGCAGGCAAGATCGACATCGTGATCGGCAACGCGGGCGTGAACCCCTACTATGGGCCAACGTCCGAGATCCCCGATGATGCCTATGAAAAGACGATGAACGCCAATGTGCTGTCCAATCTTTGGCTGGCACAGATGGTGGCCCCCGACATGATCGAGAAAGGCGCCGGGTCGATGGCGTTCACCTCGTCCATCGGGGCGTTCAAACCGTCGGTCATGCTGGGCACCTATGGCATGTCCAAGCTGGCGCTGATCGGCCTTGTGCGCAACCTTGCCGCCGAATTCGGGCCCAAGGGTCTGCGGTTCAACGCGATCTGTCCGGGTCTGGTGAAAACCGAATTCGCGCGCGAGCTGTGGGACAATCCCGATGTCGAGAAACGCATCAAGAACGAGATCCCGCTGCGCCGTCTTGGCGAGGCAGAGGATTTCGCGGGGCTCGCCGTGTTCCTCGCCTCTGATGCAAGCCGCTACATGACCGGTCAGGCGCTGACCGTTTGTGGCGGATCGAACATGTGGACGTAAGGGGCTGCTATGGAACTGAAGGATAAAATCATCGTCATCACCGGTGCCGCAAGCGGCATCGGCAAGGCGATGGCCATCCGCTTTGCCGCGGAAGGGGCCAAGAAAGTCGTCTGTGTCGACCTTAACAAAGAGGGCGCGCAGGCGGTCGCCAACGAGATCGACGGCGTGGCTTTCGGTGTGAATGTGGGTGTCGAGCAAGAGATCGCGGATATGATCGATGCCGTGGAAAACGACATCGGCCCGATTGATCTGTTCTGCTCTAACGCGGGCATATTGATCGCGGGCGGCATGGAAGTGCCGAACGAAGACTGGCAGCGCATCTGGGACATCAATGTGATGGCCCATGTCTGGGCGGCCCGTCATCTGGTGCCGCGCATGACCGAACGCGGGGGCGGCTATCTGCTGAACACTGCGTCGGCGGCAGGACTGCTGAACCAGGTCGGCTGCGCGCCTTACGGCGTGACCAAACACGCGGCTGTTGCCGTGGCCGAATGGCTGGCGATGTCCCATGGTGATGACGGGATAAAGGTCTCTGTGCTCTGCCCTCAGGCTGTCCGCAGCGAGATGACCCGCGGTCACGAGGATTCTGTCGCCGCGCTCGACGGTCTGCTTGAAGCGGAACCCGTGGCCGAAGCCTGTCTGGAAACCATCCGCAACGAGACGTTCCTTGTGCTGCCCCACCCGCAAGTGCTGGAGTATATGCGCAAGAAAACCGAGAACTACGATCGCTGGATCGGGGGCATGCGCAAGCTGCACCGGATGTATGGCGACCGCAGAAACCCGCAGGGGAATGTATCATGATCGGCTATACCACCGTGGGCACCAGCGACATGGCGCGCGCCAAGCAGTTCTATTGTGACCTGTTCGAAAGCAAGGGTGCCAAGGTGCTGATTGACAGCGGCCGGATCGCCATGATCGGCACCGGCGGCGGCACGCCCATGATCTCTGTCTGCGAACCCTACAACAAAGAGGCCCCTACCCCCGGCAACGGGGTGATGGTCGCTTTTACCGCTGACAGCAAAGAGGAAGTGGACGAGATCTACGCCAAGGCGATCTCGCTTGGTGCGACAGACGAGGGCGCGCCGGGGCAAAGGGTGCCGGACCGGTTCTACGGGGCGTATGTCCGCGACCTTGATGACAACAAACTGTGCTTTTTCAAATTCGCCTAAAGTAAAAATCTGCCGTCCGCGTCACGCGGGCGGCAGCCCATAGACGCGCCGCGCCGTGCCAGAGAAAAGCGCCGCTTGCGCCGCGTCATCCAGATGCGCTGACATCTTCTTGAACGCGTTCCAGATCACCACATAGCTGACCGCCGTGCGATCCACGGGAAAGTTGCTTTCGAACATGCAGCGTTCGGGGCCGAAGACATCCAGCATATGCGCGTACCATTTGCCCTGCGTCTCTACGATCTCGTCCGAGGACGGTGGCAGGTCACGATGCATGTAGCCGTACCCATTGTCGGGCATGCATAGCCCGCCCAGCTTGGCCATCACATTGGGGCATTCCGTCAACTCTGACATATGGTCTTTCCACGCGGCAAAGATATCGTCGCGTTTGCCTTCGAACCGGCCAATGCCCAAGGGTGTGCCGAAGTGGTCAAGGATCAGCGTGGTCTGTGGCACCGCGCGGGCAAGGTCCAGAAACTCTTGGTGTTGATGGTGGTAATGCCAGCTGTCCAGCGTCAGCCCACGCTCGCCCAGGATCGCGGCACCGCGGATGAAGTTAGGATCGCCGTATTGGTTTTCGACCCCGCGTCCGGGGATCGCCAGATGCTGCGGTTCCGCATCGCGCGCGCCGGAGTTGCGGATACCTTTGAACAGCCCGTTCCCTGCGGCCTCATGCGCGTCGAGCGCGGCATGCAGCTGGTCAGGGGGCAGCACCAGTTCGGTCTGCGCGATGATGCCCGCGATCTGCGCCTGACCGCGCGGCACCTGCGCCGCCATCTGCGCCACGGTGCGGGTCTCGCCCACCGATTGCAGATGCGCGGGCGCGTCGCGATCCCAATAGGACCGACATTCGATATAGACCGTCTGTACCACGTTATGTCCGGCGCCGGTGTCGCGCCAAAGCGCGTCCATCTCGTAGACGGCGGGGGCGTCGGGCGTGCCGTGACGCCAGAGGTGGTGGTGGGGGTCCACAATCTCGCGGTGCGGGTCGATTGCGGTCTCGGGGACCAGTCCCAGCCAGTCGTCCCGCAGTTCGATCCCCGGTCGCCAACCCGGATAGCGGCCCCCCGTCTGTGTCATGAAGCAGCTTCTTTCTTTTTATAGGGGCGCATCAGCCCTTCTTGCGCCGTTGTCGCGGCAAGTTGGCCGTTCTGGTTGTAGATCAGCCCGCGATTGAACCCGCGCGCGCCGCCAGTAAACGGGGCGTCGAGTTCGTACAAATGCCAGTCAGAGAAATCGATCGGCGCGTGAAACCACATGGCGTGGTCAAGGCTGGCAGTCATGACCTGCCCCTGGAACCACGTCAGCCCGTGGGGCCGCAACGACGAGCCGAGCAGGTTCATATCGGACGCATAGGCGAGCAGGCAGTGCTGCATGATCGGGGACTGCCCCTTTGCCGCCTCCATCCGGAACCAAAGATAGTTCTTGTCCGAGGTCTTTTCCGGTTCGAACAGATCGCGCGGATCAACCTCGCGGATCTCAATAGGGCGTTCGCGCAGAAAGTCGTCGCGGTGTTTGGGCGAGATTTTTTCGATATAGGGTTCGCGCAGATCGGGGCGGTCAAGCCAGTGTTCCGGCCCTTTTACGTCAGGCATCTTGTGCTGGTAATCCCAGCCCTCTTCCTGCACGTGGAACGACGCCGAGAGGTTGAAGATCTGCTTGCCGTGCTGGATCGCGACAACCCGCCGCGTGGTAAAGCTGCCCCCGTCGCGGGCGCGGTCGACCTGATAGATCACCGGGATCGACGGGTCACCGGGACGGATGAAATAGGCATGCAGCGAATGGCACATCCGGTCCGGCACCGTGCGATAGGCGGCCATCAAAGCCTGCGCGATAACATGGCCGCCAAAGATGCGCGTGGTGGTTTCCCCGCCCGACCCGATGCCGCGGAACAGGTCGATCTCAAGCTGTTCGATATCCAGCAATTCAAGGAGTTGGCGGGCCACATCGGTCATCTGGGTTCAGTCCTTCTGGGTCGCACGCGCATTGGCGTAGGCGACATAAAAATCAAAGCTGTCCGGATTGGCCATTGAATCCCTGTTCACCACCTTTTCCGGATCCTGCCCAAGCAATAGCTTTTTCACAGGAACCTCAAGCTTTTTGCCAGATAGGGTGCGGGGGATCTCGGCGACCTCGATGATCTCGTTTGGAATGAACCGGGCCGAGACGTTCTTGCGGATTGCCGCGTTGATCTTGTCCTTGAAGGCGTCATCAAAGGCGACGCCTTGGGCCGGCACCACGAAGAGCGGCATAAAGCTTTCGCGGCCCAGAAATTCGAGGTCGACAACAAGGCTGTCCATCACCTCGTCCAGCCCTTCGACGGCCTGATAGATTTCCGCACTGCCAAGGCGCAGACCCTTGCGGTTGATCGTGGCGTCAGAACGTCCATAGATGACCGATCCGCCGTTTTTGTTGATCTCGATCCAGTCGCCGTGGCGCCAGATGCCGGGATAGGTGTCGAAATAGCTGTCGTGCAGGCGGCTGCCATCATCGTCGCCCCAGAAGAACAGCGGCATCGACGGCAGCGGCTCGGTACAGACCAATTCGCCCACAACGCCGGTCAGGTCATTGCCATCCTCGTCGAAGGCACGCACCGCATTACCAAGTGCGCGGCACTGCATTTCACCTGCGCGCACGGGCATGCCGGGATGGCCCAGCACAAAGGCCCCCGCCAGATCAGTCCCGCCCGAGATAGGCGCCAGCCAGACGTCCTGCTTCACCTGTGCGTATATCCAGTCATAGGCATCAGAGCTCAGCGGTGACCCGGTCGAGCCGAGCGAGCGCAGCGCGGAAAGGTCGACCTCGTCCCGTGGGGTCAGCCCTGCCTTCATGCAACCGCTAAAGAAGGCCGCGCCTGCCCCAAAGAAATCAAGCTTTTCATCCGCGACAAAGCGCCAGATCACGCCCATGTCAGGATAATTTGGTGCCCCGTCGAACATCGCGACCGTGGTGCCCTGCCCCAGTGCGGTGAATTGCGAGTTCCACATGATCCAGCCCGAAGATGTCAGCCAGCAATAGCGTCCGCCGCGCCGAAGATCATGGTGCAGCGATTGTTTTGCGGATTCCAGAATGATCCCGCCATGCCCGTGCACGATCGGCTTGGGGTTGCCGGTGGTGCCGGAGGAATAGACGATCCACAGCGGATGATCGAAGGGGACTTGAGTGCTTTCATAGGGTGCGTCGCGGTCCAGCAGACTGTCCCACGCCATATGCCCCTTGGGCAGATCCCCGACAAAAGGCACCGTGACGCATTGCACCAGACTGGGCAGCGCTGCCTCTAGCCCCGCGAGGATCTCGCGACGGTCCACGGTTTTGCCCGCGTGGACATAGCCGTCTTGCGCGATCAGCACCTTGGGTTCAATCTGCTTGAACCGGTCCAGAATGGCGACATGCCCCATATCGGGGGCGCAAAGCGACCAGATCGCGCCGATGCTCGCGGTAGCCAGAAAGGCGATCATCGCGGTTTCGGTATTGGGCAGCACGGCAACAACGCGGTCGCCTTTGGTCACGCCCATATCCCGCAGATGCGCTGCGACGCTTGCCACTTGCGCGCGCAGCTCGGACCAGGACAGACGTTTGCGGCCAAAGGTTTCGGACTGCACGATCAGCGCATCGCCGTCAGGCTGGCTGTCCACATGCTTCATGATCTGGTCGGTGTAGTTCAGCATCGCGCCGGGGCACCATTCGGCACCGGGCATCTGACGCTTTGCCATCACGGTCGTGTAGGGCGCGCTGGCCTGTACGTCGAAATAGTCCCAGATCGCGGACCAGAACCCGTCAAGGTCGGTCACGCTCCACTCCCACATGGCGTTATAGTCGTCGAACGTCAGCCCGCGTTGGTCTTTCAGGAACCGTTCAAATTCCGCCATGGTCGAGGCATCGGCGCGCTCTTTTGTCGGGGTCCAAAGGATATCGTTCATGTCATCGCTCCGTGGATGAGGGCCTTGAGTTGGGGGCGCGCGGGGTACGAGCTGGACGGCGCAAGCTGCGTGAAGAATACGACAGACAGGTCCAGCACCGGATCAATCCAGAAGAAGGTAGAGGCCATGCCGCCCCAGCTGAAATCGCCTAGGCTGCTGGGAACGCGGACGCGACCGGGGTTCAGCACCACGGCACCGCCAAGGCCAAAGCCCATCCCCTCCATCGGTTGTTCAGCAAAGCTGGCAGGCCCCATCGACGCGATGTCGCCGGGCAGATGGTTGCGCATCATAAAGTCGAGCGTCTTGGGCGAGATCAGCCCCGCCCCACCGGTGCGCAGCATCTCGGCGAACTTGAGGTAATCATCAATGGTGCCCACCAGTCCGCCGCCGCCGGAATGCATCTCGGCGTTCAGGAAGGGGGAGGTGTCGGGCTTGTCCACGCAGCGCAGCACGGGCGTCTCTGGTTTGGCCGCGTTCATGCCATAGGCGCTGCCTGCCAGCGGGGTGTAAAGCGAGGCAAAGCGGTCAATGCCACCTGAGGGCACGGAAAACCGCGTCTCGTCCATGCCAAGGGGGCCAAGGATTTCATCAACCAGAAACGCCTCTAACGACTTGCCCGAAACGACCTCTATCACGCGGCCAAGCACGTCGATGCCCACGGAATATTCCCAACGGGTGCCGGGGTGAAACGCCAGCGGCAAGGCGGCCACGCGGTCGGTCATCTCTGCCAGCGATCCCTGATCGGCGCGGAACAGGATGTCGGCCTCGTCCATCGCCTTCGCCGTGATGCCGGGGTTGAACGGATAGCTCAGCCCCGAGGTATGGGTCAGCAGCTGGTGCAGTGTCGGCGTCTGACAGGGTTCGGTCTGATCCGCCGCGGTGGCACCGTCGATCAGGCAGCGCATATCGGCGAAAGCGGGGATGAAATCAGACACCGGCGCATCAAGGTGGAACAGCCCGCGTTCCGCCAGCATCATGATGCCGACCGAGGTGACGGGTTTGGTCATCGAATAGATGCGGGCGATCGTGTCGCGTGTGAACGGCTGGCCAGTATCCGTGTCGCGCTGGCCCTTGGCATCAAAGTAAACCTCTTGCCCGCCCTGCGCCACCAGCACCGAACATCCGGCAAACCGTTTGCGGTCCACATAGGTCTGCATCCAATCCCCGATGCGGCCCAGCTTATTTGTGTCGAACGCCAAAAAACTTTCCTCCCGAGCCGCGACCGCGCCTCAGGAGGATGAGGCCGCGGAACGCGACGATTTCAATAGATGATTTACTGGTAATGGTCCGGGTTAGGTCATCAGACCTCAAGCCATTCCTTGCGCACGTCATCACGCTGGCGCAATTCAGCCGGCGTGCCCTCATAGACCACCTGACCATGCCCCATGACATAGACCCGATCCGCGATGTCCATCGCGATCGACAGTTTCTGTTCCACCAGCAGGGTAGAGATCCCGCGGTTGGCGATCTCTTTAAGCACCTCGGCGACCTTCTGTACCATCTGCGGGGACAGACCTTCGGTGGGTTCGTCGATCATGACCAGATCGGGGTCGCCCATCAGCGTGCGACACATGGTCAACATCTGCTGTTCCCCCCCCGACAGAACCGAGGCTTCGACGTCGGCGCGGCGGTCGAGGTTTTCGAACATGTCGAACATCGACTGCATCGACCAACGGCCCGCGCCATCCTTTTGTCCCGGCTTCAGACCCAGCGTCAGGTTCTGCCGCGTGGTGAGACCGGGAAAGATATCGCGGTTCTCGGGCACATAGCCGATCCCCATATTGGCGATCTGGAAGGCTTTCTTGCCGCTGATCTCCTGCCCCTGAAACTTGACCGATCCTTTCGGTTCGACCTCGCCCATGATGGCCTTGCAGGTGGTAGACCGCCCCACCCCGTTGCGCCCCAGAAGCGCGACGATCTCGCCTTCTTTGACGTTCAGGTTCACCCCCTGAAGGATGTGGGACTTGCCGTAGAAGGCGTGCATATCCGTGACTTCGAGCATCATTAGTGTTCTGCCTCCAATGCGGCGCCCAGATAGGCTTCTTGTACGCGGGCGTCTGCACGCACGTCTTCGGGTTTTCCGGTGGCGATGATTTCGCCATAGACCAGCACCGAAATCCGGTCGGCGAGACCGAAGACGACGCTCATGTCATGTTCCACCATGATCAGCGTCTTGCCCGCGGTCACCTTGAGGATCAGGTCGGTGATATAGTCGGTTTCCGTGTTGCTCATCCCCGCCGTCGGTTCGTCCAGCATGATGACATCGGCACCGCCCGCGATGGTGATCCCGATTTCAAGCGCGCGCTGTTCGGCGTAAGACAGGGTGCCCGCGGGCAGGTTGCGCCGTTCCAGCAGGTTGATCTGGTCAAGGATGCGGTCCGCGCCCTCGGTCAGCTCACGGGACCGGTTCACCAGATTCCAGAAGCTGTATTTATAGCCCTGCGACCACAAGAGCGCACAGCGCACGTTTTCAAACACGCTCATCGCCGGAAAGATGTTGGTGATCTGGAACGAGCGGCTTAGCCCCTTGCGGTTGATCTGGAAGGGTTCGAGCCCGGCCAGATCCTCTCCGTGCAGCTTTACCGTTCCAGCCGAAGGCGCAAACCGTGCGGTGATCAGGTTGAACAGCGTCGATTTCCCCGCGCCGTTCGGCCCGATCACGGCGTGACGTTCCGCCTTGCCGATGCTCAGGTCGATGCCGCGGATGATCTCGGCCTTGCCAAAGCTTTTCTTGAGGCCAGTCAGTTCAAGTGCGGGTGTGCTCATGACGCGCCTCCTGCTGTGTTTGCTTCGTTCCAGGCGTCTTTCAACGCGGGTGCTGTGGCCTTGGCAATGCCCAAACCGATCAGCGCGACCGCGCCCGCCACCAGCCACGGCATCAGCGTGTGGCTGTCGAATGTGGTCCAGAAGACGGTCATTTCATTGTCACCCGTGGCCCCATGACGATAGTGGAACGTCATCTCGACCAGTGCCGCCAGCCCCATCAAACCGATTGCCGCCGGCAGCAGCGTCTTGAGATAGGGCATGACCAAGGTCGATGCCTTGCCCAGCTTGAACACAGGCACATGCATCATCAGCAGACCTGCCAGACCACCGGGGAAGAACATCACCGTGGATAGGAACAGGACGCCCGCATAAAAGGCCCAAAGCTCGGTCGACAGGCTCAGAACGGTTTGCAGCAGGGTAAAGGCGATGGCCCCGATGATCGGGCCAAAGAAGAACCCGACGCCGCCAAGGAAGGTCACCAGCAGGATGATCCCTGACGAGGCGGTGTTGAGGTTTTCCTCGGTCAGGATTTCGTAGTTGATCGCGAAAAGCCCACCGGACACGCCCGCAAAGAAGCCAGAGGCGACAAAGCTGTAGAAGCGGACCCACCGCGAGGAATAGCCCAGAAACTCTGCCCGTTCGGGATTGTCGCGCACGGCGTTTGCCATGCGACCCACGGGGGTGCGGCTCCAGAGGTACATCAGCGCGGCAGAGATCACGACCCAGCCAGCGGTCAGGTAATAGACCTCGATCTGTTGCAGGAATTCGACGCCAAAGAAGGGCTGCGCGTAGGTCCGGTCACCGCTGATGCCTTCCTCGCCGCCAAAGAACGCGACGATAATGACGGAACAGGCCGCGATCAATTCGCCCACACCCAGCGAGATCATGGCGAATACCGTGCCCGCGTTACGGGTCGAAAACGCGCCGACGATCATGGCCAGACCCATGCCGAAAAGACCACCAAACACCGGCAGGATCACCAGGGGAATGGTCGAGAAGAAATCGGACATGTTCATGATGTGCATACAGGCAAAGCCCCCCACACCGGCATAGACCGCATGGCCAAAGGACAGCATACCCCCCTGCCCGAGCAGCATGTTATAGGCCAGCGCGAAAACGATCGTGATCGACATCTGGTTCATGATCGTCAGTGCCGAGTTATTGGTAAACACCATCGGCAGGATGGCCAGCACGACAGAGGCAATGACCCAGGGGGCCAATGTCAGCACCAGCGACCCTGACCGCATACGCTGCGCGGGTTTGGACGGGTCCGTGGTGATCTGCTCTTTCGGGCGGGCGCCTTTGGGAATGTCGGTTCTTGGATCTGAAACTGTCATGAGCTGCGCTTTCCGAAAAGACCTGCCGGGCGGAAGATGAGGATCAGCACCATCAGGATATAGGGCAAGATGTCGGCGATCTGCGGGCTCGTGAGGCTCCAGAAGTCGCGGAATATGCTGTCATCCAGGCTCTCTGGTTTAGAGATGCCAAGGCCGGTCAGGATATTCTCCATCTCGATGTTGTAGGATTTGGCGAAGGTGGTGATCCAGCCGATCAATAGCGACGCGATCAGCGCCCCCCAGAGCGACCCGAGGCCGCCGATCACGATGGTCACGAACACGATCGACCCAAGCACAAAGGCCATACCGGGGAAGGTGCCAAGCACCGGTCCGGCAATCACACCGGCCACACCGGCCAGCGCCGTGCCGACCCCGAAGACCCCCATAAAGATCAGCGGCACATTGTGGCCCAAAGCTTCGACCGTGCGCGGATAGCTGAGCGCGGCCTGAATGATCATGCCGACGCGGGTCTTGGTCAGCACGTAAAGCAGCCCGATAAAGATGCTGATCGAGATGAAGATCATGAAAATCTTATAGGCGGGGATCGAATTCCCCGAGATCGCAAACGCGGTAAAGTTCAACGCGTCAGGAATGGCGTAGGGCAGTTGGTTCTTGCCCCAGATGAATTGCACCAGTTCTTCGATCAACAGCGCCAGACCAAAGGTAAAGATCAGTTCGGGCACGTGTCCGTATTGGTGCACCCTGCGAAGGCCGTAGCGTTCAACCCCTGCCCCCATCACACCCACGACGAGCGGCGCGATCAGCAGCCCCATCCAGAAGCCGAGCGCAAGACTGATCTGGTAGGCGAAATAGGCACCAAGCATATAAAAGCTGGCGTGAGCGAAGTTCAAAACACCCATCATCGAGAAAATTAGGGTCAGACCGGCGGAGAGCATGAACAACAGCAATCCAGTAACCAGCCCGTCGATGAGGTTGACGAGAATGAGGTCCATGAGGCCCCTCCAGTAGTGTGGTGGCAAGGTGCAAGAGGGGCCCGCCCGCCGGCGCAGGCGGACCCGAGAGAAATCGCCTTATTCGGGGCGCTTCATCTCGCAGGTTGTCGGGCTGTCCATCGACGCCATTTCGACGGTCGATTCAGTCACGACACCATATCCGGATTGGTCATAGTCAAAGTCCAGGTTGTCGTTTGTGTGGACGCCGACATGCATGTCCTGAATGATCTGGTGATCTTGCGGACGCATGAACAGTTTACCACCCCACATGCTGTCGTATTCCATGCCTTCCAGCTTGCTGGCCACGGCGACCACATCTGTGGCGGAACCTGCTTCGGTGATGGCCTGGGCCAGCATGCCGATGGTGTTGAAGATACGGCTTTGGTCGATGTTGCCGTCTGGATACTTCTCAAGGAAGGCGTTGTAGGTGTCGCGCGCTTCTTCGGTAGCAATCGGGTTGATGCTGCCTTGCGAAATCAGGCGAATCTTGTCCTTACCGCTTTCACCAAAGGCGGCCGTGATGCCGGAACCCGCAGCGTAATAGGTATAGATCGGCCCTTCGAACCCGTTGTCGATGATCGCCTTGCCGATGCCCAGCATGTCAGCGCCCCAGTTCCCGGTGATCACGGCATCCGCACCAGAGGATACAACCTTGCGCGCGTAGGGGGTAAAGTCTTTCACCTTGCCGATGGGGTGCAGTTCGTCACCGACGACCTCGATGCCGTCACCTTTCGCGTCCAGCATTTCATTAGCGGCGGCAGACACAGCCTTACCAAAGGAATAGTCCTGCCCGATGATGTAGACTTTCTTGATGTCCTTGTCCTGAACGATCACATCGGTCAGCGCGTCCATCTTGATGTCAGAGTTGGCGTCGAAACGGAAATGCCAGAAGTTGCATTTGTCGTTGGTCAGCGCAGGGTCCACAGCGGCATAGTTCAGGAACAGAACACGGCTGTCGGGGTTGCGGCGGTTGTGTTTGTCGATGGCTTCGGTCAATGCGTTCGCAACGCCAGAGGAGTTCCCCTGAACGACGTAGCGCGCGCCTTGGTCAATCGCGACCTGAAGCTGAATAAGGGATTCTTTGGGGCTGACCTTGTTATCAAAAGGCAGCACTTCCATTTTTTGGCCGTCCAACAGACCGCCTTTGTCGTTTACCATGTAATCAGCCGCGAATTCGAACTGATGCAGGCCGTTGGTGCCCGTGCTTGCGAATGGACCGGACAGCGGGTCAATGAACGCGATCTTGATGTTTTCGGCAAAGGCTGCGCTCGCGCCAATGACCAAAGAAAGCGCGGAAACCGCGCCGTACTTAGCGATATTTTTCATTTTAATCCTCCCAAGGACGGCCCGGCGCTTTTAATGCGTTTTTTGGATTGCCAGACCTTGGGAAGAGCCTTGCATAATGCGATTTATTGTCAAGCGCCTCTGTTCATAAGTTGCGAGCCTGCACCGTTGGTTATGCCATATATTGCGTGAAGGTACGGGCGAAATCACCTGCGTGAAATTTTGCCCGCTGCCGTTTTTTGACGCAGGGTCAGAAATAAGCATTTGAAAATAAATGTATTAATGAATTGCACAAGATTGTGACGGCTGATCAGTTTTTACGCGGTGCCTGACAGATGTCCGCTGGACACTATTCAAAAAAAATTTGCGACGGCGGGTGCGATCCTGACAATTGTCATGGCACCGCAGTTTCGCCAATTCCAGCCACTGGAACGAAGCTGCTGGCCGCGGTGGTTGAAATCTATACGACCGGCCAAGTTGATTCTCCCGCCCCGCGGGTCCACACCCTAAAACCGGATGCTGATGGCTTGCGCCGCTGCCGACAAAAGCTGTGCATAGGTCGTTTCAAGCTGTCGCTTCTTCACGTGGAAAGCGGGACCGCCCACATTCAGCCCGTAAACCTGCGACCCGTTGGGCGAAAACACGGGCACCGCGATGCCGTTCACATCGGGACGCCAATCGCCATAGCTTGAACAAAATCCCTTATCTGCAAACTCGGTCATCGCGGCGGCATAGCTGTCGCGCGCGCGGGCTTCGAACTCGGGCCCTTCGGCTGCAGCATAGCGGAACGCGCGGTCGCGGCTTTCGTCGGACATGCCGGTCAGGATGGCGCGACCAATGGCGGAATCAAACAGCGGCAGCCGTGACCCGACGCGAATTTGCAACGCGACATCCTCGCGCGAGCGTTTGGTCGCGATATAGACAACGTCCAGCCGGTGGACCTCTCCGATCGCGATGGTGACATAGGAATTGGGCCCGTCACGCAGCTTGCGCATCTCTTCCTGCGCGCGGTCCCCGATCTCCATACTCGACAGCACGCCAAAGCCAAGCTGCAGCACCCCTGCGCCCAGCCGATAGGTGCCGGTGCGGGCATCGGCGACAAGATAGTCCAGTTCCACCAGCGTATGGGTCAGGCGCGACACCGTCGCCTTGGGCAGCCCTGTCCGTTCGGAGAAATCCGTGTTGGTCAGGGCTGTTTCGTTTTCCCGAAAGCAGCGCAACACATCCAGCCCGCGGGCAAGCGCCGTGACAAAGTTTCTGTCCTTCGTCTCTGCCGGATCTGTCGCGAACTCGTTGGAGGCCATCTTACTTGCCTTCCAGCGCTTTAAGCCCGTTTTCCGCAAACACAGGGACATAGGCCCCGACCTTCATCGCCCGCTCGGGGTTGGAGGCATTGCCGTCCAGCGCGCGTTTCAATACGCCCTGAATGATCCCGGCCATGCGGAAGAAGCAAAAGGCGAGGTAGAAGCCAAAGTTGTCGATCCCGTCCAGCCCGCGGCGTTCGCAGTATTTGGCGATGAATTCGGCATCACTCGGCACGCCAATCGCTGCGCGGTCCACACCGCCAAAGCCGCGCCCTTCGGTGCCCGCCGGCATCTGCCACTGCATGATAACGGCCGCAAGGTCAGCGTAAGGGTGCCCGATGGTCGACAGTTCCCAGTCCAGAATGGCCAGACACTTGGTGCCGTCTTTCTCGAACATCATATTGTCGATGCGGTAGTCGCCATGCACCAGCGTGCGCTGCCCGTCATCCGCAGGGATGCTGGCGGTCAGCTTTTCGATCAGCTGGTTCATCGCGGGCAGGTCTTCGGTTTCGGACGCGCGGTATTGCTTGGTCCAGCGGGCGACCTGACGTTCATAATAGTTACCGGGGGGGCCGTAATCCGACAGACCCACCGCGTCGATGTCCACCTCGTGCAGGGCGGCAAGCACGCGGTTCATCTCGTCAATCACGCCAGCGCGGCCTGCTTTGTCCATGTCGGGCATGCGCGGGTCCATGAAGTTGCGCCCGTCGATATGATCCATGATGTAGAACGCCGACCCGATCACATCGTCGTCTTCGCACAGCAGGTGCATTTTCGACACGGGCACATCGGTATCCTGCAACGCCTTTTGCACGCGGAACTCACGATCAACCGCATGGGCGGATTTCAACAGAACTCCCGGCGGTTTGCGACGCAGAACATAGTTACGCGACGGGGTTTTCAGCAGGAACGTCGGGTTGGACTGACCGGCTTGGAACTTGGAAACCTCAAGCGGGCCTTCAAAGCCCTCAAGGTGTTTTTCCAGATAGGCGCTGACCTTCGGAATATCGAGTGTCTGGGTGTCTGTGCTCATGGCTACCGTTCCTTAACTATAGGTCAGCATGTCAGCGGTCTCGGCTGATATCAGATGCGGGGTCGCGTTGAATTCATGCAGGAAAAACGCGGATTTGGTGAAGACGAATTTGGTGATGGATGTGTTCTTGATCTGCAGATTCAAGGTCATCATCATTTTATGCGGCGCGCCGAGTGACGCGGCCGTTAGCTGCCCGATCACCCCACCGGAGCTTACCGCAAGCACGCGTTCCGCCCCTTCGGCACAGGCGATCAGACGGGCGGCTTCCACGCGGTCGGTGAAATTGGCCCATGTCTCGGCGGGGCCTTCGATCTCGTCTGCCTGCCACTGAAAGACGGTTTCGCGCAGGGTACGGAAATGCACCTTGCGGTCGCCCTTGACCAGTTCCGGAACCGCCCCTTTATAGCGCGCGTCCAGCAGGTTCTGAAAATCATATTCATTCAGGCCGGGGTGGGTGTCGCCTGCCTCGAATCCCATCGAGGCAAGCGTTTCTTTCTGGCGGGTCAGGGTGCCGGTGATTGTCCGGTCCGGCACCCAGCCGGTATCGCGTAGCAACTGGCCGACGGCCTCGGATTGCCGGTGCCCGAGGTCCGACAACTTGTCATAGTTGTCAGCCCCGAAAGACGCCTGACCGTGGCGGATGACCAGTAGCTCTCCCATGACGGTTTACAGAACCTCAAAGAGGCCAGCAGCCCCCATGCCGCCGCCAACACACATGGTGCAGACAACGTATTTGGCACCGCGACGCTTGCCTTCGATCAGCGCGTGACCAACCATGCGCGCGCCGGACATGCCGTAGGGGTGACCGATAGAGATCGCGCCGCCGTCCACGTTCAACAGCTCGTCCGGGATGCCCAGTTTGTCGCGCGATGCGATCACCTGACAGGCGAAAGCTTCGTTCAGTTCCCACAGACCGATGTCTTCGATCTTGAGCCCGTGCGCTTCCAGCAGCTTTGGCACGGCATAGATCGGGCCGATACCCATCTCATCGGGCTCGCAGCCTGCGGCCATCACGCCAACGTAGCGACCCAGTGGCTGAAGACCGCGACGTTCGGCTTCTTTCGCTTCCATGACCACAGCGGCAGAGGCACCATCGGACAGCTGCGAGGCGTTGCCCGCAGTGATGAACTTGCCTTCGGGCAGGTGGATGCCGTCTTTGAACACGGGCTTCAGACCGGCAAGGCTTTCCGCCGTGGTACCGGGGCGGTTGCCCTCGTCTTTTTCCAAGGTGACTTCGTGCTTGGAAATCTCTTTGGTCTCTTTGTCCTGAACCATCATCGTGGTGGTCATTGCGACGATCTCGTCGTCAAAGCGGCCGGCCTGTTGCGCTTGATGCGTCAGCTCTTGGCTGCGCGCCGCGTATTCGTCCTGCGCTTCGCGGCTCACGTTATAGCGCTCTGCCACGTTTTCGGCTGTTTCCAGCATGGTCATGTAGATTTCGGGCTTGTTCTGCTTGAGCCATGGGTCGGCGCTGACGCGCATCTCTGGCGTTTGCACCAGGGAGATGCTGTCGACACCGCCGCCGATGACAATGTCCATCCCGTCGGTGATCACCTGCTTGGCCGCGGTGGCGATTGCCATCATGCCGGATGCGCACTGACGGTCCAGCGACATGCCTGCAACGGTCACGGGCAGGCCTGCGCGGATGGCGGCCTGACGCGCGATGTTGCCCGCCTGATGTCCCTGCTGCAGGGCGGAGCCGATGACACAGTCAGAGATTTCCGACCCGTCAAGACCCGCGCGCTTCACGGCGTTCTCGATGGCGTGGGCGGCAAGCGCCTGTGGTGTGGTGGCGTTGAACGCACCGCGATAGGCTTTGCCGATCGGGGTACGGGCGGTGGATACGATTACTGCGTCACGCATGGTGATCTCCCTTTGAAAGTTCGTCTGTTAGCCCCAATCCAGATCAAGACCCTGGGCCTTGGCTGCATTGAGCGCGTATTTCTTCGTTTGACTAAAGGCATCGGTCAGCTCTTGCTGGCCGCCTGCGTCGGTGATTTTGTCGAAAGCGGATGCGACACCTTCAGGGGTATTCTCCTCGCCGGTCAAGGTCACGCCTTCCGTTTCGTAAATACGGGTCTGGGCAAAGCCACCCGCCCCTGCCCCAAGGATCACACGGCTGGGGCCGTCCTCGCTGACGAGGTACAGCAGGCCGGGGGTGATCGTTTCGGGGGCCAGCAGGGCCTGGGCCTGTTCAGGCAGCAGATCGGCGGTCATCCGCGTGGCCGCTGTGGGGGCCAGCGTGTTGACGCGGATATTGTCGCGCGCGCCTTCCAGATGCAGCACGTTCATCAGCCCCATCATCGCCGCTTTGGCCGCACCGTAGTTGGATTGACCAAAGTTGCCATACAGCCCCGAGGCCGAGGAGGTCAGCACAATGCGCCCGTATTTCTGTTCGCGCATGATCGGCCAGCAAGCATGGGTCACATTCGCAGACCCGATCAGATGCACGTCGACGACCTTGCGGAAATCAGACATCTCCATCTTGGAAAACGTCTTGTCCCGCAGGATGCCTGCGTTGTTCACCAGAATGTCGATGCGACCCCAGGCGTCCATGACCTGCGCGACCATATCCTTGACACCGGCCTCGTCCGAGACATCACAGCCATGCGCCATCGCCTCGCCGCCCGCGTCGCGGATTTCCTGCGCGACGGCTTCGGCAGCAGCCGACGAAGACCCCTGCCCGTCGGTTGTCACGCCCAGATCATTGACCATAACCTTTGCGCCGCGTGCCGCGAGGCCAAGCGCATGGCTGCGCCCGAGGCCCGTGCCCGCGCCGGTGACAATAGCGACGCGGTTGTCAAAACGAATATCCATCATCGCCCCTTAGTGCAGTGCTTGTTCAAAGATGTTCGGCCCGCTCATCACATTGATGCCGCCGCTGACGGGGACGATCGCGCCGGTGATATAGGCGCCGCCCTTGCCACAAAGGAACAACATGCAGCCCGCAATATCCGTATCGGTGCCGACGCGGCGCAGGGGGACGTCTTCGCCCACCTTGTTGCGCATATCCTCGTCATGGGTCGCAAAGGCGGTCATCCGCGACACGAAGGGTCCGGGGGCCAATGCGTTCACGGTGATCGCGTCACCTGCCAATTCCTTTGCGAGGATCTTGCTCAGGTGGATCACCGCGGCCTTCGAGGCAGAGTAGCTATAGGCGCCATCGCCCATTTCGCGTTCGCCCATCACCGATCCGACGTTCACCACCCGCGCCGGATCGTCGATTGTCGCGTTCGCCTTGAGCAGCGGCAGCAGTTTTTGCGTCAGATCGAACAGACCCGCGACGTTCACGTCCATGACCTTGCCCCAGGCCTTGAACGGGAAATCACCCAAAGGCGCGCCCCAGGTGATGCCCGCGTTGTTCATCAGGATATCAAGGCTCTCGGTGCGGTCCTTCACGGCAGCGACCATTGCGTCGACACCCTCCTCGGTGCCGACATCGCCTGCGAACCCCTCGGCAGAGCCAGAGGCCCCGAGCGCATTCAGTTCTTTCGCCACGGCCTCGCAGGCCTCGCCCTTACGGCTGGCGATCAACACGCGGGCACCGGCACGCACCAGCGCCTCGGCGGCCATACGGCCAATCCCGGTCGCCCCGCCTGTGACCAGTGCGGTTTTACCCTCTAGGCCGAAAAGTGTTTGAATATCCATGCCTTAGAATCCTCTGTGCTTGGCGACCTGGGCAGCGTGATAGCCGTAGTCCCCGAGCCATTCGGCACCCACACGGGCGCGCTTCATGTAAAAGCCGATGTCAAAGGCGTCCGTCATGCCGATCCCGCCATGCATCTGCACCCCTTCGATCACCGCCAGCTTGGCGGTCGATGTCGCACGGGCCTTGGCGAGCGACACGGCCATCGTCGCATTGTCGGGGTCTTCGTCCAGCTTGCGCCCTGCGTGCAACACGGCAGAGGCGGTGACTTCCGTCTCGCACCACAGATGGGCGGCGCGGTGTTGCAGCGCTTGGAAGGTGCCGATCAACGTGCCGAACTGCTTGCGTTCTTTCAGGTAGCCCACGGTCATGCCAAACGCGCCCGCAGCAACGCCCGCCATCTCGGCGGCGAGGGCGGCCTGCCCTGCCTCGATCGCAGGTTTCAGCACGGTCATGGCGTCATCGACCTGACCCAACACATCGTCGCCCGTCGCTTCGACGTTATCAAAATCGATCCGCGCGGAATCGCGTGCATCGATCATGTTCTGCGCGTTGCGTGTGATGCCTGCGCGGTCCGCGGGAATGTCGAACAGGGTCAGCCCGTTGTCTGTCTTGGCCAGCACCAGCAAACGGTCCGCCAAAGCACCATCGACGACAAAGGTCTTCTTGCCCGTCAGGCGAAAACCATTGCCTTCCGCCGTGGCGGTCATTGCCGTGGCATCCGGGTTGAACTTGGAGGTTTCATCCACCGCCAACGCATAGGTCGCGTCGCCGCTGGCAATCTTGGCCAGCGCGGCCTCGGCGCGCGCATCGCTGACGTGGCGCAGGGCTGTCGCCGCGATCACTGCCGTCGAAAGGAACGGGCTGACGGCCAGCGTCTTGCCCATTTCCTGCGCCAGGATACCCGCAGCAGCATGGCCCATATCAACGCCACCCGCACTTTCAGGGACCAGCACACCGGCCCATCCCATCGCGGCCATCTCTTTCCACATCTTCGCGTCATGGGTCTGCCCGGCATCGCGCAAGTCACGGAACGCTTTAACGGGGGCGGATTTATCAAGAAAACCGCGCGCCGCGTCGGCCAGCATGGTTTCGTCTTCTGTTAATACTAGTTTTACCATGATCTTACCCCGGAAGCCCAAGCACGCGGCGGGAGATAATGCTCAGCATCACCTCGCTCGTGCCGCCTTCGATTGAATTGGCCTTAGTCCGCAGCCAGTCCGCGGGACGGTTGCCCAAAGGCCCGTCCCATTCCAGCGCGTCGCTGCCACCCGCGGCCATCAGCAACTCGTGACGCTGCATGTTCAGCTCTGTGCCCATGTATTTCAGCATCGCCGAGGCATCCCCCGCGCCGGTACCGGCCTCGGCCTGATCCTTGTAGCGTTCCAGCGTGAGGCCAATGGCAAGCGCGTCCACCTCGCAGCGCATCGCATCGGCACGCAGCACGGTGTCCATTTCTTGCCCCTCGGCCAGAGATTCATTCAGCACCGCCCCAAGCGCACGACCGCCCGACAGGCCCTGCCCCCCGCCCGAGATCATCTCGCGCTCGTGGGTCAGCAGGTATTTCGCCACGTCCCAACCGCGGTTCTCTTCGCCGACGATCCGGTCCTTGGGCACCTTCACATTGGTAAAAAACGTCTCGCAGAAAACCGACGCGCCAGAGATCAGCTTGATCGGGCGGGTCTCGACGCCTGCGTCTTCCATGTCGATCAGCAGAAAGGAGATACCCTTGTGCTTGGGCGCGTCACGATCCGTACGGATCAGCGCGAAAATCCAGTCGGCTTTATCGGCGTAGGAGGTCCAGATCTTCTGACCGTTTACCAGCCAATGATCGCCCTTGTCCTCGCCTTTGGTCTGGACACTGGCCAGATCCGACCCGGCCCCCGGCTCGGAATAGCCCTGACACCAGCGGATTTCACCGCGGGCGATCGGGGGCAAATAATGCAGTTTCTGTTCATGCGTGCCAAAGTGCAGCAAGGCGGGCCCAAGCATCCAGATACCAAAGCTTTGCAACGGGTTGCGCGCCTCGATCCGGTCCATCTCTTCTTTAAAGATCTTTTCCTGCGCGCGGTTCATCCCCGCCCCGCCGTATTCGACGGGCCATGTGGGCACGGTATAGCCCTTGGACGCGGCGCGCTCCATCCAGACGCGCTGCGCGTCGGATTCGAACTCAAAATTCTTGCCACCCCAGCATATCGATGCTTCACTCGGCTCACCGCCGCGCATTTCGGCCGGGCAGTTTGCCTCTAGCCAATCGCGCAGCTCCGCGCGGAAACCCTCCAGTTCCTGTTCGGACTGCATCTTTTCTCCCCCCTCGTTTTGCGAACTCCAATTCCGCACTGCAAAATTGCATTTCGAAATTCGATTGACAAGACAGTTTCTGAACGCGCCTATTGCTTTGCAAATCTAGAGGAGGAATGACCCGATGAAAGCCATGCTTAGCACTGCCCCCGGCGGCCCCGAAACGCTGGAACTGACCGAGATGCCACAGCCTGAACCGAAGAAAGGTCAGGTGCGTATTCGCATCCGCGCAGCGGGGCTGAACTTCCCTGACACCTTGATTATCAAGGATCTTTACCAGATGAAGCCGCCCCGCCCCTTCGCGCCTGGTGGCGAGGTTTCAGGCGATGTGGACGCCGTGGGAGAGGGCGTTTCCAACGTTGCTGTGGGCGATCGGGTGCTGGCGATGACCGGCTTTGGCGGCTTTGCGACAGACATCATTGTGGACGCGGAACGGGTGCTGAAGATCCCCGATGCGATGCCATATGACGAAGCGTCATGTCTGGTGCTGACCTATGGCACCTCCCATCACGCGCTGAAAAACCGCGCCGAAATCCAGCCCGGCGAATCCTTGCTGATCATGGGCGCTGCGGGCGGCGTTGGCGTGGCCGCGATCGAACTGGCGAAAGCCGCCGGTGCCCGTGTGATCGCTGCCGTATCGTCGGAAGACAAGGCGCAGTTCTGCCGTGATCTGGGCGCGGACGAGACGATCATCTACAGCCGCGACATGGATGACCGTGCGACGCAGAAAGCCTTCTCGGACGAGATCAAGAAGCTGTCGGGCGGTGAGGGTGTCGATGTGGTTTATGACGCCGTAGGCGGCGCCTATGCCGAACCCGCCGTACGCGCGCTGGCGTGGAAAGGCCGCTATCTGGTCGTGGGCTTCCCTGCCGGTATCCCCAAGATCCCGTTGAACCTGACGCTGCTTAAGGGCTCGCAGATCATGGGTGTTTTCTGGGGCGCGCATACGGCCCGTGAACCCAAGGTACATGCCGAAAACATGGCCGATCTGTTCCGTATGTATGCGGGTGGCCAGATCAAGCCGCGCATCTCTGCCCGCTATCCGCTGGAAAAAGCCGCCGACGCTCTCAACCTGATGCAGGACCGTAAGGTGCAGGGCAAAGTGGTGTTGGATGTTCAATAAGCAGAAAGGACGTTCAAAATGACCAACACACAGATTGTCATCGCAGAGCTGCCCAGCGATTCGCTGACGCCTGCGCATTTCAAACAGACCACCGCCGATATGCCCGTGGCGGGCGACGGTCAGGTGCTGCTCAAGGTGATCCTGATGTCCATCGACGCGGCCAACCGGTCATGGATGAAAGGCGCGACCTACCGCGCGGCGGTGAACGCCGGTGATGCCATGCCGACCTATGCCATCTGCGAGGTCGTCGAGAGCAATAGCGGCCGTCTGGCCGTTGGCGATATCGTCGCGTCAGAGGCAACGTGGTCGAACTTTGTCATCGCCGATGCGCGCAAATGCGAGAAATTGCCAAAGGTGCCGCAGCTGTCGAACCTGATGTCCGTTTACGGCATCGCGGGCAAAACCGCCTATCACGGGCTGATCTCTGTCGGGCAACCGGTTGCGGGTGAAACCGTGCTGGTGTCGGCCGCCGCAGGATCGGTCGGCGGCTATGTCGGCCAGATCGCCAAGGCGCTTGGCTGTCGGGTCGTGGGCATCGCGGGCGGAGCGGAGAAATGCAAATGGGTGACGGAGGAGTTGGGCTTTGACGCCTGCATCGACTACCGCGCCCCTGGCATGTCCAAAGCCCTGCGTGTTGCCTGCCCCGACGGGGTGGATGTCTATTTCGACAACGTTGGCGGCACCGTGCTTGAGGCCGCGTTGTTCGCGATGAACGAAAAGGGCCGCATCGTCTGCTGTGGTGCTGTCAGCCAATATGACACCGAAACCCCCACCGGGCCGCGCAACCTGCCCGGTCTGGTCGTGGTCAAACGTCTGCGAATGGAAGGCTTTATCGTGATGGACTGGACCCAGAACGACGCCAAGGCGCTGCGCGCGTTGCAGACCTGGGTCGAGGCGGGGCAGATCAAGGTGACCGAGGACATCGTCGACGGATTGGAAAACGCGCCACAGGCGCTGATCGGCCTGCTGGCCGGTGAGAACAAGGGCAAGCGCATGGTGCGTGTTGCCGCGGACCCATCCTGAAGGAGTATCCCATGTCTGCATTGAAAGAGGCACTTGCCCATAGTGAAACGCTGATCGGGACCGAGGTCGGGGTCTCTGACTGGATCACGGTGGATCAAGAGATGATCGACCAATTTGCCAAAACCACCCACGACATGCAGTGGATTCACATCGACCCCGAACGCGCCGCTGCGGAAACGCCTTTTGGCGGAACGATTGCGCACGGGTTCCTCACCTTGTCGCTGGCGAGCCGCTTTGCCTATGATTGCTTTAACATGATGCCCGGACAGGTGATGGGCATCAACTATGGCATGAACAAGCTGCGGTTCCTGACTCCGGTCAAGGCGGGGTCGCGGCTGCGCGGGCGGTTCACGTTGCAAAAGGTCACGGCGCGCAACGCCACCGATATGCTGCGCGAGAACCTGCTAACGATCGAGATCGAAGGCGTCGAGACACCCGCGATGGTCGCCGAATGGTTGGGGCTGGCGGTTTTCAAAGACTAAGCCCCCACACCAGCGCAAAGACAAAGGGCCGCGCATCCCTGCGCGGCCCTTTGCTGTTATGTAAAAGCATTTACCCCGCGGGGCACGCGGCACCCGTCTCGATCCAGGCCTTGGTCAGCTCGCCAAAGATCTCCTGACTGCCGGGTGCGGGCTCGCGGCCCTCGCCCGGATGCCACCCCCAGCCGACCAGACCGTCTTCGGCGTTATGCTCGTGCAGCTCTTCCAGAGTCTTACCGCCATTGCGTTCCTCGTCCTTGATCTGGGCACAGATTTCGGCGGCAGATTTGCCGATCCAGCCCATTTCAATCGGGGCCAGCTGCCAAGGAGTATGCCCCGGAATCGACCCGCCCCCCGCGGCAAAGGTAAAGTTCTGTTCGCCATGACAGGTGTTGCAGCGCATACCGGGCGCGCCAAAGTCCGCCTCTCCGCGTACCACGGGGGGTTCGTGCATCTGCATGTCCATCCCTTGGCGTGGGGAGTTATCGACGGGGTGGCAATTCAGGCAGCGTGGATGCCCGATCACCACCATCATTTCCTCGAAAAGCGCGGTGGAGCGTTCTGCCTCCCCCTCGATCGCGTCAAATTCGTCAACCGTGCGCAGACCGTTGACGGTCTCTGCCATGACAGGGCCCGCCATCAGCGCAGTGATGGCCATGATGTTCAGCGTATTTTTCATGACTTACACTCCTACAGATTTGGTAAAGGGCAGTTTGGTGACAGCTTGCCCCGTCAGGGCACGCCACGCGTTCGCAACGGCCGGACCGACGGGCGGCAAGCCCGGCTCGCCGATACCGGTGGGGTCATTATCGCTTTGCACGATAGCGACCTCTACCTGGGGCATCTCGTTGATGCGCAGCATGCGGTAGGTGTCAAAGTTGCGTTCCATTATGGTGCCGCCTTCGCCAAGGGTGACCTCGTCAAACAGCACCGATCCCAAACCGTAGCCCGCCCCGCCTTCGATCTGGGCGCGGATGACATTGGGGTTCACGGCGACGCCACAGTCAACGGCGCACCAGATTTTATGCACCTTGGGGAAGCCGCCCTGATCCGAAACTTCGACGATCTGGGCCACATAGGTGTTAAAGCTTTCGTGCACAGCAACGCCGTAGGCACGATCCCCCTTCACCTTGGTGCCGTCCCAACCCGCCAGCGCGGCCACTTTCTCCAACACGCCACGGTCGCGACCGGCGTCGCCTTTCATCAGGTCCAGACGCCCCTGAACGGGGTCTTTGCCCCCTACTTCAAGCAGTTGATCCAGAAACACCTCGGTCGCGTAACCCGTATGCGAATGGCCGACCGACCGCCACCAGAGCACGGAAACGGGGCTATCCTGCCGGACCCAGTCCACCTTCAGCGCGGGCAGGTCGTAGGGCATCTTGGTGGCCCCCTCGTAGGACGTGGGGTCCATGCCGTCTTTCATCATGCCTTCCATCGGACCACCGGCCATGATGGACTGGTTCACCACCACGTCATGCCACCCGACGATATTGCCGTCCGCGTCCAGACCGCCCTTCATCTTATGCACGGTCAGCGGGCGATAATAGCCGCCGATCATGTCGTCTTCGCGCGTCCAAAGCAGTTTCCAGGACCCGTTCCCGCCAGCGGCTTTCGCGATCTCGGCGACTTCGGCGGCAACATGGGCCGTGGGCTGCGCGCGGCGGCCAAAGCTGCCGCCCGCGAACATCACGTTGATCTGCACCTCCGATGGATCGATCCCCAAGGTGGCGGCCAGCGTCGGCTTGTCGAGCGACGGGAATTGCGACCCCATCCAAAGCTCCGCCTTGCCATCCGTGACCTCGAGCACGGCATCAAGCGGTTCAAGCGCGGCATGGGCAAGATAGGGAAAGTGGAACTCCGCCTCGATCACTTGCGCGGCCCCGTCGATCCCCGCCATGGCATCGCCAACCTCTTCCGCAGCGCGACCGCCTTCGGCAGCGGCACGCGAGAAATCCGCATAGATCTGCGCGCTCGACCGGGTTTCGGCTTTGCTGTCGTCCCATTTCACCTGCAATGCCTCGCGCCCCTTGAGCGCGGCACCGGTGGTCTTGGCATAGACCGCGACCCCTTGCGGGATTTCACGTACCGCGATGACACCCGGCACCTTCAGCGCGTCGGTATCGTCAAAGCTGGCGACAACGGCACCCATCTTATCGGGGTGCGCCACGACGACCGTTTCCATCCCCTCGCGGTAGACATCCATCGTGTATTCGGCCTGACCGGTGGTCTTGGCATGGGTGTCCAGCTTGGGCACATCGGTGCCGATCAGGGTAAAATCCTTGGCCTCTTTCAGCTTGGGTTCGGCGGGGGCGGTCATGGTTGCGGCTTTTTCAGCGAAGGCGCCAAAGCCTGCCTCGGTCCCGTTGGGGTGGGAGATCCGCCCTTTCGAGATCGTGATCTCGGACGCGGGCACGCCCCATTCGGCGGCGGCGGCATCAACCAGCATCGCGCGGGCGGCAGCGCCGGCCTTGCGCATCTGCATATAGCTGTTCGCCATCGCGGTGGACCCGCCTGTGCCCTGCAACCCGAACAGCGTGTTGGCGTAAAGTTCATCATTGGCAGGCGCGCTTTCGGCACGCATCTGCGACCAGTCGGCATCCAGTTCCTCGGCCACGAGGGTCGCAAGGCCGGTGTTCGGCCCTTGCCCGAATTCGATATGTTTGATCAGCACCGTCACCGTGTCATCGGGGGCGACACGAACAAAGGCGTTCGGCGCGAATGTGGCCGGATCGGCCGCCGGGTCAAAGGCGGTCGCGGCACCGGACTGGGCGCGCGATTTTTCGGGTAGAACAACGCCGATCACCAGTCCGGCAGAAGCGGTAGACAGAAAACCGCGGCGAGAAAGATTAAGATTGGTCATGGCTTACCCCTCCAGCTCTTTGGCGGCGTTCTTGATCGCCTCGCGGATACGGACATAGGTAGCGCAGCGGCAGATGTTGCCGGCCATTGCATTGTCGATATCCTCGTCCGTGGGGTTCGGGATCTCGCGCAGCAGGGCCGTGGCGCTCATCACCTGACCGGATTGGCACCAGCCGCATTGGGGCACGTCGATCGCCTCCCATGCCGCTTGAACCGCTTTGGCCTCTGGCCCGTCGACACCTTCGATCGTGGTCACATAGGAGCCTTCAACCATAGAAAGCGGGGTGACGCAGCTGCGGCGGGTCATGCCGTTCAGCTCGACCGTGCAGGCACCGCATTGCGCGATACCGCAGCCGAATTTCGTGCCGGTCAGCCGCAGGTCGTCGCGCAGCACCCACAAGAGGGGCGTGTCATCGGGCGCGTCGACGCTCACCTCTTTGCCGTTCAGGGTAAAGTTTATCATGCTGGCTCCTCCTATTGGATGTTGGCTGCTGGCGTGGAATGTGGGGCTTCCCTCGCAGAGGGACCTAGCCCGCAATAGCAGCGCGTCAATGTGCCACAATACAAAAGACGGAGGCAACGCGCGGTTGCCTCCGTCCTGACTTCATCAAAGCAAGGTGTTGCCTAGCCGGTGGTGTCCTTGACTGGATCCTTGCCGGTGAAACGCGCCACCATCGCAAAGAAATACGGCACGAAAAGAACCCCCAGAACGGTTGCGGCAATCGTACCGGCCAGCACACCGGCCCCAATCGCTGTACGTCCACCGGAGCCCGCACCGGTGCTGAGCACCAGCGGCAATACCCCCAGCGAGAACGCCATAGAGGTCATAATGATGGGGCGGAACCGTTGCCGCGCGGCGTCGACAGCGGCGTCAAAGATGCTTTCGCCCTCTTGCCGTCTGTCGCGGGCAAACTCGACAATCAGGATCGCGTTTTTCCCCGTCAGACCCACCACAGTCAGCAGCCCGACCTGAAAGAAGACCCCGTTTTCGAACCCGCCCAGATAGGCGCCGGTCAAGGTCCCCAAAATGCCGATTGGCATGGCGAGCATCACGGCAAAGGGGATCGACCAGCTTTCATAAAGCGCCGCCAGCGCCAAGAAAATTGCCGCCAGGGACAGACCGTACAGCAAGGGGGCCTGGTTGCCGGATTCCTGTTCCTCCAAGGACAACCCGGTCCAGGCGATCTGGAAGCCGGGGGGCAACTGGGTGACCAGCCGTTCAAGCTCTGCAATCGCCTCGCCTGTGCTGACCCCTTCGGCGGGGGAACCCTGGATCTGCATCGCGGGGATACCGTTATAGCGGTTCACCCCCTGCGGCCCGTACGCCCAGCTTCCTTCGGCAAAGTTAGAGAAGGGCACCAGCCCCCCGCTGTCATTGCGCACGCGCCATTTCTCAAGATCCGACGGGGTCGCACGGGCAGCGGCCTCGCCCTGCACATAGACCCGTTTGATCCGCCCCTCATCGACAAAGTCGTTCACATAGCGACCCGCCCAGGCGACGGTCAGCAGGTTGCCCACATCCGTGGCACTGACCCCCATCGCACCGGCGCGGCGCCAGTCGATATCCAGATTGAACTGCGCCGCATCTTCCAACCCGCTGGGGCGGGCAGAGGCGATCAGCGGGCTTTGCGCCGCCATCCCCAAAAGCTGGTTACGTGCCTCCAGCAGCTGTTCGTGGCTTTGACCGCCGCGGCCTTGCAGGTAGAAATCAAAGCCCGACACGTTGCCAAGCTGGCTGACCGAGGGCGGCACGATGGGGAAGACCATCGCGTCCTGTATCTGGCTGAAGGCACCAAAGGCCCGCCCCGCCACCGCCTGCACGCTTTGCGCCGCCTCTGGGCGTTCCTCCCAGTCTTTCAGTCGTACAAAGACCAGACCAAGGTTCTGCCCTTGGCCCGCAAAGCTGAAGCCCACTACGCCGAAGACGGATTCAACGACGTCATCCTCGTTTTCCAGATAGTAGTTCTCGACCTGTTTGATGACCTCGAGCGTGCGTTCCGCCGTCGCGCCCGTGGGGGCCTGCACCAGCGTGAACAGCGTGCCCTGATCCTCGGCCGGCAGGAAGCCTGCAGGCGTGCGCATGAACAAGAACACCATCGCCGCGATGATTGCCAGATAGACCAGCCCGACCCGCAGCGGACGCCGCACGAGCCAGCCCACCGTGCCGGTATACCCACCAAGCGTCTTGTCAAAACCGCGGTTGAACAGGCCAAAGAACCCGCGCCGCTTCTCGTGGCTGCCTTGCTTGAGCAGGGACGCACAAAGCGCGGGCGTCAGGGTCAAGGCGACCACCACCGACAGCGTCATCGCCGAGATGATGGTGATCGAGAACTGCTTATAGATCACCCCCGTCGAGCCGGGGAAAAACGCCATCGGCACAAAGACCGCCGACAGAACCACCGCGATCCCGATCAGGGCGCCGGTGATCTGGTCCATCGACTTGCGCGTCGCCTCAAGCGGGCCGATGTGTTCCTGCTCCATGATCCGTTCGACGTTCTCGACGACCACAATCGCGTCATCGACGAGCAGGCCAATCGCCAGCACCATGCCCAGCATCGTCAGCGTGTTGATCGAAAAGCCAAAGGCCGCGAGCACGCCAAAGGTGCCCAGCAAGACGACCGGCACCGCCAGCGTCGGGATCAAGGTGGCGCGGATGTTCTGCAAGAACAGATACATGACGATGAAAACCAGCACGATCGCCTCGATCAGGGTCTTGATCACCTCTTCGATAGAGATTTTCACGAAGGGCGTCGTATCGAAGGGCACGACATAGCTCACGCCTTCGGGGAAGAACGCCGACAGTTCCTCGATCCGCTGTTCGACGGCGGCGGCTGTATCCAGCGCGTTGGCACCGGGGGCAAGGCTGACCGCCATACCGGTCGCCGCATTACGGTTGTAGCGCGAGATCGTGGCATAGCTTTCCGACCCGATCTCGACCCGCGCGACATCATTCAGCAGCACCAGCCCGCCGTCGGTTTCCGCGCGCAGCACGATTTGGCGGAAATCCTCGGGGCTGGTCAGCAGGGATTGCGCGGTGATCGTGGCGTTCAGCGCCTGCCCTTCGACGGCAGGACGGCTGCCAAAGGATCCCGCTGAAATCTGCGCGTTCTCGGCCGAAACCGCTGCCACGATGTCGGACGGGGTCAATTCAAACGCGGCGAGCTTCACCGGATCAAGCCAGATGCGCATCGCGTATTGCGCCCCGAACACTTGTACGCTGCCCACGCCTTCGACGCGGCTGATCTCGTTCACCAGATTGGATTGCATGTAATCGCCAAGGTCGGTGGCGTCATACTTCCCGTTCTCGCCAATCAGCCCGATCACCATCAAGAAGCCCGCAGAGGATTTCTGCACCGTGATCCCCTGCCGCTGCACCGGTTCCGGCAACAAGGCAGAGGCTTGTGACAGTTTGTTCTGCACCTGCACCTGCGCGATATCGACATCTGTGCCGGTCTCGAACGTCAGCGTAATGCTCGCCCCGCCTTCGCTGGTAGACGACGACGAGATATAGCGCAGCCCGTCCAGACCGGTCATCTGCTGTTCGATCACCTGCGTCACCGTATTGGCCACCGTCTGCGCCGACGCACCGGGATAGGACGCGCGCACAGCCACAGAGGGCGGCGCGATCTGCGGGTATTGCGCCACGGGTAGGTTGAGGATCGACAAGACGCCGATACCCATGATGAAAATCGAAATCACCCATGCGAAGATGGGGCGGTCAATAAAGAAACGGGCCATGCAAAACGCTCCGGCTTTTGGTTATTCGGCGGGTGCCGGTGCGGCGTCCTCGGACTTGGCGTCTGGGGCGGCTTGCTCTTGCGGGGTAACGGTCGCACCGGGCGCGGCCTTTTGCAGCCCCATCACGATCACACGGTCGCCCGCCGATAGCCCCTCGCTCACGATCCAGTCCGATCCGCGGTCCTGCAGCACGGTCAACTGGCGCTGTTCGACGACGTTGTCGCCGTTCACCACCATCGCCAGCGGCTGCCCGCGACGGTCGCGGCTTACGGCTTCTTGCGGGACAAGGAAGGCACCTTTCGCGATCCCCGTGGGCATTTCAACGCGCACATACATGCCCGGCAGGAGCAGACGGTCGGGGTTGTCAAAGGCCATCCGCAGCACGACGACGCCGGTTTGCTGGTCCACATCCGGTTCGGCGGCGGTCAGCGTACCGGTCTGGTCATAGATACTGCCATCGGCCAGCGTCAGCTTGACCTCGCGCGGGGTATCGCCAAGGCGCTTTTCCGCATTGCCGCGCCGCCAATCCAGCAGCTCGGCCGCTGATTGCGTCACATCGACGTAGACCGGATCAATGTTGCGGATCACGGCCAGAGGGCTGGCCTGACTGTTGGTCACCAAGGCACCGGGGCTGGTCAGGGACCGCCCGATCTCGCCCGATAGACGGGCGCGGACCTGCGTGTGATCCAGCTCGATCTGGGCAGAGCGCAGCCCCGCCTGCGCCGCCTGAAGCGACGCCGCCGCGCTGTCGCGTGCCGCTACCGCCGCATCCAGCGCCTGATCGCTGGCAACATTGCGCGAGGACAGTTCCTCGAGCCGCTTGGCCTCCCGCTCGGCAGAGCTGGCTTGCGCCTGTGCCTGCGCAACCGATGCCTGCGCCTGCGCGACAGCGGCCTCGTAAACGATGGGATCAATTTTAAACAGCACATCGCCTTCCGCCACGGGCGCACCCTCAGCAAACAGACGCTCTGTGATGATGCCGGCCACCTGCGGGCGCACCTCTGCCTCGGCAGAGGCGACAACGCGTCCGGGCAAGGTTGTGGCAAGCTGCACATCCTGCGGCTGCATCGTCATCACGGTGACGGCAGCGGGCGGGCGTTCGCCCTGCTGCGCCGTTGCGGGGACAGACACCACACAAATAGCCGTTGCAAGGGCGGCGCAGCGCAGCCCGGAGATCAAGGAGTACATTCTGACGATCCTGTCTTTTAGTTCAAATCGAAAGCACCACCGCGGGGTGCTGTGGATGGGGCGGACAAATTGCCCTATTTTTCCGGTGCCGACACGGGCGACGGCGCCGTCACCTTGGGCCCGCAGGTGGCACGGGTTTCTGCCGGTGCAGCGGCTGCGGGCCGAGGCTGGATCTTGCGATAAACCAGAAACGACACGCAAGCTACCGCGCCCATCATCGGGATTAGGGTTGCCATAGCCAAAAGCGCATTGCCCAGCAAGGCACCAAGCGACCCGACCAACAAACCGGACCCCATCTGGATAAAGCCCAGCATCGACGCCGCCGCCCCCGCAGCCCGCCCAAAGGGGGCAAGTGCCGCGGTGGACATGGCAGGCATCACAAAGGCAATCCCGAAAGAATAGGTCGCGACCGGCACCATCACATGCAGAAAGCTCGGCGGCCAAAGCAGCAGGGTTAACGTCCCCAGACTGCCCAAGGCCACAAACACCAGCCCCGGCCCGACCAGCCGGTCTGCCGAAAACCGGCCCATCAGCTGGCGCACCAACAAAGACGCGGTAAAGAAGCTGCCCGATTGCGCCAACATCGACGCCCCGAATTGCGCAGGCGTCAGCCCGACCTCGTCCATCAGGATAAACGGCAGGAATGTCGCCTGCGCATAGAGCGCGCCAAGTGCACCGCCCATCACCAAAGCGGCGGATAGGAACTGCGGATTGCTGAGCAAAGCCTTGTAGGTCCGGCCAAGCGCCTTGAAATTCAGGCGCGAGGGGTCTGCGGTCACGGTTTCTTTCATGGAAAAAAGCGCGACCCAGATCACGAGGAAACCGATCACGGTCATCAGCAAGAAAATCGACTGCCAGCCAAACACCGGCAGCATCAGCCCCCCGATGGTCGGGGCCAGCGCCGGACCAAGGGCTAGAATAATCCCGATCAGGTTCATGATCCGCGACGACCGGTCATCGGTGAACAGATCCCGCACCAATGCCCGCGAGATCGCGATCCCCGCGGAGGCACCGATGCCTTGCAGGAAACGCGCGCCCATCAGAACCTCTACCGTGGGCGACAGGGTCGCAGCGACACTGGCCACACAATAAAGCGCCATGAAGGCAATCGTGATCGGCTGCCGTCCAAGCGCATCCGACAGCGGCCCTGCGATCAGCTGCGCACAGGCGAAGCCCCCGAAATAAAGCGTCAGCGTCAGCTTGATCGCGGATTCCGTGGTGTCAAAGACGCGCACCAGCTCTGTCATCGCGGGCGTATACAAGGCCATCGACACAGGTCCGATGGCCACCAGAAGCGCGCCGATCAGACTGACCCGTCGTTCTGACATAATGGGCGTTGTCATTCGGCGGCCTCGGATTTGCACGTCGCCCCGCGTGAGGCTGACAGGTTCTGTCGCAGGGTCAGGGCCGTGGCGCGAAAGGTCTGCCACTGCTCTGGCGTCAATCCTTCCGAAATGATCGTCTCTACCCGTGCACCGGCCTGTGCGATCTGCGACAGGATGTCATTGGCTCGCGGGGTCAGGGACGCGATCTTGGCGCGGCGGTCATTCGGGTCGGCGGTACGGGCAATCAGCTCTGCCGCTTCCAGACGGTCCAGAAACCCCGTGAGGCTCATCGGCGTCATGCCAAGACTTTCAGCCAGCATATGCTGCCGCGTCGCCCCGCAGCGCGCCATATGCGCCAGCACCCGTGCCTCTGCCGCCGTCACAGGAAGCTCGGCGGCTTCGATCTCGCGCTCGAACACGCCACGGCTGAGCCTGCCGATGTCGCTGATAAGGAAACCAAAGCTGTCAGGGTTGATCTTGGTACGCATGTCTTGTCCGCTTTTAATATGTTTACCTTATTATATAGCGCACTGATACATCTTGGACCAAGTGTCAATTCGACCCTGCCCCAAAAAAACGTGAGGTGACCACGGTAAAGCTGTCAAATGCGGCGCAGCTCAAAACGGGACCGGTAGCGCACGGGCTTTTCCGGCAGCAGCAAACAATCGGGATACTCGGGGTGGTGCGGGGTATCGGGCCAGAACTGCGGCTCGATCGCGAGCCCGGCCTGTGGCCCATAGGTGCCCCCGTCGACGCCCAGATCCGCACCTGTATCAATATGCGCGCCGTTATAGAGCTGCACCCCAGGTTGATCTGTCAACACATCCAACTGTAGACGTTGAGTGCTTAACCGGCACGCAAGCACCATCTGGTCCCCGCCTTGGGACAGGCAAAAGTTGTGATCCAGCACCGGTCCGATTGCGCGCGCATGGCGATAGTCGAATTCGCTGCCCGCTACCGCGACGGGCGCGCCCAACGGGAGTTGAGCGTCATCCACAGCAAGGTAACTGGTCGCGGGCACCATCAGGCGGTGATCCGACAGATCCGCCGATCCCGACAGGTTCCAATAGCCATGAAAGGCGGGATTGAAATAGGTGGGCTGATCCGTCGCGCCCGTCATCTCGATCTCTAGATGTCCCGCATTATCAATCGTGTATGTAACAGAGGCGTTAATATTCCCGGGAATCCCGCCCAACCCGTCGGGGTGGTGCAGCTCAAGCCGGCAGCGCGTGGGGGTGACATTGGTAAAGCGCCAGTTCCGGCCGGAATATCCCGCGACGCCGCTGTGCAGCGTGGTCCGTCCTGCTTCGTTTTGATCAAGCTGATGCCGGATGCCCGCAATCTCCATCTCTGCGCCCGCGATGCGATTGGCGACCGGACCGACCACCGCGCCAAAGTACTGCATGCTGCCAAGATAGGCAGCCACGTCGCGCCCGCCCAGTAGCAGCGAATGCGATTCCCCCATGACGCGAAGCTCTTGAATCGTTGCCCCCCACGACAAAACGGAAATCGACGTACCGCCATTGCTGATCTGATGCCGGACGATCTTTTCACCCTCTGGCGTTGTGCCGAAAATCGTTGAATCGGCTTTATTTTTCTTGCTCTGCACCGGCGTCATCGAATGGTCCCTTTCGTCTATTCAACTGCTCAAACGAACATCTAATTAGCCTAAATGCCTAAGTATTTAACCGAGATCGCCCCAATTATGACAAGTTTCGCCATCAGATAGAAAACAACAGAAACAGCCATACCGAGCTGTTACGGACAAGTAGTAAGGCAAACAAATGAAAATTCTTGCGGTAGATGACGACCCAATCATCCTAGAGCTTTTGTCGCATTTCATTGAAGGCATGACAGACCATACACTGGTCACTGCCGAATGCGCTGCCGATGCACTTGAGGCGATCAAGGACAACGCCCGCGCCCCGTTCGACAGCTTCCTTCTGGATATCCAGATGCCGGTCACCGACGGTATCCAGCTGGCCAGCCAGATCCGCGCGATGAAGCAATATATGGACGCGCCGATCCTGATGCTAACCGCGATGTCCGAAAAATCCTATATCGACGCCGCCTTTTCTGCCGGTGCGACCGACTATGTGACCAAGCCGTTCGAAATGACCGAGCTTAAGGCGCGGCTGTCGCTGGTTGAACGCGCGGTTGACGGGTTGGCAACCCGCACGAGCAAAGTGTTCGCGGCCAAGGCGGTTACCCATCACGACGGTCGGCCCGAACGCGCCGTGCAATTGCACGAGCCGATGGCGATCCATGATGTGAACAACCTGATCGAGTTCATGGCGCTTGAGAACTATGTGCAGCAATTGTCGCGCAGCGACCTGTTCGGGTCGATCTGTTTTGCCTTCAACATCCGCGATGTCGAAATCTTCCACGAAAACATGTCGAACTTTGAATTCTGCAGCATGCTCAGCGATGTCGGAGAGATCATTTCGGATACGCTGGAAGGGTGCCAGTTCCTCATGTCTTACGCAGGCGGCGGCACGTTTGTATGCATCACAGAAAGCGGCTGGCGCCCTGATCCCAAGCTTTTGGCGAATAATATCAACATTTCGCTGGCAAAAACCGAATTGTTCGATAACCGTGGTCAACACATCAACCCACGTATTTGCGCCGGCAAGGCGGTGCGGTTGATGTGGAAGACAAATTCCTCGGTCATGGATGCGCTGTCAGAGGCGCATGCCTCTGCCGAAGAAGCGACAGCCAACTACCAGAAGGTCCAGAACGACTTCTGGAATGTGGGGAGAACAGCGTGATGCACAAGAAGCTGGAGTTACCGGGGATCGAGCGTATTCGCGCGCGGTTCCTCGATATGCTAGAGCAGCGCCAGCGTGCGCTGGCCGAGCACGCGCTTGCCGCCTGGGAAGGCAGCACGCTGCAAGAGATCAACGATAACCTCGCCGAAGCCCGTACCATTCTGCACCAGATCGCGGGCACGGCCGGTTCTTTGGGGTTCGACGATCTGGGCACCGTGGCGCGCGACAACGAGCTTGCCATAGACGCGCATCTGGATGGCCCCAAGGGCAAGATCGCCAACTGCCCGACCGAGATTATCTTTGGTCTGGATGACTTCCTGAAATCCTCCGAAGCGTTGATTGCCGAACAATCCGCGTTGGAATCCGCCTAAACGGTCCTTTGCGCTTCCGGCCCCCACGGGCCATTTGCCGTTGCAGCGCCTCGCGCTCCGGCGATCCGGGGTGTGCCCCGCTTTCCCAGACATCCCATTGATTTCCGCACCATGATGTAGGACGTTCGTCGCGCAACGAAATGCCCCTAGTCGAAAGCGGAACTGCACCATGACCCAACCCCATATCCTGATCGCAGGCGGCGGTATTGGCGGCCTAGTACTGGCGCTTTCGCTGCACCAGCTTGGCCTGCGCTGCACCGTTTATGAACAGGTGCGCAGCTTGAAACCGCTGGGTGTGGGGATCAACATCCAGCCCAATGCCGTGCGCGAGCTGTTTGACCTGGGGTTGACCCAAGCGCAGCTTGACGAAATCGGCGTGCCCGCAAAGGAATGGGCGCTGGTCGGGCAGAAGGGGCAAGAGATTTACGCAGAGCCGCGCGGCACCGACGCAGGCTATCGCTGGCCGCAATATGCCGCGCATCGGGGCCAGCTGCATATGCTGCTGTATCAAACGCTGGTGGATCGCGCTGGCGCTGAGGCCGTGCAGCTTGGTGCCAAGATCACCGGATACACCCACGGGCCAGCGGGTGGCGTGACCGCGCATATCGCCCATGCCGACGGGTCACAGACACGTGCCGAGGGCACCCTGCTGATCGGTGCCGACGGGATACATTCCGCCGTGCGTGCGCAGATGCATCCCGATCAGCCGCCGATCCACTGGGGTGGTGCTTTGATGTGGCGCGGCACCTCGCGGGCAAAACCGGTGCGCACGGGGTCTTCGTTTGTCGGGCTTGGCGACCACCGCCAGCGCATGGTGATCTATCCGATTTCAGCCCCCGATGCCGAGGGCTATGCCACCATCAACTGGATCGCCGAAGTCACGCTGGACGAGACCGAGGATCGCAAAAGCGGTTGGTACCGTCCGGCGGAGCTGTCGGACTTTGCACATCACTTTGACGGCTGGACTTACGATTGGCTGGATGTCCCCGCCCTGCTGCGCGGCGCGACAGAGATTTACGAGAACCCGATGATCGACCGTGACCCGATCCCCACATGGGTCGACGGCCCTGTTGCCCTGATCGGCGACGCGGCCCATGCCATGTATCCCACAGGATCGAACGGCGCGAGCCAGGCGATCATGGACGCCCGCCATCTGTGCGCGCGCTTCCTGCAAGACGGGGTAACCCCCGCGGCGCTGCGCAGTTTTGACGACGCTTATTGCGGACCGATATCAGAGCTGATCCTGCGCAATCGCGGGGCCGGTCCTTTCGGGTTGCTGAACATGGTAAACGACCGCTGTGGCGGTGCCTTTGACCAGATCGACGACGTGATCCCTCCTCAGGAACGGGCCGAGTATATGGCGCAGTACAAGACCGCAGCAGGATTTGCCGTTGATCGGTTGAATGCCTCTGACCCCACTTTGCCCCAAGGCGCACGCCTTACATAGTAAGCCCCTAGGATCACCGCGTATTTTTTGGGCGATGCCAAAAACGTGAGCGGCAAAAAAGTTATCTTACTAAAATTGTCGGGTTGACCTTCCCAACGATACTGTTCAGGTATTGCGCATAATTTCCATGCCTCCGGCGCGGCCCGTCGATCCGCAATTGTCGACAGCATCCGCAGGCGCGATCCGTCAAAAGGAACTGAACGTATGACCCGCAGCTTGATGACCTCTGTGCTTGCATTGACCTTGGCCTCCCCCGCTTTGGCGGTAGAGAAGTCCGAGGTGATCGACACATACGCCGACATCGCCGAAGCCGCCTATGGCGACAGCCTGATCACAGCCCAAGCGCTGGTCGACGCTGTGGATGCCCTGATCGCAGAGCCCTCCGCCGACACGATGCAAGCCGCCCGCACCGCGTGGCTGGCAGCGCGCGTCCCCTACCAGCAGACCGAAGCCTACCGTTTCGGCAACCCCATCGTTGACGACTGGGAAGGCAAGCTGAACGCCTGGCCGCTGGACGAAGGTCTGATCGACTATGTTGACGCCTCCTATGGCGGGGCCACCGATGAAAACGCTGCCGCCGCGTTGAACGTTATCGCGAACCCGACCTTCACACTGTCGGGCACCGAAGTTGACGCCAGCACAATCACCCCCGACTTCCTTGCCGAAACCTTGCACGAAGCCGACGGGAATGAAGCCAATGTGGCGTCGGGCTACCACGCGGTTGAATTCCTGCTTTGGGGGCAGGATCTGAACGGCACGAAACACGGGGCCGGTGGGCGCGACTGGACAGACTACGCCACGGGCGAAGACTGCACCAATGACAATTGTGACCGCCGCGGTCAGTACCTCAAGGCTGCTGCCGATCTGATCGTGACCGATCTGGAGTATATGGTTGCACAATGGGCCGAAGGCGGTGCCGCGCGCACCAACCTGACCGACAACGAAGACGGCGCCATTTCTGCGATGCTGACCGGCATGGGGTCGCTGTCTTACGGTGAGCTCGCGGGCGAACGCATGCGCCTTGGTCTGATGCTGAACGACCCCGAAGAAGAGCATGACTGCTTCTCGGACAACACACACAACAGCCACTATTACGACGGTCTGGGCATCCAGAACGTGTACCTCGGCGCCTATGCGCGTACCGACGGCACGCTGGTCACCGGCCCGTCCCTGTCCGATCTGGTCGCTGCCGAAAACGCTGATCTGGATGCGGAAATGCAGCTGAACCTGTCGACCACCATGCGCAAGCTTGGCCAGATCAAGACCGCTGCCGAAGCGGGCATGTCCTATGACCAGATGATGGCGCGCGGCAACAAGGGCGGCGAAGCCTTGGTCATGGGCGGGGTGAACGCCCTGATCGCACAGACCAAGACCATCGAACGCGTCGTTGCCACCCTGGGTGTGGATGACGTGGCGATTGAAGGCTCCGACAGCCTCGATAGCCCCGGCGCCGTGTTCGAGTAATACCCCGTTTTCATGAGTTCCTCCTCCCACTGAAAGTAAACAAGAATGAAGAAACTAGCTCTCGCCGGTTGCGCTTTGGCGCTGACCGGTGCCACTCCCCTTTTGGCTCAAGAACAGGCATTTGTCTGGGGCGGTGAGTTTGAAATCGGCGTCGACAGCACCGTCACATCCGATGATCCTGCAGGCGAGTTGACCGATAACTACGCCAGCCTGTCGCTCGCCTTCGAAGCCGGGGTCGCGACCAGCATCACGCTGTTTGGTGAAGTGACCCTGGAAAGCGTCACAGACCCGGCCGAAACCCGTCAGTTCGACGATCTGGGTCTTTATGTGAACGAACTTGGCCTGCGCTTTAATCTGGCAGCAGGCGAGCTGAGCGTCGGTAAAGTAAGCCCGACCTTCGCTGTGGCATGGGACGCAGCCCCCGGTTTCTACGGCACATCGCTGGCCGAAGACTATGAGTTGTCCGAAGTGATCGGTGCGACATTCGACATGCCCGTCGCCGCCTCCGGCGGGGTTCTGTCCTTTGCGCTGTTCTATGCGGATGACACGGCGTTCAGCGACTCCCTGGGGACAAAGCGCGGCCGCAACACCACCGCGGACGGCGGCGCGGGTAACACCGGCAAGCTGAACAACGTGGCGCTACAGTACTCGCAAGAGGTTGGCGACACGACCTATTGGGTTGGCGGGCGTTTCCTGACCGCGGGTGACAGCGATGTATCCGACGAAAAAGGGGCCGTCATCGGGATGGCGCATGACTTTGGCAACGGTTTCGACCTGATCGCCGAAGTGGCCTATTTCGACGGGTTCGCAGGCACGGGCGAGGATTCCACCTATGCGACGTTGGGCGGTTCTTACGTTCAGGGGCCGTGGGCCTACTCTGCCAGCTACACCGGCATCGACAACACCGCGAATGGTTACGACGATTTGATCACCGTGGGTGTAGACTACACGTTCGAGAATGATATGTCGCTGGGTGGTGGCGTCGGCTTCTACGATGTAGACGGCAACGACTTTACCGCTGTCGGGGCATCGCTGGTGATCCCCTTCTAATATCGAAATAGGGCAGAATATGCATTTCCTCCGGTCTTTTATCCCTCAGGCCCTGGTGATGTCCCTGCCCCTATTGAGCGGTCCGGTCTACGCCGGGCCGCTTGATGAACCCCATCTGGATATCATCCCGCGTACCGCCGATGAAACGGCCCGTATCGCCGATGTGACCGCCCCACCCGACAGTTTTGACGCCCCCAGCCCGTTCGAGGTGAACAGCGGCGGCGCGGCCACCGTCCGCCCGCGCATGAACGCCGATGCGTTTTCGCAGGCCTCCGGCAATATGTCGTTCGAGGACGAGCTGACCTTCAAGCTGGGCAATGGGCTGTTTCGCAAGCTGTGGGTGTCGTCGCCTTCGTCGACGCTGGCCTCTGACGGGTTGGGGCCCTTGTTCAACGCGCGGTCGTGCCAAAGCTGCCACATCAAGGACGGGCGCGGCCACCCGCCCGAGGGCCCCGACGACAGCGCGATTTCCATGTTTCTGCGCGTATCTATTCCGGGCAATGAAGACGCCGGCAATATCAAAGAGATTGAAGGGTATCTGGCCACGCTCGCCGAACCCACCTACGGCACGCAAATGCAGGATTTCGCCGTCTCGGGGCATCATGCCGAGTACCGCTTGCAGATCGATTATACCGAAGTCCCTGTAACCCTGTCGGGCGGGCAGGTCGTGTCCTTGCGGCACCCGACATACACCGCGGCTGATCTTGGTTATGGTCCGCTGCACCCCGACGCGATGCTGTCGCCCCGTGTGACGCCGCAGATGATCGGGCTTGGGCTTCTCGAAGCGATCCCTGCCGCGGATATTCTGGCGCTGGCAGACCCTAATGACGCGGATAGTGACGGTATTTCGGGCCGCACCAATATCGTCTGGTCGCAGGAATACAACATGCCGATGCTGGGCCGTTTCGGGCTCAAGGCCGGGATGCCCACGATCCGCGAACAATCCGCGGGGGCCTTTGCGGGTGATATCGGCATCTCTAACCCGATCTTCGGCGATCCGTTTGGCGATTGTTCGACCATTCAGGATGCCTGCGTAAACGCGCCTCATGGGGCCGGTGACGTGCGCGGGTTCGAGATTGACGCCGAAGGGCTGGATCTGGTCACCTTCTACAGCCGCAACCTTGCCGTGCCCGCCCGTCGTGACGCGGACACACCCGAGGTGCTGCGCGGCAAACAGGTGTTCCATGAAACGGGCTGCGCCGACTGCCACCAGCCCAGCTTTGTCACCCATCGTCTGAAGGACCAGCCAGAGCAAAGCTTTCAGCTGATCTGGCCCTATACCGATATGCTGCTGCACGACATGGGCGAAGGTTTGGCCGATCACCGCCCCGAGGCCCGCGCCACCGGCACCGAATGGCGCACCGCGCCGTTGTGGGGGATTGGCATGACCGAAACCGTATCGGGACACACGCAATTCCTGCACGACGGGCGCGCGCGGTCACTGCTGGAAGCCGTGCTTTGGCATGGCGGAGAGGCCGAGCCCGCCAAGAACCGCGTCATTGACATGCCGCCCGCAGACCGTGATGCTTTGATCCACTATCTGGAAAGTTTGTAACATGAAAAAACTGGTCCTCGCCCTTGGTCTTTTCTGCGCACCATTGGGTGCTGCGGCCGAGGTAGGCTCCACCGTTTTGCGCGATGTGGTCGATCATCACATCCTGCCCCGCTATACCACACTGGCAGAGCGTACGGATGCATTGGCCGCCGTTGCCCAGCAGAATTGCGCCGCTGATGACGCCGCGTTGCGCGATGCCTACCACGATGCCTTTGATGCGTGGATCGCGGTGAGCCATCTGCGTTTTGGCCCGTCCGAGACCGACAACCGCGCCTTTGCGCTGGCCTTCTGGCCCGACAGCCGTGGGGCCACACCCAAAACGCTCGCGGGGCTGATCACGGATGCCGATCCCGTGGGCCGTGACCCGCAGGCCTATGCCGATGTTTCCATCGCGGGGCGCGGTTTCTATGCGCTCGAATTCCTGCTGTATGACGACCAGATCAGCACGATGGGCGATGCTGGCTATCGCTGCGCTTTGGTGCAGACGGTAACTGGCGATATCGCCACGCAGTCCCAAGCCATTCTGGACGGCTGGACCTCTGGCTATGCCGAGGCACTTGCCACCCCCGCCGAAGGAGGCCCCTACCGCAGCACCGAGGAAGCGGCGCAAGAGCTTTTCAAGGCGCTGAACCTCGGGCTGGAGTTTACCGCCGACACCCGCATCGGACGTCCCATGGGCAGCTTTGACCGCCCGCGCCCCAATCGGGCAGAGACGCGGCGATCGGGGCGGTCTTTGCGCAATGTCGTGGTCGCGCTCACCTCTCTGCAGGATCTGGCGGAGCGGTTGGCGGCGGATGACCTGGCCGTGGTGGCCGCCTTTGACGACCGGTTTGACGAGGCGCTGGCAATCGCTGCCGACCTGGACGACCCTGTGTTCGCTGGAACGGCCAAGCCGCAATCCCGTCTGCGTGTAGAGGTGTTGCAGCAATCTGTTGCCGCGATCCGCGATGTGGCCCGCCAAGATCTGGGCCCGCATTTGGGCGTCGCTTCGGGCTTTAACGCATTGGACGGAGATTGATCCCATGACCAACCGCCGCCATTTCATTGCAGGGATGCTGGCATCAGGATTGGTGCCCGCCCCTACTTGGGCCGATGCGGGCGGGCCGGCCTATCTTGCCGCTGCCGGTCTGCGCGATGGCAGCTTTGTGCTCTGCGGCATCGACGCGGCGCTTGAGGTGGTATTCGAAATCCCCCTGCCCGGTCGCGGCCACGCAGCGGCGGCGCATCCGTCCAAGCCGCAAGCTGTCGCCTTTGCACGGCGCCCCGGCAATTTCGCACTGGTGATCGACTGCATGTCGGGGCGGGTCAAAGCCACGCTGCACGCGCCCGAGGGGCGACATTTCTACGGGCACGGGGCTTTTTCCGCCGACGGGAGCCTGCTTTACACGACCGAAAATGACTATGCCAACGGCATCGGGCGCATTGGTGTCTGGGACGTGGCGCTTGGCTATGTACGCGTCGATGAATTTGCCAGCGGCGGTGTCGGCCCCCATGATATCAAACGTCTGCCTGGTGGCGACACGCTGGTCGTGGCGAACGGCGGGATTGATACGCATCCCGATTCAGGGCGCGCCAAGTTGAATATCCCCACCATGCGGCCCAACCTCACCTACATCAACGACCGCCGTATTCTAGAGCAGATAGAATTGCCCTATGACATGCACCGCAACTCGATCCGGCATCTGGCCGTAGGGTCCGACGGGCGTGTCGCTTTCGGGATGCAATGGCAAGGCGACGGCGATGCCCCCGCGCTTGTCGGGCTGCATCAGCAAGGAGAGACACCGCTCTTGCTGGACGGTGCCGAAGATATGCACGGGTACATCGGCAGTATTGCCCTGTCGGACGACGGGTCCGAGATTGCTGTAACCTCGCCCCGTGCCGGTTTGGTGCAGGTCTTTGACGCAGCAACCGCGTCATACACCCGTAGTATCGCGCTTACCGATGTCTGCGGTGTTGCCGCGGCACCGGAAGATTTTGTTGTGACCAGCGGTACCGGTATCGTTCAACGTCTCTCTGGCAGGTTGAACCCGGAAAAACCGCTGATGTGGGACAATCACCTCGTCCGGCTTTAAGCCCTGGCGAGTTGGCTTGATGTCACCGGCTTACATCTTCGAAAAAGCAAAAAGCCCCCGTGGCCAGCACCTTGGCCGGTCCACAGGGCAAAGTAGTAAGGGCCGGAGCAGGCCCGAAAATCGATTAAGCTGATGAACTCTGCCCCGCGAAAATTCGCGCGTTGAGGGTTCACGAAAAAGGGAAAGCGCCGCATTCGATGCCCGTCTGCTGTTAAATCCTTTCAAATCATATCGGGTCGAACACGGTGCTTTCTCGGGCCCTGGCTGCGGCGAGGCATGCCGCTTTGACAGGGCAAACCAGTTAACTTTGACGCATACCTCCTTTCGTTGCCGGGCTTTTGCCCCACAAAAGGGCATCTATTGTTGTGGCTCCCATGTGGTCCGCCATCGCGCCGACCACAGTCTCGTTCACGCCGCTCAGGAAGTTCACAAGTTCCGTCAGCGTCAGCTCTTCGAGCAGCAGCTTGAGCGTGCCGGCACCGACATTGTGCAACAGCTCGTCCAGTTCTTCCGCCTCAAGCACATTCAACAGACGCGTCGCGGCAGGGGTGTCGAGGTTTGCAAGCAACACCGCAGCGCTGCCGACACCAAAGGCGCGGTCGAATTCATCGGTGCCGAGGGCGGTCACAAAGGCGTCGATCTCGGCCGAGGTCGCGTTGTTCAGCGCGTCGGCCAGTTTGAAGGCTGTCTGCCCTTCGGCAGAAAAATCAAACACAGCGTCGATCAGATCTTCGGCCTGGGCAGCGGCACCAACAAAGACCGCGCGGGCCCCGTTTTCCATCGTGATGATGACGTCACCGTCGCGCACATCGCGGGACCCGGTCAGGCACATGGCAGCGCGCAGATCGGCGCGGGAAGAAAACTGACCCAGGAAGGTGATCGCATCGCCGCGGGCGACGTCAAAATTATTGACGACGATATGCGTGTCGGAGGGTACCACGATAAAGTCAGGCGTGGCGATGGTCATTGTCTCCTGGGTCAGGTCGGGATGTGCAGCCTGGGGCGCGGCCCAGACGTCCTGCACATGAGAGAAGCCAGCGTTGATCTGGATGGCCTGCGTCGGGTCCGCATCTGTCGGCATGACATAGCGGGCGCAGCGCATCCGGTCCGCCGCGAGTTTAAGCGCGGTGCTGTCGGCCGTGATGTCCAAGACGGAGTCGGTAGCGTTTCCCGAAACATGGATGCCAAGTACTGCACCCAAAACCGCCTCGCGCAGGGAGGAGTTGTTGGCGATCTGGGCCAGTTCTAGGAATGTTGCGTTTGCCATCGTCTTCACCTTGGATTTGTTTCAGCCTGTGTTTGGTGGCTGTTAAGATGAAATTAACGCTAAATCCCAAGGGCGTCGCGGGCCTAGGCGGGTAGTCCAAAGCAGCTTGTGGCTATGGCGATATCCCAAAGGATAGGTACCTGCTGCTGCACTGGCACTATTCACCCTGCCCTGCAGGCAGAAACGGAGTTTACCATTGCCAAAAAAGCCCGCCCCGCCTAGCCTTTTCGCAACTGCAAAAAGCGCCCGATCAACGAGGCGCAGCAAAAAACGCAGTTAGAGCAGTAGTGAAAGGACAGCACCAGACGACATCCAAGTTGCCATGCTCCGCAGCATATGCCGCGGGGGCGCAATGGAATCGATCGCTTTGGAGCTTTTACAAGTGGTTTGACGTTGTGATGTTTGATAGCAGGAGGCGGGCTTTGACTATGCTTTCCGGCGTCCGCAAAGCGACGAGATGAACCAGAAAGAGAATATGGCGGGCGCTAAAATCGTGAAACAGGCATGGGGCAAGCTGCGTCGAACGCTTTTGGGTGCCGCTATCGCCCTGATCGGTGCACTGCAACCGGCGGCTGGTCAGCAGGCCGACACGATGGATGCGCCCCGTGACATCACCATCGGTATTCTCGCCTCCGAAGGGATCACCCGCGCGCTGGACAGCTGGTTGCCAATGGCCGCCGCGCTGAACACCGCCGCACAGGGCGCAGAACTGAACTACCGTTTCAAGATCGCGCCTTACACCGACGCCACAATGATCAATAAAATCTCGCAAGGCGCGCTGGATTTCTTCCTTGTCGATCCCGCGGCCTTTGTCGTGGCAGAGGTCGAAAGCAACGCCCGCCCGCTGCTCTCTGTCGCCCAGATGTGGGAGGGGCAGGTCTATGATAAAACCAGCGTCGTCGTCTTTACCACCGCTGACAGCGATATTCGCGCCATCCCGGATATCGCGGGTCGCAGCATCATGGGGGTGTCGGCCGACGAAATGACCGGCTGGAAGCTCGCGCTGCAAGAGTTTCGCAAGTACCGGCTGGATATCGACGATATCGCGTCCCGCGCGCTGTTCTCGGGCGGGAACCAACGCGAGGTCGTCTATGCCGTGCAAGCCGGTCTGGTGGATGTGGGCGTCGTGCGCGCCGGTGTGCTCGAAGCGCTGGCCCGCGACGGCGTGATCAATATGAACGATTTCCGCCCCGTGTCCCCTGTCGATCATCCGGGCTATCCGTTCTGGGCCAGTACCATGTTGTACCCCGATTGGGTGCTGGGGACGATCCCCGGCGTGCCGCAGGCGGCGTTAACCATTCTTGTCGACACCCTGCTGGGTCAGGATACCGGCAGCCCCGAGGCGATTGCCGCCGGTGGCACCGTCTGGCTGCCCCCGCAAAATTATCAATCCGTGCACGAGCTGCTGATCTCTTTGCGCGCGCGCCCCTACGAGAATTACCTGCAGCGCTCCGCCTTGCGCATTGCGTCAACCTACAAGTGGCTGGTGTTGGGCACGCTGCTGCTGATCGTGTTTTCGCTGTTGTTCCTGATTTTCCAGCTGCGCGAAAACGCGCGACAGGCCCATGCCCGCAAGGATGTGCTGAAGTCGGAAGTTCGGTCCAAGCAATTTTATCGCAACGCGGTAGAGGCCCATACCGTGTTCTGCATGCTGAACCAGAACGGCGCGATCACCCATGTGAACGACCAGTTTGTCCAGGCCAGCGGCCGGTCCCGCGAGGCTCTGATCAGCACGCCGTTGGTTGATGTCATGGATGCCGGCAATCGCGGTGTGCTGACGGGCGATGTCTTGCCCGCCATGATGTCGGGCACCCCGTGGAAAGGCACCATCGTTCTGCATAAAACCGACGGCAAAGCGGTCTGGCTGCAATGTAGCTTTATTCCGATCACCGACGGCGAAAAACAGCTGCGCGAGATCGCGATTGTCGCCTCGGATATGACCAAGACCCGCGAAGGCGTGTCAGAGGCGCGGTTCAACAACACGTTGGAACTGTTGCAGGATCATGTCGTTGTCTTCCAGCCGCAAACCTACGCGGTGATGTATGCCAATGCATCGGTCGCACGACACCTGATGCGACATGATGAAAGCGACGACTGGCGCGGCAAGAGCCTGTCGGACCTGATTGGCAAACGGGATTATGACAGTCTGCGCGAACGCTGCGCCGGTCTCATCAAGGGGCCAGAGCGGCGCGTCACCTGGGAGGTCGAGGCGAAATCAGGCATTACCTACGACATCAGCCTTGAATATGTCTGCCCCGCCCAGGACGAACCGCGCTTCATCGCGATCTACCGCGATGTGTCGCAGCGCAAGGTGGCCGAAAAAGCAAAGACCGAATTCCTGTCCACTGTCAGCCACGAATTGCGCACGCCGCTAACCTCTATCAAAGGGGCCTTGGGGCTGGTGCTGTCAGGTGCCACGGGGCAGTTGCCTGACAAGATGAAGGGGCTGATCACCATCGCCGCCTCAAGCTGTGACCGGCTGATCCTGCTGATCAACAGTATTCTGGATATGGAGAAAATCGAAACCGGCACGCTTGATTTCCGGATGAAGACGCTGAACCTGTCCGAGACACTGAATACGGCGCTGGTGCCGAACCAGCTTTATGCCGAACGCGCAGGCGTATCACTGCGCCGTGTCGATACCCCCGACGACGATGTGTTGCTGACCTATGGCGACTCCAAACGGTTGGTGCAGGTGCTGGATAACCTCTTGTCCAACGCGGTGAAGTTTTCGGAACACGGCGGGGAGATCCTGATCGCCCTGCACGCGGTCGGGGATCAGCTGCGCATTTCGATCCGCGACTTCGGCACCGGCATTCAGGCTGCCGCGCAGGCGTCGGTGTTTGAAAAATTCACCCAAGGCGACAGTTCTGACAGCCGGTCCAAGGGGGGCACGGGGCTGGGGCTGACCATCGCCAAAGTCATCATCGATCACCATCAGGGGCAGATCACGTTCTTCAGCCGCGAAGACGTGGGGACAGAAATTATCATCTCCCTACCCCGTCTCGCGCAAGAGGACGCGCCAGCACCCGACACGCCGGTGCAAGTCGCCCCGCCAACGGCCTTTTCTGCCGCATTGGAACAGCAGGCCCGCAAGACGCCGTCTGTCATCAAAAAGACCGCCGCGGAACATCTGGTGCAACAGATCACACGCGCGGGATACGGACCGGAGTTCGAGCTTGGCAAAGCCGACGTCGGGCGTCTGGCCGCAGGTGTCGAAATCGTCGGCGCGCCGTTGCTAAATAAATGGATCACCCAGAACGAACGCGACACGCTCTCGCAGTTGATCGGCGCGGGCGCGATTGCGGATGCGGCGGTCTGTGTGATCGAAGCCGCCTCGGACACGGATCACAGCGCGGCGGCCAGCGCATCCACCGCTGTGGCTCAGTTGCGGGCATGGTTCGCCACCTGTGCCGAACCCATCGGCAATCCCGCACAACCGCTGACCATCGCGGCGGTCGATCACCCGGATGTTGCCAGCTGGCTTGAAACCGAAAGCATCGTGACCTTTGACGATACCGTGGATCTCGCAAAATCAGTCGCGACGTCGCAGGCGGATGTCGTGCTGACCTTTGCCATCAACGACGGGTCGGCCAGCGTCATGGCGGTGCCAACCTCGCAAGGTTTGATGCCCTCGGGCTGGCCAGTCTGCGTGCTGGTCATCCGGAATGTAGAGAACAAGAATTCGCTGGGTGTGGTATCAAAATTCAGCAGCGGGCGCTAAGGCAAAAAGCGTTACCGGCGCTGCAATGCAAACAGCGCGCGCGACGCGTCGTCTAGTGCGGCCTGTTCTGTCCTGTCAGCATCGGCTTTCGCCTCGGTTTGCACTTTCGACAGCACCGTTTGCGTGGTCTTAAGCGCGCGGAACTGCGCAAAAAGCGCATCCTCTAGCGTGTCGATCTGCCCTGACAGCGCATCCCCCTCCGCCGCCAAGCCACGTTGTTGCCGGTCAACCGAGGATAGGTAGGCGGGCAAATAGGCCTGTGTTTCCAAGGTGCTGCCCGTCTGTTCAGCAATCGCCCGTTGGGTCAGCGCCGCACTTTGTTCCGTCAGCGATGTTTGCTGTGCCCGCAGGCCCGAAAGCTGTGCCCCGATGGCATCCAGCTCGTGTTGCCGGATGGTGTTGATCAGCTTAAGCGCAGCGATCTGACGGCGTCCGGCCATGGGTTATGCGGCCTCTGGCATCTGTTTGCGGGCCTCTTCCATCTCGTAAAAGCTGGGCTGCAGGCTGGTGGGAATGTTGCCGCGCCCGATCTCGGTGCAGATCGCGGGCGAATGGCCATGCAGGATCGCGATAAAGATATCGCGGATCACGGCGTAGTAAATGCCGTCCTGCTCTTCGATGGCTTGCAGACGGTTGGCGACCGGAGAGACGAAAAGATAGGCAAGGAAAACCCCAAGGAATGTCCCCACCAACGCGCCGCCGATCATCGCCCCCAGAACCGCAGGCGGCTTGTCGATCGACGACATCGTCTTGATCACACCCAAAACCGCCGCAACAATCCCGATGGCGGGTAGCGCGTCGGAGACGGTGGTCAGCCCGTGGGGGGCCACCAACGCTTCATGATGGTGCTTCTTGAGCTTGCGGTTAATGACATCTTCCGCCTGATACGGATCATCGAACTGCATCGCCAGCATACGGAAACTATCGGTGATCAGATCAATGGCAAAGTGGTCTTTCTGCAACTTGGGATACTGCGAAAAGATCGAACTTTCTTGCGGGTTTTCAATATGTTCATCCAGCGCGAGCATGCCATTTTGCTGGTACTTGCGGGCCAGCGTATACATGAGGTTCAGCAGGTCCACATAGTCGCCCGAATTCCACTTGGGGCCCTTGAATGCCTTGACCAGTGCGCGCCCTGCCCCCGCGATATTGGCAAAGGAATTCGCCGCAATAAACGAGCCAAGCGCGGCACCGCCGATCATCATACCTTCGAACGGTAGCGCGTGGGTGATGATGCCCATGTCGCCGCCAGAGAGCATATACCCCCCAAAGACCATGCCCATCACGACCACGAAGCCCAGAATAATCGTCATTTGTTTTCCACTTGCAAGTTTCCAAGCACTTTAGGCATTTTCATTGAAATCTCAAGAACAGTTCATGTTCTTCCAAGTTTAAAAATTTGTCGCTCAAGACCAATTGCTATCTTTCCATGGTGTGACTAAGGTAAACCTCAGAATAAGCTGGAGAGTGCCGTGATCTCGGATGTTGAAACCACAATGATTGTCCTGATTGATGCGGACGATGTGAAATTCGCATTCTCGGGCTGGCCGGATCACATCTGCCTCGCGGCGTGCCTGTCCAGCTTTGGGACCTGCAGCATGATCGTGTTTCGCCGCGATGAACGCCACTTGATGCCGGATCGTTTGGTCAAGCTGCTGAAGCTGCGCCGCGAAAACACCTGCTTTGTCCCCGAGGTTGACGGCTTCAAGACCAAGCAATTCCTCTATTCCGACGAACGCCGCTTGATGGCGCTGGTCGCGTCGGACCCGGTGGTGCTGGAAGAAGCGGTCGATTACGCCGTGAACTACAACTACGCGCTGGAAGAAGGGCTGGACCCCGCCAAGATGCTCGGCCTCGATATTCCCACTGCCGACCCCGTGGTCGCTACACCGCGCGGCACAATGGTAAATGAAGAAGCAAACCCCATGCTGCCAGAGTTCCTGCGCCGCTCGGTCGAACGGTCCCGCCGGCCGATCTTTGCCACCCGACGGGTCCCCACCTTGGGCGAATTGATCAGAGCCTGATCACCGCAGCGCGTTGCGCAGGTTCAAGAATACATCATCCTTCAAAGGTGCCGCCACAGGCTCGACGTTCTGTGCGACCCGTTGCACCTCGCCACTGTTCTGTGGTGCTACTGGCGCAGGGATCGACGCCTTATATAGCTTCTCGCCGGTCTCGGCTGGCGGTGCCGCCGCGTCAGTCCGCGTCGGGGCTACGTCATCGCCGGCATAATCCTCGACCTTCTGATATTGAACCGACACCGTGATCCGACGGTTAGACGCGTCGGTCGGATTTTCGGGCACCAGCGGCGCGGTATCGGCAAGGCCCGACACGCGGATGATACGATCACGTGCGACGCCCGAGGCTTCGAAAACACGGCGCGTGGCGTTGGCACGGTCCGAGGACAGATCCCAGTTGTCGTATTTCTGGCTATTGGCAAAGCGGACAGCATCGGTGTGCCCTGACAGCGTGATCTTATTCGGCAGGCGCGCCAAAGACTTACCCAAATTCGCGAGCAGCTGATCTGTGGCACCCTGCATTTCGGCGCGGCCACTATAGAACATCGGCTGCCCTTCCTGATCGATGATCTGGATCTGCAAGCCTTCGGGGGTTTGCTGGAAAATCAGGTTCTTCTTCAGCGGATCAAGGTCGGGATTCTCCTGCATCGCCTGCAAGATATCCTGCTCCAGCTTTTTGAACTTTTCATTGTCCAATGCGTGCACATTATCAATGGTCGCATCGCCAGCCGATTTAGACCCGTCGGATGCGGCTTGCGACGCGCTGGCAACATTGGCCGCGGCGGGGTTTTCATGGGCACCGTCTTCGGAGCCGATCTGCGTCTCATCTGGCACCGACGTCGCGGTTTCGTCGCGGATTTCCCACTTGGCCGAGGCCGGATCGTCGATTTTGCCAAGCTCGCTGCCACGGGCCACAATCGCCCCATTCGAAGCAGTCAATGTACCGGGTGGCCCCAAGGTCGCACCGTCCAATACACCACTGCCGCCGGGCAGCGTCGCATTGGTAAAGTATTCGGCAATCCCGCGCAGCTTTTGCTCGTCCGCGCTCGAGAGAATCCACATCAGCAGAAAGAACGCCATCATCGCGGTCATGAAATCAGCATAGGCGACCTTCCAGCCGCCACCGTGATGTCCACCGCCTTCGATAACTTCTACTTTTTTAAATACGCGCGGCTGTGTCGTCGCTGCCATATGTCCTGCCTCTATTCTCGCGACCACGGGGGCCGGTTCGGCAGACGTGCTTCTGCACCGACCGCCTCAGAGACATGTATCGAGGGGGATTAGGTGCTCCGCAGGACAAAACGGTGGCAAAGGAAAGGCATTTGAACTTTACAGCTGCGACCCAAGATTTGCCTGCACCGCCTCGTCGCGAGCATAGCGACCAAGGCCCGCTTTCTTTGCATAATCCGCTTTGCGCAAAGAATAGTTCGGTGCGACGAGGGGATGATCATCATCAAGATTGAACTTGATCCGGTATTCGCTCTCGCTCAACCCGTGCTCTGCGCGCAGGTGACGCTTGAGCATGGTAAAGGATCGGCCGCAGCACAGGCAGGTGACGGAATCATCGGTAAAAGACTCGGCAACCGGAACCGCGGGAATGGCGGTTTCAGTCGTAAACTGCGCTGCTACCTTGCTGATTTCGGCCTTGGCGGCTGCGGGCTGGAGCCCGGCGAGTGCGGCGGGAAGCGCCTGCGACAACGCCAGAATGTCTTGCACGGTTGCGGATTCACGGCCAGCGAATGCGGTAATCACGCGAATTGCGGCCTCGGAAACGGGGGGATCTGTAAACTCTGTCACTTTCGTATGCGCCTTTACTACGTCGGTGCGGGATGAAGCCTCGTGAACAAATCTTGGAAACTCTACTAGAATACCAGGATTGTCCGCCAACCTCATAAAAATTGTCAATGTCTCTTAAGTATAGGTTGGCCCGCCGCAAGGAATGGCGAAAGGACAACAACTTATGAACTCAAGATAAACTGCGGTGGATTAATTCAACCGGTGGCGGTCGGGATGCAAGCTCGGCAGGTCAGATGTGGCAAAACCTTGCCGTTTCTGACCACTCTCTGCGACTGCGGACAGAACACCCGACTTGGCCACAACTTCTGCCGCGTGAAGGATCACCGCGCGCATGTTTTCATCCTGCACCGCCTCGTCGCGCAAATGGACCAGCCGTTTGGCCGCCGCGAGCGCACGCCGCTTTGGCGCAACAATTTCAAGTATGTCTGCCATTTTCTAGCGCCTATTCTTGAGGTTCTCTCAGACGCGTTCTGCAGTCTGCAAGGATATACATAGCGTGGAAGGTTAAAGAATAGTGAACGTATGGCTTTTTCATGACAAGCAGGCCCAATTATTGCCGCATAACTCTGACTTTGATTTCGCCCACGGGTTCGTGCAACAAAGGGATAACCCAGTTCATCGCTCCCTTTCCTAGTATATGGCCGTTATCATCGTGTCCTTTCCGCGTCTCGCCGCAATGCTATCCTTTTCCGAACATCCATCGGTCAACCCATTGGGGCAGCGCGATAAATGACCAAGATCCTACTCGTCTCTACGTCACCTTCGGTGCGCAACGCCCTGAACTATTTATTTACGGTTATCCTAAAATTTGACTTTGAATGTATAGACTTTGACGCCTGCGAAGATTGGCTACACAACAATGAAAACGTTAATGCCATTTTCGTCGATATGACCGAAGCGAACAGCAACCCGGCCCCGCTGATCAGCACGCTCACCACCCACGCGCAGCCCGGAGTCGTGCTCGCAATACAAGAGCTGAAGGGGGTATGGGGTGCCGATGCGTTTGAAGCGGGTGCGATCGATGTCCTCACATGGCCCTGCAATCTGCGCGAACTGTCTTTGCGACTGAACCGACGGCTACCAACCCCTACGCCGTCAGTTGAACAACCTCACGATGTGAGCTGGGATGTCGAAGCGTATATCGCTCTGCGCGCCGGATTAACGACGGCGGAAGCTCAGATCATGCGGGTATTATTCGCCCAAGACGGGCAAATTGTGACCCGCGATGCGCTTAGTCTCGCCGTAGAATCTCGGCCGTGGCGATATGGTGATCGGAAATTTGATGTCCACGTCGCGAAAATTCGTAAGAAATTTGCGGACACATTTGATGAACGTATTTCCGTCGAAACGGTACGGTCCAGTGGCTACATGCTGCGCACGGGCGGGCTGAATGCATTCGATCCGACGTAAGGGGGCCTGTACCTGCATCGTGAGAGAATCGCACATTTCCGCATTCACACCTACCGCACATTCTCAACACATTTATTGTAAATTCGCATACAAGTGAACATGCAGCCATATTTTGCCCCGCCCACCAATACTTGTGCTGTGGATAACATTTCGCCCCATATTTGGTTCCCAAAAATATGGGTGATCGGGGGAATTTTGCCGAAATCACCGCAAGCGTCAGCGCAAAACCGCTGCGCTGATCGTTGTTGGAATTCAAGAACAGCTTGCGAAGTTTAACAAATCCGGAATTCAAAAAACCGTGTCGGGAAGATACCTTGGGGTTGCACACGCGACACTTGGGGAAGTTTTAACTATGCGTTCTGATTTGATGGGGCACATCTGGGGCGGTCGGCTGGAATTTTGCGCCGATCCTTGCAACACGCCCTTGGGCCGCATCCTGTCGTCACTGCTGGCGTCGCCGATCACCCGTTTCACCGTCGCCGTAGAGGACGTTGATCTGACGCCCTTCGCGATCTACGCCGGAGAAGAGATCATTTCCGGTGCCTCTTTGGCCGATGTTCTAGATCAGGAGTTTGGCCTTGATCTGGAAGATGACGCCATCGTTTTGATCGAACCCTGCGCCCAACCAACCCTGACGCCTACGTGCCCCGTTCAACTTGGCCACCACATCGGCCATATCATCGTTTCCCTCGCCCAGTCCGAGCGTGACGGCACCGCCCCTGACGCCTTGCTTTCCGCTGATAATATCGCCCATAGCTTTCACCGCGAAATGCTGCGCGCGGTTACTCCGGGCCAGCACATTCATTAACACTGCGGCCCCCCGAAAACCCCGCCACAGTGTGACATGCAAAGCATGATTTAAAAACAAGTGCTTAAAATTATCCTTGCTTTCAAGAAATTAAGGATTTTTTAATTCTCCCTTAACTCTGCCACCCTATAGTTGAACCGAGGCAGAATAAAAAGGCAGTGAAATGAGTGTAACCGCGTATAAGCGGACCATCTCGCACACCGAAGATCCGCGCCAGATTGAGCGTCGGATTTTGGCGAGCGTGACATCCAAACTTGAAAACAAATTCGAAGCATTTGACGGTGCTGCGGAAAAATCTCAAAAGCTTCAGATGCTTGCAGATGGCCTGCGCGATACCCTGTGGGAGAACCAGCGCGTTTGGCTCACGTTCAAGGCCGATTTGGCCGAGAAGGATAACGGGCTGACGGCCGATTTGCGCGCTGCGCTGATCTCGCTGGCTCTTTGGGTGGAAAACCACACCAAAGCGGTCCTGTCAGGGTCTAAAAATGTGAAGCCTTTGATTGATATTAACCGCAGTATTATCGACGGTCTGAGCGGACGGGCTGCAAAAGTCGCGGCGGAGTAAGCTTTATGGCGCTGCGATTAACCCTGAAACCGAACGAGCGGATCCTGATTAACGGCTGTGTCGTGCGCAACGCCGATCGCCGTCAGATGATTGTGATCGAGAATCAGGCTGACATCGTGCGTGAAGCCGATCTGTTAAAAGAGGATGAAGAGCGCACCCCTGTAAAAGAGGTCTATTTCTTCATCCAGACCGCCTTACTTGAGCCATCGACCCGTAAAAAATTGGTGTCGATCATCCAAAGGAAACTAGGCGCGCTTGCGCCGGTTTTCCACGACGAGATGGCCGGCCACATTTTTGAAGCCGCGGCTCACGTGTCTTCTGCTGACTTCTACAAAGCGATGCGCACATTGCGCCCCCTGATCGAATATGAAGAGAAATTGTTCAAAATGATCCGGGAAAAGAACACAGCCACGGCGGCGGAATAGGGTAAACCTATGATCAGCATTTCAGGTTTAGGCAGTTCCACCGCGCTCAAGCTGATTGACGCAACGCGGGACAAACAGCTTGATCTGATGCGTGATTCCGCCGCCAACAAACGCGCGGAAGAAGCGTTTCGCGACAGAATCGGCGACATCTCCAGCCCGGAAGAGCTGATCGCGGATTTCGAAGTCTACAGTTTTGTGATGCGGGCCTTTGACCTGGAAGACCAGATTTTCGGCAAAGGGCTGATCCGCAAGATGCTGGAATCCGATCCGGTCGAACCTTCATCCCTGCTGAACCGACTGACCGACAGCCGCTTCCGCGAAATGCATCTGGCCCTTGGGTTCACAACCGAGGCAGGTCCGCAGACCCCTGATTTGACGGACCCGGATTTCCTAAATGATGTGACGACGCGCTTCTATAATCGGCAATACATCAACGAAAATGACGCCCAGAACGAGACCGTGGGCACGGTGTTAGAATTTCGTGACAAGTTTAGCGGTATTAATAACTGGTTCGAGGTGCTGGCCAGCGAGAAGTTGACTAACTTTTTCCAGGTCGCTTTGTCACTCCCCGAGCAGATGTCTGCCCTTGATCTCGACAAACAAAAGGCCCTTCTCGCTGATAAATTCGACCTCGAAAAACTGGCGGATCCGGCGGAGCGTGAGAAGCTGATCGCGCGCTACGTCGCCATTTCAGATGCAGTTAACCCACAGGGATTTCAGGCGAATTCGATCGCACTTGATCTGCTGCAATCCTACAATCTGGGCGGCCAGTTCGTGCCGATCACAATCGATGTGACGGCTGTCACATTCTCTGCATCGCGCCTGTATCGCTGATCAGCTCGGCATATCCGACATCATGTCGTCGTCATTTTCGGGCAAGGACACCTCCCCTTCCGACATCAAACGCAATGCGGCTTCGACCAACTGAGCCTGCGCGCCTTTAACATCTTTGGACCGGACAGGGCCCATAGAAGACATTTCATCCTGCAGCATTCCGCGTGATCGCGAAGGCAGGGACGCC
>NZ_CP151533.1:0-18047 GCF_045586035.1 Sulfitobacter sp. PM12
CCACGCTAGCCCCTATTTCCTTAAGAAAACCTTCCCTTGGCTCGGCAAGTTTCACTAGATATGGCTCAATTTCACTGTATGTTGCATGATGCAACATCCTATGAGCGTAGGGGTTGAGGATACAAATATTTTCTACTGTGTCCAAGCTCTTTTGAAAATGTCGCTGTTCCATCATAGGTAGCAAGTGATGTGCTTCGAGATAGGGCGCACCCGTGGCACGGGCAATGAATGTCTGATGGCCTGGCATCATTTCGCATACATTGCCAGACTTCGTCATGGCTTCGATAGCTACCTTTGGATCTCTGCGATACCTCAACGAAGACGAAGGCACTAAAACAGGAAGTTTTGCATTTGCAGCTTCTTGATACGCTTCCTCTGCTACTTGGTCGAACCCGTTCTGCCAGTCGATTGGAGCGCCGGACCTTGCCGCATTAAGCTCGTTTTCATCAAGGGAGCCGATCCATATTTCATCATTGCGCTCAAACAGAAACCAATAATCCCATACATTGGGACTAAACACCGCTTCATTAAAATACAGCCTCAGCTCATTCTTTGCTGGCTTAGGAAAATTTATCTTTAAATCAATATGTTGCCCCGTTGGAAATAACCGAAAGCGAAAAAGGACTTTTTCGCCCTGGCTTTCAGCTTTGCCAAGTGCACCTTTCGGAATATCGGGGTGGTACTTCATGAGCAAAAGGCGCTCATGACGAGCTACGGTCAGCTGCCGTTTCTTTGCTTCGTCCTTCTCAGTGATCTGAGAACCTGCGCCGCTGTCGGCTAAGAAAAAGGCTTTCAGGCTAGCGTCAAAATTAAAGTCATTCACGTCACAATTGCCTTCGCCCTAGACTACCATCTCTTTTTGGTATTGCCGAAGCCACCCTAGATTTCAATGCTGAGGTTCCTACCGGTTGCAGCCCAAAAAGTGTCAGATTTACCCCTGAAGTTTCACCGATCTATAACCTTCTCCATGTGCCGCGGCATTTTACCAGGTTCAGTGTTATGAAAACACTTTAGGGAAAGTCTCCATAAAATTAACACATGTCGGAGTGAAGCTTGCCAAAGAGCGGCGTGGAGGCCGTAACTATATAAAAAGGCTAAGCAATGAACATCCCCATCCGTCTACTAGCCATCTTTGTGTGTGTACTTGTTGGATTCTTCTTTCCTATAATCTTCGGGCTCGCCGCAGTGATCGCTTGGTCACTATATGAGGAGATCAGAGATCAAAAAGGGGCGGAACCAGCTTGGTCTGATCCACTGAATGCTCTGACTGCAGATGATGAGGGGTGGCTCCGACAGTTCCAGCTAAGATGTGAGTCACCAGCAGAAGTCGCTTTCCTGGATGCGATGGTCACGTCTTTTGGTTTGACACCGTATAAAGGCAGCCTTGTCGGCGGAGGTATCATGCTCCAACTACAAGTTCCTGTGGCAAAATATCGTCTCGATTTCCTGATAGACGAGGAACTGATTGTCGAAGTGGATGGCGCTAAATGGCACTCATCTCCAGAGGCCCTCGCAAGGGATGCCGAGCGGGATGATGTTCTGTCGAAAAAAGGCTATGAAACTCTGCGAATTCCAGCAAAGTTCCCCTTATATAATCCCAACGTCGCCGTCGCAAAATTCCGTGAGGCTTACGAAGCAAGATTAGCTCGGCAAGCTCAAAACCAATCCGTGCCAGATCAAAAGAGCGAGATCGAAAACAAGAGCAATCTTGAGGGTCACTCAGTCAGCAGGCCGCAAAGTCCTCTTGCCGCTTTAACGGCTACCGCTGAAAGTAGTGTTGATCGCTTTAGCAGTGCCGTAGAGACGCTCAACACTCGACTTGAGGAGTTCAATAAGCGCGCGGCACAATGGAAGGAAGATGATCTGAAGCGGGTACAGCAACAAAGCGAAGAGAGAAAAAAACGTCTTAAAGCTGAGCTTGAGGACAACCCCGACGTCAAAGCAATATATGATGACCTAATATCAAAAATGAGTAGACGCTAAGTATCATTTTTCACTGGAATGATCTTCGTACCTGCAGGAGAAGTTCACGGACCCAAGAGAGCCGAATGCTAAGGTTCGAGACGATATTTAGGGCAGATTTTAGATGCTTCGGAGGCTCAATCTTGCGTTTTGAGATGCAAGTTCGTCCCTAGACCTAAGAAAATCCGCAAAACTCTATCGTTGGTCTGTAGGCACATTTTCCATACAGCTTATTTTTTTATTTAAAATCAGCAACATGTACTCCTTGGGTCCAGAAACTACTCGTAAGATCATCTCTGCCAAAAACGTCCTAAACTGACCTTAGATAAGCGTATTTGAGCGTAGTTCACGGACCCAAAGCAGCCATACGTCGAAGTATATGTCTCAAATTTAAGTACGTTTTCAGATAACCTTGAACCAAAAATGATGGCTACAGATCCATATTCAGCACTATGACACCCAAAATCTGCTGAATATTCGAACCCACTGATAATGACAGCAGGGCATACCTATATTTTTGATATATTTATCAATAGCATAGCTTCTTGGGTCCCAAAACTACGCTGAGCGTATGCTCGAAATTGGCACTCCAGCTGCTTGAAACTAGCAGTAACAGGTTCACTGTAAGCGGTGCGCCGGTCCCAGAGTAGCTTAAGTTACGCCAGATACTGGTCGAACTAATGGGGGGGGGTAGCTCACTTAGACGATATGCCTCGGTTTTTCACGCGAAGGTCTTTGGAACCTGAACGAGTAGTTCACGGACCCAAGGCAGCCGAATATTTAAGCTTGGTCCCAGAACTACGCTGAGCTTTGGCGGTCATTTTAGTACTGATCCATCTTCGCGATGCTGCAAACTAGTCGAAAACCTGCGACCATCGCCGCCCACTATTCTTTGGGGCCAAGGATAGTCGCTCAAGGGTGATATCCGCGAAGCACTTCGCATGCAGTCGTCTCTTAGTTCTGCAACATGTGTGTGGGAATTTTACGTGCTCGTCGCGGCCACTTTTCGCTAGGCTCTTCTCTCAGCATTAACCACTCATGCCGTTCGGCATAGGGTGTTATATAGGTGTTATTCTTGTGTTACGGGATGGAATAACCAATATAAAGTATTGAAATTAATGTAAAAAAATCAATCTACGGTCGGTAAAACCACGAGACTTGGTCGGTAAAACCACGAGACTTGGTCGGTAAAACCACGACTGAAAAACGGGTTATCCACAAATGGATATGAAAATTAAGTAATTGAAAACAAACACTAAAAAGGTCGGTAAAACCACGACTTTTTAGTGACAAATAGGCCTTCATGAGTTATGAAGAACATAGACCGATAAAAAAAAGATTTTTTGGTCGACGAAACCACGAATGTTGACAATGCCTGAAACAAGCCCATTAAAACCCGATTTATACCCGCAAGGCGACCTGTTCTTGTGTGACGTTGCAGATGTGATCATTAAAGACGCGATGCCTCAGATGGAGCATCCTTTCTATTCTTTGTCTAAAAAACCCAATACTGGGGTCAAAGAATATCATCACGGTGATAACTGGATCCGCATCACCCCATCCGTCAAAGGTCATGCAACGATTTATGACAAAGATCTCTTAATTTACTGCATTAGTAAGCTGATGGATGCAAAAAAACGCGGTGAATTGATCTCTCCGCGGATTAGGATCGTGGCCCATCACTACCTAAAATTTACAAATCGCGGGACTTCAGGCCGCGATTACATGGCTTTCATTGAGAGCTTGGAGCGTCTCCGCGGGGTCAGTATTACAACAAACATACGTACAGGCGGAAAAGAACAAACAGATGTTTTTGGCATCATCGATAGTGCATCGGTAAAGCGTAAGCTAGGCCTTGATGGACGTATCGAATGGGTCGAGATGAAGCTTAGTGAGTGGCTGTTCAACGCAGTTGAGGCAAATGAGGTCTTAGCTCTACACAAAGACTACTTCCGCTTGAGAAAACCTATTGAGCGGAGAATTTACGAAATTGCTAGAAAACACTGTGGAAGACAGAACATCTGGAAGATCAGCGTCGATAAGCTTCTCAATAAAAGCGGCTCATCGATGAGCAAAAAACACTTTCGACCTGTTCTAAATAAATTGGCAACCAGCGATCATTTGCCGGACTATCTAGTAGAAGTGATAGGCGACAATGTTGTTTTTACGAACAAGGGTACCATGTTCGAAGACGATTCAGCATTGGACTTAAAACCTTTATCAGCTGATGCATATGACAAAGCACGACAAGCGGCTCCCGGCTGGGATATACGACATATCGAGCAAGAATGGTACAACTACGTGAAGCAAAAAAATGAGCCCATCGTTAGTAGCGATAAAGCTTTTATCGGCTTTTGTCGCTCATGGTTTGAGAAGCGTGGACGCCCTTAAGAAACGTCGCCTTGAAGCTATGCTGATGGGGGCTGCGGCGCTGTTGGATCTCTATCCATCTTTGTGAGCTGGAGCGCCTTCGTTTTTTTGAATCCTTAATTCGCCCTACGGGCCACCAGGTCCCTGCATTGACCGAGACCATGCTGTTAGCACTTTCTCTGCATACAACGGATCATCGGTATCTGGCATCAACTGAAGATCAGATGCCGTGTTATACATCCCACTATTCTCTGCAAACGATTTGCGCATCGGCTCGAGGGCTTTAGCTACTCGACCCATTGCTCGTCCGTCTACCCTGTCCCTAACTGCTCGAAGAACTCTGTGATCTTGTTTAGATTCTGCACCGCCTTCGACAGTAACTCTCGGTCCGCTTCCCTCCCCAATATTAGCTCTTCCAACAGCTCCCGCATTGGCTTCTCTTCGGATGCTTGTTTGTCTTGATCGAGCAGATCCTGGATCCCTTGATTCAGCTTTCGTTGCTCGTCGACCAACGCTTGCAGCGTCCTTATTTCGAGTGATGATTGTGTCATTTGGTCTGCTTTCCTCTAATTTTTTGTTCGTAGAATTCTGTAGTTTTAGCGCTTCGATCTGATCTTTCAGATTTTCAGAAATGTTCTCTCTGCGTCTGATATCGAGTGCTGACCGGCCACGACGAGCGACGCTGTGAGCCCGCAATTTATCGAGAAGCGGCTGCACTTTTTGAGCGACCCAGGACCGCGCAAGTCGGTGCTGGATCGTGACCTGCGGCTCCCGTGGCTGAGCCGTTTTTGAAGCATTGTGAGCTTGCATTTTATCAGTGAGATCGTCGTAATCGGCACGATGATGTTGTCGCTGAATCTTGTGATAAACATCAGCATCTGGAGTCGATGTCTTGTCTGCTCTGGCGGCATTGTGAGCACGCAGCTGATCAGTCAGACCATCATAGTCGTTGCGATGATGCTGACGCTGAATCGCGTGATAGACGCCGTCCGAAATCGATGACTCGACTGCTTTCGATGCATTGTGAACTCTCAGTTGATCAGTGAAATCATCGTACTCAGCATGATGATGCTGTCGCTGAATTCTTCGATAAACGTCTTCGTCTGCTCTTTCGACTACCCTTTTTGGGCTCTGTTCCAGAGCATCTCGAACTCCTCTGTCCCGTCCATGTCGATAATCTCTGTCCGATTCTGGACGAACAAGAACTGCACTTTCGACGACATCTCGTCGATCTTCTGCTCGGATCTCATTGAAATCTCGATCATCTCCTTGATCAACGGCATCAACGGATCTTCGCTCGACCCTTTTGGTGTCACCAGCTCGATAATCTGGGATGTGTCTGCTTTCGTTGCTTGCGTCATCGACATCAAGTCTGACCAGACGGCCGCTTTCTCCGCTTCGCTCAAGTCCATAAACTGCTCCAAGCTCACTGGCTCTGAGGTCTCTGGCTCGGGCGGCTCTGGATAGCTCTCCTCCATCGATTTCAGCATCTCTTCCTGCGTGGGTTGGTCTGTCATTTTCATTATCCTTTCCGACATTTTCTAAAATTGAATCTACTTGTGCTGCTTTAATTTTGAGTGATCGATTGGCGTTTTTCAGAACCGTGCCGTCTTCACCGACGATCAAGATTGCTGCACGTCTATCGCTCTTCTGAACTGTGACGCCGTGGGCTTCACAAAGCTCATTCAGCCCTGCTGCGATATCAGCCGGCGCAGCGCCTTGAAGGGCTGTAAGAGCTTCAGAGATGCTTGGTAAATTGTAGCCGGCCCGCTTCGCTTTCTGATGTGACTTGTCACCGTATTTCGCTAACGCTGGCTTCTCTTCAGTGAGATGTTTGATCGCAGCAGCAGTAGCTTTGTCACCGTCCGCATTCAGTGCGTTATAGACCGACTTGTTGTGCTTACCTTTCGTCAGGTTATGACCAAAAGCGAGCTCCATTTTCCTTGCGAGCTTTTCATTGCGACGCTTAAAATGAGCGTGATCGATCTGAGCTCCAGACCCATATGTTTCAGGAACTAGACCATGAAAGTGGGGTATCTTCGTTCCATCTGCTCGCGCTTTCACATGCTCGACTAGATAGATCGGCCGGTCGCCCATAGCGAACTCATCACGGATCATTTGGATCGCTTCATTGCGCTGATCGTCGGTCAATTCTTGGTCTGGACTGATGACGATATGACGAACCGATTTGCTACGCCCTAATGCGCGAGCATCCAGCTCAGCACCGACCAAGATGTCATTCACATCACCCTCGAGCACCCGCACGCTTTCGTTCTCATCTGTTTTATGGATGTGACCGACTGCGTTCTTTGCGCCTCCTATGGCGATGCGGGTTTGCTTTAAATTCATCGTCGATGCTGTATCCCAATCAGATACTCAGCGATGACTTGGGCATGATTTTTGAAGCCGTCTGCGTACTGCTTCGTACCTTTGAGATAGCGCTCAACCAGCTCATTACTCAGACGATCTGCAAGCTTGCGCTCATGCATAACCTTGGTGGCCTGGTTGATGTTGTCGGCCATGTTTTTGAGCAGTCGACGGATCTCGACCAGGTCTTCAGCACCTGGCAACTTGCGCATACTCGCCGCCCCGAAAACACGCATGCGCACCAGGTCAGCAGCCGAGAGACCAAGCTGTTCAGCCTCAGCATGGAGAACGTCCCGTTCTTCATCGGTAAGGCGAACTTTGAAGGTGTGGTCTCTTTTGGTCATGCGCGGTCTGCCTTCTTTCTTTGAGCCCAAATAGGGGCGACGGGGATCAAACGGGGCCGAGGCCCCTTTGCAAGCTCCCTGGGGGCCCTCGCAGAGGGCCACAAAGGGACGGCTTGCTAAGAACCAAAGCCTTCGTATTTTTGAAGTTGTAGAAATCTAGAAAAATGCAAGTGATGCAGACATTTAAGACTAGATCTTGGTGCTATCCTTAATTTTCAGATAACTAGAAATCGGGGTCAGGAGGAGACGATATATATCGACGATGACCCAGATTTCGGCACATCAACAAGCTGAAATGAGATCCATATCTGAGTGGAGAATTGGGGATCTTATAGGGGGCTTTGCCCCGCAGCTGTCGCTGCTCCCCAGGATTTTCTGCGCTCTGGATGCAGCTCAGCCCGTTGTTAGTTGCATGGGACCTTGCACATTATTCGCACCGGTGAGGAGGGATCCAAATCCGGCTGCGCGACGGATGCGGGTGGGTAGAATTCAGGGATGTCTTCTATCACAAGCATTAGACACCCTGTCAGTTCCTGACGGGGTGTCTGCCCTTTTACCCTATTTGAATAACTGAAGTAGGGTAAAAGGGATCTCGCTTTGATGTTGACGGAGCTTGATGGATTCTGCATCAATTAAGCATGAGCACAACGCATCACATCACCGAGAACTTCCGAATATCGGGCTGATTTTTCAGACCGATACTTGGGAGTGGCATGGTGCGGCGCGGGACTTATACACCCAGATTTTGCAGTAGATGACTGTGTTGCCGACGGTTCGAGTCCGTCCATTCCTACCACAAAACACCCACTTTGAAGCTATATCTTCGCATATACATATATGATCATACTAAGATGGGCAAGCCGTGACAATGTGAAGGCAGGGCCGTAGGCTCTTTTGTTTTCAACATATTAATACATAGTTCGACTTGAAATTAACCTTTTAAAAATCCTTTTACTGTATATACATATATGATTATACGGTAAGGAATGGCTCATGCGTTGGCGACCAGACGAAAAACTGCAAAAGCACCACGTTGATAGACACATCAATGAAGTAGAGCGCTACTATGCGACCCGCCTGACACAATTTCAGGGCCTAGTCAGAGTTAGCGATCATGAAGACAGAAAAACTCAGATGAGGTCTGCGAATGCGCGATGCAATGCGTGTGTAGCTAACTCAGTTATGCGTGCTGTGCGTGATAATGTTGTCTTAGAGCTAGCTCGAGCTGCTGAAATAAAAGCAGCTGATATGACGCTTACTTTGGCTCGACACTTGGTCGAAGAAATACTTGAGAGATCTGTTGATGACAGACTGCTGCTCGATGCGTTTGCTACCAAGGGACGTACTGCCGGCACGAAGACAAAAAACACCGTCAGTGACTTCGATTCAGAGATATCCATACTCAAAGCCAGTGTTGCAAATATGCGAAGTGATATGCTGCGTCGGAGAACGCCGTTACGTCTTGAAAACTCAGAGGAAATCAAAAGTTTAATCGAAAGTGGAGGTCTCTAAACGTTTGGTAAACCTTTATCGCATATACATATATGTACTTACTAAGTGGGGAGCCCATCAATGACTGACTATCGGAACTACAATGATTTATTTTCAGAGCTTCAAGAGACGCCGTCTTGCATAACATCTGTCGCCGGCATGCAGTTCTATGACTACGATGGCCACGATGACCTGGTCGGAAACATCAAGCCTAAACCAGGTGATCGCCTCCAGCTCGTCCGACGCCCTGAAAACAGAGCTGACGCAAACGCTGTCGAGGTTTGGTATCGAGACGGCCGCTTTCAGATCGGCCACCTGCCCAAAATCGTTGCTAGCTATGCAGCACAAGATCTAGATGCAGGTAAGTCATTGCGTTGCTACTGCGCTGATGGAGGTGACGGTGATGCTTGGTCGATGACAGTGGTGCTGTTTCATGAAGATCTGCACCCTGAGCTTCAAAAGAAGCAGTTCGAACGTAATCTTAGTGACCTGGAGCGACACTTCTCAGATTATGATGAAGAGACCCCATACTCGCCTGACAGCTTCGTAAAAAGCTATATCAAAACGACAGCACACAAGGATCAAAGCAAGCGCCGCCAGCAAGCTGCTGAAGCGTTTGTAGACCTTCTGATCGAGCCCGAGGACTATAGCCGTGCGATCCCGCTGCCCAAACAGCCGCCCAAATCAATGCGATCCAAGACTTTTGGATGGTGGGACGAGATACCCACAAACGTGGGTCTGAAAACCAAGACGCAATGGAGCGATATTGGCTACAATATCAAGAAGCGCGTTCGCAAACCATTCGCACACATCAGCTACAGGACCCGTCGCGACGATAAAGAATATGATCTCTATGCAAGCAACCAAGTCGAGCCAAAAAAGCTGAAGTCACACAAGCAAGTTCGAGCTACTTTGCTTAGAACACTGAGGTGATTGATCGGCTTCACTTCGCTTCGGGACCGCCCACAGATTTTAGATATGCGTCGATTGCATCATTCACGATGTCGCTGACCGGTCGACCCTCTTGGATCCGCTGATACTGCAAAGCCTTCCATTTCTCGGTGGGAAGATAGATACCAATCTTCTTTTCATTATTTTTTTTGGGTGCGCCGACCGGATTCTTGTCGACAACCTCAGCCTCTTTTGGTGCTGAGGTTTTCTTCGCTGCTGGTGTTGCCGCAAGGATGCTCTTTTTAGCCATTTATTTGATTTCCTTCTCGATAAATTTGGCAAGCTTTGTGATTTCGTTGCGAGCTTGGAGACTGCGCAGATCGCGGGTTTCAGAAATGCCTCGGCCGGACTGAATAGAGTCGCGGTATGCTGTGCGTTCATGCATGACAGCAGGTGCTTGGGGTAGATCGGGGCAGCTGGCCGCCAGGAACTCACTGAACTCGTCCAAGGTAGCTTTAGAGCGTGTGCTTGCTCGCGTGAGGACTGAGAATGCCTTGGTGCCGGAGCGTTTGTTGGCCTGGATCACTTCGTAGGTATCATCAAATGTCACAGCATCGAGTGGTGAGACTGCAAGCGGGGCTAGGATCAAGTCAGCAACCTGAACTGCCTTCTCCACTGCCGCTCCGACATGGGGAGGCGTATCAATGATGCAATGAGTGAATCCAAGCTCTGCGGCTTCGGCAATCTTCTCGTCAATATTGCCTGTGTGAGCCTCGTTAATAACGGGCGCTTCGGCATCACGAAAGAACTCAAAGGTTCGCCATAGGGTCCTTTGCTTTGCGTCCGCATCGAGCAGTAAAACACGGTTGCCGCGCTTATTATCAAGGAGGATTCCAAGATGCCAGGCCAGCGTAGTCTTAGCCGCACCCCCCTTCTCTGTGATAATCGAGATGACCTTCATGCTCATCAACCTTTTTTTGATACAAATATCATGTGCCCTATAAATCAAAATATACACTTATCAAAATATAAGTCAATCACTTTATCAATGTATCAAAAGATTTTTTGATACAAATATACAAATATCAAGTGATAACTTTATCTTAATATCAAATAATCGTTTGATATTAATGTTGTTTGGTACTTTTATCATATGATATTTGTATCAAAAAATTATTTGGTGTTATTTTAGATAGATCCTAAATAGACGGAAATACAGACTTCCAACTTTTACCGTGTTTTTAGGGTACACCCTAGATGGACGGTAATATGAACTCAACAAATGTTTACCGTTTATTTTAGGTATACCCATAGTAGTAGATCGGCGGATATACGCTTTACCGTCTATTTTAAGTACCATTTTAACTAATAGACGGTATTCTAATATAGATCTAGGGGTGATAATAAACGGTAAAGGGCAGTCACATGGGGCAAATTATTGGATACCGCCGCGTTTCCACATCATCGCAGAACTTCACACGTCAGGAGCTTCCTAAGTGTCATATCGTATTTGAAGAGTACATCAGCGGTAGTTCGAAGGAGCGCCCAGAACTGGCTAAAATGATGCGTCATGCACGAGCTGGCGATACTGTCCTTGTCCACTCGATTGATCGTCTCGCTCGGAGCTTGCAGGACCTGCAAAACATCGTTGACGAACTCGTTGAAAACGGTGTCACCGTGAAGTTCTTGAAAGAGAACCTGACCTTCTCTCAAGGCGAAGATAACGCAAGCGGCCGCCTCATGCTTCAAGTGTTGGGGTCGATTGCTGAGTTTGAACGCACTCTCATCAAAGCTCGCCAGAAAGAAGGGGTCGAGCGTGCTAAGCGTGAAGGCAAATATCTGGGCCGGCAGGTATCAATCGACTATGACTACATTAAGAATGTCTGGGAAGCAGATCGAACTCAGTCAATGAAGACCATTTCAGATCGGGTCGGCTGTTCGAGAGCAACAGTCTACAATGTCTTATCGAAGTATGAGCCTTACACCTCTTACAAGGGTAAGAACTTGACTCCAGCAGAACGCGCCAATCTTGCGCTTGGTTCTGCTCAGGGCCACAATCCTGGCAACTGATACAAGCTTCCCTTTTGGCGGATTTGGAAACGGAACCATATTTCGCGAACAAACCCAAACCTAAAAGGAAACTATATGACGACTGCCACTGCATTCCTCGCCGCTGCTACAAAGTATGTACTCGCTTATACCGGCTTCGTAACAGCTTATACTCTGCTGCTCAAAGTGCTTCGCAAAAATGATAATGACGATAAATCATAGTTCGATGCTTCGATTCAACAAACACTTGAATTTCAGTGAGAGCATCAAACGAAATACATTTCAGATGGCTATAATTGAGCGTTACCTAAAATGAACGGAAAGATAAAAAATGAAGATTACTGGATTTGATGCGATCACGAAAAAAACCAACCAGATGGCGAAGTTTGCTGATGAAATAAACGGGGAACTGGCGAACGTAATTTATGACCCTGAAAATCCAGAAAGTATTGAAACAGCAATCCAACAAGTGAACGACGCAATTGACGAAAAAACTAGGTCATATGATCGTAACGATTGGATACAGAACCTTGCCGCACAACTTAAAGAGCAGTTTCGCAACAGCATACTAGAAAAAGCGGCCGCGGCTCGGATGGGTAAGGAGCATTAATGACGATAGAATCCGCATTTAAAGATCTGAACAACGCAATTTTGGATCTACAGCACGCAGACCACAATACTTACGAACGTCCCGTGAAAAAAATGGCAGTGGCGCTAGACAACTCAGAACTACAAGCGATCAACAAAAAACTGAAAGATAACGTCGACTTCGAAAATTTTATTGAAAATTCATACCACGGCAGCTCTATGGTTGGGAGCGCCCAGTTAAACTGGCCTCTCGAAAGAGAGTTGGAGCTAGGCCTAACTCTACACATAATTGAGAAATCAAGGAACGATCCTCACTGGCTACAAAACTTTGCGTTTGAATGGTACTATGATGGCAACAAAATTATCAGTAGCCTTCGCAAGTTAAATCGGTCTGTTTTTATCCCATTCGCGAGGGATTATAAGGATTATATAGCCAAAGTAGCGCCCAAACATGAGATCAAGAGCCATGAAGTAGAAGCTCTCAATCTAGTTGATAGGGTAGAGGAAAACAGAGAACCAATACTCTTTGTCTCCAAACTAATTATTACTTTGACTGAAGAGTTGCGGGAGAAGGTACGAGGAGACAACAAGCTATCACCCGTTGAACGGACTGCGGCATTGGAAGTATTGGATAAGATTCAAAAACTTAGTCAAGAAGCCCAGACGATGTCCGAGACCCCCCCCGATTTGCTGATGAGCAATGACGATATCCAATCATGGACAGAACGCTTCAAGTCAGCAATCAACGAGAGCATAGACACAATTATTGATCCAAAAAACCTCGCAAATGCCGCTGTGCCGACTGGCTTAATTCTTGGATGCGGTGCTCTGGGTGCGATGATTGGTGGTCCACTGGGTTTTGGAGCTGGGAGCATGCTCGGCCACTTAATCACAGGTCAAATCAAACCCGGTGCTGCGGCCAAGACTATCCAAGACGCTGTTTCAGACCGTTCGTGAAGCCATTGTGAACGTCGCTACTTGTATGTCGCGACAGGTCCATAGGGCCGCCATGTGCATTATTTGCCCCGCTTACACGCGCGGAAAACCTTATTCCCAAAGATTTCTATCATCACAGATTGGGAGTAGGGGTCTCCCTCGATAACAGGTTGGTCCCAGGCTGCATCGACCATTTTCATGGTCAGGTCTAAAAGCTCTTGATCAGCCTTGAAGGTAGCTTTCATTTGAGCCTCTACCGCTGTTTTCTTCTGGCCTTGTTGGCGAAGTAGCATGACGCCTTCACTCATTTCTTTCATAGAGATGCACCGATCAGCTAACGCAGGCAAAGGTGTCGCAATTAGTAACACGAGAAAGCCCATATATTTAATCATCATCTCATCCCGTTACTATTGTTCCAACAGCGTTGAGCTTCAGCTTTTAATGACGATATCGCAACCCTAAGAAGAAATTGGCAAGCATAACAATCGACGAATAGGAACGGTTTTACAACTTCGCCTGACCGCACGGTGTCCACAACGGGCAAACCCCTTACGAAGCTCTCAGAGAAAAGTTACAGTACCCCTGAAAGGGTCCTGCAGATCCGTCTAGGTTACACTAGGAAACTAGGGGCCCCCCACTATTTTATCTTTTTATAGATCAAAATTCTTGGGCGAGTTGAAAGGATAGAGATGAAGAGTTTTATTTTGATCGTAGCGGCGACTGTTTTTGCCACAACAGCAAGCGCTGGTCAGATTGGGTCCGGCGGTGTGCAGTCGATCCGCGACAATGGCCGCATCAACAGTGAGCCGAGTTGGACCATCACCTGCACCAGCGGCTGGGGTGTTGTGCGCCGATCTGGGAACGCGTGGGCTGACAACTCGGGCAATACATATTCGGATAGGCTTTGGTCTCTATCATTGGAAGAGTTTGCGCGGGAGATGTGCGCATGATGCTGAAGCGATATGTTTTTGCTGGTTTAGTAACTTGCTTCGCCTCGACCTCTCACGCTGCCGATGGGCCGAGTTACGATAAGACTGTAAATTTTATACAATCGAAATTACTATCGGGAGCCTTCCCACATCGTCGAGATGGTGACAGTGTTTCTTTCGATATTTCAAATTGCGTTATATCCAAGGAAATTATTGACTATGGTAGTAATTCAAGCAGTAGTCCGTATCGTTATGTTGGTACGTACACATGGAGCCTGTCCCTCAGTCAAATAGACCCATCTACTGCCAGAGTTACAGAATATGATAGTATTGATCTTGGCGTGACTGGACGTGCGAATTCCGTGCGCCAAGTTAACTCATATGCCGACGGTAGAACTGAAAGAAAATTCTATCATTTGTTTGAAATTGGTACGCGTGAAGTTAAGCCTCCTTCATCTGATAGTATGCCTAGAGTAGCTCGCGCACTTCAGCACCTTGTGAATTTATGTGGTGGCGCAGAAGAGCTTTTCTAACGGTATTAGATACAATGTTAGTATCATAGATCCCATGTGAGAGCCCTCCCAAACCCCTGGTTTTTGGAACGGCTTGTGCTCGCGCAGCGGAGTTCCGCTTCAAGCACTCTGTACCAATCTTCTGCACCTCGGCTAAGGTATGTATTCATCAGGCAGTTTGGACTTGTCACAATTTAGTGCCGCCCCGATTGCTTGTTTAGGCCACTTGTCGTTCGAATATAGCCGCCTCAGCCGGCCGCCTCGTTACCCATGACCGCCGCCAGATCAGTTCTGCTTTGATGGTTTTGAAAACGTCTCAACAGCCGCATTATCACAGCAATCGTCTTTGCCAGAGATCGACACATTGAACCGGTGTTGGCGCTGAAGCTTTTGGTGGTCATGTGAACAATATTGCAACCCGCGATGCGAATGATGGATGCAGCCTTTAGCGCGGGTGCCGGAATGCCATCTGCAGCGCCTGGATTATCAGGTCACGTTTTTATCCCACTACTAACGGCCCAGCCGACGACACGGCAAGAATTTAAGTCCAGTATCACCGTGAGATAAAGCCACCCCTCGCGGGTCTAGGCACAACTGATATCACCTGCCCGTTTCTGGTTCTGTCCACCGCGATGGAAAATTTACGCGTAGTCACGCCAAATCCGCCCATCCTGCTCCCTCTCGATGAATTTGCCCCTCATGCACATGCCTGCAATCGAGAACGCAGCGGGGCAGATTTCAGGCTTTGGTGTGAGGCTCTGGCCGATCATTTAAGATGATACGCCTTTTAACCCGATAGATTGCCCCGCACCGGGCGACATCAGTGTCAGGGACATATTTGTCTATTAGGTATGCGGAATTCGTGAGATTATTTTCATGTGTTTATAATCATATACTTTGGGTGGCATGAGCGTCATGGGAGGCAGTGACATGTGCGTCATGGGGTGAGAGACATCTATGTCTGGGGTGTATGACACCCTTGTCACCCTTCAGAACCTTGTTTTCTTGGCCAAAGGTGGAATATCTCTATTACAGCACAAGGGGATTACCATGCCGACTATCAAAGTAGGAAAGACGGATGCAGAGAACCTGCACGTAAATGAAAAAAAGTGGTCTAAGCCTCTTATGCAAGCTGGCTGGAGTGCAGTTCCTAGTATCCTGATCGAAAAGCAGCAAGCTCTCGGGCTCGATCCAGTTGATATGAACATCATCCTGCATTTGATCCAGTATTGGTGGCATCCCGACAACCCGCCACATCCATCAGTCGGGACGATAGCAGAAGCTATTGGGCGCGATCCGCGTACCGTAACGAGACGGATCACTGCGTTAGCACAGCTTGGTTTTCTTGAGCGTACAGAACGCCGGCAGACACGTAATGGCAGTGATACCAACCTTTACAGCTTCAACGGTCTAATACAGAAACTTCAACCTTATGCAGTCGAAAAGATCGCCGAGAAAGAAATGGCAAAAGCAGTCAAGGCGGCACGCGTATCACGCAAAAAGCCAAAACTGGTTGTCAACAACCCCACCGATACTCAGTAAACGACTTAATCAGCATTTTAGTGCCTGGTGCGTCGAGTAAATCGAGCAAGAAGAAGAAGAAAAAGAATGACTATCTACGCATACATAGACAGCCAGAATCTGAAAAAATCAGTTGAAGAAATTGATAAAGAACTCGATTACCGACGGTTTCGACTCTGGCTTAAGAACAAAAAAAATATTGATCGTGCCTTCATGTACTTTGGATACCTTCGTAACCAGCAAGATCATTATGACTATCTAGAGAAGTGTGGCTTCGAATTGGTATTTCGTGATGTGGACTTTCAGCACGGGCAGCGTAAAGCCAACGTTGATATCTGCCTAACTATCGGTGTGCTGGATCAGATTGACCAGTTCAATGAAGCATTTTTGGTGACATCTGATGGTGACTTCTATGACCTTACAGAGAGGCTAAAACAGGTAGGTAAACTTGGCGGTGTTATCAGCCCACAGTCTTCAGGATCATGTTCTCGTCTTTTGAAAAGAAGCTGCGGCGGCAAAATTTCTTTCATTCCAGACAACATTCACAAATTTGAAATGCGCTGAAACGACAAAAGCCACCCCGCAGTGTCGAAACAACTTTTGGGATGGCTTTTGAAGTGTGTTGAAGGAGCACCTCAGCGTCGAAACAACTTTCGGTACCGGCCCTTCGTTGGAAACAAATATATTAGAAAAATGCATAAATGCAAGGGCCTGTATCATACGATACGCAACGTCACGCACATTATCTTAATCTAAGTCATTGACAAATAACAAAAAAATACATGTTGCGTTTTTACTAAAAAGGACGAAGCCCCTGCCATGTGTGGCGCGAATTTTGTTCTATCGAGCGGTCAGCCCATTTTCCCCTGCTTTCCGTCTCTATTTCGCAAGGATCAAAAACATATGGCTCTGGTATGGCCACCAGAATTTTAATCATCTTGCTGGCGCACAACACCACGGTCTGACCTTCCATCAAGAAGGAGCTCAATACTTTAAGGCTTGAGTACTTCCTAGCCAACCAATTCCCCTTAGAGCTTGGCGTTCGCGACTGTTACACCTAGGCCGAATTCCCGAGATTCAATCTCATCAAGCTTTACGAGCATGGCTTCCGCTACGGCTTTCACCACAGGTACAGGAACCGCGTTGCCAAACTGTTTATATGCCGCTGATCTAGTCGGGTGTGGGATAAAGCTATCTGGGAAGCCCTGCAAGCGAGCGCACTCTCTCGGTGTTAGTAACCTCGGGTTTTTTCCTTCTTGAGGAATGAGGCATTCTTTACCGTCTTTATAATATCTCGCCACAATCGTGTTAGAGGGTCTATTTAGATCGGCAGTGTGAGCTGTGAAACCTGTCCCTCTGGCAATGTTGGCCGCCGTTCTACGCTGGTGGCCGGCCCATCCACGATCTGATAGCGTATACTTCTCATCAACATCTTTTTCTAGGGCGGTGCGCAGTGGAATGGGATCCCCAGACAGATCTGGGAAAGTCATTTTTTCTTCCATATCAGCATCTCGAAATGCGACCATGAAACAACGCTTGCGTCGCTGTGGTACCAACGTCTCTGAGTTCAGAACACTCCATGATAGACTATAACCTAGATCTTCAACTACGCGTTTCAGAACGTCAAAGGTCTTTCCGCCGTCGTGTCGGACAATGTTACTCACGTTTTCCAGCAACAGCGCCTTAGGTTTTTTTATCTTCACGATACGTGCGATATCGTAAAACAGCGTGCCCTGTGTTTCGTCTAAAAGTCCATGTGATTGACCTAACGCGTTACGTGCAGATACACCGGCAAGGCTAAAGGGCTGACATGGAAATCCAGCAGCAAGAATATCATGGTCAGGAATTTGAGTTCTGATCACGTTGTCTGGACGGTCAGGAGCAGTAATTGCTCGAATGTCCCCATGTGGGTTCATGCCGTGGTTTTGCTTGTAAGTCGAACGCGCTTTCTCATCTATTTCGGACGCGAAAACGCATTCTCCGCCTAAGCTCTGTAAAGCCAGGTGAAATCCGCCGATGCCTGCAAAGAGATCAATAAACTTGAAGGGTGTCATTCTATGGCCTGCCGTAACTGCGCAAAACTCGGT
>NZ_CP151534.1:0-290957 GCF_045586035.1 Sulfitobacter sp. PM12
ATGAGAAATCACAACGACCTTCTTAACATGAACGAGCGCAGCTTGGAACAACAGGCCGCCGTGCGCCGCGCCACCTTCTCCCCCGGAGAGATCAAGGCCCTGCGCCCCTTCTCCATCTGGGAGATCAGCCAGTTCATGTTCGACGTCCCCGCCGACACCCTGCGCAAGAAGCTGGCGGACGACCCGACCCTGCCCCAGGGGCTCACCGAAGAGGATGGCCGCCAGCGCTGGTTCAGCCTCGAAGAGATCAACGAGCTGCGCCGCCGCGCCAAGTTCCGCGGTCGCAAGCTGCTGCCCGAACGCCCCCGGGGCCGTGCCATGCGCGTGGCCGTGTCGAACTTCAAAGGCGGCGTCGGCAAGACGGTCGTCGCACAACACCTCGCCCATGCCGCCGCCCTTGATGGCTACCGTGTGCTCTGCGTCGACTTCGACCCGCAAGCGACGCTGACCCATTCGATGGGGCTGACCGAGGTCAAGGAAAGCCACACGGTCTGGGGCATCATGTGTCGCGACCTCTGCCGTGAATCCAACCGGATCATGGAAAGCTATGATGACCCCGATGACTGCCCCTACCCCGCCGCGGACGAATTGCCTGAAGACGTGCAATCCATCGGCGCGCAGCGGTTTCAGGAATTCATCCAGCCCACCTGCTGGCCCACGATCGACATCATCCCATCCTGCGCCAACGCGGCCTTCGTTGAATTCGCCTCGGCCCAATACCGCGCGCTCCACAAGGCATGGAGCTTTTTCGGCTGCGTCGCGCGCTACCTCGATGAACTGCCCGACGATCAATATGACATCATCATTTTCGACTGCCCGCCCGCCATCGGCTACCAGTCCCTAAACGCCGCGTTTGCGGCTGATATCCTCTATATCCCCTCGGGCCCGGGCTACTGGGAATATGACAGTACGACCAGCTATCTGGGCCAGCTTGGCGACGCGATGGCCGATATCTCGGAAGGGTTTGCAAGCCTCGCAGCGGACGCAGGCATTACGCTTCCTAAACAGTTTTCCGACATCCGTTTACTTATGACCCGTTTTGAATCCAACAATCCGCTGCACAGCGCCATGATCGACGCGTTCAAGAACGTCTTCGGCGCCGACGTCTGCGCCCACCCGATTGAAATGACCCGCGCGGTCGAACAGTCGGGTCGGTTCCAGATGTCGGTTTACGAACAGGACTATCGCCAGATGACGCGCGAAACATGGAAACGGGCGCGGCAAAGTTTCGACCGTGCCTATGACGAGTTTTTGCAAACCGTGCTCGAAGCGTGGAAAGAAAACGGAAAACGTAAGGAGAAGGCAGAATGAGCAGTAAAAACAAATTCGGCTTCGCCCCGGTAGAAGCCCCCACATCCGGCAGCCGCCGCAACCGCCAGCCCGGCCCCATGGGCGCCGCTGTGCGCGACGTGGCCGAAAACCTGCAAGAGGCAACGGAAGCCAAAATCGAACAGCGCCGCCGCAACGCCGAAGACGCCAAGACTTTCCGGCAGGCCCAAGGCGAAGGCCGCGTGCTCTACCAGATCGACCTGTCGGAAATCTTCACCGACGATCTGCCGCGCGATCGCCTCGCGCTGGAAGAAGTCGCGCAGTCCGACGAGATGGAGGAGCTTAAATCCTCGATCCGCGAACGTGGGCAGCGTGAACCGGTCGAGGTCTATGTCGGGCCGAACGGGCGCTACCAGCTCAAGAAAGGCTGGCGCCGTTTCACCGCCCTGTCTCAGTTGTTTTCCGAAACCAAAGACGACCGCTTTGGCACGATCACCGCGCGGGTAGAGGTCGGCGAGGATGATCGCATTTCGCGCTATGTGGATATGGTCGAAGAAAACGTCGTGCGCGAAGACCTGTCTTTCGCCGAGATGGCGCAGGTGGCGATCACCGCCGCCAAGGACGACGCGGTAGAAGAGATCGACCCGGCAGAGCTGGTGACCCGTCTTTACAGCGCGCTGCACAAGACCAAGCGGTCTTATATCAAAAGCTTCGTCTTCCTTCTCTCTGCTTTGGAAGGGAGCTTGCAGTGGCCTAAGGCCGTGCCGCGCAATCTGGGCGTCGATGTCGCGCGCGCGCTGCGCACGCCCGATCAAGCCAGTGTCTTGCAGGAAAAACTCTTGGATGCCTCGACGCCGGACGAGCAGAATAAAATCCTCAAGGATTTTCTGACCACCTCGAACGAGCCGACAGAGAAGCCCGCCTCCAAGGCAGAGCCGAAGCAGAAGTTTGAATTCTACGTCGGCCAGACCAAGGTGACCGCCCGCCACGGCGAATGCCGTTTGATGAGCGATATCGACTTTGCCACCATGCCTAAGAAGCAGCTCGAAGAAGCCGTGCGCGCCTTTGAAGAGGTGCTCAGCAACGGGCCGCGAATCCGGTAAGCGGTTACCCATGGGTAACCACTGCCCACCCGGTTACCCATGGGTAACCACCGCGCATCGGGTTACCCATGGGTAACCGGCAAGGGTAAATGAGAGGGATAGCAGGGAAGGGGGGCGCAGAAGCGTCCCCTTTTTTGTGCGTTGACGGGGCGGAGAGCGCAATTGCCGCATTTCCCAATAAAACAAGGGGTTTTCGGCGCGAATATCGGCTTAACGCTTTGATTCAAAACAGCTTTGCGGTTGAAAGATGCAGATTTCACCGCGATTCCGCCATATAGGCGCCAGAACCAGACGTTGACCCATGGACATCCCCTGAAACGCGGGATTAACGTGCGCCCATAGGGGAGGGCTGGCAGATGTCAGAAAGACCTTATCGACATATTTTTGATCTCGGGAGAAACATCATGGATCGTCGTTCATTTATTCGTGGCGCAGGCGTTGCGGGGGCAGGGGCCGTTGCTTCATCGCTGGCCGCACCCGCCGTCGCCCAAGGCAACATTACCTGGCGCATGGTCACCACCTGGCCGAAAAACTTCCCCGGTCTGGGTGTCGGCGCGCAGCGTCTGGCGGACCGTATCACAGCGGCCTCCGGGGGCCGTCTGACCGTGCAGGTCTACTCCGCGGGTGAGCTGGTGCCGCCGCTGCAATCGCTGGACGCCGTGATCGATGGCTCCGCCGAGATGAGCCACGGTGCCGCCTATTATTGGCAGAACAAATCGCCCGCGCTGTCCTTCTTTACCGGCGTGCCCTACGGCATGACCACGCCAGAGCTGACAGCCTGGATGCGCTATATGGGCGGTCAGGAAATCTGGGACGAGATCTATGACCAGTTCGGCGTTCAGGGCTTCCTGTCGGGCAACACCGGCACGCAGACAGGCGGTTGGTTCCGCGACGAACTGACCAGCCTTGACGATGTCAAAGGCGTGCGCTTCCGGACCCCCGGCCTGGGCGGTCGCGTATGGGAGAAACTGGGCGCGACGGTCACCAACATGGCCGCGGGCGAGATCTTTCAGGCGCTGCAATCGGGCACGCTGGACGCGGCCGAATTCGTCGGCCCCTACAACGATCTGGCGCTCGGCTTCCACCAGGTTGCCAAGAACTATTACATGCCGTCCTTCGTTGAATCCGGCCTCGCGACCGAGCTTGTCGTCGACAAGAAGAAGTATCAGGAACTGCCCGAAGACCTGCAGGCGATCATCCGTGATGTAAGCCAGGCGGAATACGATCAGGTCGCGGCCGACTTCTATGCCAACGATCCACGCGCGCTGAAAACGCTGGTGGAAGAGCACGGCGTGACCGTCCGCAACTTCCCCGACGACATCATGGAAGCCGGTGCCAAAGCCTCGGTCGAGGTGGTCGAGGAACTGCGCAGCAGCGACGACCCGCTGGTCAAGAAAACCGCCGACAGCTTTGTCGAAGCGCTGAACCTTGTCCGCACCCGGACAGAGAAGATCGACAGCCCCTACATTCAGGCGCGTCAGAGCTTCCTGAAATACTAAGCTCCGCCCGTCGGATACAGAAAAGGCCCGGTGGAAACACCGGGCCTTTTTTTGTGATGGGGCAGGGGCCTAATCCCCGTCCCGCCCGGTGGCACACCGGGCATCGCCCTCCCTCCCCCCGGAGGGCGATTTTGTGACGTCGCGCCATCTGCATCGGTCAGCGGTTGATGCACCGGGGCTGCCACTTTCAAACCTGCGGATCGCCCCCCAGGGAGGGCGATCCCCTTAGCGTGTCAAAGTATAAGGTGGCCTTTAGCCTGCGATCAGTTTGGGCAACCAGGTCACGATCTGCGGGAACATGAACAGGATCGCAATCGCCACCACTTGCAGCATCACGAAGGGCAGGATGCCCTTGTAGATCGCGCTGGTGGGCAGGTCCGCCGGGGCGACGCCGCGCAGGTAGAACAGCGCAAAGCCGAAGGGCGGGGTCAGGAAGGACGTTTGCAGGTTCACCCCCACAAGCACCCCCAGCCAGATCGGATCGACATCCAGCATCAGCAGCACCGGTGCGGTGATCGGGATCACGATAAAGATGATCTCGAAGGTGTCGAGGATGAAGCCCAGGAAGAACATGATGATCATCACCACCGCCACCGCAGCGAGCGTGCCGCCCGGCAGGTTGCTGAGGAATTCATGCACCAGATTGTCGCCCCCCATCATGCGGAACACGACCGAAAAGACCGAGGCCCCGAGCAGGATCACAAAGACCATGCTGGTGATTGTGGCCGTCGATACCATCGTTTCCTTAAGCACGCCAAAGGACAGACGCCAGCGCAATGCGGCGAGGATCATGGCCCCGACGGCACCGACGGATGCGGCCTCTGTCGGGGTGGCGATGCCGCCCAGAATAGACCCTAACACGGCCAAAATCAGCGCCAGAGGCGGGACAAGCGCCACAAAGACCTCGCGCAGCAGCTTTGATTTCTCATCCGCTGGAACGGGGGTGGCAGGGCAGGATTTAGGGTCTGTTACGGCTTTGAACAGCACATACCCGAGGTAGAGCGATACGAGCAGCAGCCCGGGCAGCAGGGCCCCGGCAAAAAGATCCCCGACAGAAACAGGCGTGGGGGCAAAGTTGCCCTTGGCCATCTGCACCTGCGAGTTGATGCCCGACAGCATATCGCCCATGAAGATCAACACGGTAGAGGGGGGGATGATCTGGCCCAAAGTGCCGCTGGCGCAGATCACGCCGGTGGCCAGTTTCGGGTCATAGCCCGCCCGCAGCATCGCGGGCAGCGAGATCAGCCCCATCGTCACCACAGTCGCGCCCACCACACCCGTAGAGGCCGCGAGCATCGCCCCGACCAGCACCACAGAGATCCCGAGCCCGCCGCGCATATTGCCGAACATCTTGCCCATGGTGAGCAACAGTTGTTCCGCGATCTGGCTGCGTTCCAGCATCACGCCCATGAAGATGAACAGCGGCACGGCGACGAGCACTTCGTTCGTCATAAAGCCGATATAGCGGTTGGGCAAAGACCCGAAGTTGGACGGGTCGAACACGCCCAAAGCCATGCCTACACCGCAGAATAGTAACGAAGTCCCGGCGAGGGTGAAGGCTACGGGGAAGCCCAGAAGCAGAAAGCCGATGACCCCAAAGAACATCAGCGCGGCGAGCATCTCGCCAATCATGATCGGGTCCATCAGGCGGCTCCCTCGGTGGTGGCGGGTTTGATGGCGTCCGGGCTGTATTGCATAGCGGCGGGCACAAGATCAGCCCTGCCGCCAAGCACCAGAATGGACCGGATCGCCATGGCAATGCCTTGCGCCGCAATCAGGGCCGCAAAGACGATGATAAAGGTTTTGAGGATATAAAGCCCCGGCATCCCGCCCACATTGGCAGAGCCTTCGTGATAGCCCCATGCGCGCTGCACGAAGGGCATCGAATAGATGTAGACGATCCATGTGAAGGGCAGCAGAAAGACGAACACCCCGATCAGGTCGGTGATGGCGCGGGTGCGCAGTTTGGCGGGACGGTAAAAGATATCGACGCGCACGTGATCGTCGCGCAGCAGGGCAAAGCCTGCCACCGCGGTGAACATCGCCCCGTTCAGCCAGATATAGAGATCCTGCATCCAGACGTAGCTGGTGGCAAAGAGGTATCTTTGCACCACCACGGTAAAGCAGACGACGACAATGGCCAGCGCGAGCCAGGAAAAGACTTTTCCGATAATCAGATTAACAGCGCAGATGAGGGATGCTACTCCAGCGAGAAAACGCACATTCCACCCTTTTCTATGGTTTCTATCGTTCTTAACGCATGTCAATCAAAGTGCCGCAGGGGAATGTCAAGCGGGGTCTCAGCATTTCGCTGTGCGAAATATTGCGCATCTGCGGCGTTCGACCGCCCTTTTTAAGATAATTTTTGACAGTGTTCGCAACTTTAGGTTACGCATGCGCTGTGACACGCTCTGCTTAGTAAGTACCAACAGTTAAAGATAAATAGTGTAGATGACACAGTCAGCCGAATTGCTTCAGATGGAAACCGGTACGTTGCTTAAACAAGAGCAGGGCCGGGCGGTCTTTGCTGTGAAAGCGCCCGATGATCTTGTCGTGAAAGTGCCGATGAAAGCGCTGCGGGCGGCGGACACGGGGCGGGTCAGACCGTTTCTTTACAAACATTTCCCGACGACGCGACACCGCATGCTGTTGCGCCAGTTGACCCATGACATCGAAGTGCGGATTCGCAGCCATGACGCGGGTATTGCTTCGCCGATTGCATTCACCAACGGGGTGATGCGGACGGATATGGGGCTGGGGCTGTTGATGCAGCGGGTCGGGCCGGAAAGCGGCGGGCTGGGGATGACGCTGGACGAATTCGTCGCGCGGGATCTGCTGGATACGGCGGCGCTGAAGGCGTTGAACGATTTCTCGCGCGCGGTCTTTGCGCTTGGGGTGGTGGCCCCGGGGTTGAACTCCCGCAGCATCGTCTGGGGACAGCAGGAGGGTAAGTGGCAACCACTGATCGTGGACGGGTTTGGCGACCCCAATGTGATCAAGCTGCGCAGCTGGGTGCCCTATCTGCGGCACCGTGCCCTGCACCGCGGGATGGAGCGGACGGCCCGCGATGTCGGGCTGCATTGGTCGCGGCGCAAAAAGATGTTTCTGCGCAACGATTACGACGCGCTCGACTAGGGTTACCCTTTTTGCCTACTCCGCCGGAAGCTGGGAGTAATACAGCGCCAGCGCGTCGATCTCGGCATCTGACAGATTGCGGGCGGCTTTTTCCATCAGCTCTTTGCGGGGGCCGCCGCCGCGTGTGCCATCGCGCCAAAGCTTCAGCTGTTGCGCCAGATAGGGGCGCGGCTGGCCGCTGATGCGCGGGAATCCGGGTTTGGTCTGGTCCAGACCGGGGCCGTGGCAGGACGCGCAAGACGGCGCGTCGATATTGCCGATGGCGGCGACGCCGGCCCCTTGCTCCATCAGCTCAAGCTCTGCCGGGGGCAGGGGGGCTGTCGGGGTCGGGCCATCGGGCGCGGATGCGGCATAGTGGCGGATCACGCGGGTCAGGTCATCGGGGGGAAGCTGCGTTGCTGCATGGGCCATAAAGCCGCTGTCCCGCGCGCCGGTGCGATAGGCGGTGACCGCGTCCTGCATATATCCTTCGTCGAGGATATCGAGGCGGGGGATATGGCCGTTGCCTTTGCTGTCGCCCGTCGCGCCGTGGCAGGAGGCGCAATAGGTCAGCGCGGTGTCATTGCCCGCTGCGTCTGACGCCAGCAGCGCGTCAAAGCCCGCGCCTTCCATCTCGCGGACATGGGTGAGGAAGGCGACCATGGCCCAGATCTCGTCCTCGCGGTTTTCGGCGGGCCAGTAGGGCATGCCGCTCATCTTGACGCCGTCCTTGACGATGGTGAACAGATGTTGCGGCTGCCAGTCAGCGACAGCGTCGGTGATATGGGGCGGTTCGGGCGACATGGCGTCGGCGGTGGCGGAATGGATCCGGTCTGGGGCGGCGTGGCAGAAGCTACAGGCGCTGTCGAAATGCCCCGCGCCGAGGGCGACGAGATCGTGGTCGGACAGGTCGGGCACTTGTGCGGCGTCAGGGGCGCGGAGTTTGACCGACTGGCGATAGGCGGTGTGCAGCACCCAGGACACGCCCGGAATATGGCCCGCGCGGGCAGAGACGTTGAACAGCCCCAGCCCCACGATGGTCACCGCGCCGACAGCCCCCAGCAGGGCCAGAACGATCAGGGTTTTGATCACAGTTCTCATTGCGTTTGCTCCGTTACGTTTGGGGTGCGGGGTCGGTGCTGCGCAGGTCGCGGCCCACCAGCCACAATCCGGCGATCAGATAGACCGGTGTGCCGATGCCCAGCATCAGCAGCCCGCCCAGTTGTTGCCCGCCAAGGTCGGCGGCGCGGCCGCAAATCTCGGCAAAGACATCGCGGGGGGCGAGGATCAGCAGCGCCCCCAGTAGGGTCATATGCATCGAGGTCAGCAGTAGCGATCCTGCCCCTGCCAGCCCGTTGTGCGCGCGCAGGGCGCTGACCCAGACCAGCAGTCCGACGATCAGGAAACTGCCCTGTTCCAGCGCAAAGCCCGCGGGCAGCAGATAGGCCATCCCGTGCAGTTGCGGCAGGTGCCATGCCCAGACCACCATGAATTCAAGCACCGTCGCGATCAGCGGAGAGATCATCAGCCAGCGCACCCGGTCCCCCAGTCCGAAGGCGAGCAGCGGTGCGACCACGGCGACCAGCCCTATATGGCGCAGCATATGGACGGGGAAGGCGGCGCCGGTCAGCCGTTCCAGCGGCACCAGCCAGAGCAGGCCAAGCAGGGCAAACCCCAGATATGTCGCCACGCGGGTCATGCGCAGCTGGCGATCAGCAGCACGGGGAGCGAGACATAGATCACCCCGACCGCCGAGATCAGCGACAGCAGGAAGGCCGCGTGGCCCATGAACTGGTGGCGGTCCTCGTTGTTGCCCGCGTCGTTTTCCCATTCGCGGTCACGCACCACATCCCATTGCCGCCACGCGCCCCAGCCCAGCCAGACGATCGCCGCCAGAACGCCTATGGTCAGCAGCCCGATGCCAAGGCGCAGGGTGGTAAGGTAATCCACGCCGAGGATGTGATCGGCGCAGAACACGGTTGTGGCACCGTAGCAGATCACGAAATGCAGCGCCCAAAGCGTGGGGCTGAGGGCGAGCCGCCAGAGGCTGTCTTGTTCCTCGTGGAATTCCTCTTGCTCTTCTTCGGTGGAGATCTGGTTCATGCCAGCAACCTTGGGGCCACGCCCAGAATAAAGCCGGTAACCAGCGCGGTCAGCACCATGAAGTGCCAAAACAGCGTCACGTTGCACAGGTCGGCGTCATATTGCGGGGTCACCTTGCCAAAGATCGACCCTGCCAGCGCGTAAAGCTGCATGATGACCCCCAGCAGCGAATGGGCCACCAGCCAGACCATCAGCGCCCACATGGTCGCGGGGTAGACATGGGTTGTGGGCTCAAGATCGAGGACCGACAGGATGATCAGCCCCGCCCCGCCGACGGTGCAGATCGCGGCCAGTGCCAATGCGATGCGTGCCAGCGTGATATGGCTGCGTTTATTGACCTCGCGCGCGAGCACGGTCGCGGCCCATGAGACGACAAACAGCGTAACCCCGAGCGCGACCGCGGCGCCCGTCGCGTGGTCCGCTCCGATGGTGATAAAGTCCGGTCGCGCGGTCCAGTAGAAGAAGAACCCGAAGACGAGGCTGGCGAAGGCGGTGCTGTCGCCCAGCATCGTGATCCAGACCGCCCACCATCCGACAGAGGTCGGCCCCGAGGCGTAGGTCGGCAGGCTGAGGCCAAGGCCCACGTCCTTACGCTCCTGATCCGGCACCTGTGCCGTGCTGGTCCAGAGCCAGTAGAGCACGCAGACAATGGCGAAGGCGCCGCAGACGATGGCGGGTTCGTAGATGTGGAAGGTGGGGAAGATGAACGCACCGCCGGTAAAGAACGCGGCGAGCATGGTGATCCACGCGGGGCCGGTGACGCGCTGCACCATCAGCGGTTTCGCGTCGATGACCGAGGTGATCAGCGTCTCGCGTTTGCCCTCGGGGGCGTCGGGCAGATAGTAGCGGCCCGCGTCCATACGCTCGACCAGTTTGGGCTGGTCCCACAGGGGGTAGCGCGAGGTGATATAGGGCACCGAACGGTTGCCCCATGCCTCTTCGGGCACATCATGGGCCCATTCCAGCGTGCCGCCGCCCCAAGGGTTGCGCTTGATCTGGCCTTGATACGCTTTGGGGCGCAGCAGGTCGTAGACGAAGACGGCAAAGCCTGCGGCGGTGATATAGGCCCCCACGGTGGACATCATATTAAGCCAGTCCCAGCCCGCGCTGCCCGGGTAGGTGAAGATCCGGCGCGGCATCCCCTTGAGCCCCGTCAGATGCATCGGCAGGAAGGTGACGTTGAAGCCCACAAAGATCAGCCAGAAGGCCCAACGGCCAAGGGTTTCGGACAGCAGCTTTTTGCGGAAGAAGGGGAAGAAATAATAGACCCCCGCCATGACCGGAAAGACCATGCCGCCGAACAGCGTGTAATGCAGGTGGGCCACGACGAAGTAGCTGTCATGCGCCTGCCAGTTGAAGGGCACGATGGCCAGCATCACCCCTGTCAGACCGCCCGCCACAAAGATCGCCAGCGCTCCCGCGATCCAGAGCATTGGCAGGGTCATCTTGACCCGTCCCACCATCAGCGTCGCGACAAAGGCGAAAAGCTGGATGCCGGTGGGGATCACCACGGCCTCGGACGCCGCAGAGAAGAACCCCAGACTGATCTGGGGCAGGCCGGTGGTGAACATGTGATGCACCCACAGCCCGAAGGACAAGAACCCGGTGCCGACCGCGCTGAGCACGATCCACGAATAGCCCACGATGGGCGTGCGTGCGACAGTGGGCACGATCATCGCGGCGATGGCGATAGAGGGCAGGAAGATGATGTAGACCTCCGGATGGCCGAAAATCCAGAACAGATGCTGCCAGAGCATCGGGTCGCCGCCCCGGACGGGATCGAAGAACGGCCAATCGAAGGAGCGTTCGAGTTCGAACAGGAAATCCCCCGCGATCAGGGGCGGGAAGGCGAAGAGGATCATCCCGCCCACGACCATCACATACCACGCGTAAAGCGGCATGATGTTGACGCGCATCCCCGGCGGGCGGCATTTGAGCGCGCCGACGATCAGCTCGACCGCCGCGGCGATGGAGGCGACCTCGATAAACGAGAGGCCCAGAAGCCAGATATCGGGGCCGATGCCTTCTTCCTTCGTGGCGAGCGGGGGGTACATGAACCAACCCGCCTTGGGGCCGGAATCGAACAGGATGGACCCGAAGACAAATATGCCGCCGATCAGGAAACACCAGTAGCCATAGGCGCTGAGCCGCGGGAACGGCATGTCGCGCGCCCCCAGCATCCCGGGCAGCAGCAGGATCGAGATCGCCTCGAACATGGGCACGGCAAAAAGGAACATCATCGCCGAGCCATGCATGGTGAAGAACTGGTTATAGCGGTCGGCGTCGAGGAAATCATTCTCGGGCACGGCAAGCTGGGTGCGCATGAGCACCGCCAGAATACCCGCACAGAGCATGAAAAAGAACGCGGTCATCGTGTACCAGATGCCGACCTCGGTATTGTTCACTGCCGACCAGTAGCGCCAGCCCTGCGGCGTTTTCCAAGCCGCACGCAGGCGTTTTTTCTGCGCCTCCTGAACCTCCTGCGGGACGGGTTCGGCGAGCATATCCTCGGTCGGGGGGTAGGTGCCTTCGGGTTGCAGCACATCGGGGTATCTGCGGGTCATTCCAGCCCCCCCAGATAGGCGGCGAGCGCCGCGAGGTCGTCGTCGGACAGGAAGTCATAAGTGGGCATATTGACCTCGGGTTTGATCGTGTCGGTGTGGCCGATCCATGTGGCGATGGCCTGCGCGTTCAGGGGCAGGGTGCCTGCGGCAAGCGAGTGGCGATTTGCCAGATGGGTCAGGTCGGGGCCGGTCTTGCCGATGGCCTTGGTGCCACGAATGCTGTGGCAGGCGCCGCAGCCTTCCTCAAGGAACAGGGTCGCGCCGGCCTGGGCCAGCGCGCCTTGGGGCGGCTTGGCATCGCGCGCCTCGGCGCTCAGCCATTGGTCGAATTCATCGGGTGGCATCACCACGGTTTCAAAGGCCATCAACGCATGGGAGGCGCCGCAGAATTCGGCGCATTGGCCCCGGTAGATGCCGGGATCGGTGGGCGCGAGGGTCATGCGGGTTTCGCGCCCCGGGAACATATCGGTCTTGCCACCAAGGGCCGGCACCCAGAAGGAGTGGATCACCCGATGGGCGTTCAGCACAAGCTCGGTCCGGGCACCGGCGGGCAGGCGGAGTTCATTCGCCGAGACGATTGTTCTGGTCTCCCCTTGTTGTTGGTATTCGACGCGCCACCACCATTGTTCGGCGGTGACGCGCACGACCAGCCCGTCCCCTTCGGCGCGGGTCGGTCCCATCAGCGGCAGGGAATACATCAGCAGCCCCCCCAGCAGGACTACGGGAAAGAGGATGCCCCCGCCGACGATCAGCATCTCGGCGGTGCGGCGGCGCATGGCACCGGGGTTGATGCGTGTGACATAGACAAACAGCAGCGCGACAAGCCCCCACAGGATCACCGCGCCGACCAGCATCACCCAAAAGAGGTTCAGCACATCCGCCGCGTCCTGACCGGCGGGGGCAAGCACGGATTGACGCCCTTCGCAGCCCGCCAGAAGCAGGGCGGCCGGGGCGATTGCACAGATGCGCCAAGGGTGTTGCAAGGGGGCTCCTTTCACTCTGACAATTTGTCCATGTCCGAGGCAAGCGGGTCCTGCCCCTTTGATTTCATGTAGAACACGGTCGCGCCCCAGAGCACGACACCCAAGCCGATCAGCACCGCGGCGATGAGGTATTGCACGCTGTCGCGCCCGGTCCACGGGCCGACGAAGAAGGCGCAAGATATCGCGCCGATATAGGGCAGGCCGAGGGGGCTGGTGAAATGGTCGTGATCCACCGTATCGCTGCGCAGCACCAGCACGGCGATATTGACCAGCGTGAACACCGCAAGCAGCAGCAGCGCCGTGGTGCCCCCCAGATCAGGCACCGCGCCGACAAAGGTGATCAGCGCGATCGCCAGCCCGGTGGTAAAGACAATGGCCGTATAGGGCGTGCGCCGCTTGGGCAGCACCTTGCCCAGAATGGAGGGCAGCACTTTTTCCTGCGCCATCCCGTACAGCAGGCGGCTGGCCATCAGCATGTTGATCAGCGCGGAGTTCGCCACGGCGCACATGGTGATGATGCCGAAGACGCTGAGCGGGAACCAGGGCGCGCCGGCTTCGACGACCTTGAGCAGGGGGGTGGCCCCTTCGCCCAAGGCCTTTGCGTCGACAAGGGCAATGGCGGTGATCGACACCAGCAGATAGATCACGCCGGTGATCAGCAGCCCGCCCAGCAGGACTTTGGGAAAGATGCGCGAGGGGTTCTTGGCCTCTTCGGCCATGTTCACGGAATCCTCGAAGCCGACCATCGCAAAGAAGGCCAGCGTGGTCGCGGCGATCACGGGCCAGAACAGGCCCTGCTCTCCGGCGCTGCTGAAATCGAACGCGCGCCCGAAATCGCCTTGCCCGCCCATGAGCGCGGCGGCACCGATCATGATGATGATGAGCAGGCCGGTCAGTTCGATGCAGGTGAGCACCACATTTGCCTTCACGCTTTCGCCGACGCCGCGCAGGTTGATCAACCCCAGCAGCACCATAAAGCCGATGCTGATGGCGGTGATCAGGAAGGCCCCGTCGCCCAGACCGAAACTTTTCCCGAAATTTTCGGCAAAGGCCTGCGAGGCGGTCGAGGCCGAGGTGATCCCGCTCGACATCACAGCGAAGGCCACGAGGAAGGTGAGGAAATGCACGCCAAAGGCCTTTTGCGTATAAAGCGCGGCACCGGCGGCCTTGGGGTATTTGGTGACAAGTTCAAGGTAGCTGCAAGCGGTCACGGTGGCCAAGACAAAGGCCACGAGGAACGGCAGCCAAACGATGCCGCCGACCTTTGCCGCGACTTCGCCTGTGAGCGCGTAGATCCCTGTGCCCAAGACATCGCCCACCACGAAAAGCAGCAGCAAGCCGGGCCCCATCACGCGTTTAAGTTCGGTTTTCTCGCCGTCTTGATCCGGCGCTGTTGAAACATCCTTGGTCATGGGACACTCCCTTCCCCCCTTGCCGGGGGCGTGGCCCCGACATCACAGCCGTCACCAGTTCACGCCCGTAGCGACGGCTAGCCCGTGGCGTCTTGTGCGCTGCCGCCTTTCTTGCGGATCACGCGGTAGATGTAGGTCAGCACCAAGGCGCCGATGACAACGTTGGACACGGGGTTCATGTAGTCCGCGACCAGATCGTATTGCGACCCAAGCGCGTAGCCGAGCCCGGTCAGCAATGTGTTCCAGATCACCGTGCCCGCCAGCGAGAAGGCCAGAAATGGCAGGTGATGCATCGGCGTCAGCCCCGCGGGCACCGAGATCAATGTGCGGATCGCGGGCACCATGCGCCCCATGAGCACGGCCAGATTGCCGTGGCGGTCGAACCAGTCCGACGCGCGGTCAAGATCCTCGGGGGACATGGTGAGCCAGCGGCCATGCTTTTCCAGAAGGTGCCGCACGCGGTCGTGCCCGATCTTGCGCGCGATGATGTAGTAGAGGTAGGTGCCCGCCAGCGACCCGATGCTGCCCGCGATCACCACGCCGACAAAGTTCATCTGGTCCTGATAGGCCAGAAACCCCGCCAGCGGCATGATCAGCTCGGACGGGATGGGCGGAAAGACATTTTCCGCGAACATCAGAAACGCGACGCCCAGATAGCCTGCGGCATCCAGCAGGCCGGTGATCCAGTCAAACATGGGGACTCCGGTTCTGTTGCGTTGCGGGGGAGGGGGCGTTGAGGGTCATTGAGGGTCTTTCGTCGTCAGCGGGTTTGCCACACGCTCGTAGTATTCACTGATGGCGCGCATATCCTCGGCGGTCATTTTGCGGGCGATGGCGGACATCATGCCGCCAACGTCATTGTCCCGCTGGCCGCGTTTCCAGCGGTACAGTTGCAGCACCATGTAGTTGGCGTATTGACCGGCAAGATAGGGCACCGAGGGCGGGTTGCCCGTGCCGTCGGGCCCGTGGCAGTTGGTGCAGGCGGGCAGGCCCTTGTCGGGCGATCCGGCCCGCGCGATGGCGGCCCCTTTCTGGATCTCTTGCGCTGAAACCTGCCCGCGCGCCACCCGCAGCGGTGCGGCGAGAGAGGCGTAATAGGCGCTGACCGCGGCGCGGTCGTCGTCAGAGAGGGATTGCGCGACGGGCGTCATCAGGTCGTCGGGCCGCGCGTCGCTGGCATAGTCGTCCAGCTGCTTGTCAAGATACCACGCCGGTTGTCCGGTAAGCCGCGGGAAGCTGCCCGACCCGTCCCCCTGACCATCAACGCTGTGGCAGGTCACGCAGGATTGCACATCGCCCGCGCCCTGCAGGGCGATCGCCTGCCCCCGTGCCAGCGTGTCGGCGTCGGGCGGCGTATCGACCGTCATGTTGAACAGATCGCGCGCCGTATCATAGGGCTGATCCGCAGGGATCGCCTGCGCGGTGGCCAGCGCGGGCAAAAGGGCTGCGAGGGCGAGGCAGAGCAGGGGGCGGTGCGGGATGTTCATGGGGGCTCCTCTGCTTCAGGCGTCCATCAGCGGGCGCGGGTTGGCGATATAGTCGTTCTTCATGTGATCGAGCGTCCAATAGGCGACGCCCATCAGCGGCCCCGTGGGGTTGTAGCCAAGGTTCTGCGGAAACAGCCCTGCGCCAAAGACAAAGACGTTGTGATGATCCCACATCTGGCCAAAGCGGTTCACGACGCTGGTGGTCGGGTCCGTGCCCATCACCGTGCCGCCGGTGTTATGGGTGGTCTGATAGGGCACGATGGAATAATCACTTCCCTCTGCCGCGCGGTTGCTGGCGGAGGTGGATGTCACGTTCTCCATATTGCGCGCGATCTCATGCGCCTTGCCCATCACATAGTCGGCCATGCGCCGGTCGTTTTCGGGGAAGTTGAAGGTCATCCGCAGCAGCGGGCGGCCATAGGCGTCTTTCCATGTTGGATCGAGGTCAAGGTAGTTATCGGGCGTCGCCATAGATGAACCGTGCACCGTCAGGCTGGCGTGGTGCAGATAATTCTCGCGCACGGCACGTTTCCAGTCGGCGCCCCATGCGGGCGTGCCGTCGGGCGTGGGCTGGTAGTTGATCGGGCGGCCATTGGTCTGCGTGCAGGCGATATAGCCGCCGCCCAGAAACCCCAGATCGCTGTGGTCAAAGTTGTCGCCGTTGAAATCGTCGATCACCGTGCCAAGCGCCCCCGCCCCCATAAAGGGGTTGGTCACCACCTGATCATCGAAAAATACGTTCACGCCTGCCATCGTCTGATAGGCATAGTTCCGGCCCACGGTGCCTGTGCGGGTTTTCGGGTCGTAGGGTTTGCCCAGACCGGAGACCAGCATCAGATGCGTGTTCCACAGGCCATAGGCATTCATGCAGACGATATCGGCGGGCTGGAACACCTCTTCGCCCGCGTCGGTCAGATAGGTGACGCCGGTGGCGGTCTTGCCGTCCTCTGCCTTCTCGACCCGCAAGACTTGTGCCTGATAGCGGATCTCGAAGTTCTCGTGGGATTTGATCTGGTCATAAACGCAGATGATCGGGTCGGCCTTGGCGTAGTAGCCGCAGCCGAAGCGTTCGCAAAAGCCGCAATAGGTGCAGGGATGCAGCTTGGCGCCGTAGGGGTTGGTGTATTCCTTGGTGGCGTTGGCGGCGGGCAGGGGGAAAGGGTGATAGCCGAGCTTTTGCGCCGCCTCTCCGAATTTGGTGGGGCCGATGGGCTGGCGCATGGGCGGGTTGGGATAATCGGCGCTGCGCGGCCCTTCGAAGGGGTTGCCGCCTTCACGCGGGCCGTCTGCCATCTGACCTGCTGTACCGGAGGTGCCGCAGATCTTCTCGTAGAAATCGAAATGGGGTTCAAGCTCGTCATAGGTGACGCCCCAATCCTGCACATTCAGGTCATCGGGAATGAAGTCGGCACCATAGCGGTTTTCGTAATGGCTGCGCATTTCGAGGTCAGACGGCAGGGGCCGCCAAAGCTGGCCATTCCAGTGGATGCCCGCGCCGCCAAGCCCCACACCGGGCAGGAACGACCCGAGCCTACGCATCGGCAGCGCCTGTTGGCTGGCGTTGTTGCGGAAGGTCAGGGTCTCTTTGCGGGTGTTGATCATATGCGCGTGGTGCACCGCATATTTTAGTTCGTCATGTTCCTTGGGGGCGGCGAAATCATCGGCATCATGGCGATAGGATCCGCGTTCCAGCACCACACAGCGTTTGCCAGCGTGGGCAAGTTCATATGCAGCTGTCAGACCCGTCCAACCGGCCCCGATGATGACCACATCTGTTTTCGCCAGCCGCCGTGCCATGATCTACCTTTCCCAGTTGAAGTCGCTTGTGCCCGGTTGATGCCCGATGCCCATAGGGGGCTGCCGGTAGGGGAGATTGTGGGCGTCGACCGTATCGGTGAAATATCCGAAGGCCCCGGGGAAGCCGACCATATGCCAACCGGCATAGCCCTTGTTGCCGCCATAGATCGGGTCGGCAAAATAGCCCTGGTTCGTCAGGGCGTGGAGTTCGGTAAAGAATGTTTTGGCCCCGACACGACCGGCAAGCGCGGGCCTATCCTCGGACAGGTCGGTCATCAGCTGGTCGAGCGCGGATTGCGGTTGTCCGTCAAGCGGGCCGATGACGGTCTGCATTGCCGCCAGCCCCTCGCGCCAGAGCTCGGCGGGGCGTAGGGGAGATTGGTAGCCTTGCTCGGGTGTGCCTTGGGGGTGGGGCCCGTCCATATACAGGTGTTCCCCGCGCCCGTATCCGCCCGCAAGTTGCAGATCGATGAAATCGACCACGCCGGCCTGACTGGCCGAGGGGAAATCATCCTGCGGGATCAGCGTGTCACATAGCAGTGCGAGGCTTCGGGCCTCGGAATCGGTCAGGAAGGTGAACGGGGTGCCATCAAGAGCGGCAAAGGCATGGCGCGGCAGGGACGCAAGGCCGACTGCGGCACCGAAGCCGAATAGAACTGATCGTCTGGAATACGTTGGCATACGAAACCCAAATGATTGGTCATTTGTCTAAATAACGCCCGCGTGAACGAGTTGTTCCGCAGTTTTGCAAAAAATTTCGGCGAAACTAGTCGTGGCGTTTCTGCCGGGGGCGGTCTAGTTTGCGCGGGCCGAAACAAACTCACACAGCCATGTGACTGGTTCTTGGGAACAGGGTCGCGCTATTGGGGGTTACATCGTCAAGCACTAACTAAATAGGAGCGTGCACGCATGCTGACCAAACGCCATTTTATCACCAGCTCCGCTGCCGCGTTGTTTTCTGCCCCTCTGGCCCCCAGTCTCGCCGCCGCTGCGACAACAGACAAGTCGATGTGGGACGCATGGGATGCGCAGGTAACGCCTGCGGGCTACGATCCTGCAACGACGAACCCTTGGGGCGTCGCGCCCCGCTTTCTGCCCCGACTGGTAGAAGCGAACCCCGGTTTGACGCCGGGCGATATCCACGTCGATGCGGTCGCGCGGTATCTGTACCATATTCAGGACAATGGCACCGCCATGCGCTATGGCGTGGCGATTGCGCGGGGTGACCTGTACGAGCCCGGCACCTATTCGATCAAGCGCAAGGCGAAATGGCCGACCTGGACGCCGACGCAGAACATGATCCGCCGCGATCCCGAGCTTTATGAACAACACGCCGATGGGATGGACGCAGGCCCGCAGAACCCCTTGGGGTCACGCGCGCTGTATCTTTTCGTCGGCAACCGCGACACCTATCTGCGCATCCACGGGTCGCCTAACCCGCAATCGATCGGCGGGCGTGCAAGCTCTGGCTGCGTGCGGATGATCATGGCGCATATCAACGATCTGTACGAGAACGTGAACACCGGATCGCGCGCGGTCCTGTACCCGCCGGAAGAGCTGGTGACGGCTGCGACCTAAGTCCGGACCTTTGCAGACATGAAAAGGCCGCCCGAAGCGAGATGCTTCGGGCGGCCTTTTTACGTCACGACGCGGGGCGCGATTAGCCCGCCGCAGCTGCCGCGATCGTTTGGGTGCAGATCGGGCGGCCATTGTCGGCGCGCAGAGGCAGGAAGGTGGTTTCGACCGGCCCGCGGTAGCGATAGACGTAGCACCCGTTGCTGGGGTCGATCTTAACCGCGGTCAGATCCTGGTTCTTGGCAGCCACCAGGCGCACCCCTTCGGGCAGTTCCTTGAAGAACCCGTCGTCCGTTGTCATCTTGTCAGTGGTGGTCTGTACATCCGCACAAGCAGCCAGCGCCAATACGGCACAGCCTGCAATCCAAACCCGAACGCTCATCGTGATATTCCTCATATGAATTTGCTATGCAGCTAGGGTATTTCGCCGGAGTTGTAAAACAAGGGCGCGTGTTTCTGGGTCACAAACTGTTGCATTGCTGCCGATGGCCGCGACTAGTCGTGCTCTTCGTAGGTGCCTGCGCGTTTCTCAAGCTTGCGGACCAGCGCGATGATGATCAGCGCGAGGATCACGGTCATGCCCGCAATCGTCCATTCGCCCAAGCCGCAAGCCACGCCAACGGCGGCGGCGACCCACATGCTGGCCCCCGTGGTCAGGCCGCGCACCTTGCCTTGGGAAAAGACGATCAGCCCCGCGGCAAGGAAAGCGACGCCACTGGTCACCGCCTCGATGATACGCAGGGGGTCCATCCGGATGGTGTCGCCGAATTCGGCGCTGCGGGCGAGCAGGGCGAGGGTCAACAGACAGTAGATGCACGACGCGAGGCCGATCAGCATATGCGTGCGCAGACCTGCGGGCCGTTTGGAGGTTTCGCGTTCAAGCCCGATCAGCCCGCAGAATACCACCGTCGCAAGGGTGCGGGCCACAACGACGGACAGGGGCAGGCTGGGGGCGAGGGAGAATTCGTTCAGCAGATCCTCCCACATCAGCGTGTCTCCTGCGCGCAAGACGGGTGCGGGAGAGGGGGGCAGGTAGCGGAACTGGGCATGGGGGCAATCCGGTATCTTGAAAGCTATTGGTCTGGATGTAGGGCAGTGACAGAAAAAGACCGCCCCCGATGTGGGGACGGTCCGCGGTTGTTAACTTCTGTGGATCAGATCCAGTAGTTCGGCACCATATAGTGTTCGTGGGTCCGGCGTTCCCATTCGCGGTCTGTTACCCAACCGTCGCTGCGGGTTGGTGCGCCTTTAACCTGCTCTTCGGTGATGTCGGTCACGAAGCCTTCTTTGGCGGTGTCGTATTCAAGCTTGCCCCACGGCACGGGGTGGTGATCCTCGCCCAGGCCCAGAAACCCGCCAAAGCCCATCACGGCATAGGCGACCTTGCCGGATTGCTTGTCGATCATCAGATGATCAATGGACCCGATATGCGTGCCGTCGCGGCTGTAAACAGTCGTACCATTCACGTCAGAGGAAGATACGAGGCTAGAATGTGATGTCGCAGTCATGTCGAAACTCTCCTGTGTTGTGGTTACCTGTAGTTGAAACGATAGAGGCGGCGCGGCGGTTCCGCGTCCGTCGAGGGGCGGCTAACTTCTGCCGATGCGCGTTGTTTGGCCGTGGGGGCACGGGGGCTTGGAACTTTGGGTAAATGCGGCGGGTTGGTCTTTGACCAATCGACCACAGCTGGCCGGTTCAAACCCAAGCATGAAAAGGGAGATTCCAATGAAATTCGCACTCACCACCGCCGTGGCCTGCGGGCTGATGACAAGCGCCGCTTTCGCCGCCGAGACGACTGCGCCGGTTATGGATGCCGAGGGGGCAGAGGTCGGAACCGTGACGGTCCAGGATACCGAGTCCGGCGTGGCGCTGGCAAAACTGTCGCTGTCCAACCTGCCGGCAGGGGGCATCGCGGTGCACCTGCACGAAACCGGCGATTGTTCGGGCGACGGGTTCAAATCCGCTGGCGGACATATCGCGGGGGACCGCGAGCATGGCGTGCTGACCGCCGGTGGCCCACATCCCGGTGATATGCCGAATGTTACGGTGGGCAGTGATGGCACCGTAGAGCAGGAAGTGTTCTTGCCGTTCCTGAATGTCGAAGAGCATCTGATGGATGACGACGGCGCTGCCTTTGTAATCCACGGCGGGCAGGATGATTACAGCTCGCAACCCTCGGGCGATGCGGGCGACCGGATTGCCTGCGGTGTGTTTGGTGCTGATCCCGCCTGATCACGCTTCGGCAAACGATGATTTGAACGGCCAAGGCCGCGCCCCCACTGGCGCGGCCTTGCTTTTGCTGGCATAGGCTACCGCTGGCACCCTGCGCGGTCAGGGGGCAAACCGCCGGATCAATCAGCAAGGTTTCCCATGGCAAAAACACCCAGCCCCTGTATCGACGTGTGCAAGTTCAAACGCGAAGGCCACTGCATCGGGTGTTCGATGACCAAGGCGCAGAAATCCATGTTCAAATCGCTGAAGAAAGAAAGCCACCGCGTGGGCTTTATCCAGATGCTGACCGCGCAACAGGAACGTCTGGGCAAATACAGCCATTGGGATCTGGCCTATCGCAAGAAGCTGGCAAAACGCAAAATCGCGGCCGAGAAGCTTCTCTAGCCGCGATTTGATTTGGGTGCTGACGGGATCAGCGGGCGGGTTAGCCTGCGAGGTGTGCGCGCAGGAACCACGCGAATTTCTCGTGCTCTGTCCCGCGTGCGATGCACAGATCTTCTGTCAGCGTGTCGCCATGGTCGGCGGCCAACTGGCCCGCGCCCGCGATGGTGGAGGCCAGCGTTTCCTGCGCTTCCATCATGATGCGGATCATTTCCTTGTCGTTGGCGTGGCCATCGTGTTCGTTGATCTTGGACCGCTTCAGCATGCCTGCAAGCATCCCTTCGGCGTGGACATCAAGGGCGCGAATACGCTCTGCCAGATCATCCTGCGCGACAAAGTGGTCTTCGTAGATCTTCTGGAACAGGTCGTGCAGCGGGCCGAAACCCATACCTTTTACGTTCCAGTGAAAGTTTTGCGCCAGCATTGTCGTCACGGCGGTTTCCGCAACGCATTGGTTCAATGCATCGGCGATTGCTGTTTTTGCATCGGTTGTCAAAGCAGCTGCTGTCTGGTTCATTTTCTCGTCCCCAAGTGATTAAAATTCTGACTGGCTGGCACGGTACTAGCTTGCTGTCCATTCAACATAGACACCAAAAACGGTTTGCCAAGGTCTTTTTGGAATTATTCTAAACTTGAGAAAACTGCTCGGAAATCTGGCCGAGTAGATAGCCGATATAGCGTCGGTCCGCAGGGGCCACGCGCGACTTGATCAGGAAGTTGAGACTGGCGGGATCGTCCTCGCGGATGCTGGTGAGGCAGCGCAGGATCCATGCTTCGTCGAACGATAGCGTGTCTGTGCCCGGCGCGAACCAGACGACCTTGCGCTGGATCGCATTCGGCAGACATTTGATCAGCGTATCCACAAATGTGCGTTTCGCGTCCTCGCCATCAAGGCTGAGCAGGGCGCAGGCTTCGTAAAGATCCGTGCGCGCGGCGACGCGGCAGGCCATCGCCGACATCCGCAAATGGGTCAGCGCGGCGCGTTGTTCGAGGGTGATACGGGGGGCGGGAGCCTGTGCCGGAGCGTCGTCGCGGTCGAGGATCGGAAGGGTCGCCAAAGATGCCATATCAAGAGAAGTCCATACATGGGGCAGGGGTCGGGCCTGTCCGGTTGAATATCTTACTTTATTTATAGGGTATAAGCATCGCCCCGACAAGGGGGAGTATTTTAGTGGGGTATTTGAAAATATTATGTAAATACATGGGTATAGGCAGGATGCCGCTTGTGGCGGCCAAGTTTGTGACGCAGCGGCTTGCCCCGACGCGCTGCCCTGATTAGGTCTCGGGCAGGCGAATACCTTACTATTTCAGTTTGACAATAGCCGCGAGGCGGTTCATTTCCGACTAAAACAGTAAGGGACAGAATTCCATGCAAATTTCAAGGATTGCCTTGGTGGCCGCGCTGGCCGCATCACACCCCGCCTATGCGCAGGAGGCGGATACGCTTGATCTGGGGACGCTCACGCTTGAGGCGGAAAGCGATGCGACGCTGCTGCAAAACGGGTATGTGGCCGAATCGGGGCGCCAGGCCACGCGCGTTGACACCCCCATCCGTGACATCCCCCAAGCGATCAGCACCGTCGGGCAGGACCAGATCGAAGATCAGGAGCCGCGCACGCTGCTGGACGCCTTGGGCTATACCTCGGGGACGAATGTCACCAACTTCGGTTTCGACTCGCGCTATGATGCTGTCTATCTACGCGGTTTCTCGGCCTATTATGACGGGTTGTTCCGCGATGGCCTGCGTCAGGTGAACGGGCCATCGGCGTGGTTCCAGAACCACCCCTACACGTTCGAAGGGGTTTCCGTGCTGAAGGGGCCATCGTCGTCGATGTATGGCGTCAGCGGTGCGGGCGGTCTGGTAAACATCATCTCCAAACGCCCCAAGGACGACGCCTATAACGAGCTCAAGCTCACCTTTGGCACCGACAGCCGCAAAGAGCTGGCGTTCGATTTCACCGGCCCCGTGGGGACCGACGGACGGCTCAGCTATCGCCTGACCGGTGTGGCGCGGGATGCGGACACGCCGCTGCCGGGCTATAGCGATGATCTGGCGCTGCTGGCCCCGTCCTTCACCTATCAATTGACGGATCGGACCAAGATCACGGTCCTGACTGAGTATTCTGAATCAACCCGCGGGGGCACGGCGTCTTACTACAACCCGTCGCAGGGCGAAGCGTCTGATATCTATGTCGGCGATCCGGACTATAATGACTTTGTGAACGAACAATGGCGCGTCGGATACGAGCTTGAGCACGAGATGGACAATGGCGTGACCCTGCGCCAAAACCTGCGGTATTCCGAAGTGGATGCGGATCTTGAGTTAAGCGGCATCTATGCGGCGGGCACGGGGTTCGGGCGCTACTGGGGCCATTACCTAGAGAACTCCGAGAATTTCTCGGTCGATACCTATGCCGAGGGACATTTCTCTACCGGTGCGTTTGACCACACGGTTGTGGCCGGTTTCGATTACACGCAGTCGTCCTATGACGCCTATTATGGCGGTGTCGGCTATGTCTCTGCCGCCGACACGGACGCGGTGGATCAGCCCTATTCCAACGGTCAGGAGATGTATCAGTATGGCGTCTATGTGCACGACCAGCTGAGCTCTGGCCCCTGGACGATGTTCCTGAGCGGTCGTTACGACTGGGTCGATATGACCACCTTTGATGCCAATCAGAACGGCACCGATACATCGCATAATGGGTTCTCGGGCCGTGTCGGGCTGAGCTATGCGTTCAACACCGATCTGTCGGTTTATGCCAATGTGTCGAGCTCCTTCGTGCCGACCACAGGGCTGGTCTATGACGACAGCACCGACCCCAACAGCGGCCGTTCGGCAGAGCCGACACGCGGGCTGCAAAAGGAAGTGGGCGTCAAGTACCAGCTGCCGGGCACGGAAAGCCTGATCACCGCGTCACTGTTTGACATCCGTCAAGAGGACGGCGTGGTCTTCCAGACGGTTGATCCGGCGACGTTCAATGGCTTGAACCAGGTGCAGGTGCCCTATGACCTGCGGTCGCGCGGGCTGGAGATTGAAGGCCAGTTCAACTTTGCCAATGGTTTGCGCGTGACCAGCGCCTATACCTATCTGGATATGGAGATCGAGGCAGGGTCCACCGGCACCGTGGGCAACCGGCTGTCGGCCACGCCGCATCACACCGCATCGATCTGGGGCTTCTACGAGCCGCAAAGCGGGGCGTTCAAGGGCTTTGGCTTCGGGGCGGGTCTGCGCTATGTCGGCGAAAGCTATGGCGACGATGCAAATACCTACAAGAACGATGCCGAGGTCTTTGCCGACCTGTCGATGTCCTATGACTTTGGCGAAGTGGGCTATGACGGGCTGAGCGCGCAGATCAACGTCAAGAACGTCTTTGACAACACAGACCAGACCTGCAGCGCGGACTATTGCTATCGCTACGAAGGGCGCACCGCGACGGCCAGCGTCAGCTACCGCTTCTGATGGCGCGGTCCGGGGGAACTTGGGGTGTCGTCGGCGCGATCGGCGGCATCTATATCGCGCAAAGCGTGATTGCGGGCGTCACATGGTCGGGGCTGCCGGGGGTGTTGCGCGCGCAGAAGCTGCCACTGGACCAGATCGGGTTGATCTCGGTGCTGGTGCTGCCTTGGGCGCTCAAGTTCCTTTGGGCGCCAAGGGTTGAACGGTTCCGGCTGCCCGATGGCGGGCGGGACCGGTCGGTCACGATTGTAACACTCGGCGCTGCGGTGGTGATCGCGGCGCTTTTCGTGGTGGGGCTGATCGGCCCGTCGCCGGTGCTGCCTGTCCTAGCGGTGCTGATGGTGGCGGCCTTTGCGACGGCCACGGTGGATATTGCCTGCGACGGCTATGCCGTGGCGGCGTTGAAGGACACGCAATACGGCTGGGGCAATGCGGCGCAGGTGGGCGGTGCCTATCTGGGGGCTGCGATCGGCGGGGGCGTGTTCCTGATCCTCGTGGACCGCGCTGGATGGCTGGTGGGCGCATGGGGGATGGCGGCGGTGATTGCTGTGCTCTGCGTCCCCTTTGCGATCATCGCGCGGGCGAAAACCGCGCAGGCGCGACCGCATCAACCGCGGCTAAATACCGCCTTGGCCCGCGCCGAGGTGCGTCAGGGTTTGCTGGTCGCGGCGCTTTATGTCGTGGCGCAGAAAACCGCGATGGGGATGTTCGGGCCTTACTTTATCGATGCGGGTTATGATCTGGGTCAGCTTGGACTGCTCAGCGGGGTCGGCAGCCTGACCTTGGGCTTTGCGGGGGCGATGACCGGCGGCGCAGTGGTGCGCCGTTTTGGCACCCGCGTGGTGCTGGCCGGCGCGGTGGCGCTTCAGGCGCTGATCCTCGGGGTGGTTGGCCTGTCGGCGGCGGGTGGCGTTTTCGCCGCCGCGACGGTGGCCCCGATTGCGATGGTCAGCAGCGCGGCCGTCATGGCCTTTGGGTTCGTTGCCCTTTACGGGCAGTTCATGAACTGGTCCGACCCGCGGCAGGGCGGCGTCGATTTTACCTTGTTCCAATGTATGGATGCGGCGGTGAGCATGGTCTCGGGCATGGTCGCCGGGGTCATCGCCGAGCATCTTGGTTACGGTTTCTTTTTTGGTGTGGCCTGTGCCGTCTCGCTTGCGGCATTGCCGCTGATCTGGCGGGTTTCCGGCCAGCGCGCACCGCAACAGGGGATGGCCCATGTCTGATCACACTGCACAAACCGAATTGCCCGGCGTCAATTTCGCCGCCCTGCGTCAGGCCACCTTGGCCGAAGCGGCAGAGCATGACCTGCACGTCGAACAGGATGGCGCGCAGGGAATTGTCGTGGGCACCTATTATGGGCGGATCGCCTTTGCCCCGTCGGGTGCCAATTGCAAGGCCGAGATATCGACCGCGCGCGCCGATTTCCTGCAGACGTTGAAGGACAGTCTGGTGGATCAGATCGGCAGCGTCATGCCCGATGCGGCGCAGGCGATCCGCTGGTCGGATGGGGTACGTCAGGGTGCTTTGCCCGATAACGCGAGGTTGATGACGGTGCAGCACCGCGAGATGTTGGACTGCGGGTTTATGCGGGTCACGCTGGCGGGCGATGTGGCGCGGTTCTCTGACAGTGCGATCCATTTCCGCCTTGGCATCGCGCAACCGGGCAAGACCCCCCAATGGCCCCGCATCGGAGAGAACGGGGCAACGGTCTGGCCCAAGGGTGAACACAAGCTGCATCTGCCGGTCTATACCGCGCGGCGGGTGGATCGGGAAAACGGGCTGCTGGTGTTTGACATCTTTATTCACGAAGGCGGGCGTACCACCGATTGGGCGCGCAGCGTTGAACTGGGGACGCAGATCCTTGTCACCGGACCGGGCGGCGGCGGCTGTACGATCACGGGGCCGGTGTTCGGATTTGCCGATGACACCGCCTTTCCGGCCATCGCCCGTATCATGGAGGCGAACCCCGATCTGACCGGGCGCATCATGCTGTATCCATCGCATGTAGATGCCGCGCATTATCCGTTCCCAAAGCACACCGGTCTGGAGGTCGTTATCGCCAGCGAGGCCAAGCGTGCCACGATGGGGCAGGCGGCCTGCGACGCGGTTTCATCTGTGGCGGACGGGTTTTTATGGTTCGCGGGGCAAAAGGCGATGGCGACGCAGGTGCGCAAGACGTGGAAAGAGCACGGCGGCGCGGCCGAGCGGTCCTATATCTCGGCCTTCTGGTAACGCGCTGTTATTGAGACAAAAAAGGCAGCCCATGAAAGGGCTGCCTTTTCGTTACCTGCACCGGATGGCGCAGCTTACGCGGCGCTGGCGGATACCAGCAGTTGCGCCTCATGCGCGCGCAAAGACCGGCGGGCGGCGACAAAGTTGGACATGCCGTCCGCCGCATCGAGTTCGGGGAACAGCGACAGGATCTCGCTGCGTTGGTCGGACTGGATGCCGGCCATCGAATGTGCCCCCGGCTGGAAGCTTTCGGCCCATGTGCCATCCGCAAACACGACCTCGTGGTTGTCGAACAGCATGTGGATATAGCTGACCTTGTCCGGCGTGACAGTGTCGACCCCGTCGAGCCCGACCAGATGTTTCGCCGCGACCAGAACTTCGCGTTCGCTGAACATCACCTCGGCCGTTTCGGAGGCGACAAGCATGCGGTGGTTCGGGCTGACCATCATATCGCGCTGCGGCACGCCTTCACCAAAGGCACCGGCCTTGATCCGAACGGGGTTGAAGCCGGGGGTGCGCAGCAGGTTGTCGCGCCCCAGATTGCGGCGGCCCACCCAGCGAACCGGCTGCAGGCCGTTGTCACGGGTGACGACCAGATCGCCGACCTTGATCTGCTGCACCGGAATCTCGCCGCGTCGCGTGGCGATGGTGGTGCCGGGGGTAAAGCAGATCACGACCTCTTCGATCTCGGAATAGGTTGTGGTGCCGGTCACGTTGCCGTCCGCATCGCGGAATTCGATGGTGCCGGATTCAGGGCCCGTTTTGGTCAGCGTGTACTGCGACCGATCCAGCCCGCTGAGATTCAGAACGTCGACATCTGTTCCGTCGGCATCTTCGCCACCCACGATGGTGTGATTGCCGCCCGAGGTAAAGTTGAACAGGTCGGAGCCTTGCCCCCCTTCGGCGCGGTCATTGCCGCCACCCGAGGTGATTGTATCCTGCCCGTCGCCGCCTTCGATCTGATCGTCGCCTTCGCCACCGTCCAGGCTGTCGTTCCCGCCTTGACCAAAGATCGTGTCGTCGCCCTCGCCGCCCAGAATGGTGTCATTGCCCGCTTCGATCGGGGTCACGACGGCGTCGTCAATCAGGTCGCCAGACAGGGTGAAGCCCGACTGTGTGGAACGGGTTTCGAGCGTGAACTCGATAAACTCGCGGTTCTCGAACTGGCCCGAGAACCACGCATCCTGATCGTCGGGGGAGTTCGCCTCGGTCCCCGCTGCGGTCACGGTGCCATCGGCATTGGTGACATTCAACGACGTGTCATCGCTGGTCGCGAAGGAGGTGAAGCTGTTGGTGTCCAGCGTCACGGATTCCTGATCGCCGGGGTTGTTGCGATCCAGATCGTTGAAGGTCGCGGTGGAATTCAGCGCGATCGGCTTGAACTCGCCCGTATCGACGTAGTGCTGGCGGTCGTAGAATTCGAGCCGGAAGGTCGCGGTTTCACCGGCATACCTGCTCCTGCTTCCATTACCGGAGTTCAGCAGGATCTCGAAGCCGGTGCCACCGGTAAGGTCGATGGGCATGTTGTCATTCGAGGTGTCGACAAGCACCAGCCGCGCAAAAACGCCGCCGCCATTGTCCAACGTTGCCACGTTGTCATAAAAGACGCTGTCGCCTTCGTCGGCAGAGTTGCCCGTGTTGAAAAGGCGGCTGGCATAAGACAGCGTGATCGGAGACGCGTCGTTGCCCGGTGCTGTTCCGACGCCTGCGTCGCCATATAGCAGGTCATCGCCCGCGCCACCGTCGATCCGGTCGTCGCCGCCTTCGCCAGACACGCGGTCGTTGCCGGCACCTGCATCGATCCGGTCGTCTTCTGCCGTACCTTGAAGGGTATCTGTCCCCGTCGTGCCGTTGATCGCTGCCATTGTCGTCTGCTCCGCGTGATTTCTGCAAGAAACCACGGTCCGAAGTCGGCAAAGGTTTCGCAAATCGTGAAAAAACTGGCGTTCTTTTTATCGCTGTATGCGCATCTGGCAACGGATTTAACGGCTTTGTGATAAGTTGACGTAGCGACTCTCTCGCGTCAGTTGTGGGTGGGGCGATGGTTCACGTTTTACGACCAGTAGATACAAAATGGGGGCGGCATTACTGCCACCCCGCGCTTTGGTCTAAGAATTACTTGCGAAGCAATGCCAGTATGACGAGAAAAGGCAGCGTGAATATGCCCTATCTCACCGGCCTGCTTGGAGAAAATCGTGATGCCGTTCTATGCGCTCTACCTGCCAGTAACCCAAGGGTAGATCAAGCGGGGGAAAACCCCCATCTACGGTTGGATTAGCCCTAAAACCAGTGATTTGGCGACCGCATGATCGCGTGTGCTGGCCCGCAGCTTTTCTTTCGCGCCCTTGATGTGTTTCTCGAAGGTTTTTTCGCTGATCTTGAGGGTCCAGCAGATCTCGGCCGGGCGCAGACCGATGGCAAGATAGCTGAGGCAGTCACGCTCGCGCGGGGTGAGGTTGACCAGCACGCTCATGTGATCGCGGCGGATGCCTTCATCCATCGCAAAGGACAAACGTCGTAACGCGCTGCGATGCTGCTGCCAGTAAAGATCGAATTCGCGGTCGGTGCGTGTCTCGCTCACCCAAAGACCGATGCCGGAGATGGCCTGACCCGCAGGCGTGCGGTTCAGCGCGAAAGACGCACCGAACTGCATCCCGATGTCATTCTCAAGCTCGGATTGCATCTGTTGCGGCTCGGTCGCGTGGTCCAGCAGGCTGGCGTCATTCCACAGCACCTCTTTCGTGCCATTGGCGATCAACTCGACCGAGATATCGTCATCCACCAGCGCCTGTTCCTCGACCGCGGTGACCCAGTCTTGGGGGTAGGTGTGGCGAAAGAAACCGGCTTGGGTAAACCCGCGCACGGTCGCGTCACTGGCGTAAGGGATGATGCCATAGCCGATGCCGGTGACGCCCAGATCGGCGAAGGTTTGGGTGCAGCTGTCCCAAAATGCAACATCGCCCGTGCCCGCTTTCGCGGCACCTGCCAAATCAATCAGCTTTTCCAATGACATGTTCGCCCCCCGGCCTAGGCAACATAATGGCAACGGTGTCGCCAAAAAGCAACATAAAATATGGCTGGAACAAGGCGTTCACCCTTTTGCGTAAGGGAATTTGGAGGCGTCAGGCCGGTGCGTGACAAAATACCCTGTTCGGAAAATCGCAAAGCGCGTAAAAGGACACCATGAATATTTGCGCGATCACAATGGTTTACAAAGACTACTGGGCGCTGTCCCAGTGGTACGCGCATTATGGGCGCATGCTGGGGTTTGATAACCTCTATATTGTCGCCCACGGGGCCGACGCCAGGATCGCCAGCCTTTGCCCGCGTGCGACCGTGATCACCGTGCCCCGCGAAACGCTGGAAGGGTTCGACCGGCGCCGCGGGCAAGTGCTGAACAGTTTTGCCGATGGGCTGGCCGTGTCTTTCGACTGGGTGATCCGCACCGATGCGGACGAGCTTATCTGCTATGATCCTGAACTATATACGTCTCTGCACGCGGTGTTAGAGACGGCATCGGCAAAGTCGATGTTCGCGCTTGGTCTCAATGTGGCAGAGACCTTGGAGGATGATGTGCTCGCGGCGGGGCAAATGGCTCTTGGTCATCGGCGCACGGCGGTGTTCTCGGGGCACTACAGCAAGGCATGGGTGACCAAACGCGGCACGGGGCTGTGGCGCCACGGCATATGGGTCGGGCCCAAGCGCATTGAAACGGCGGTGTTTGACCTGCCGCGCGGTGTCTATCTGATGCACCTGAAATACGCCAATATTTACGCGTTAGAGACGGCAAACCAGCATCGGACCGACGTGGGAAACATGCCGGGGCGCGGCTTGCCCGGTGCCGCGTGGAAAGAGGCGGACCAGACGGCGGCACGGTTCTATGCCCGATTGGCGGGATTTCGCGACGAGACATGGGAGGTCGCGCGCGATCACGCCTATGCCACGATCAGCGCGGAGCCGGTGCGCGACACCAAAGAAAACGTGCTGCGGGCGAAATCGACAGTGTTCGAGCAGCGGGTGACCTTGCCGGAGTGGGTCGCCGCGACGTTTGGCGATACCTGATCAGTGACCCTTCGACGCTGCGGGTTCCGGTGATGGCGCCTTTACCATGCCCTGTTCTCGTGGTGGGATACCCCCGACACAGACCGTAGAATGCGTGGGAGGAGAGCAGGATGACGGATAAGATCAAGGTCGAACGGCACGGGCCGGTGACAGTGCTGCGGTTTGATGATGCCGAGACGATGAACGCGCTGACCTCTGCCATGGCGCTAGAGCTGCGTGACCTGCTGCAACAAGAAGCACAGACAGCGCGGGCGATTGTCTTGGCGGGGTCGCCGCGCGCGTTCTCGGCGGGGGCGAACCTCAAGCAGGGGACGATCGAAAGCGGCAAAGAGCTCGACGCGGGTGCCGCGCTTGAAAATGCCTACAACCCGTTGATGATGACGCTTCGCGATCTGCCGGTGCCCGTGGTCTCTGCCGTGCAGGGGGCGGTCGCGGGTGTGGGAGCATCGATTGCGCTGGCCTGTGATGTGATTGTCGCCGGTCGTGATGCCTATTTCCTTGAAGCCTTTGCGCGGATCGGGCTGATCCCCGATGGCGGGGCGACGTGGTTGCTGACACGCGCCGTGGGCCGCGTGCGCGCGATGGAGATGATGCTGCTGGCCGAGAAAATTCCCGCGCCGACGGCGTTTGACTGGGGGCTGGTGACGCGGCTGGTCGAGAATGACGCGGTTGACGCCACCGCGCTTGAGATCGCGACCAAACTGGCGAACGGGCCGGTGCGCAGCCTTGCCTTGATCCGCAAAGCCGCGTGGAGCGCTGCCGACGCTGATTTTGACACCGCACTGGCGAACGAGCGCAAGTGGCAGAAAGAAGCGGGGAATACCCCCGACTTCAAAGAGGGCGTGGCCGCGTTCCTCGAAAAACGGGCACCCCGCTTTAACGGGTGATCTGTTGTCGAAAGGGCTGTGACCCCTCTGGTTCCTGCGGGTGTCGGTCCCGCGGGAACGAAATCATGATCTGTGCAGTTGTCGCCCTGAAGGGTTTTGATCATGTACCGCCACCTCATCGCCGCTGCTCTTTTGGTCGTTCTGGCTGCCTGCCAGTTGCCGAAAGACCCCGAAAACACCACTGATATTGTGGAAGGTGCCGTGCTGAAGGTCGGCGTGTTGCAAGATCCTTTGCCGGATCAAGACCTGCAGGCGGTGACAATGATCGCCGCGGCACTGGATGCGCAAATCGAATGGCATCGCGAGAACCCGCACCAGATGCTTGACGCGCTTGAGGGGGGTGATCTGCATCTGCTGGCGGGCGGAATACCGAAAGATTCACCGCTGACAGAGCATACGGGCATGACCAACCCCATCGGATATGTGACCGTCGGGGCCGACCGTCCCGAACGGGTGTTGCTGCTGCGGCGCGGCGAGAACCGGTTTCTCATGCGGTCCAATATGGCGCTGCGTCCGCTGACACGGGAGGCGCAGGAATGAACCGCTACCCCCCGCTGCCGCAAGAGATCGCCGACAAAATCGCGAAAGCGCGTCGGCTGGAATGGTGGACGCTGTTCTGGCTGGTGACGATCATTTTTGTGATGTTCATGGTCATGGGATCAAGTCAGGCGATGCAGGCGGCGTGGATCGAAGACACGCTATCGCTGTTGCCGCCGATCCTGTTCCTGATCGCCGCGCGGCTTGAACGGATGCCTCCAAGCCCGAAGTACCCCTTTGGCCTGCACCGCATCGGCACCCTGGCCTTTGCCCTCTCGGCGGCGGCGCTGACCTTGATGGGCGGCTATCTGGTGTATGACGCGGTGGTCACGTTGGTGCGGCAGGAACATCCCACCATCGGCAGTATCGAACTGTTTGGCACCGAGATCTGGATGGGCTGGTTGATGGTGGCGGCATTGGTCTATTCGATTATCCCGCCGGTGATCTTGGGCCGCAAGAAGCTGGCCATCGCGCCCGACATTCAGGACAAGGTGTTGCATGCGGATGCTGACATGAACGCCGCAGACTGGAAGACCGGCGTTGCGGGTATTCTGGGCATCATCGGTATCTCGATGGGGTTCTGGTGGGCCGATGCCGTGGCTGCGGGGTTGATCGGGTTGGACGTGTTGAAAGACGGTGGGCGCAATCTGCGTATCTCGGTCGCGGAGCTGTTGGACGGTGCGCCGCGCAAGCTTGGCTCTGCCGAGCGTCAAAATCTGGCGGATCGTGTTCAGAAAGGCATGGACGGCGCGCCCGTCGTCAAGCTGCGCGAGGCCGGACGCTATCTGCACGTGGTGATCGGCGACGACGACGAATTGCTGCCCGATGCGACGCGCGCGAAAGAGCTGGTCGGCGAGGATGACGCCTGGCGCGTGGTCACCCTGAGCGTGAAGCCCGAAAACTAGGCTCCCCCGGGACCGTTGGGATTTTTTCTGCAATTCGTCGTGTTTTCAGCGACGGAATTTTCAGGGCCCGCGTTAAATGGCTTAATGACCTGATCTGGATAGTTGGAATAATGCGGAAATTTGTGAGTTTGCTGGTGGCCGTCGGGCTTTTGTTCGGGGCTTATGCCATCACCTTTGGCCTGCCCGGCACGGATGCCACAAGCGAGGCGGCGCAGCCTCAGTCCGCGGCGGACGGGCGCCCTGCAGGTGGCCCCCCTGGGGGCGGGCGTGCACGGGGGGCGACTTCGGTGGTGACGACCGCGCTGGAACAACGCCCCTACGAGGTGACACTATACGCGACCGGCACAGCATCCTCTTTGCGTAGTGCGGATGTGGTGACTGAAACCGCCGGTACAGTGGTCGAAACCCGGCTGACCGCGAACCGCGACGTTGAACAGGGCGAGGTCCTTGTGCGGTTGGATGCGCGGACCCAAGAGCTGAACCTTGAAATCGCGCGCGCCAATCTGCAGCAGGCGACCGATACGGTCGACCGCTATGACCGGCTGCGGGCCGGTGGCAACTCTACCATTACCGATGTCGCACAGTCAGAGGCGCGCGTGGCGCAGCAACTGGCCGATGCCGAAGTGGGTCTGGCCGAAGTCGCGCTGGAAGACCGCACCATCCGCGCGCCCATCTCGGGGCGTCTGGGGCTTAGCGAGGTTGAGGTAGGCGATATCCTTGGCGCGAATGACGTGATTGCAACGATTGACCAGACCGAAACGCTGGTGGTCGAATTCGAACTGCCCGAACGCGCTATCGGGGTTCTGGGGCAGGCGCATGAGGTGCTGGTCTCTACCTCTGCCTTTGTCGGTCGGTCGATCACCGGAGAAATCCTGTCATTCGACAGCCGGATCGATGCGGTCACGCGCTCGGTCACGGTGAAGGCCAAGATCGACAATGCGGAACGCATCCTCTGGCCGGGCATGACCTTTGCGGTGCGCCTGCTGCATGAAAGCGAACCGCTGCCGGTCTTGCCATCGACCGCGGTGACGTGGTCGCGCATGGGTGCTGCGGTCTGGGTCGATGACGGTGGGACGGCGGTGCGGGTGCCGATCACGATCCTTTACCGTAAAAACGAATTCGTCTGGGTCGAGGCCGACATCGCCGATGGCGCGATGGTTGTGACCGAAGGCGCGCAAAAGCTGCGGGACGGGGCGAAAATCACCGCGGTCGGTGCCGAGACCGAAAAGGCACCGTCATGAGCGATACCCCTGCAAAGCCCCGTGGCGGGCTCGCCGATCTATTCGTCTCGCGGCCGATTTTCGGGATCGTCATCAACCTGCTGATCCTGATCGCAGGTCTCGCCGCGCTTGTGGCTGTCGACGTGCGGGAAATGCCCGACGTTGACCAGCCGGTTCTATCCGTGCGCACCACCTATGAAGGCGCGGTGCCCGCAACCGTCGACCGTGAGGTGACGCAGGTCCTTGAGGATGCCCTGAGCGCGCTTGAGGGGTTATCCTATATGGAATCCACCTCGACCACGGGGTCGAGCCGGATCACCATTGATCTGTCCGAAGGCACCGATGTCGATGTTGCGGCAAATGAGGCGCGCGAGATCGTTTCGTCCACATTGCGCGACCTGCCCGATGATATCGAGGATGATCCGACCGTGACCAAAAGCGACAGCAACGCGGATGCGATCATCCGGCTGGCGCTGATGGGCGACGCGAGTCTTGATGCGTTGACCGAGCTGGCCGAGGGCGTCGTCTATGACCGGCTGTCCACCATTGACGGCATTGCAGAGGTTACCCTGCGCGGCGAGCAACCTAACGAGTTCCGCGTGACGCTGGATATGCCCGCGTTGCTTAGTCGGGGTATGACCCTGTTCGATGTCTCTGACGCGCTGGCAGCGCTGCGCGATGACACGCCGCTGGGATCGCTGGATTCAGATGCGCAAACCTTGGCGCTGCGGGTCGGCAACGCGAATGTCACCGTTGATACCGTGGGCCAGATCCCGATTGATGCGAATACGCGCGTTTCTGACGTGGCGTTCGTGCGGCTGCTGCCGGAAGAGGACGCCGTGCTAACCCGCGTGAACGGGCAAACCGCCGTCGGCATGGACATCACGCGGCAATCCGTGGGCAACACGCTGTCGATCTCGGAAGATGTTGCCGTTGCGGTGGCTGATCTGCAATCGGCGCTGCCCGACGGCGTTCGGCTGTTCGTGACCTCTGACGACGGGACATTCATCAGGGGATCCTTGACCGAGGTGATGAAATCCATCGCTTTGGCGACGGGGATTGTGGTTGTGGTGATCTTTGCCTTTTTGCGCTCCCCCCGTGCGGTGATGATCCCGGCGGTGACCATTCCGGTGTCGCTGGTGGGCACAGTCGCCGCGATCTGGCTGACGGGGTTCTCGGTCAATACCATCAGCCTGCTGGCGCTGGTGCTGGCGACGGGGATGGTGGTGGATGATGCGATTGTCGTGATCGAGAATATCGTGCGCAAACGTAAACAGGGGATGGGGGCCTTTGCTGCCGCTGCGGCGGGCACGAACGAGGTGTTCTTTGCCGTCATCTCTACCACGGCGACGCTGGCGGCGGTGTTTATCCCGATCTCTTTCCTGCCCGGTCAGGCCGGTGGGGTGTTCAGCGAATTCGGCTTCGTGCTGGCCTTTGCTGTCACGCTGTCTTCCATCACCGCGCTGACGCTGGCACCGGTTCTGGCGGCCTTTCTTGATCCGGGGAAATCCGCGCTCGAGGCAACGGCAAAGCCGCAAGGCTGGGCCGGGCGGATGTTCGACACGGTGATGGACAAAGCCATCCGCATGCCGTTGGTGGTGCTGGGGGCGGCGGGCGCCTTTGTGATTGTGGCGGCGGGGGCGGCGGGCACTTTGCCCTCTGCCATCACGCCCGACGAGGATCGCGGGTTCTTTCTGGTACAGGCGCGCGGTGCCTCTGATACCACGATCGACTACCTTGATACCCAGGTTGATCAGATCGAAGAGATCCTGACCCCCTATCAGGAAAGCGGCGAGGTTACCTCGGTTCAAAGCATCGTTGGCGTCGGCGGTGGCACCAGCGCCTTCATCATCGTGCGGCTCGATGACTGGAGCAATCGTGACCGCAGCCAATCCGCACTGGTCGCCGAGATCAGCGGCAAACTGGCGCGGGTGCCCGGCGTTCAGGCCTCTGCGCGGGGGACAAACAGCCTCAATATCCGCGGCGGCGGGCAGGGCTTGCAATTCGCGGTGACGGGCAAGGACATCGCGGCGATGACCACGGCAACCGAGGCTTTGGTCGCGGCGATGGCGCAGGATGAGGCGTTTTTGAACCCGCAACTTTCCAACGACGCGGTGCAGGCGCAATACGAGGTCCGCGTTGATCCCGAAATGGCGAGCGTCTTTGGCCTGACAGAGGCCGAGATCACCCAGACCATCGGCGCAATGACCCAAGGCAAGGTCGCCGTCACCGTCTTTGCGGACGAGATCGAGACGGATGTGAATGTCGTGCCCGGTGGCCCACCGATCGATGACCCGTCTGATCTTGATAACATCCAGTTGCAGTTGCCGGGCGGTGCCTATGTGCCCCTGTCCGCGGCGGCAGAGCTGGTGCCCGTGGTCAGCCAGTCCACGCTGGAACGGCAGGGCGGGTCGCTGGCGGTATCGGCGCAGGCGAACCTGAACGACGGTATCGATCTTAGCGTCGCGATGACCCGTCTGACGGCGATTGCCGATAGCGTGCTGCCCGACGGGATGGGGATCATCTTTACCGGCGAGGCGGCGACGCTGAGCGACAGCCAGACAGAGATGTATATGGTGTTCGGCGTCGCGTTGGTGGTGGTGTTCCTTGTGCTGGCCGCGCAGTTCGAAAGCATCGCCAGCGCTGTCGTCATCATGCTGACCGTGCCCTTTGGTCTGGCGGCGGCGCTTTTCGCGATCTCGCTCAGCGGTGGATCGTTGAACTACTACAGTCAGATCGGGCTGGTGATGCTGATCGGGGTGATGGCGAAGAACGGTATTCTGATCGTCGAATTTGCCAATCAGTTGCGCGAGGCGGGGCAGGATATCGATAGCGCCATTCGGGACGCGCTGCGTCTGCGGATCCGTCCGGTGATGATGACGATGGTATCGACCGTCTTTGGCGGCTTGCCGTTGATCCTGACCTCGGGCGCGGGGGCCGAAGCGCGCATCGCCGTGGGCTGGGTGATCGTGGGCGGGCTTGGGTTTGCCACCATCTTCACCCTATTCCTCACGCCGGTGTTCTACCGCTATGTGGCGGTCTGGGGGGCAGAGCCGGGGATGGCATCAAAACGTCTGACCCGCGAGGCGGCGGTCTGACGAAAACTGCGGGGCCGGTCGCAAAGAACCGGCCCCGCGTTGGTATGCTTCTGACGGTGCGAGACGGGTGTTTGCCCCTTCGCCCCGCAACAATCAGTCGATATGGGTGACCAGCGTTTCCGCCGACTTGCGTACCTTTTTCATCGGGGCCAGCCAGTCGGATTCCGCGTCGCGGTAGCCCAGAGGCAGCAGGATCACCGACCGCAGGCCGCGCTCTTTAAGGCCCAGAATCTCGTCTACCTTCGCTGGGTCGAAACCCTCCATCGGGGTGCTGTCGACCTCTTGTTCAGCGGCGGCAACCAGTGCCACCCCAAGCGCGATATAAGCCTGACGCGCGGCATGGGCGTAGTTTACCTCGGCATCGCGGGGCAGGTAGTTGTTTTTCAGGTTCTCGTAATAGGCGCTGAGCAAGGGCAGGTCGCCACGGGCTTCGACATTCAGATCGGTGACCGCGTCGATGCGGTCTTTGGTGTAGTTATCCCACGCCGCGAACACCAGCAGATGTGACCCTTCGGTGATCTGGGTCTGGTCGCTGGCGGCTTTCTGGATCTGCGCCAGCTTGTCGGGGTTGGTCACGACCAGCAGCTCGAAGGGCTGGGTGCCGCTTGAGGTGGGGGTCATGCGGATGGCTTCGACGATGGTGTCGACTTTTTCCTGAGGGACTTTCTTGGACGGGTCCATCTTCTTGGTCGGATAGCGCCAGTTCAACTGCTCTAGTAGGGTGCTGGTCATCGTGATCATCCTGTTTTTGGCCGCCTCGGGGCGGCGTGTGTACCGGCGCGATGTGGGAAACCCCGCGCCCCAACACAAGGAGACCGGCGCAATTCGCACCGGTCCCTGTTGGCGTTGGGGCGTCAGGTCAGGGTCAGATCGACCGGCCCGCCCCGTCCCAGTAGGGCGCGCGCAGGCGGGGTTTGAAGATCTTGCCGCTGTCTTCGCGGGGCAGGGCCTCGTGGAAATCGACGATCCGTGGTGCTTTGAAACGGGCCAGTTTGCCGTCAAGGAAATCAAGCACCTTCTGTTTGTCGGCGCTATGCCCGTCGGCCAGTTCAACCGCCGCGACGATCTGTTCGCCAAATTCGGGGTCAGGGGCGCCAAAGACGGCGACATCGCGGATGAAAGGCGCGCGCATCAGCACCGCCTCGATCTCGGCGGGAAAGATATTGGCCCCGCCCGAGATGATCATGTCTTTCTTGCGATCCGTGATGAACAGGAACCCGTCCTCATCCACAGATCCCAGATCCCCGACAGAGAAATGCCCGTGCTTTTCAGCCGAGGCGCGGCTTTCGGGATCGTTGGAATAGTCGAACCCGCCGAAGGCATCCATACGGGCATAAATCTCGCCCACCTGACCGGCGGGCAGCTCGTTCCCATCGGGGTCAAGGATCATCAGCGTGCCGCCCATCTGCATCCGCCCTGCGGTACCGGGCCGCGCCAAAGCATCTGCCGAGGATACCATCGTCATGAACCCGATCTCTGTCGCGCCGTAGCTTTCCCAGAACACAGGCCCCCACCAGTCGATCATCGCTACTTTCAGGTCATGTGGCCACGGTGAGCCCGTCGAGACGCAGAATTCCACCGAGGACAGGTCATATTTCGCCTTCACCTCTTGGGGGAGCTTTAGCATCCGGCTCATCATGGTGGGGACCAGATAGATATGGGTAATGCGCTGAGCCTCGATCGTGGCAAGGAAGCTTTCGGGGTCGAACTTGGGCGCGACAAAGGTCGATACGCCCGGGGTGACCAGCGCGGCAGAGGTCAGCGTTGATGGCGCCGAGTGATAGATGGGCGCTGCCGTAAAGAACCGCGAGCCGGGTTTGAGCTGCAACATCTCGGTGCCTACGCGCGAAAGCACCTCTTCAAAGTCACGCTTGGGCCCGCCCCCCAAACGCCGCACGCCCTTCGGCTTGCCGGTCGAGCCCGAGGTATAGCGCATCAGCGGGCGCATCATCTCGCGCGGGGTGATGGGGTCGGCGGCATCTACCAGCGCGGACCATTCCGGCGTCTCGGGGTCGGTCTTTGCGGCGGCGTCATCAATGCCATAGGCTTGACGCAGCGCGGTATCAGGGGTGACCGCGATGACCGTTCGCCCCTCAAGGGCGGGGCGCAGAGCGTCGATCAGGTCACGGTGGATGATCACGAACTGCGCGCCGCTGTCGTCACAGATGGCGCCGGCCTCTTCTGCCGCAGCGTGCCAGTTCTGCGCCACGATGACCGTGCCGGCCATGGCCGCGGCGCGCATAACCTCGAGCTGGGTCAGATCGTTGCGCATGATCAGCGCCACAGGCACATCAGCCCCCGCCCCCAGACGCGTCAGCGCCGCAGCGCCCTGCGCCGCGCGCTGTTCAAACGCCTCTCGTGCAAGCTTGCGATCAAAATCCGCAATCACCGTATCCGACATTAGATGTACTCCCATCGTGCCAATACCCGCCCGCCACCTTCGGGCGCGCAGGTTGTTTCGTTCCCTTACGCTAAGGTAACCTTACTTTGGGTAAGGGTCCATCGGGGGCCCGTGCGCGACGTTACGGCAGAGCGGATTTCTCTTAGGTGAATCGGCACTTGACGGCTATACCGGAAATATATTCTGTTTTTCACAGATGTCTTGGGAGGGATAATCGTGGATGTACTGATTTCGGTCGTCTTGCCGCTTGGCTTGGCGTTTATCATGTTTACCTTGGGTGTCGGGCTGACACCTGCGGATTTCGCGCGTGTCGGGCAACGGCCTCTTGCGTTTTTCATCGGGGCGCTCAACCAAAGCATCCTGCTGCCGCTCGTGACCTTTATCTGTGTGCTGGCCTTTGGTATCCGCGCGGAAATGGCCGTGGGCTTCATGATTCTGGCGGCCTGCCCCGGTGGGGTGACCAGCAATGTGATCTCGAAGCTGGCGAAAGGGGATGTGGCGCTGTCGGTGTCGCTGACGGCGGTGATCAGCCTTGCCAGTGTGGTGACCGTGCCGCTGATTTTGGGCCTGTCGATGGGATATTTCATGGGCGATGCCGCGCCCGAGATCGACATCACCAAAACCGCTGTCACCATGTTTGCCCTGACGGTGGTGCCTGTCACGCTTGGCTTGGGCGCGCGGGCGATGGCCCCTGCCGCGATGACCCGGGCCGAGCCTAAGCTGAGCGCGGTGGCGACGATCCTGTTTGCGGTGATCGTGCTGGCGGCGCTGGCGGCGAATTGGGCGCTGTTTGTGGAAAATATCGTGGTGATCGGGCCCGCGCTGCTGGTCTTGCTGGCCGCGCTGACCACCATCGGCTTTGTCGTGCCGCGTCTGCTTGGCCGGTCGGTGACCGAGGCCAAGACCATCTCGGTCGAGACGGGGGTGCAGAACAGCACCCTGGGGATCGCCGTCGCCGCGATCATTGTCGGCGGCGAGGGTGGGTTCACCGCCTATGCGCTGCCGTCGGCTGTTTACGGTATCCTGATGTATCTGATCATCCTGCCCGTCGTTTTGAAATACCGCCGCATCGGCACAGCGTAAGGAGCTTTGCATGAACACCTCTGACGTTATTATCGTGGGCGGCGGTCTGGCCGGACTGGTCGCCGCAGCCGAACTGGCTGATCGTGGTAAACAGGTCACCATCATCGATCAGGAACCCGAAGCCTTTCTGGGCGGGCAGGCCTTCTGGTCCCTTGGCGGGCTGATGCTGATCGACAGCCCCGAACAGCGCCGGATGGGCATCAAGGACAGCCGCGAACTTGCGCTGCAAGACTGGATGGGATCGGCGCAATTCGACCGGCCCGAAGACGCGTGGCCGCGCAAATGGGCCGAGGCCTATGTCGATTTCGCCGCAGGCCCAATGCGCAGTTGGCTGTACGATATGGGGATGCGGTGGTTTCCCGTCGTGGGATGGGCTGAACGTGGCGGCAGCTTTGGGTCGGGTCACGGCAATTCGGTGCCGCGCTTCCACCTGACCTGGGGTGTTGGGCCCGGAACAATGGAACCATTCGAACGCCGCGTGCGGGAACATCAGCAGGCCGGTCGCATCACGCTGAAATTCCGCCATCGCTGTTCGCATATCATCATGGAAAACGGTGCCGCGGTCGGTGTCTCGGGCGAGGTGCTGGCGGCGGACGGGGCATCGCGCGGGCAAAAGACCAACCGTGATATCGTGGGCGATTTCGAACTGCGCGCGCCCTCTGTCGTTGTCACCTCTGGCGGGATCGGCGGAGATTTCGAGCTGGTGCGCAAGTCATGGCCGACGGCACGTCTTGGCCCGGCCCCGAAAGAGATGATCGCCGGCGTACCCGCCCACGTCGATGGCCGCATGATCGCCATCAGCGAGGCGGCGGGCGGCCAGCTGATCAACAATGACCGCATGTGGCACTATACCGAGGGCGTGAAGAACTGGGACCCGATCTGGCCCAACCACGGTATCCGTATCCTGCCCGGCCCGTCGTCGATGTGGTTCGATGCAAAGGGCAACCGCTTTCCCGCGCCGTCACTCCCGGGGTTCGACAGTCTGGGGTCTTTGAAGATGATCCTTGATACGGGCTTTGATTATTCGTGGTTCATCACGACGCAGAAGATCGTGAAAAAGGAATTTGCCCTGTCGGGGTCAGAGCAGAACCCCGATTTCGCCGACAAAAGCTGGGTCAAAGTCTTGCAGCAGCGTATCCTGAACAAGGCCGCGACCCCCGCCGTCGAAGCCTTCAAGGAGCATGGCGAGAATTTTGTGGTCGCCCAAACATTGCCCGAGCTCATCGCCAAGATGAACGGGATGGAGGGGAATGATCTGTTGTCGCTTGACAAGATCGAAGCCGAGATCAGGGCTCGCGACAGTCAGGTCGACAACAACTTCACCAAAGACGCGCAGATCATGGCGATCCATGCGGCGCGGAACTATCGCGGCGACAAGCTGCAACGCACGGCGAAACTGCACAAGATCCTCGACCCTGAAAACGGCCCGTTGATCGGGGTCAAGCTGAACATCATCACGCGCAAAACTCTGGGCGGGTTGCAGACCAATCTTGACAGCCAGATGCTGGATGCCTCTGGCACGCCGATCCCGGGGCTGTTCGCGGCGGGCGAGGTCGCCGGTTTTGGCGGCGGTGGGTATCACGGGTATAACGCGCTTGAGGGAACGTTTCTGGGCGGCTGCATCTTTTCGGGGCGGCAGGCGGGGCGGGCGGATACGATCGCCTGACCCGCAGGCGCTAATCCGACAGGTATTGCGCCAGATAATGCTCAAGCACTTTGGTCAGCTCTTGCGAATAGGGGCGAGAGCTGCGCCGATCCGCCTGCGCCGCGACCAGATCTTCCATCGCAAGGGAGATCTGGATCGTGGTTTTGGCCACCACCACGGGATCGCCGCCCTGAAACCCGTCGGCACCGCTTTCCCATCTGTTGCATAGAAAGCGGACCAGATCGTCGTGGTCGTCATCCTCGATCGCGAGCGGCCCGCGTTTCGTCGCGAAATGCAGCAGGAGGGGGCGGTAGTAGGGATGCCGCGCCAGATAGCTGCGCTGCACATCCAGCACGGCACGCAACCGGTCCCGCCATGTCGTATGGGCGTGAACATCATCAAGGCTGGCAAAAAGCTTGGCGCGTAATTCATTGGCGGTCTGCGAATAGAGCTCAAGCAGCACGTCATCAAGCGTGGGAAAATACCGATAGATAGAGCTGACAGGCACCTCGGCACGGGTCGCGATGGCGGTGGTGGTCAGGTCTTGCAACCGGTTCTCGGCCAGCAGCGCTGCCGTGGCGTTCAGGATGACATGCACGCGGATCACCGCACGCGACTGGCGCGGCGTTTCACGGGTCCGCAGGGGGCCAAAGATGATCGGGACCATGGGTTTCCCTTTCTGCGCAGCGATGCCGGTTTCGGCAGTCCTTTAACGATAGGGGCGCAGAACCCCAAGCGTAAAGAGAGACGCTGCATCAAGCGACTGCCACGGCCTAACCAATCAATCACGTTTTGCGATCAGTTGGATAATTATAATCCGTTGGATTGATGTATCGGAATGGCCGATAGTGCACGGGACACGACGATACTTAGGCACGCTATGACTGATACGACCCTCTCTGACCTCGTTCACGCTGATAAAACCACGCCATCGATCTGGCCGGGTCTGGCGCTTGCCGCCATGATCGCCGCGCTGGCCTTTGCGCTGCGGTATCTGCCGGGGGTGGGGATGCTGAGCCCGTTGATCCTCGCGATCCTTCTGGGGATGGCGCTGCGCAACACTCTTGGCACGCCGGAGGTGGCCAAGGCAGGGCTTGTGGTCAGCATGCGACAGATATTGCGGGCGGGGATTATCCTGATGGGGTTGCAGTTGACGCTGGGGCAGGTTGCGGCTGTCGGCTGGGTGGGGGTCGCGGTGATCGCGCTTTCGCTGGTGCTGACCTTCGGGTTCACCACATGGCTGGGCCGCGTGCTGGGGGTGGATGCCAAGCTGACGCAGTTGATCGCGGCGGGCACGTCGATCTGCGGGGCCTCTGCCGTGATCGCAACCAATACCGTCACCCGTGGCCGCGACGAAGACGTCGCCTATGCGGTGGCCTGTGTGACGATTTTTGGCTCGCTCTCCATGATCCTGCTGCCCTTGGCCGAAAACTGGCTGACCCTTGGCCCGCGCGGCTTTGGCCTTTGGACCGGTGCGTCGATCCACGAGGTCGCCCAGGTCGTCGCCGCCGCCTTCCAGCGCGGCGAGGAGGCCGGCCAGTTCGGCACGATTGCCAAGCTCACGCGGGTGATGATGCTTGCCCCGATGATCCTGTGTCTGGGAGCCTTTGCCGCGCGGCGGCGTCAGGGGCAAGGCGGTGGCGGCAAGGCCCCGATCCCGTGGTTTGTTTTCGGTTTCATCGCGATGGTCGGCGTGGCCTCGACCGGATGGGTACCGCAGGCGGTGCTGGACCCCGCGACCGCTGTGACGCAATTCCTGCTGGCGATGGCGCTTGCGGCAATGGGGCTTGAGACCGATCTGCGCAAACTTGCTGCGGCGGGGGGGCGTCCGGCCTTGCTGGGGGCGGCGGCTTGGGTCTTTATCATGGGGGTCAGCCTTGCGCTGATCATCCTGACGGGGGCCGCCTGATGACACTGGACCAGTTGCGCATATTCGTTGCCGTGGCAGAGCGTGAACACATGACCCGCGCCGCCGAAGCATTGAACCAGACCCAAAGTGCGACCAGCGCTGCCATCGCCGCGCTGGAAGAGCGTCATAACCTGCGCCTTTTTGATCGTATCGGGCGGCGGATTGTGCTGACCGATGCAGGGCGCGATTTTCTGAGCGAAGCCCGCGCCGTTCTGGCCCGCGCCGCCATCGCCAGCCAGCGGCTGGATGATCTGGCGGGGGTGAAACGCGGAAAGCTGCGGCTTGCGGCAAGCCAGACGGTCGCGAACTACTGGTTGCCCGCGGTGATCGCGCGGTTCCGCGAGGCGCACCCCGAGATCGCGCTGACGGTGCGGATCGGTAACAGCGACGACGCCGCTCGCGCGGTCGAAGCATTGCAAGCTGACATCGGCATTATCGAGGGGGACTGCCAGCTCACCACACTCCGCGCTAAGGCGGTGGCGGGGGATACGCTGCGGCTGGTGTTTCCAAGCGGTGCCGAGGGGGGCGATCTTTCGCCCGAACGCTTGCGGCACACTCCTTGGATCCTGCGTGAAGCAGGCTCAGGCACGCGCGACAGTTTTCTTCAGTGGCTCGGGCGGCAGGGTTTGGGGCTGGAGGAACTGGAAAGCACGCTAGAGCTTCCGTCAAACGAGGCGGTGTGCAGCGCGGTCGAAGCGGGCATCGGTGCCGCGCTGCTGTCCGATCTGGTGGTCCGCCGGTCGATCGAGGCGGGGCGGATGGTCGACGTGCCCATCGACACCCCGCAACGGCGGTTTCACATCCTGACCCATGCCGAACGCCAGCCAAGCGCGCTTGAGGCCCGGTTCATCCACCACGCCGAGACAAGCTTTTAGGCTCCGCTGCTAGATAAGCTTCTGTCGCGCATCAGGGACAGTGGCAGGTGCCATTTTGGCAGCCTGAATCATCGCGGTCTTGCACCGCCACGCGGGCAGGCGGATGACGGCGCGGCTGTGATCCGCTTCTGCGTGGACCTCAAAATCGCCGCCGTGCATCTCGACCAGCTTGCGGGTCAGGGGCAGCCCCAGACCCAGGCCGCCCTTGGTCGCACGGTGGTCCAGCGACCCGCCCACGACAAAGGGTTTGTAAAGTTCGGCCAGTTCGACATGTTCGTCGAAGCTGCCGTTGTCCCGCACCGAAATCTCGATATTCCCGTCCATGTCCTGAAACGTCTCTAGCGTGATGTCGGTCCCGCCGTGCATCACCGCATTCAATACCAAGGCTGTGACGGCAAGCTCGATCTGTTCGGCGTCCACATGCAGCGTATCCAGCATCACAGTATCACGAAGCGTGACCGTTTTGGCCGCCACATCCGTGGTGGGGAACTGCAACCCTGCAACCGCGCTCAGGATCGCGGCAAGGTCGCAGTTTTGTTCGTTCAACCGCAGCTCGCCGGTGCTGGCGTTACTATAGGACAGGATCGTTTCAATCAGTTTCGTCAGGTGATCCACCGACCGACGGGCCGAATGGATCAGCGTGGGGTTAGTACCGGTGCTTGCTGTCGCCTCTAACAGCTTGAGACTGCCGAAAAGCACGGTCAGCGGCGTGCGCAACTCGTGCCCGACCAAGGTCAGGAAGGTTGATTGCGCGGTTTTATCCTGCTGCACTTCGGGGGCTTCGGGTTGGCTCCGCTCTAGTGCGGCAACGACGATACGACCCAGATCGGTGAGCAGGGCAATCTGCTTTTCCGAAGGGTATTCATGGGGCTTCAGGTCCAGCGCACACAGGCTTCCAAAGCGGTGACCGGAGGACAGGATGAGCGGCACACCCGCGTAATAGCGCGCCTCCGGCCCGCCCTTGGCGACCATCGGGTGCCGTTCAAAGCGGGCGTCCTTGCTGAGATCGGGCACGATCATCGGCGCGTCGGACATAATGGTGTGCGCACAAAAACCGGTGTCCTTGGGCATCGGGTCCAGATGCATGCCCACAACGGATTTATACCACTGGCTGTCCTCTTCGACCACGCTGATATGCGCAATCGGGCAGTCGAGCAGGGTGCGCGCCGCCTCGCATATCGTGTCAAACAACGCTTCGTTTTGTGCGGTCAGTCCCGGAATATCAAAAACGGCGCGCAGGCGGGCTTCTTCGTTAAAGGGGATCGGATAGGTTCTCATGCGGGGCTCCTTGGCTTTGGGTCAACTTGGTTAACAAATTGGGCATTCCTGCGGTCGCTTCGTGTCAGGACGGGGGGATAAGTAAGGTATGTTGACGTCACGGAAGTCGCGGCAGGCCGCCCACACATATGGTGCTTTCCAATCGCGGCGTTCCCTCCTATCGTTGCATCAACACGCAGGGCGAAGGGGGCGGAACGATGACATCCCGCGGGCATGATCACAACGGCGATCATTCACATCTGACAGAAACCGAGGCGCGGGTGAGGGCGCTGGAAAGCCTGTTGAGCGCCAAGGGCTATATCGACAGCGCGGCGGTGGACCGTATCATCCAGACCTACGAGACCAAGATCGGCCCGCGCAACGGTGCGCATGTGGTGGCGAAATCATGGGTAGAGCCGGAATTCGAGGCATGGCTAAGGCGCGATTCCTCTGCAGCGATCCATTCGCTTGGGTATCATTCCCGTCAGGGCGAGCATATCGAAGCGGTGTTCAACTCGGACGAGGTGCACCATCTGGTCGTCTGCACGCTGTGCTCTTGCTACCCGTGGTCGGTGCTGGGACTGCCGCCGACGTGGTATAAATCGCCTCCCTTCCGGTCGCGGGCGGTGATTGATCCGCGTGGGGTACTGGCGGAGTTCGGCGTGACCCTTGACCCGGCAACGCGGGTCGAGGTGCATGATTCAACCGCCGAGATCCGCTATCTTGTGATCCCGCAGCGCCCCGCAGGAACCGAAGGCTATTCGATGGAACAGTTGGCCGATCTGGTGACCCGCAATGCGATGATCGGGACAGGGCTGGCGCGCGCGCCGCAGGTGGCATCATGAACGGCGGCGCGGACCTTGGCGGGATGATGGGCTTTGGCCCCGTGGTGCAAGAAGAGGACGAACCGCTGTTTCACGCCCCCTGGGAGGCCCGCGCGCTTGGTATCGTGGTGGCGCTTGGGGCCTGCGGGCAGTGGAATATCGATGCTGCGCGATCCGCGCGCGAAGATATGCATCCGGGCGATTATACCCGCACGCCCTATTACGCGATCTGGCTGAAAGCGGCCAAGCGGTTGATGGTGGAAAAGGGGATGCTCACCGAGGCAGAGATCGCGCAATCGGTGCCGCTGACACCCGCCGCGCCGATCAAACGCAAGCTTGCTGCCGAAGATGTCGACGCCATGTTGGCGGCCGGTGGTCCGGCGGACCGACCCGCGACAGGGACCCCGGCGTTTGCCGTCGGGGATCAGATCAGAACGATCAACAACCATCCCGCAACCCACACCCGTATGGCACGCTATGCCCGCGACAAGATCGGCACGATCACCAAGGTGCACGGGTTTCACGTCTTTCCCGATAGCAATGCGCAAGGGCAGGGCGAGGATCCGCAATGGCTGTATCAGGTGGCCTTTTCGGCGCGCACGCTTTGGGGCGATCAGGCGCGCGCGGATGACAGCGTGACCCTTGATCTGTGGGAACCCTATCTAAGGACCGTATCATGACCCTGCCCGATCTTTCGCTATTGCCCGATATTGCGTTGTCGGATGATGAACCGGTGTTTGACGCGCCGTGGCAGGCGCAGGCCTTTGCGATGGCGGTGTCCCTGCATCAATCGGGGGCCTTTACATGGGCCGAATGGGCGCAGGCGTTGACCGCAGAGGTGCATTCAGGGACAGAGCGTGACTACTACCAGCACTGGCTGACTGCGCTGGAAAAGATCGTGGCGCAAAAGCAGCTGACAACGGCGGGCGAGCTGGCGGCATGTAAAGACGCATGGCACGAAGCTGCGGCACGGACGCCTCACGGGGAAGCTATCACGCTGTGAAGGGCTCCGGCGCGGAAAACTCCGCGCCGGAGGCGATGTCTTAGCGGCCGACCCAATCGGGCAGGAACATCACGATATCGGGCACGGCGATCAACCCTGCCACGATCAACAGATCAACGATGACGAACCAGAACACGCCCTTGAAGATCGTGGACAGCGACGCGGTATTGCCGACCACACCTTTGATCACGAAGACATTCATCCCCATGGGCGGCGTGATCATCCCGATTTCGAGCAGCTTGACCAGCACCACACCGAACCACAGCAGGCTATAGCCCGTCTCTTCGACGATGGGCAGAACGATAGGCAACGTCAGCAGCATCGCACCGACGGGCTCCAGCATCATGCCAAGCGCTAGATAGACGCAAACGATGCCGATCATGATCAACAACGGCGCGGCACCAAAGCCCAGGATCGCATCGGACAGCGCGTCCCCGATCCCCGACAGCGCCAGAAAGCGTGTCAGCAGGCTGGCCCCCACGGCGATGATCAGCAAAGCGGCGGTGGTGGTCAGTGTTTCGGTGATCGCCATGCGCAGCGCCTTGAACGTCAGCGTGCGGTACAGCAGGGCGACAATGGTCGACAGCATGGCCCCGATGGCGCCCGCTTCGGTCGGGGTGAACGCCCCGCCAAACAGACCCGCAAACACACCGATCACGATCAGCAGCACCGGCCATGTCTGACCCAATGCCTTGATCTTTTCCGCGCGCGTCGCGCTGATCTGGACCGGAGGGGCAAGATCAGGGTTCATCTTCACCCGCACGAGGATCAGCACGATATAGGCGACCAGCGTGATCACCCCGACCACCAGACCCCCCAGGAACAGGGCACTGACCGACTGCCGCGAGATGATGCCGTAAAGGATCATCAGGATCGATGGCGGGATCAGGGCACCAATGGTCCCCGCCGCGGCAACGGTGCCCGTCGCCAGTTCGGGGCTGTACCGGTGACGCACCATTTCAGGTACCGCGATTTTACCCATCGCCGCAGAGCAGGCGACCGAGGATCCGGTCACAGCGGCAAAACCCGCGCAGCCAAAGACTGACGCAATCGCAAGTCCGCCCGGCAGGCTCGACAGCCAGATCTGCGCGGCGTTGAACAGCCCTTGCGTCAGCCTTGTATGATAACAGATGAACCCCATGAACAAGAAGGCGGGGATAGAGCTCAGCACCCATGAATTGGCAAAGCTATAGGGCACGATCCCGAGGCTCCCCCAAGCGATGTTCCAGTTGAACATGGACCAAAGCCCGCCAAAGGACACGGCGATCAGCGAGATGCCAATCGGGATACGCATCAGGATCATCGCCAGCAGGATCGCGATAAAGATGCCTGCGATTTGTAACTCGGTCATTGTGCGTCTCCGCCGGCTAGATAGGGGTCTTCAACCTGCAAGGCGTTCAACCCGTGGGGGCGGCCGGTAAGGTGACAGATGAATTTCCACGCGGCGACGATCGACATCAGGCCAAAGCCCAAGGGCAGCGCCAGATAGGTGGGCCATGTGGTCACCTTGCCGCCTGCCTCGATCGAATAGGAGCCGCCGATAAATTTCGCCAAAGCCTCGTCTCCGGTGCGGATCGCGACGGTGGCGGTCACGATGCAGGTCAGCAGCAAGGCCAGCCCCGCGAGAAAGCTTTGTACTTTGGTGGGAAACCTTTCGACCAGCAGTTCAACCGCGATGTGGCTGTCGTTTTGCTCCACCGCGGCGAGAGGCAGAAAGGCGATCGCGACCATATAAAAGGCCGAGACGTAAAGAATAGTAGAGTTCAGCGGCGTATCGAACGCAAAGCGCATGACCACGTCGATGGTGACATGGGCAACCAGCATCAGAACAATGATACCAGCCAGCGAAGCGGTCAACGTGATCACCGCAGAGATCACTGACGCGATAAGTTTCATCGGAGTATCCGTTTGCAAAAGGGGTCGTCGGGGGGCCACGCGCATCGGCGCGGCACCCCGTTGTGATCAGCGGATGGGCGGCTTACTGCGCGTATGTCGCTGGGTCCACTTTGGAAATCACCTGATCCCAGATCACTTGGTTCAACGCGTCAGCGCTGTCCACGTCGACCACCAGATCGTTCCACTTGGCCAACAGCGGCTCGAAATCGGCGGCGATTTCATCGGCCCGCGCAACGTCATAAGTGTCTTTGAACAGGGCGGAAACGGTCTTGAGGTCCTGACGGCTGAATTCCTTGACCGCTGCCAGCAGCTCTGCGTCGGGCTCGTGGATGTTGATCCCGGCCCCACGCGCATGTTCGATCGCCGCGGCATCGTCGGTGTAGAAGTTCCATGTGGTATGCGCCGTCATCTGGCTGCCACCCCACAGCAGGGCTTCGCGCGATGCGTCGTCCATGCCCTTCCAGCGGTCCGCATTCACGTTCGCCGAGGAAACGCCCGCAAACACACCGCCCGGTACGGCCAGCGTGATATCGGTGACGACCTCGTGCAGGTTGTAGTTTGTCAGCTCGGGCGCGGACAGCATGGCGCAGTCGATGATGCCTTGATCCAGCGCTTCATAGGCTTCCGAAACGGGCAGACGCACGCCTTGGGCGCCGAAAGCTTCAGCGAATCGCACGAAACCCGCACCACCGGCACGCAGACGCAGACCGTTCAGATCTTCGACGGAGGTGACTTTGACGTCCTTGCACAGCAAGTTGTACAGCGGTGTCACGCCGCCACCGGTATAGACCTGATTTTGTGCGCTATATTCTTCCAGACACTCGGGGCATTTGGTGAAGGTGTATTCGACCATCGCGCCGGTGAAGGCCAGCGGCTCTTTACCTGTGGGTTTTTCGACAAGGTTCACCAGCAGGTTCATCTCGTGCAGGAAGAGGTTGGTGGAATATTCCGCCGGGTAGTAGGGCGGCAGCACAAAGCCGACATCCGCCAGACCGTCGCGCACACCGGGCGAGGTTTCAGGCAGGCTCAGCAGGGACATCGCGAAACCGGTTACGTCGACTTCACCGTCAGAGCGTTCGGCCACGGCTTCGGCATAGGCGTCAACCGCCAGACCGATGGCAGAGTTATTCGGATAGCCGTAGGCAAAGTTCAGACGCTCTTTCGCGCTGGCCTGACCGGCGATGGCAACAGCAGCGACCAATGCGGTGACTGCGACGGATGATTTATAAGTCATGTATGTCCTCCCAAACATATATTTCGGGTCACGCAACCGCGCAAAATGCGTGGTTGCCCCTTGATTTTCGGTACTCGGCACACCGTCCATTCCCACGGTCTGATGTGTTGAGCCTGTGATTTCCCGGCCCAACATTCCGAGTAGTATGTTACTCTCGTAACAGGGCGCGCAGGTGTCAATAGCTGTCGGTGATGTAAGTGCGCTAACGGATAATTACGGGGGGTCCGGTGACGCAACGGCTTGTCACAACCGTTTTTTTCGGCTCAGTATTCACGCTACACGGGCAAAACCCCCCGTTCTTTACTGCGCACCCGCTGTCAAAGGCTGAACCGAATGGACGAACACATCGATGACGACACGCTGACGGACGCCACCGAGGGTGCCGCGCCCAAGCACGACAGCCGCCGCGAGATCATCGAGGCGGCGGCGCAGTGCTTTATGCTCAAGGGGCTCGACAAGGCGACGATGGACGATATCGCCGATGTTCTGGGCGCGACCAAAGGGCGGGTGTACCACCATTTCCGGTCCAAGAACGCGATATATTTCGCGGTGTACCGACAGGCGATGCAATATTGTTTTGACGCGGTTACCCCGCTGATATCATTGGATACTTCCAACATCAGCAAGCTCGAATTGATGGCCCATGCCCATGCGCGGGTGATGATGGATACGCTGCCCTATCAGCGCAGTATCCGCTTGGGCGTAGAGGTCTATTTGCGCGGCTCCACCACAGAGGCAGAGCGCGGCGTGCTGCGCGAGCTGATTACCCTGCGCAACGACTATGAAAATCTCTACCGCGAGGTGCTGCGCGCGGGTGTGGCGCAGGGGGAGTTGGACGTGCCGAACATCGAAATCGCCAGCCGTGCGTTGATGGGGGCATTGAACGGGCTGGTTGACTGGTACCGTATCCGTCCCGATCAATCCGAGGGGGAGCGCGACGCGCTGGCCCGTGCTTTGGCGCATGCCGTGGTGCATGGCACCACGGCATAATCCGTTTTCCTAGGCCGGTTTGGCCGCCGCATCCGCGCGGCGCTCTTTCGCGAGATAGGTGTGATATAGCGCGGGCACACCGATCAGCGTCAGAACAGAGGCAAAGCCCAAACCGCCCATAATCGTCACCGCCATCGCGGCAAAGAACGAATCGGCCAGCAGCGGCACCATCCCGAGGATCGTCGTGACCGCCGCCAGAACCACAGGGCGCAAACGGCTGACACTGGCGGTGACAATGGCGTCATGCTGGTTCAGGCCGTTTTCTTTCTGCACGTCGATCTCTTCGACCAGAACAATGGCGTTCTTGATCAACATACCCGACAGCGACAGCAGCCCCAGCAGCGCGGTAAAGCTGAACGCCAACCCCGAGAACAACAGCCCCAGTGCCGCCCCGTTGATCGCCATGGGCACAATGGTCCAGATCACCGCCGTCTGGCGCAGTTTGCCGAACAGCAGGATGGTGATCAGCAACATCGTCCCGAAGCTCAGCGGCATCTGCTTGCCAAGCGAAGCCTGCGCGTCGCCCGCGTTCTCGAACTCTCCGCCCCATTCAAGGGTATAGCCGACCGGCAGCTCGATCTCTTCGATCAGCGGGCGGATCTGCGGGAAGACGGTGGGCGGGGTGACGCCTTCGATGACGTTGGCCTGTACCGTGATCGTCTGCACGCGGTTGCGCCGTTCGATCACCGCGTTTTCGGCGGTGACCTTGAACCCGTCGATCACCTGGCTCAGCGGCAGGTAGTCCCCAAGCGCGGCGGAATAGACGATCTGGTCGGGCAGCTGCCCGTTGCTAGCGGATTCCGAACGTGGCACCCGCACGATGATGTCGATCAGCCGGTCCCGTTCGCGGTAGGTGCCCGCGGTGATCCCGTTGGTCGACAGGGCAATCGCATCCGCCACATCGCTGCGCCCGATGCCCACGGCCTGCGCACGGTCCTCGGCATAGACGGGACGGGTCACAAGCACTTTCTCGCGCCAATCGACATGTTCGGTATGCAGCAGCGGGGTCGCGTCACGCAGGATATCCTCTGCCTGATCGGCCAGATCGCGCAGCACTTCGGGGTCAGGCCCAGAAAAACGCGCCTCGATATCCGACCCGCCACCGGGGCCGAAAATGATCCGCTTGGTCTGCACCTCTGCCCAAGGCAGCGCGTTGATCGCGAACTGGTCAAGCTCGGCGCGCAGGGCGGGGATTGCGTCAGCCGAGGTGGCGCGCACCACCAGCTGCCCGATCGAAGGGTCGCTGTCTCCGGGCGTGTAGGTCAGAACATAGCGCGTCAGACCGGCACCGATGGTCGTCGTCACCGTGTCCACGTCGTCGCGCGCGAGCAGCCAATCCTCGATCACCGCAAGATCGCGGGAGGTCGACTGGATAGAGCTACCTTGCTCCGCCTTGTATTCAAAGTAGAACAGCGGCGTGTTGGACGCGGGGAAGAACTGCTGTTTGACCTGACCAAAGATCATCACACAGGCCACCGTGGTGCCGATCAGGCCGACAAACACCAGCCAGCGGAACCGCAGCACCAGCCGGACAAGGTTGCCATAGCTGCGGAAAATCGGGCCGTTATACCCGCTGTCGTCATCCGCCAGCCCGCCGATCTTCAGCATATAGTGCCCCAGCAAGGGCGTCACAGTCACCGCCACGACCCACGACATCAACAACGAGATCGCGATCACCGCAAAAAGCGAGAACATGAATTCGCCCGTGGCGTCAGGCGACAGACCGATCCCGGCAAACGCCATGATCCCGATGACCGTGGCCCCCAGCAGGGGGATCTGCGTATTCTGCGCCGCTGTATCCGCGGCCGCGACCGAGGGCCGTCCCTTGCGCATTTCCTGCTGCATACCCTCGGCGATGACGATGGCGTTATCCACCAGCATCCCCATCGCGATGATCAAGGCCCCAAGGCTGATCCGTTCAACTTTGACGCCGAACAGATACATGAAGAAGAACGTGGCCAGCACGGTCAGCAAAAGCGATACGCCCACAACAACCGAGGCGCGGACCCCCATGAACAGCGCAAGCACCCCGATCACCACGCCCACGGACATGGCAAGAGACAAAAGGAAGCTGTTGTTGGCTTCGTCCACGACGCGGTGTTGTTCGTAGATCGGGGTGATCTCGACCCCGACGGGAAGGAAGGTCTGCAAGGTCTCAAGCTGCGCTTCGACGCGTTTGCCGACCTCGACGATATTTTCCGATTCCAGTCCCGAAACGCCAAGGGTGAAGACCTCTTGCCCGTCTTGACGCAAAAGGTGGTCGGGGGCGTCCACACGGCCCCGCGACACGGTTGCCACGTCCAGCAGGTTCAGCACCTCGCCCTGAAAGCCGAAGGTCAACGCGCTGATTTCATTGACACTATCATCGCCCGAGGGACCGTCGATCCGCAGGTTGGTATCGCCCGTTTCGACAAAGCCGGTGGGGTTGATCGCTGTGGATTCACTGATCGCGCCGATGATCACGCTGGGATCAATGCCAAGCTGTGACATCTTTTGCGACGACGGTTCGACAAAAATCGCCTCTTCCGGCAGCCCGTCGATATCGACGTTGGCAACACCGTCGACCGTCAGCAGGTCACGCCGGATAAAGGTCGCGATCTCCCATATTTCGGAATCCGAAAAGCCGGGGGCGGAGACGGCATAAAGGATACCGAAAACATCGCCAAAGTCGTCGTTCACCTGTGACGGATAGGCCCCCGAGGGCAGTGAGCTTGCCGCGTCAGACACACGATCCCGCAGATCGTCCCAGACCTGTGGCAGCTCGGTCCCGTCGTATTCATCCTGCATCTCGACTTCGATGACCGACAGACCGTGGGTGTTGCGCGAGGTGACGGTCTTGACCTCGTCCATCTGCTGGATTTCAGCCTCTAGCACCTCAGAGATTTCGGTCGCCACCTCTGCCGCGCTGGCACCGGGATAGGCGGTGGCGACGATGGCGGATTTCAAGGTGAAGCTCGGGTCTTCCAGCTTGCCGACAGACAGGTAGCCAAACACACCCCCAAACAGGGCAAAGAGGATGAAAATCCACGTATAAAGTGGATTTTCAATGGAGAAACGTGCGATTTTCATAGTTTACTCGATGCTCAACCCGTTGAAGGGGCGCACGGTGTCGCCCTCGCGCAGCAGCTGTGTGCCAGCGCCAACAACCAGGGTGCCCGGCTCAAGCCCCGTGGCGATGATATCTGTGCCGGTATTCGAGGACACGTCGACGTTGACCCAGCTGACCTGACCCTGTTCGCCGGTCTCGTCAGGGGTATAGACCATGACCCGCGCCTGATCGTCCGCCATGACCACGGCAGAAGGGGGCAGGGTCGTTGCAGTGTCGTCACCTGCCGCGATCCGCGCGGTGACGCTCATCGATGCGCCGGGGATCAGTTTGGGCGTGACCCGATCAGAGGGGAGCGCCAGCGTCACGCGGTAGCTTTGCCCGATGCTTTGCGTTTCGGCGTTGAACTCGCGCAATTCAAGCGGCACACCACCGGCAAATAGCGGCGAGGTGCCGGTAAATTCGACGTCAGCCGCATTTGAATACATCTGGAACATCTGCTCGGGAACGTCGATCTCGACGCGTACTTCCGACATGTCATGCAGTCGCACAATGGCCTGACCCGGAGAGACATTGGCATAATTCGGTGTCAGACGCGAGGCGACCAAGGCGCGGAAGGGGGCGATCAGCGTCGCGTGGTCCAGCGCCTCGCGGGCCTCGCTCAACGCGATCCGCGCCAGATCGCGGGCGGTTTCCGTATCCTGCGCCTGTGCCGTGGACACCGCGTTGCTTTTGGCCAGCGTTTGCGAACGTTCGAAATCCCGTTCGGCTTGGGTCAACTGCACCTCGGCACGTTGTACCGCGCGTTCAAACGGCACCGGGTCCAGCGCCGCGATCTGCACGCCTTCTTGCAGGAACTGCCCTTCTTGGGCGTCGAACATCACCATGCGGCCGCCGACCTCGAACGACAGGTCCACTGTTTCCAGCGCTGCGATCTTGCCGAAAAAGACCCGCTGCACCTGCGACGCGGCGCCGCCCGCCTCTATCAATTTGACCGACCTGATCGGCGCGGGCGTGCCCGAGGGGGTCAGGTCATCGGCGTCTTGTGCAACAAGAGGCGTCGCGAGGGTGGCGCATAAAAGAACGGAAATCAGCTGCTTCATATCAAAGGCCTTTCGAGTACTGAGCGGTACTTACGCGCAGTGACGTACAGTTCAACCCCCCTTGGTACCGTTCAGCACTTTTATTTCACCCATACACGTCCTAGTTCTGCAATATGAATGAAAACGCATCAAAATCGCGAATACTGTCGACAGCGCGCGCCCTGTTCTTCGTCAAAGGCTTTGAAAAAGTCACGACGGACCTTTTGGCGCGCGAGGCTTCTGTGTCCAAGGCGACGATCTATCGCCATTTCGACAATATGTCGGAGATCCTGCAAAATGTGCTCGAGGCCGAGGCCGAGTGTTTTCGCGCCGAGGTGCTGGCGGATATCTCTGGCCATCCCGATTTGCGCACCGCGCTGATGTCGTTCGGGCGCAAGTTCCTGAGCTTTCTAGGGGAGCAGGACTCGGTCGAATTTACCTGCCTGATCCACGAGGTCGCTCGCGATTACCCGCAGATCGGGCGCACCTTCTATACCGCCGCCTTCGAGGCAGTGTGCGCCGCCGTTTGCGGTCTGCTGGTGCAAGGGCAGGAAAACGGCGACCTGCGCGACGATTTCGACCCGCGTGATGTCGCCGAAGACCTTATTTCATTGCTCAAGGGCTTTGGCATGGTCCGTGCGCAACTGGGGCTCACGACGCGCCCCTACAAGGATATCGACCAGCATGTCACCCGTGCGGTCGATACCATTCTGGTCGCTTACCGCGCGTCAGACGGGGTCGGGTCGGCGTAATTCGCCACATGCATGATCGCGGCCTGCGTATTGTCGCCGCTGATGTTCAGCTTGGGGCCCAAGGGCAGCGCGCTCATCCCCAGACGGTTCATCCAGCGTTGGAACACGGCAGGCACGATCCCGATCACATGGGTCGCCCCTTGTTCGGTCGCGGCACGCGCCATGCCCCGGATCAGCTTGGTCTGGATCGCCAGCCGCCGGTGCGCGGGCTCGTTTCTTGACAAAAACAGCCGCGTGGCTTCCCAGACATGGGGCATCACCGGCGCGTCTTCGTAAAGCACATATTCAGGGATATCCGGCAACATCCCCCGCTGCGCGTCTTTCAGCATATAGGTATAACAGCCGCATTGCGCCGTGGTCGGCAGCAACCGCACGCCCGCCAGCACCCGGCCGTATTCATGGATCACGACAGACCGGCTTTGGGGGGTGTCGTACTGGTCAAACTCCATCCCTTCGGTATGGGGCAGATCCCATTCCTTTTGGTCGATAAAAACTGATTTGCGTGCTTTCAGAAAATCTGAATAGAGTTGGCCATACCGATACTGGTTGCCGATATGCACCACTGTCTCTTCCAGTCGTGTCGCGTATGAAGGGACATCACTTTCAACGGGTCGTGTCTGAAGAGCGGCCTGAACCGAAGGCTCCAACTGGATCGTCTCTGCACGCTGGTGCGATTTTGCGTTCTGGATACCCATTGTTCTCTGCCTAAAGCTCCGCTCAAGTAACGAAAAAGTTAACAAAATGCATACAGCCACGGTTCTGCCATGATCGCAACAAATTTTCCACCAATAGTTGAGGTGTATCGTAGTGAAATATCAGCAGATTCGTTTGGCGCCCGATTCCGCGCCAGGCTGACGGAGGAAGCGCAACATGGAAGCAATTGACAATGTTAATTTGCCTCAGGCCCGCCCGGTTCTAAGCCGGCTGCGGGATTATGCGCTTGTGGGCAGCCGTGCGTTTGGCCAGCGGGCGATCATCTATACCGCAGCTATTGCTTTGGCAGGCTATTACTATGAACTGAGGGTCGCGCTGTTTTTCTTTTTCGCGATCGGCTTGTGCGAAATCTATGACATCGTCGTGCTGCGCTACATCCTGCGCAACACCCGGTCCAAGACCCTCAAGATCCGCAAATCGCTGTTCCACATCTACATGACCACGGCGCTCAGTGCGACGACGATTGCGCTTTTCTGCATCTCGATCGCGATCCAGCAGGGCGTTGGAAACAGCCACTTTCTGCCGCTTTTCCTGTTGATTTCCGCCTCTATCTTCGCGGCGATGAACAACCACCAGTTTTTATATGTGCTGGGATTTCGGCTGGCGATCTACATCGGGGCGATCCTCTATATCCCGATCCGCGATGTCGTCGTGGCGCGCCCGTCGCTGGACTCTGAAATCTGGCTGAACCTCTTCACCGCGCTGTTTGTGCTGGGCTTCGTGTTCGAACTCGCCCGGACCTTCATCAAGGGGTATTCCGCGCTGATGAAGAACCGCCTCGCGCTTCAGACCGAGAACAAGAATGCCCTCGCCGCAAGCGAGGCCAAGACCCGTTTCCTGTCCACCGTCAGCCACGAATTGCGCACGCCGCTCACGTCGATCCGCGGTGCGCTTGACCTGATCAACGCGGGGTCAGCGGGCGAGGTGCCGGACAAAATGTCGCGGCTGCTGGATATCGCGACGCGCAACTCGAACCGTCTGGGGGATCTGGTCGGGGATTTGCTGCTTTTGCAATCAGCGGATGTGGGGAAGTTCTCGCTTGATCTGGGTAACGTGGATCTGGCCGAGGTCGTGAACACGGCCGCCCATTCGTTCCAGCCCTATGCCAGCCGCTTTGGCGTCGCGGTAGAGATCAACGTTGCCGCAGACCAGCCCATCGTGCGCGGCGACAAGAAACGGCTCGATCAGGTGATCGTGAACCTGCTGTCCAATGCCGCCAAATTCTCGGAAGCGGGGGGCACGATCCGTGTGGGCCTCAAACGCGAGGACGAGAACCTCGTGATTTCGGTCGCGGATCAGGGCATCGGGATTCCCGAAGGCAGTGAAAGCGTCATCTTCGAGGAATTCGGCCAGATCGATTCAAGCGATCAGCGCAAGTTCCAGGGCACGGGTCTTGGCTTGTCGATCTCGAAACGTATCGTCGATGCCCACGGCGGCAGCATCGCCTATGAAAGCAAGCTCGGCGTGGGCACCACCTTCTGTGTCGTGCTCAAGGCAGCGGATGCGGCCAAGGCGGCCAAACCCGAAAGCTATTCCACCGCTGCCTGATCTACCGGCACGGCCCGCAACATCAGCGGGCCATCGGGCCGCATGGTAAAGGTCAGGTTCGGTGGCGCGACAGGGTGGTCCGTCAGTTCAAAAGACGCCCGCCGCAGCGCCGAGGCAAGCAGCACCATAATCTCTGTCTCGGCATATTGCGCCCCGATGCAGATGCGCGGCCCGTCCCCAAAGGGAATATACTGTCCGCGCGGGTACTTACGGTCCAGAAACCGGTCGTGCTGATAATGCGCCGCGTTGTCCCACAGCAGCTCGTTCCGGTGCAGCGCATAGACCGGGAACATGATCACGTCGCCTTTTTTGAACGTCACATCCTTGATCGTCACCTCATCCGTCGCATCACGGGCGAACAAGGCACCTGCGGGATACATCCGCAGGGTTTCGCGCACATGGGCGTGCAGCTTGGGCATTTTGGGCAAATCGTGAAAGCCGATGGGCCCGTCACCGCAGGCCTCCATCACCTCGACGCGCAGATCGGTCTGTACCTCGGGGTGCATCGCCAGCAGATACAGCCCCCAAGCGATTGTATTGGCCGAGGTCTCATAGCCCGCCGCGACAAAGGTCAGCAGGTTATCGACCGTCGTTTCGACATCTTCCTTATCCGTCTCAAGCGCCTCGATCAGCAGGTCAAGAAAATCGACCGCCTCTGCATGGCGCTGCGCACGGCGGTTGGCGATCACGTCATGGGTCAACTGCCGCAGATCACGGATCGCTTTCTTGCTGCGCAGCCATTTCAGACGGGGCACCCACTTCGGCAGCCCCATCAGGTCGAACAGCGACATATAGCTGATATAGTCGGTGAACCGTCGCATCCCCTGACGGACATCCTGCTTGGACACAGCCTCGTTCCCCGAGAACATCACCCGCGAGATATTGGTGAGCGTCGCCTCTTGCGCCGCATCCGATACATCGACCTCGCCTGCCGTGCGCGCAAAGAAATCCGCCAGCTCGTCGCCGGTCTGGGCAAAATGTCGGGTCAGCACGGGCAGGTTGCGCGCGGCAAAAAGCGGGGCATAGCGATGCCGTTGCGCGCGCCATTTCTCGCCTTCCGACAGGATCATGCCGTTGCCGACAACGGGGCCGATGACGTTATGTGTAAACTCCGCCTTGGGAAAGCGACGCCCGACACCGGCCAGCAGTTCGGTCACCATATCGGGGTCACAGACATAATGGATCTTGGCCGGCCCTTTCAGATAGCTTTGCGTGCGCGTCGCATCGGGGATCACCGAAAAGATGTTCTTCCCCGCTTTTTTGGCAAAGTCGATCAACCCGACATCGGCCTTGGCCAGATCCGCCTCGACAGGGATCGGGTGCGCCGGTGTCGCCCCATCGGGCGCAGGCATATTCTGTGTATTCATTGTCGTCTCCTTGCCGGCCCACGGGTGGCGTTCATCACACCGGTGTTTCTAGCAGGGAAACAATGATTAATTCTATCTAAAGTTACGCGCCAACGCGAAACGTCAGGTCGCAGAGGTCTTGATGCTGTGGTTGCGTAAATGTGCGGCAGCGTCGGCACGGGTCATTTTGCCTTGGGCCAGTTCCACCATCATATCGGCGTGCTCCTGATCCACAGCGGCCTGCAGCTCGTATCCGTTCTGGTCCAGAAAATCGCTGGCGACAAAGAAGGCCGTGCGCTTGTTACCATCGACAAAAGCGTGGTTGCGGGCGATGGCTTCGGCATAGCAGGCGGCCAGTTCAAAAAGCGACGTTTCGCCAAAGGCATATAGGTTCATCGGGCGGGCCAGTGCGGATTCTAGTAGGTCACCATCGCGCAACCCGCGCGCGCCGCCCGCCAGTTCGAGAACACAATCATGCATGTATTCAACAAGTTCGCGGGTCACCCAACGGGGCTCCGTCATCGTTTGGCGAGTTCCAGGATCGTGCTGCGATGCCGTTCAAGCCCGCGCGCCACGCGGTCTTTATCCTGCGTGGTCACCCCTTCGGTCAGGGCGGTCAGGCGACGGTATTCATCCGCTGACAACAGCACCAGACGGTCACGTTGATGGCTGGTGATGATGACAGGCTCGCTCATCGCCGCATCGCTGAATGCGCCGATGTTGTTTTTGAATTCGGTGGCGGTGACACGTGTCATGGGGCTCTCCTTTAGCGTCACCGCACAATATAGGCAAAATGGACATTTTGTCCATATGGGCCGTGGTCACAGCTTTGGCTGGACCGTTAAGGCAAGACCAGCTCTTCCCCGTTCTGCCAGCTTTGCGCCAGTGCCTTTGCTTCACCCTTTTGCTGGGGTGCCAACTGCTGGCCCATTTGCATCAGCCGTTCTTCGGGCGCGTCCAGCGCGCCGTCGCGGTCATAGGCCATCGCGGTATCCTGCAACGCCCATGCGGTCACGGGGTCCGGTGTGACGCTGATCCCTTCGGCATAGAAATGCGCGAGCTTGGCAAGGGATCGGGGCTCTCCGCGTTCGGCGGCGGCACGGTACCAGCGCGCGGCCTCTGCCGGATCGGCGGGGCGGCCCTGACCGTTTTCATACAGCAATCCTACGTTCAGATAGGCAACGGGTTCGCCATATTCCGCAGCTTGCTGATACCAGACCATCGCCTCGTCAAAGTCCTGCTGCACACCGCGTCCAAGCGCATAGTGCTTACCCATGTTGACCTGCGCAGCGGGGACGCCATTGCGCGCTGCCTCATAGTACCAGCCGACGGCTTTCTCGTCATCTTGCGAGGTGCCAAGCCCCTCGGCATAGAGGTTGCCCAGATTGATCTGCGCGGGGGCATAGCCCTGTTCTGCCGCGAGCCGATACCATTCAAGCGCTTGGCCGTGGTCCTGCTTTACCCCGACGCCGTGGTTGGCCATCCAGCCCAGCGAATATTGCGCGTCAGCCAGTCCCTGTTCCGCCGAGGCACGCAAAAGCTGCTGTGCTTCTTCGGGGGCCGCCTCGCCGCCGCGACCTTCCAGCAACAGGATGCCCAAGCGGTATTGGCCCATAGCATTGCCTTGCTCTGCCGCTTTGCGATACCAGGCGCGGGCCTCTGCATCGCTCTGCGCTGTGCCTTCGCCCAGTTCATGCATGTTGCCCAGACTGAATTGTGCCTTGTCAAACCCTTGGGCCGCAGCGCGGGTGAAATAGTCGAACGCGGTTTTCGCATCGGGGTCGACGCCTTGCCCAAAGCGGTAGGACACGCCCAGAGAGTTCAAACCGCAGGGGTTGTTCTGCTCGGCAGACTTCTTGGCCCATGCGACGGAATCATCAAAGCTTTGCGGCACGCCATCGCCGCCGCGATAGTATAGGCGGCCAACCTGACATTGCGCCTCGGCGTCGCCCTGTTCGGCCAGCGGCAGCAGCAATTCCAGCGCGTGGGTATAATCGCCTTGCTCGAACGCGGCCATGCCGTCCTGCACGGTCTGGGCCTGTGCGGCCACGGGCATCACCGCGGCCAGTACGGTACGTCCAAACCAGCTTCGTTTTGATTTATCTGCCATCGATAGGGTCCTTCTTGTCGGGTGGGCAGCCTGCTGCCTTTTCGCGCTTTCGTAACGCGTTTCCCCTATCGATGCACGTCGCCACCCCGCCAAATCTCGGCGGAAAATTGCGTGTTTCTGCTGTGGCTTAGGCCGGGGTGCCCCGACCGGCAAAGACCCGCGCGCGGGCGCGGGGGTGATCGGCAAAAAGGATACCCATGGGTAACTTTAGGCAGGTGCGGCAGCGGCCCGACGCGACGCGCGCTGCGAGACGAAGGCGCAGACCAGAAGCTGCGAGATATGGTAGATCATCAGCGGCAAAACGATGGCACCGACCAGATCGGGCGCGAAAAGCGCCGTGGCAATGGGCAACCCGCTGGCAAGGCTTTTGGTGGACCCGCAGTAGAACAGCACCGCGCGATCCGCGTCGGGCATCGCCGCAGCCTTGCCAAGCGCGATCATCGACCACATGCCCACGGCCAGAAACAGCCAGACCACGGCGAAAAGCAGCATCAGCGTGGTGACGGGGATCGCGGACCAAAGGCCCGAGACGGTGCCCGCGCTGAAGGCAGAGTAGATGATCAGCATGATCGACCCGCGGTCCACGATCATGGTCAGCAGCTTGTGGCGTTGCACAAACCCGCCCACCAGCGGACGCATCACCTGCCCGACGATGAAAGGCAGCAAGATTTGCACGCCGATTTTGCCGATGGCATCCAGACTGACGCCGCCGTCGCCCTGATGCAGCAGCAAGGTCACCAGCACCGGCGTCAGAATGACCCCGATGAGGTTAGAGACGGACGCCGCGCAGATCGCCGCAGGCACATTGCCGCCGGCAATCGAGGTGAAAGCGATAGAGGATTGCACGGTCGAGGGCAGCACCGACAAGAACAGCAGCCCCATGGTCACCGTCGCCCCGAGGATCGGGCTACACAGCGTCGCCAGCAGCAGGCCAATCAGCGGAAACAGCACATAGGTCGCGCCAAAGGTCATCCCCTGCAGGCGCCAATTTGTGATGCCAGCCTTGACCGCGCTTGGGTCCAGCTTGGCCCCATAAAGATAGAACAGCAGCGAGACGGCCCAGAAGGTCACCCCGCGCAGGCCTTCGGCGGCAACACCTGTGGCAGGCAGCACAATGCCCGCGATCACGGTGGCCAGCAGCAAGATCATATAGGCGTCGATGCCGATGCGTTTGATATAGTTCATGGGAATGCCTGCGTTGTCGAAAGATCGATATAGGGGCGCTGCCGGCCCGTAAAGTGCAAGCGGAGGCGTGACCCTCCGCTTGCCCATGTGGCGCGGGATCAGAAGCCTGCGGCTTGCCCGTCCTTGCGCGGATCAGAGCCCGCGGCGTAACCGCCCGCCGCGTTGCGTTGCACCAGTTGCGCGCCGCCGAAGCCAAAGGCGTTGTCCGGCGCCTCGATCTGGATCGCATGGCCAAGCGCCTTGAGCCCGTCGAGCAGATCGGCAGGCATCGAAGGTTCGCAGGCGACGGCCAGCCCCTCGATCGCGCGCCAGCGGGGGGCATCGGCGGCGGTCTGGGGGTCTTGGTCCCACAGCTGCGTGCGCAGCAAGAGCTGCATATGCCCCTGTGCCTGAATGGGCCCGCCCATCATGCCAAAGGCCATCAGCGGCGCACCGTTCTTCATGGCGAAGCCCGGAATGATCGTGTGGAAGGGGCGTTTGCCGGGTGCGACCTGATTGGGGTGGCCGTCCTGTGTCGTGAAGCCAAAGCCGCGGTTCTGCATGGACACACCCGTGCCCGGCACCACCACGCCAGAGCCGAAGCCCGCGTAGTTCGACTGGATGAAGCTGACCATCATACCCGAGGCATCACCGACGTTCAGCAGCACGGTGCCGCCCTGTTTCGGGGCCCCCGCGCCAAAGTCCTGCGCCTTGTTGGGATCAATCAATGCGGCACGGGATTCAAGGTAATCGGGGTCAAGCAGGGCCGCTTCGTCCACGTCGGTCATGTGATCGCGATCGGCGACATAGGCGTGCAGATCGGCATAGGCGAGCTTGATCGCCTCGATCTGCAAATGCACGGCGGCCAGATCGTCGGGGCCGTGGTCGCGGATGTCGGTGTGCTGCAACATGCCAAGCGCCATCAGCGCGGCGATGCCCTGACCGTTTGGCGGGATCTCGTGCAATTCCACGTCGTCAAAGCTTTGGCTGATGGTGCCGCACCAGTCGTTGTGATGCGCTGCCAGATCGTCGGCTGTCATCGCGCCGCCATTGGCCTTGGCGAAGGCCGCGATCTCTTGCGCGATCTCGCCTTCGTAGAACGCGCGGCCCTTGGTTTCGGCAATAGCGCGCAGGGTGCGTGCAGCGCCGGGGTTGCGGAAGCGTTCGCCGGGTTTGGGCGCGCGTCCCTCGGGCATGAAAGTCTCGGCAAAGCCGGGTTGGTCCTTGAGCACCGCGGCCCCTTTGGCCCATGCCGTGCCCACGACCGGCGACACGATAAAGCCGTCTTCAGCATAGCGGATCGCGGGGGCCAGCACGGTCGACAGGCCGAGGCTGCCGAATTTTTCAGACAGTTCGACCCAGGCGCTGACGGCACCGGGGACGGTCACGGCGTCCCAGCCATGTTCGGGGATGCCGTCCTTGAAATATTCGGGCGTCCAAGCGGCGGGCGCGCGGCCCGAGGCGTTCAGCCCGTGCAGCTGCTTGCCGTCCCACAGGATGCAGAAGGCGTCAGAGCCAAGGCCGCAGCCCGTGGGTTCGACGATTGTTAGCACCGCCGCCGTGGCGATGGCCGCATCCACAGCGTTGCCGCCTTGTTGCAGGATGGACAGACCGGCTTGGGTCGCCAGCGGTTGCGAGGTGGCGACGACATTCTCGGCCAGGATGGGCGAGCGGCGCGACGGGTAGACGGGATCATGACGTAGGCGCATGGGATGGCCTTTCTGTAGATGGACGGTTTTTGAGGTGACTGCGGATGGCCCAGACAATGGACACGACAGCCGCAATCAGGAAAATCAGGCTGATGGGGCGGGTGAAGAACAGCGTCGGGTCTTCGTCCGTCATCAGCGCGCGCCGCAGGTTGGTTTCTGCAATCGGGCCCAGAATGACCCCCAGCACCAAAGGTGCCAGCGCATAGCCAAGGGCGCGCAGCGTGTAGCCGGTGATGCCGATAAAGATCAGCAGGTAAAGGTCGGTCACGCGGTTGTTCAGCGCAAAGGTGCCCACGACGCAGCAGGTCATCACCACCGGCACGATCAGCCATTTGGGCACTTCGGTCACCCGCAGGAACAGTCGCATAGAGCAGATCGACACGATCAACATCATGAAGGACGCGACCACCATCGCGATGAACATGCCATAGACAAGGTCACCGTGATCCATGATCAGCCGTGGCCCGACCGAGATGCCATGCACCATCAGCGACGCCATGAGGATCGCATCGACAGCCGATCCGGGGATGCCCAGACCGATAAGCGGGATCAGTCCGCCGCCCGCGGTGGCGGAGTTGCCCGCCTCGGAGGCGACGATGCCGTCGGGTTCACCGGTGCCGAATTTGTCACTGTTCTTGGACCCGCGCTTGGCCTGGTCATAGGCGACGAGGTTGGCGATGGACCCGCCCGCACCGGGCAGGGCACCGATCAGCACGCCGACGATGGAGGACCGCAGCAGGTTGACGGGCCGCATCAACACTTCCTTCATCACGGTCCATGTCTGGAAATCGATGGCCCCTGTGACCAGCGCATTGCCCGACCGCACGCTGTCGGCATTCTCTACCTCTGACACAAGCTGCGAGATGGCGAAGATCCCGATCAGCACGACCAGAAACGGCAGGCCGGCCTGCAGCATCTCTATGCCGAAATCAAAGCGCGGGCGGCCCATGATCGGGTCCGTTCCCACGGTAGAGATTGCAAGCCCGATCAGCCCCGCCAGAATGCCGCGCATGGCGGAGGTGCCGACAAGGCTGGCGACGATTGTGAGGGCAAAGACGATGAGCGAGAAATACTCCCACGGGCCAAGGCGCACGGCGAAAAGCGCGAGCGGCGGTGCGGCGAAGATCAGCACGATGGTCGAGATGACGGTGCCAAAGAAGGACGCCCAGACCCCGATGGACAGCGCGCGCCCCGGTTCGCCGTTGCGCGCCATGGGGAAGGCGTCAAAGGTCGTGGCGACCGACGATGGCGTGCCGGGGATGCCCAGCAACGCCGCCGAGATCAGCCCGCCAGTATAGCCGCCCACATAGACCGAGAGCATCACGGCGATGCCTTGCAAAGGCTCCATCGTGAAGGTCAGCGGCAGGGTCAGCACAATCGCCATGGTGACGGTGAAACCGGGGATCGCCGCCGCAACGATGCCCGCGACGGACCCGGCCAGCATATAGGCGAGCGTCGCTAGCGTGAAAATCTGCGCGGCCCCTGTCATGAAATCAGTCATTCAAAGCACTCCGCGCGGTAGGAAGACGGTGAACACTTCGGCAAAAAGCCAGTTCAGCCCGAAGGAGAAAACCACCGCCACCACAGCGGCGAGGGCAATAGACTTGGGCGTGCGCGGCATCAGGATCACCTGAAGCACGAAAAGGAAGATCAGGCTGGCGATGGAAAACCCCAGCACCGGAATGACCAGCAGATAGGCGGTGAGCGCGCCAAGGCAGACAAACACCAGATAGCAGCGTTTCGCCCATGCTACGGCCTGTGCGGCGAAATCACCGTAAGCATGGCGGGGGATCTGGCGCAGCGCGTCGATGATCGCGATGGCTGATACGATCGCCATCGCGCCAAAGATGATCTTGGGGAACGCCCCCGCGCCAAGCTTTTCAAAACGCGAGGTCGCAATGCCGCTGGCCGAGATGAATAATGCGATCGAGGCCAGCAGGAGGAAGACATAGCTCAGAAGGCGGGCAACCAAGCCCGCCTCCTGTGCCTTCATGGGGTCGTGCCCGTTCATGGGGCCAGAACCGACGACAGCGATTTCACTGTCTCGTCCAGTTTGCTCAGATAGGCGCGGTAGTCTTCCTGACCGCGGAACCCGACATCGGCACCCGCGTTGTTGGTCTGCTCGATATAGGTGGGGTCTTGGGCCATCTCTTGCAGCGCGGCTTCAAGCGTCTCGCGGACCTCTTGCGGGGCCCCTTTGGGCATCACGATGCCGCGGGTCACGTTCAGCTCAAGATCCTGACCCAGCTCTTTGAAGGTCGGCACATCGGGGGCGGCGTCCACCCGGTCAGTCGCGCCGACGGCAAGGAAGGTCAGATCGCCGTTGTCGACGAATTGTTTGGAGGAGCTGATGTCGCCAATCGCCACATCAAGGTTGCCGCCGACCAGCGCGCGCACGCGTTCGCCCGTGCCCTCATAGCCGACGTATTTGAATTCAAGCCCGAAGGCCTGTTCGATCATCGCGGCGTGCAGATGCGGGACGCCGGCCAATGTGACGCCCATGGAGATCTCGCCGGGATGTGCCTTGGCGTAGGTCACGAATTCTTCGAAATTGCTGTAGTTGTCGGATTTGCCCGCCACCAGATACTGGGGCGAGGCTGTCATCAGCGCGATCGGGTCAAAGTCATCCCATGCCAGATCGGTGATGCCGGTTTCGGTGGCGACCAGCAGACCTTCGTGAACCTGGCTGATGGTATAGCCATCCGCGGCGCGGCGCGACGCCTCGCGCAGGCCCACAGTGCCGCCGACGCCGGGCATGTTGATCACGGGCATTTCAGCGCCAAGGAACGGCTGCACGTTGTTGGCCACAAGACGCATCAGCGTGTCAGAGCCGCCACCGGGCGACCAGGGCACGATGAACTCTACCGCGCGCTCGGGGTAGGTGTTGGCTGTGGCGGGGGCTGCAATCAGGCTGGCAGCGGTGAAAAGGGCGGCAAGGCCCGAACGAAACGTCATAGGAGGACTCCCTGTGAGAGAAGCAGCGGTTTATCCGCCACGGGTTTGGTGTCAGTTTCGTGAATAACACAAGAATAACCATAGCAAAGCGCGTAATTCTTGCCATTACATTTAGCATATCTTATCTTGAGGTATGGATACACGTCAGCTTGAGACTTTATTGGCCATCAGCCAGCACGGCGGCTTTGCTGCGGCGGCGCAGGCCGTGAACCTGACCGCCTCTGCCGTCAGCCAGCAGATCGCGGCGCTAGAGGCAGAGATCGGCACGCAGTTGTTCGACCGCACCCGCCGCCCGCCCGCCTTGACCACCAAGGGCGCAGAGATGGTCCGCTCGGCCCAGTCGATCCTGCAGATCGTGTCGGACACAAAAGCCTCCGTCGCGGGGGAGCAGATGCGCGGCACCGTGGCGCTCGGGTCGTTGCGGACCGGGGCAAATTCACTGATGCCGCAGGCGCTTGCGACGCTGCGCGCCAGCTTTCCGTACCTGAACTTTCGGCTGCGTGTCGGTGTGTCAGAGGAGCTGATGAGCGAGGTCGTCTCGGGCCAGCTGGATGCCGCGGTTGTGGCGGATCACGTGGCGGTGCCCAGCAGTCTGCGCTGGACCCCTGTGCTGACCGAACCGCTGATCGTTCTCACCCCGCCCGGCACCGGAACGATCACGCTGGATGATCTGATCCGCGACGTGCCCTATATCCGCTATCGCACGCAGGTGCCGCTGGCGCGCCAGATCGATACCGAAATCGCCCGCCTTGGCGCCGCGCCGCGCCAGATCGTATCGGTGAATACGATGCCTGCCGTGGTGGGCTGTGTGCGCGCGGGCCTGGGCTTTGCCATTATCCCGCAGATCGCGCTGCACGACGCCGAGACCGCCTCGCTTGACTGGTTCCCTTTCGGGGCGCCGCCGATCCATCGCCGTCTGGGGCTGGTGCAGCGGGTCACCTCGCGCCGCGCCGAGGTGCTGGCGGCTTTGGTCACCGCGCTGATCCAGCAGGGGCTCTCGGCAGAGGTCTATGACTAGGCCCGCGCGCGCCAGCCCTTACGCCAGATCGCAAGGCCGATCACCGTGCCATAGACCACCATCGCGCCGCCGATGGCGATGAAGATGCCGCGCAGGCCCAGGCCGCCGGTTTGCATCAGGATCAACGCGCCGATCAGCGCCACCGCCATCCGGCTGAGGCTGCTGACCACCGGCCAGACCATATGCCCCGCCCCCTGCGACGCGAAATACAGCGCGAGACCGAGGGCGAAGAAGGCGTAGAACGGTGCCACGAGGCGGAAATAGCTGCGCCCTGCGTCCAGCGCGCCGGTGTTGGACGGGTCAAGGAACATGCCAAGCCAAAGGTCGGGAAACACGGCGAGCAGCAGCCCGATACCGCCGACGATCACCGCTGCCGCGCAAGATCCGGTCCAGGCCACGCGCAGGGCGCGGTCCACCTGACCGGCGCCCATATTCGCCCCGACCATCGCCGTCATCGCGGCACCAATGCCAAAGATCACGGGGATCATCAGAAATTCGAGCCGTGCGCCAAGCCCGTAACCGGCCAGCGCCTCTTCGCCGAACCGGCCCACGAGCCCTGTCATCATGATGATGGTGATCGTGGTCAGCAGGGTATTCACCGCCGCCAGCGCCCCGACGCTGAGGATGTCGCGGAACATGCTGATATCGATCCGGCCCAAGGCACCGCCAAAGCTAAGCCCCGTGCGCCCCGACAGGATATGCGCCATCGCCAGCACAGCCCCGATCGCAAAGGCGAGCACGACGCCGATGGGCAGTCCCGCCATGCCAAGCGCGGGCAGGGGGCCCCACCCCAGGGCGAAGCCGCCCGACAAGGGGATCGAGATGACAGACACCAGCAGCAAGAGCACGGCAGGGGTCTGCATGTCGCCCGTTCCACGAATAATACTGAGCGAGGCATTGCACAGCCAGATCGCCATACAGCCGGGAAAGAAGACCAGCGCATAGGTCGCGGCGGCAGAGACGGCATCGGCACCGCCCCCCAGCAGGGTGAAAAACGCCACGCCAAACAGCCCGACCAGAACGGCCATGATCACGGCAAAGGCACCCGCGATCATCCACGCGACTACTGCCAATGTGGCCGCCCGCGCGCTGTCTTGCGCGCCAAGTGCGCGCGCCACCGCGGCGGAGATCGCCCCACCGATGGCCCCCGCCGACAGCATTTGCGTCAGCATGACAAGCGGGAACACCAGCGCCAGACCGGCCAGCGCTGTCACCCCAAGGAGGCTGGCGAAATACGCTTCGGATATGCTTTGCACGGTTTGCACGAACATCGCCAAGACGTTGGGTGCGGCAAGCTTGGCCAGCGTTGGCGCGATTGGTGCCTCTAGCAGGGCACGGGTCCGGGTGGCGCGAGCCTGCGTCGCTGCGGCGGAAAGGGCAGGGGCGGCGTTCGGGGTGACGCGGGCCATCAGCCGGCCTTGCCGAGCTGCGATGTGGCGACCTGATGTGGCATGGTTTACCCCCCGTTCGAATGCTTGGAGTGGCGAGTTTTCGCCTCTCGGTTCCTTTTTGGAATGCACTACGGGTAAGTTCTCTTTCAGAACCTGTCAATGCCTGCTAGGATCAAGGCATGAAATGGAACGAGCTACAGAATGAATCCTGCCCCGTGGCGCGGGGGCTGTCCGTGGTGGGCGACCGCTGGACCATGCTGGTCTTACGCGATTGCTTTCTGGGCATTCGCCGGTTCGAGCAGATGCAGGACCGGCTGGGGATCACGCGACATGTGCTGGCGGACCGGTTGCGCAAGCTGGAGGGGGCCGGTGTGCTGCGCCGCGAGGCCTATCAGGAGCGCCCCTTGCGCCACGAATACCGGCTGACCGAACGGGGCAAGGCGCTGTATCCGATGCTGGTGTCGCTGATCGACTGGGCCAACGCCCATGTCCCGATTGAAGGCAGCCCGTCGGTCACGCTGGTCTCGCGCAGTGCGGGCACGCCAATCGCGCCCATGCTGGTGGACCGTGTCACCGGAGAGGAGATTACCCACCGCAGTGTCAGCGCTATCTCGAACGCCGGTGCCAAAAAAGCATAGCGGCTTTCCGCCGCCCACCGGGTAAAAAACTTCGAAACCTTCCAGCGCAGGACCGATTGACAGGAAGGGGCAGGTGCATCAACTGTCTCTCATGGCTTTTGAGCGCACCATATCTTTCTGGCTGAACGCAGTGGCATGTCTTGCCTTTGCTGCGGCGCTGGTGCTGTTTCCGCCGTCCGCGTCCCACGCGGCGTCGGGGATGCATGACGGGCATTATGCCTCGGTCATGGATGATGTGGCCGATATAACCGCGCAAGACGCCCTGCATGATCATAGCACTATGGATCGTGCCGCTGTCGACAATCACAGTGACAAAGCCCCTTCAAGCGCGCCTGACGATAGTGCAGGTAATTGCTGCAACGGGATGTGCCTGTCCATCGTGTTGATGGACCACGCGCATCCGCAAGACGATGCCGTCACTGCGGGCACCTACAAGATCGGCCATGCGCAGGCGCGTTCGCTTGAGGCGCAAGGCTTTCTGCGTCCTCCACAATCCTGATCTGATTTAGACCCGCTTTGGGGTCTTTGCGTCGCGCCAGCGTTCCTGCGCGCGATCCCTAGAAGATCAATCAGGTACATCACATGAAAATCCATTTCGTTTTGGGGGCTTGCACCCTGACCCTTGGCGCCTGCACGCAGGATGTCAGACCCTTGCCCTATACGCCGACACCGCTGCCTGCCGTGGCCACGCAAGAAGCCACGCTCAGCACGACCGTCGTCTCTCCCATCAGCCACCCGAACCCTCTGGCCGGCTATACGTATCGTGGGCCCACCGGTCCGCGTGACTGGCGCACCGTGAACCAAGAACAATCGGAGGGGAACTGATGTACGTCCGTAAACTGCCGCTGATCATCGGCTTTCCCCTTGTGCTCGGGGCCTGCGCCACGGCGATCCCGAGCGCTTATACCGACCCCAAAGCCGGCTTTGCCAATGTCGCCAGCCAGATCACGCCCGCGCTTGGTAAACGCACCGTCTTTGCCGAGACCCAAGCCGAAAACGAAGCGGTGAAACGCGAAGTGCGCGCGATGGTGCAGGGCAAGACAATCTCGGCCGATACGGCGGTTCAGGTTGCCTTGCTCAACAACAAGGGGCTTCAGGCGTCCTATGCGAATGTCGGATTGTCCGCCGCCGAAGCATGGCAGGAATCGACGCCGGAAAACCCGATCGTGTCTATTGGCGTGCTGGGGATCGGGGCACCCGAACTGGGGGCCTACCGTGCGATCGAAGGGTTGATCCGCGCCAATCTTCTGGATGCCACCACGCGTAAACAACGCCGCGCAATCGCTGACGCGAGCTTTCGTCAAGCGCAGCTGACGGCGGTGAACGATACGCTGACATTGGCCAACCAGACCCGTCAGGCATGGGTCAATGCCGTCTCCGCCTTTGAGGTGGTGGGGTATTTGAAACGCGCCAAGGCGACCTCGGACGCCGGATCGGAGCTGGCCCGCAAGCTGGGGGAAACCGGCGCGCTCAATAAAGCCGCCCAAGCCCGCGAGCAGGCGTTCAACGCGGAGCTGGCCGGACAGCTTGCCAAGGCACGGCTGGACGCGACCACCGCGAAGGAAGAGCTGACGCGCCTCATGGGGCTTTGGGGGGCTGACGTGAATTATTACGTGCCTGATGCCTTGCCGGGGCTGCCGCGGTCCGTGGGCGGCGTTGCCAACGTCGAAGCCAAGGCGCTGCGCAACCGTGTCGACCTGCGCGTCGCAAAGCTGGGTCTTGAAGCGCAGGCAAAAGCCTTTGGCCTGACGGATCAGACCCGCATCGTCAGCGACCTCGAGATCGTCGCAGGGGCCGAGCTTGAGCGTGAAGCCGAGGGGGACGATATCGAGAAAGAGATCACGCCTCAGGTAGAGCTGGAGTTCGCGATCCCGATCTATGACAGCGGCAAGGCGCGGATGCGCAAGGCAGAGCTGTCGTATCTGCAGGCGGCGAATGTACTGGCGGAACGGGCGGTCAATGTACGTTCAGAAGCGCGGGGGGCCGAACGGGCCTACCATGCCTCTTACAAGATCGCGCGCCACTACCGCGATGTTCTTGTTCCGCTACGCAAGACCGTCGAGAACGAAGCCCTGCTGTCTTACAACGGCATGATCACCAACACCTTCGAACTGCTGACTGATGTGCGTGAAAAGCTCGGTGCCGAGCTGGAAGCCGCGGATGCGAAGCGGGCGTTCTTTATGGCGCAGGCGGATCTGACCGCGGCCATCTACGGCGGCGGTGCAGGCAGCGGCGGAGGGGGCTCCGAAGGCGCCACGTTGGCCGCTGGTGGCGGCGCAGGACACTGAAAGGAAACGATATGATGAACAGACGTCAACTACTCGGTGCCGGTGCGGCGGGGGCGACACTTGTGTCCTCTCAGGCGTGGGGCAAAACTCTGAACATGGGGCTGCCGGAAGCGGCGCATATGGACAGCGCTGCGACTGCGGTTACGGCGCGCCCCTCGACGGGGGTGGATTACACGCCCGTGGTCACGCTGAACGGCTGGACGCTGCCCTACCGCATGAATAACGGCGTCAAGGAATTCCACCTTGTCGCGGAACCCGTAGAACGCGAACTGGCCGATGGCATGATCGCGCATCTGTGGGGGTATAACGGCCAGTCCACCGGCCCCACGATCGAAGCGGTCGAAGGCGACCGTGTGCGGATTTATGTCACCAACAAACTGCCAGAAAACACATCCGTCCACTGGCACGGGCTGATCCTGCCCTCGGGCATGGATGGCGTGGTCGGGCTGAGCCATCCGGGGATCAAACCGGGCAAGACCTTTGTCTACGAGTTCGACCTGACCAAATCCGGCACCTTCATGTACCACCCCCATGCGGATGAGATGGTCCAGATGGCGATGGGGATGATGGGCATGTTTGTCGTCCACCCCAAAGACCCGACGTTCATGCCGGTGGACCGTGACTTCCTGATCATGCTCAACGCGTTCGACATTGACCCCGGTACCTATGTGCCGCGCGTCATGACGATGAACGACTTTAACCTATGGACATGGAACAGCCGGATTTTCCCCGATATTGACCCGCTGGTCGTGAACAAGGGCGACAGGGTACGGGTGCGCGTCGGAAACCTGACGATGACAAACCACCCGATCCACATGCACGGCTATGATTTCAAGGTCACCTGCACCGACGGCGGCTGGGTGCCGGAAAGCGCGCAATGGCCCGAGGTCAGCATCGACATTCCTGTCGGCGCGATGCGCGCCTATGAGTTCACGGCGGACCATCTGGGCGATTGGGCGATCCACTGCCACAAGTCGCACCACACGATGAATGCCATGGGCCACGACGTGCCGACCTTTATCGGTGTCGATAAATCCCAGCTTACCCCCAAGATGCGCAGCTTCAAGCCGGGCTACATGCCGATGGGCACGGCGGGCATGGGGGACATGGGCAAGATGTCGATGGAACTGCCCGAGAACACGATCCCCATGATGAACGGCTGGGGCAAACACGGGCCGATCGAAATGGGCGGCATGTTCTCTGTTGTAAAGGTACGCGACGGCATTGCGCCGGACGATTATTCCGACCCCGGATGGTACGACAACCCCCCCGGCGAGGAAGCCTATGAGTGGACCGGAGAACTACCGGAATTCGCCACGAACAACAGCCCCAAAACGATCCTGACCCCGAAACCAACGCAAAAGGGATAACCCCTTTTGCATCCACATAAAACATTGAAAACAATACAGGAAAACACGATGAAAAACCTTCTGATGACCACCGCCTTCGCCATTGCTTTGACCGGCCCTGCCTTTGCGGCGGGTTCCCACTCTGGCGGGCATGATGACGACCACGCCGACAAACATGCCGAAATGATGGCAGTGGGCAAACCCGGTACGGCGGCTGACGTCACCCGGACCATCGCGGTCACCATGCGCGAGACCGAAGACGGGGATATGATCTTTGAACCCGACAACTTTGCGTTCGAGCAGGGGGAAACCATCCGCTTTGAGGTCACCAACAAGGGCGAGCTTGAGCATGAGTTCGTGATCGATAACGCCGAAGGCAACGCCAAGCACAAGGAAATGATGGCGAAGATGGATATGGAACATGACGACCCCAATTCGGTCCGTCTTGAGGGCGGCCAGTCGGGCGAGGTCATCTGGACCTTTGCCAATGCTGGCTCGTTTGAATTCGCCTGCCTGATCCCCGGTCACTATGAATCCGGCATGTACGGCCCCATCGAAGTCAGCGCCAAAGCCGAGGCAGAAACCGAAGCGGCAGAGGTCGTCTATACCAAGGGCACCGTCAAGAAAGTTGACACCAAAGGCGGGAAGGTCACCATCGATCACGGACCATTGGTCAACCTTGATATGCCCGCGATGACCATGGTGTTTCGCGCCGATGAAACCATGATCGGCAAGCTCTCTGCAGGTCAGAGCATCGAATTCGTCGCAGAGCCCGTCAAAGGCAAGCTGACCGTCGTCGAGTTGAAGTAATCCACACGCGGGCTCCGGTCATGCATCGGTGCCCGCCCCATTAGAGGCGAAGACATGAAAACATCGCGTGTATTGCTGTGGGTTGTCCCCTTTGCGCTGCTGACGGCAGCGGCGGGCGGGTGGTATTTCTCGCATCATGATCAACCCGAGACCAGCCCGACCGAGCTTGCGGAGGGTGCCTTGGCTCCCGTGAAGGTGCCGGACAGTTTCACCGATCAGGAGCAGCTGGGAAAGCGCGCCTATGATGCGGTTTGCGCGGCCTGCCACGGGGCCAATGGTCAGGGGCAGGACGGCGTCGCACCGCCCTTGGTGCATGTGATCTACGAGCCCAGCCACCACGGCGACCGGGCGTTCCTGCTGGCCGCGCAAAACGGGGTGCGGGGACATCACTGGCCGTTCGGAAACATGCCCCCCGTCGAAGGGATCACGCAGGCCGATGTGATGGACATTGTGGCCTATATCCGTCGCCTTCAGCGCGAGAACGGGATCGACTAAGCCAAAGGGCAAGGCCCCGAGGTACGTCACACCCCGGGGGCCCGTGCCGTTTCAGAACATCCGCGAGATCGAGAATTTCACGTTCCGACCCGGTGCCGTGCGGGTCGACAGATGCGGCGTATAGGTTTTGTCGAAAGCGTTCTCTAGCCCGACGCGGAACTGCGTATCCTTGAGGATACCGTTTTGCGGGACATAGGTGGCGCGCAGATTATGGACGCCAAATCCTGCCGAGGTCTCGCCGTCGTCTGTTACGGATGTGTTGCCCACGACCTCCCAGCTCAGGTCAAGCTCTTTGCCGAATTTCTTGCCCACGGTGACCCGCAGACTGTCCGCAGGCAGCAATCGCCAGTCCCCGGAAGAGCCGCCCGGTTCATACTCCGTTCCGCGCACCACATTGGCATTCACGTCAAAGTAAAGACCCGTGTCCAACGCGTAAGAGGCTTCAAGCTCCAGCCCTGAGGTTTCGACCCGGTCCAGCGCCGGTGCAGGCGGGCGTACCCCCGAGACCGAATAGCTGCTGACATCGGTCAAGGTGGTCTCGTAGTAGACACCCTTGATCGCGAATTGGTCCCCGCTGCGGAACAGATCATGACGGTCAAACGAGGCGCCGATCTCGTATGTCTCTGCCTTCTCGGAAGAGGTGATCGCGGCATCGGTGCCCAGATGGTCGATCATTGGCAGCCCTTCGGTATAGGCGGCACTGGTGAACAGGGCCAAACCATTCCCGAAGGCGTAGCGCACCGACAGCCCGCCCATCAGCGCGTTGTTATCATAGGTGCCATCATTCGGTGCTGCTGATCCGGTGATCTTCGACGTCTCGTAGCGCAGCGCCGGTGTCACGGTCCATGCATCAGTGATGCGCATATCGTCCACCGCATAGACAGCGACGCGGCGGTCCTTGCCGCCGGGGGCGTTGCTGGCATCAAGGCGTTCTTTGTGGATCAGTTCAAGCCCGGTCCGCAGATCATGGGAGACAGCGCCTGTGGTGAACAGGCTTTGGTTTTTGAACGCCAGTTTCGTTGTTTGATACCGATGATCCGCATTCGCCAAGGCAAGAACACCGGCCCCTTGTGGGGTGCCTTCAAGGGGGGAGCTGCCCGAGACATAGCTTTGGTCGATCTGTTGGTCGGCGTAGGACAGCACGACATCAAGGTTCACCAGATCATTGTCAGCCGGGTTGAAGTTGTACTTGAGCACCGCGGTCGTGGACTCCGTATCGCGGTCAACGGTGCCAAAGGAATCCGCCGTGGTGGTAAAACTGTCAAATGGCACGTCGCGGTCGCTTGCTGTGGTGCGCGACAGGCTGAAGGTCAGCGATTGATCGCGGTTCTGGCCAAAGCTGTATTTCGCCTTGATCAGACCCGACGGCAGGGTGAAGGCGCTGTTCCCGATGGTCGCCCCGTCACCATCCACCTGATCGTTCTGGTCGCGCCACGTGTAGTTCAGCAGAAACTCCATATCTTCGGTCGGTTGCCACGCCAGCACGCTGGAAGACGTGATGCCGTCGCCATTCGTGCTGAACTCCAGCGTTTGACCCAGAACATAGCCAAGCTCACCATTCGTCAGGTCCGACGCGTCTTTCGTCTCAAGCCGGACGACGCCGCCCACGATCCCGGACCCGTATTCAAAGCTGCCGACGGACCCGCGGATCACATCGACCGACTTGTAAAGGAACGGGTCGGTGAACAGCTGGGTGCCAATCCGGTAAAGCCGCTCTGCCCCGGTGGTGGCCCCGTCGATCTGCACGGCGACTTTGGAATCCGCACCGTAGATATCGTTCGCGCCGAAGCCGCGGATGTTGATGCCGGACCCTTGCGGGGTGGACCCGTTCACAAGGCTCACGCCGGGAACTGAATCGATCAGCTCTGCCACGGTGCCTGCCTGACGGTCGTCGATCTCCTCTTGGTCGACTGTGGTGATGGATACTGCCGTATCGGTCTGCACCTCGCGTTTGCTTTCGCCCAGAACGAGCGTGCCTAGAAAGCCCTCCTGCGCAGCGAGGGGGAGCGGGGTAAGGGAAAGAAGTATCAGGCTTGTCGTACCCCTCAATAGGGCACGGGTTCCAGCGGCTTTGGTCATCGAAGACATCCTTGCAAGCAATAGGTTTGACGGAATGCTTGCGAGGGGCTGGCGGTGAAAAAAGGGGCGTAGACGGGTTGCGCTCTTGCGGGTTCTAAAAAGACCGACTAAAAGTGTCAACATTAAAGGGCGGGTTCTTATCTGCGCCTTTGCCAGCGGATGCCCGACGCGCGTCGCCAGCCCCCTCTCTTTTAATATATATGGCGAAGGTGCTGCATGACCCATTCCGTTCCCCCGACCCCCGAGGATATTCGCGCCTTCCGCGCCGACCACGCAAAGCTGCGCGAACGTGATGTGGCCGACAAGCTCAAGATCAGCGAGGCGCAGTTGCTGGCGGCTTATACCGGCGATGGCGTGCGGCGTATCAATGCGCACCCCGACGAGATCATGCGCGCCGCCCAGACCCTGGGCGAGGTTATGGCGCTGACCCGCAACCCGTCCTGCGTGCACGAAAAGGTCGGCACCTATGATAACTATCACGCCGGTCCCCATGCATCGATGATCCTCACCGATGACATCGACCTGCGGCTCTTTCCCAGCCGGTGGCATCATGCCTTTGCCGTAGAGAAGGAGACGGACATCGGTACGCGCCGCAGCTTGCAGGTGTTCGATGCGGCGGGCGATGCTGTACATAAGATCTTTCTGCGCGACGGGTCCGATGCGGCGGCCTTTGATCGCGCCAAAGCGGGGCTGACGCTGGAAGACCAATCCCCCACCCTTGAGGTGGTGCCGCGCGACCCTGACGAGGTGCCGAAATCTGATCTGTCGAAGCTGGACATCCTGCAAAAGGAATGGGCGCGGCTGACCGACACGCATCAGTTCTTGCGCCTGACCTCCAAGCTCAAGATGAACCGCTTAGGGGCCTACCGCATCGCGGGCGAACCCTTTGCACGCGCTTTGCAGCCTTCTGCTGTCGATGCCATGCTGCATCAGGTGGTCGCGCAAGAGCTTGAGATCATGGTCTTTACCGGCAATCGCGGGTGTATCCAGATCCATTCGGGCCCGATCACCACGCTGAAATCCATGGGCCCGTGGCAAAACGTGCTGGACCCCCGCTTTAACCTGCATCTGCGGCTGGATCACATCGCCGAGGTCTGGGCCGTCGACAAGCCCACGCAACGCGGCCCCGCTGTTTCGGTCGAGGCCTTCAACAAGGACGGGGGGCTTATCCTTCAGGTCTTTGGCGTCGGCAAGGAAGGGCGCGATTGTCGTCCCGCATGGGGCAAGCTTGTCGCGGGGCTGGAGAGCCTGAACGTCGAGGTGCCCGCATGATCCGCGCTGTCACGACCGCTATCAGCGTCGCGGCGCTTGGCCTGATTACAGCACTGCCCGCCACGGCACAGGAGCCCACAGGGGGCGTCGTCTCCATCGGCGGCGCGGTGACAGAGATCGTCTTTGCCCTCGGCGCGCAGGACCAGCTGGTTGCGCGGGATACGACCTCTAGCTATCCGCCTGAAGCCGCTGCCTTGCCGGACGTGGGCTATATGCGCGCGCTCTCGCCCGAAGGGGTGCTGGCCACAGGCCCCAAGCTGATCATCGCCGAGGAAGGTGCCGGACCGCCCGAAACAATCGAGGTGCTAGCGCAGGCGGATATCCCCTTTGTCACCGTCCCTGACGACTATACCGCCGAAGGGGTCAGCGCCAAGATAGGCGCCGTCGGGCAGGCGCTTGGGAAAGGGCCGCAGGCCGAAGCGCTGGCTGCTGAAGTGCATCAAAAGCTGGCAGCCGTGTCCCGCGCGACGCAAGACCGGCCCGAGGCAGAGCGCAAGCGCGTGATGTTCATCCTCAGCACCCAAGGCGGGCGGATCATGGCGTCGGGCACAGATACCGCGGCCGCGTCGATGATAGATCTGGCTGGCGCGGTGAATGCGGTCACGGGGTTTGCGGGCTACAAACCCATCACGGACGAAGCCGTGCTGGCCGCAGCGCCCGATGTGCTGGTGATGATGGCGCGTGAAGGCGATCACAACAGCACCGAGGCAGAGCTTTTCGCGATGCCTGCCATATCCGTCACCCCTGCAGCGGCCAGCCGGTCGGTGGTGCGGATGGACGGGCTTTATCTGCTGGGGTTCGGGCCGCGCACGGCAGATGCGGTCACCGATCTGCACGCCGCGCTTTACGCCGATTGATCCGATGACCGCGCTTGCAGATTTCGCCCCGCCCCGCGACCGCCGTCGTGCCGCGCGCAAGGCGCATGTGTGGCTGGCGATCATTCTGGCGGTCGCCGCCATCGGCAGCCTTGCGATCGGGGCGTCGGGCACATCGCTGTGGCATGCCCTGGCCAAGATCGTGACCGGTGCGCCGCTGACGCAGCTTGAACGGGTAGTGCTTTGGGATATCCGTTTGCCGCGGCTGATCATGGGCATCTGTGTCGGGGCCGCGCTGGCTGTGTCAGGCGCGGTGATGCAGGGGCTGTTTCGCAACCCGCTCGCGGATCCGGGCCTGCTTGGGGTAAGTGCCGGTGCCGGATTGGGCGCGATCGTGGCAATCGTTCTGGGCGGGCTGTTGCCGGTGGCTGTGCTCACCGTGGCGGGCTTTTGGCTGATCCCGCTGGCTGCCTTTCTGGGCGGATGGGCGGCAACCTTGCTGCTATATCGCGTGTCGACGCGGCGCGGGCGCACCTCTGTCGCGACGATGCTGCTGGCGGGGATTGCCTTGGGCGCGCTGACAGGGGCCTTGGGCGGGCTGTTGATCTATTTCGCCGATGACACGCAGTTGCGCGATCTGACGTTCTGGGGGCTCGGCTCGCTTGCCGGTGCCACATGGACCAAGGTCGCCATTGCGGGGCCGCTGATCCTTCTGGCGACGGGTGTGGCTATGCGCTTGGGCGGCGGGCTGAACGCGCTCGCTTTCGGGGAGGCAACCGCCGCGCATATGGGGGTGCCGGTGCAGCGGGTAAAGCATACCGCCATCCTCACCGTCGCCGCCGCCACCGGTGCCGCGGTCGCTATGTCCGGCGGGATCGGTTTCGTCGGGATCGTCGTGCCCCATCTGTTGCGTCTTGCCACGGGACCGGATCACGAACCCTTGCTCGTGAACTCTGCGTTGCTGGGGGCCACGCTGTTGCTGACCGCCGACATCATCAGCCGCGTGATTATTGCGCCCGCGGAACTGCCCATCGGGTTGATCACCGCCATTCTGGGCGCACCGGTGTTTTTCTGGATCCTGCTGCGGCGCCGCGGGCTGGTGGACCTGTGATGCTATGCGTCTGCGATATTGCTGCCCGTATCGGCAAGAAAGAGATACTGCACGGGGTCGATTTCACCGCCAATGCCGGCGCGCTTACAGCGATTGTCGGGCCCAACGGCTCGGGCAAATCAACGTTGCTCAAGGCGATCACGGCCGAGGTCGATTTCTCCGGCCGCATTCTGCTGAACGGCGAAAACGTTGCTGATCTGCACCCGCGGGAACTTGCCGCCATGCGCGCGGTGCTGCCGCAGTCAGCCACCCTTGCGTTCCCTTTTACCGTGGCCGAGGTCGTGCGCATGGGGCTACGACACGGCATATCTGGACACCGCGACGATATCCCCGCCCGCGCCCTGCATGCCGTCGGGCTAGAGGGCTACGCAGACAAGCTTTACCAAGAGCTTTCGGGCGGAGAGCAGCAACGCACGCAGCTGGCCCGCGTGCTCTGTCAGGTTTGGCATCCGGTGCACAACGGCTTGCCCTGTTGGTTGCTGCTGGACGAACCTGTTGCCAGTCTGGATATCGGCCATCAGCTTATGGTGATGCGGCTTCTCAAAGATTTCGCCAATCGCGGCGGCGGCGTGGTCGCGGTCATGCATGATCTGAACCTGTCGGCCATGTTTGCCGATCACATGGCGATGTTCAAAGACGGCCAGATCCTGAAACACGGCACGCCCGCCGACGTGATGCAAAACGCCATCCTGTCCCAAGCCTATGGTTGCACCCTGACCGTCAATACGCCCGCCGCAGCTGGTCAAAGCTATATCCTGCCACACGTCGCGCAGGAGCGTATGGGGTAGGGCTGGGCACCACGCCAGCGCGCTGACACATATATCGGTTGACGTATGAGATTCGACAGACTGACGCAAATGTGACACTACACCTAGACACCAGCGTCTGACGATCTATGTCAACCGACACACCACACCAATCACCCAGGACAAACCATGCCGACACAGCCCACCGATAAGATGGCGACAGAGCTTTTGCATGTGCAAGAGGAGCTGGCGGCAAAGAATGTTGACGCGGATGCGCCGAAGAAACAGGCGCAGCGGGCGTCGCATCGGTTGAACTTCCTCGAAGCGATGATGGAGACGGTGCCCGTCGGGGTCGTCATGGCCGATGCCGAAGGCAAGATTATCTACGGCAACAGCCACGTCGAAAAGATGGTGCGCCATCCTGTGTTGCATTCGGACGACGTGGGCGCCTATGGCGAATGGGTCTCGTACCACGCTGATGGGTCCCGTGTTCAAAGCCACGAGTACCCTTTGGCGCGGGTTATCCAGAACCGCGAGGACCATGTCGAGATCGACGTGGATTATCAACGCGGCGACGGCACCCGTTTTTGGATGCGGATCATTGGCGAGCCGGTGCTCGACGGCGAGGGGGAGCGGATCGGCGCGACCGTCGCCCTGATTGATATCGACGAAGAGCGCCGCTTGCGCGAGGCGCAGAACATCCTGATTGCCGAGTTGAACCACCGTGTGAAGAACGCATTTAGCGTGGTGAAATCCATCGTCAGCCAGTCGCTGCGCAAGATGAGCATTCAACGCGGTATCCGCGAAACGATTGACCAACGGCTTAACGCCTATGCGACGGCCCACTCCAAACTGGTGGGCACCACATGGGACCGTGCTGCGATTGGTGCCGTGGCTGCCGATGTGCTCGACCCTATTGGCGGCGGTCGGATCACGTTGAAAGGGCCGGAGGTAGAGGTGCCATCGCGCCAGGCGCTGTCCTTGTCGATGGCATTTTATGAACTGGCGACAAACGCGATGAAATACGGTGCCCTGTCGGTTCCTGACGGTGTTGTGAATTTATCTTGGGAACAAGGAAGTGCCGCCGAGGGTTCTCCCCTTGAACTCCACTGGGTGGAAAAAGGCGGCCCTGCCGCCGAGAAACCCAGCGAGACAGGTTTTGGTAGCTTCATCACAGGGCGTGCCCTCGAGGCGGAAACAGGCGGGAAAATCGATACGGTTTTCGGGCCAGATGGATATGAATGGCATTTGAAGATGCCGCAACAGACGGAAGAGCAGGCAGTAGAATGACAAACCAACCTCAGAATATTTTCATCGTCGAAGATGAGGTCGTGGTCGCATTCGAGATGTCCGACCTGCTGGAAGACATCGGCTTTAACGTGGTCGGCCCCAGTATCCATCTGGAAGACGCCAAGGAAAAAGCGCGTGACGGGGATATTGATATCGCCTTTCTTGACGTGAACCTTGGGCGCAACAAGACATCGAAACCCGTCGCGGATATTCTGCGCGAACGGGGTATCCCTTTTGTGTTCATCACCGCATATGACGCCGACCAGATCAGCTTTCTCGGGCCGGACGACCGTGTTGTGAAAAAGCCCGTGAGCAGCCAGAAGCTGATCGAGACGCTGCGCCGCGTCTATCCAAGCCTAGAGACCGAGTAAGGCCTCCCTAAAGCACCCGCAGGCAAAAACCCGCGCGCCGCGACACTGCGGCGCAGGGCGGGGCTGCTTTGACGCCGTGACATCGGTCATATGTGAACATATAGTGAACATATGGCTAAGCAATCTGTAGAGCAAAAACTGGCAATCCTGAGCGACGCGGCGAAATATGACGCGTCTTGCGCCTCTTCGGGGTCGACGAAACGCGACTCGCGCGATGGCAAGGGCGTGGGGTCGAACGAGGGGTCGGGCATCTGTCATGCCTATGCGCCGGACGGGCGCTGTATTTCGCTTCTGAAAATCCTGATGACGAATTTCTGCATCTATGATTGCAGCTATTGCATCAACCGTGCCTCGTCCAATGTGACGCGGGCGCGGTTCAGTGTCGATGAAGTGGTGAAGCTGACCATCGAATTCTACCGCCGCAATTATATCGAAGGGCTGTTCCTGTCCTCGGGCGTGATCAAGTCGCCGGATGCGACCATGTCGGACATGGTACAGATCGCGCGCAAGCTGCGCCACGAAGAGAATTTTCGCGGCTATATCCATTTGAAGACCATCCCCGACGCCGCGCCAGAGTTGATCGCGGAAGCAGGGCTGCTGGCAGACCGGCTGTCGATCAACGTCGAGCTGCCCACCGATGCCGCCGTTCAGCAATATGCGCCCGAAAAGAAGCCCGATCAGATCCGCAAAGCGATGGCCGATTTCCGGCTGCGTAAAGAGGTGTCGAAAGACAAATCCCACACCGGCAAGCGCCCACCACGCTTTGCGCCTGCGGGGCAGTCGACGCAGATGATCATCGGGGCGGACGGATCGAATGATGCGGCCATTCTGGGCCAGTCGACGCGGCTCTATTCCAGCTACAAGCTCAAGCGCGTGTATTATTCAGCCTTCTCGCCGATCCCTGACAGCTCGGCCAAGCTGCCGCTGATCCGGCCCCCGTTGCAACGCGAACACAGGCTCTATCAGGCGGACTGGCTGCTGCGGTTCTATGACTTCCAACTGGACGAGATTACATCCGTCACCGCGGACGGGAACCTTGATCTTGAGGTCGACCCGAAACTCGCATGGGCGCTGGTGCACCGCGCGGTGTTCCCGCTGGATGTGAACCGCGCCAGCCGCGAGTTGCTGCTGCGGGTGCCGGGGTTCGGGGTCAAGACGGTCAATCGCATCCTGTCCACGCGCCGCCACCGTACCCTGCGCTACGAGGATCTGATCCGCATGGGCGCATCTATGAAAAAGGCCCGCAGCTTTGTCACTGTGGGGGGCTGGTCCCCCGGCGGGTTGACCGACAGCATCGACCTGCGCGCGCGGTTTGCGCCGCCGCCCGAACAGTTGACCCTGTTCTGATGCACCGCGCGGTCATGCCCAAGATCGGCACGGCGCAGGCGTGGCGTGATGCCGCGCGGCAGTTTCTGGCCGCCGGCATCCCGCCCGAGGCGATCCTGTGGGGCGATACCAGCACGGTGCCCGATCTTTTTGGCGACACCGCCCCCGTGCAGACGGGCGGGCAAGTGACCGTGCCGCGGAGCTTCATCAGCATGGCGAGCAGTGTCGTCTGGCACAGTGACCCCGAACGGTTTGCGCGGCTTTATGCATTTCTTTGGCGGTTGAAAGACGCGCCGCAGTTGATGACGGATCGCGGTGATGCTGATCTGTCGCGTCTGCGCCAGATGGAAAAGAACGTGCATCGCTGCCAGCACAAGATGAAAGCCTTCGTCCGTTTCCGCGAGATTGGCGCGCCCGATGCCCCCCGCCGGTCCTTTGCCGCGTGGTTCGAGCCGACGTATCACACGGTAGAACCCACTGCCGATTTCTTTCTGCGTCGGTTCAGCGATATGGATTGGCGCATTCTCACGCCGGATGTCTGCGCGATTTTCGAGGGGGGGAAACTGACTTTCCACGAGGGGCGGGAAAAGCCCGCGCTGCCCGAAGACGCGAGCGAACAGCTGTGGATCACCTATTTCCAGAACATCTTTAACCCCGCGCGGCTGATGGTCAAAGCCATGCAGTCCGAGATGCCCAAGAAATACTGGAAGAACATGCCCGAGGCGGCGCATATCCCCCAAATGATCGCCGACGCCCCCGCCCGTGCCCACGCGATGGCCGAGGCAGCACCGTCCTTTCCGCCGCAGCGATTGGCGCAGGTACAAGCGCAGCTCGCCGCGCATCAATCCGCATGGGAGGGCCCGAAAGACGCGCTGGCCAAGGATATTGCCGCCTGCACCCGCTGCCCCTTGCATTGCAATGCGACACAGGCCGTACCGGGCGAGGGCCCCATGGATGCCGATCTGATGATCGTGGGCGAACAGCCGGGCGATCAGGAGGATTTAAGCGGGCGGCCCTTTGTCGGGCCTGCGGGGCAGCTCTTTGATCAGATCGCAGGGCGGGCGGGGTTGGCGCGGGACAAGGCGTTTGTGACCAATGCAGTGAAACACTTCAAATTCACCCCGCGCGGTAAACGCCGTCTGCATCAACGGCCCAATGCGTCAGAGATTCAACATTGCCGCTGGTGGCTGGATGCCGAGATCGCACAGGTCAAACCCAAGCTGATTTTGGGCATGGGGGCGACGGCCGCCGAAGGGCTGACCGGACGGCGCGATGCCATCACCGCCCGCCGTGGCACGGTCGAACAAACGCCCTCGGGCATGCCGGTTCTGCTGACGCTACACCCCTCGTATCTTTTGCGCCTCCCCGATCCTCAGGCCAAAGCCGACGCAACTGCCCAATTTCAAGACGATTTGACCGCCGCCGTACGAATGTTGGCCTGAAAAGGCGAAATCTCTTATGGGGCAGTTGCAATATGGCTATTGGATGCCATATACCATCCACATGGATGGAGAATCGAGATGAGCAACGTCAGGCAGCTACGGGAAAAGCAACCCGAGAACGAAAAGATCACGATCAACCTCGGCTTTGTCGATCTAGGGCGGATCGACCTGCTGGTGCAGGAGGGGTTTTATTCCAACCGCAGCGATTTCATCCGCACGGCGATCCGCAAGCAGTTGGATCACCAGTCGGAGACGGTGACACGGTCTATCGACCGTCACACAATGGAAATGGGTCTGCGCGATTACTCCGTCGCGGACCTCGAGGCGGTGCAGGCAGCAAATGAAGTGCTGCACATCAAGGTGGTGGGTCTGGCCCGCATCGCGCGGGATGTGACGCCAGAGCTGGCCCTTGCGACCATCGGCTCCATCAACGTGCTGGGGGCGCTTCAAGCCAGCACCGAAGTCAAGAAAGCACTCGGCGACCGGATCAGTTAGCTCCGGCATCATCCTTAAAAGGAATGCGACATGACAGATGAATTTAACGCGGCCCTGCGCCGTGCCGGAAAACTTGTGCGCGCTGGTAACCCCAAAGCGGCGACCGAAGCCATCCAGAACGCGCTTGGCGCCGGAGGGCTGGGGAGCATGGCGAAAGCTGGCAAAAGCCCCTTTGGAAAATCCAAGATCGGCCGCGGCCTGCGCGAGACGCTTTCGGGGCTGGCGCAATCAACCCTGAACGGCGGTGACAGCATCGAGCCGGACCTGCCCGAGGGTGCTACATTCGGCAGCGGCAGCTTTTCCTGCAGCGCAGGCAGCCGTGACTATCGGCTTTATGTTCCCAACCTCAACGGCTCTGCGCCGACAGGTTTGGTGATGATGCTGCACGGGTGCAAACAATCCCCTGTGGATTTTGCCAACGGCACGGGCATGAACCAACTGGCAGAGGCGCATGGGTTGATCGTGGTCTATCCGGCGCAATCCCGCATGGCGAATATGCAGAACTGCTGGAAATGGTTTGACCCCGCCGATCAGATGCGCGGCGCTGGTGAACCGGCGATCCTTGCGGGGCTGATGCAACAACTTCAGCGCGACCATGCCATTCCCAAAGGGCGCAGCTTTGTTGCGGGGCTGTCGGCCGGCGCGGCGATGGCTGTGGTGCTGGGACAAACCTATCGGGATGTCTTTGACGCGGTGGGTGCCCATTCCGGTTTGCCCTACCGTGCGGCCCATGACGTGCCATCGGCTTTTGCGGCCATGGGGCAGGGGGCAGCAGGCTCTGACACAGGGGATTTCATCCCGACGATCATTTTTCAGGGCGATGCGGATACCACTGTAAGTGCCGCGAATGCGGATGCGATCGCCAAGCAGGCCCCAAACGGACCCGAGGTTCTGGACGATGGCGATGCGGGCGGGCGCCGTTTTTCCCGCCGCAGCGTGATGGCACCGAAAGGCCATGTCGTGATGGAACAATGGACCGTCTCGGGCCTCGGTCACGCGTGGTCGGGCGGCAACAGCGCGGGGTCGTACACGGACCCCACAGGACCAGATGCGAGCGGCGAAATGCTGCGGTTCTTCCTCGATTTGCCCAGGAAAGGCGCATGATATGACACACTCTCTTACTTTTGACGCCATCAGCGAAGCCACGCCGGGCCCGAAATGGGCCGCCCGATGGGCCCGTTCATGGCCCGCCTACGAGGCATGGTTCACTGCACGCGACGGCGATAACGGCCCTGACCGCGCAGCCTGCGAGGCGGCCCTAAAGCAACATATGCCCGAGTTAGTGCCTATTCACGCCAAGCTCACAGCGCTCGCGGGCGGGTCGGACCGTGCAGCACGCTTCCTATCCACGTGGTGCCCGCCAAGCTATCTGGGCGGATGCTCTCTTGCCGTGGCCACGTCGGACGACGACATCCGGCTGGTGCGCAACTACGATCTGTCGCCTGACTTGAACGAAGGTCTGCTGCTTCACAGCGCCTGGACCGGGCGGCGGGTGATGGGTATGGTCGAATTCCTTTGGGGCCTGTCCGATGGCATCAACGATGCGGGGCTCAGCATCGCGCTGGCTTATGGCGGACGGCAGGAAACAGGGCGCGGGTTCGGTATCACCACAATCCTGCGCTACGTTCTGGAAACCTGCAAAACCGTGCCCCAAGCGCTGCGCGTGCTGCAACGCGTGCCGTCGCATATGCCGTATAATGTGGTGGTCGCCGATGCCTCGGGTGCGGGTGCGAGCGTCGAGATGTACGCCGGTGGCGGTGCAAAGGTGCAGCCGCGGCTGGTCGCCACAAACCACCAGACCGACGGCAGCACGCCTGACAGAGGCAGTTTTACCCGCACGTTTGAACGGTCAAAACACCTTGTGAGTGTCTTATCCGAAGGGGTTACGCCGTCAGCGCTGGCAGGTCAGTTCACCCAAGCGCCGCTCAAGCAAGACCGCTATGCCGAGGGGTTTGGCACGCTTTTCACCGCCGAATACGAACCCAAACGGCGGACGATGACGCTGCATTGGGACGATGAGATCTGGCCCCAATCCATCGACGCGTTCGAGGAAGGCACGCGGCAGGTCACCTATGGCAGCGCCCCATCATCGGTGGCAGCAGAGGGTGACATCGATTGGGCGCAAATCGGTCTGGACTACGCAGCGGGCCGCGGGGTTGATTGGCGTAGGTTTGTTCCCGCCGGGGTTGATGTGGCGTAGGGCGTCGAAGCGAAAGGCCTTGCTATGTTACGCGGAACAGACCCTACAACACGCCAACGGCAGCCGCTCCGTCGTTGAAATCGAATTGCCCGACAAAGGCGCTATTCCGGTTTCAGTCCAAGCCCCAAGCGGTTCGCGTGCCAGGCGGCTTCCGCCCGTGAGGAGATGCCGAGCTTGCGATAGACGATCTTGATATATCCAGCGACCGTCGTTTCCGCGATGTTCAATGCGGAGGCGACCTCGGCGTTGCGCAGACCTTTGGAGATGAGCGTGAGCACTTCGGTCTCCCTCTCCGTCAGGCGCCCGTCCAGGCTGGCGACTGGCCCGGTGAGGCGGAAGTGTTCCATGATGCGGCGGGCGACAGAGGGTGATATCGCCGGTAACCCCATAGAAAGCTGTGTGAGCTGGCGAGAGAGCACTGCCGCCTCTGTCTCTTTCAGCAGATACCCGTCCGCCCCGGCGGAGAGTGAGGAAACAATGCTCGCGTCGTCGCCCATTACCGTGGTTACGACCTTGATTGCAGAGGGGCTGGCCTTGTTCAGGCCGCGCAGGATTTCGAGACCCGACCCATCAGGCAGGCCCAGATCAATCAGGGCGAGATCTATCTGGCCATCCAGTTTTGACAGCGCCGTCCGTACCGAGTTGGCCGTGCATATTGTGGCCGCCGGATATGCTGATCGTACGATCTCGACCAGCCAACGCAGGGTTTCGACGATATCTTCGACAATCAGGATACGCTTCATTCTGCTGCGGCCTCTTTCTGAGTGCTGAAAAGAGGTAGAAACGCGGTCAAGGTGGTGCCCTTGGCACCGGTGCTGTAGCTGAAGGCACCTTGCAACTGGGTGAAGCGGTTTCTCAGGTTTCTGAAACCATTGCCAAGCGAGACGACGCTGCTGTCAAAGCCCGAGCCGTTATCGCTTAGCGTGAGCTGCAATCCATCGCTTTCCAGGTCGATCTGGGCCTTCGCCTCTGTCGCGCCAGAGTGGCGTAGGATATTGCTGGTCCCCTCTCGCAGGAAGGCGCGTAGCGCATGCGCCAACCGATGGGATATACGGCCTTTGGTGATCTCGTCGGCCTGCCACGTGACGGTGATATGGGCGGCCTCGAAATGGGTGATGATTTCGGCACGCAGATCGGCGAGCAGATCGCGGAGTTCCCAATCAGTCTGATCCGGGTTTGAAATCAACTCTCGTAGATCGGCGAGGGTCTGGCGGATAAGAAGATCTTTGCGTTCCCGAGGGCCGGTGTGCAGGGCGCTGAGCAGCAGCACCCCTATATTGTCATGCATGTCGCGATTGATGCGCAGCCGCTCTGCGCTGACGGCCTGAAGATAGGTCTCGTGCTGGGAGAGGCTGGCATCAAGCAACGACAGGATCGCATCGGCCCGCGCCAGATCGCGCGACGAGAAAAGGCGCGATCCCTGCCCGGCCAGCTCAAGCGACAGTGCAGGCAGATTGCCTATAGACGCGAGCGTCAGGATACGGCCATCGTCTTGCAGTGCGGTGATCGTGGTAGACGCCGGTTGATCCTTGATGCGCAGCGGATTGAAAATATCGGACCAGAATTTACGCAGCAGCCTCTGCTTGTCTTCGGGGTCTCTCGCATGGGCGATCTGGGTCACTCTGCGATACAGCTCTTCCGCCGGGATCTCGCGGTTGCGCTTGAGCAGCACCCAGACTTTGTCGCGCAAGGGCAGGTAAACCATGCAGATCGCCGCGAGTGCGATGCCAAAGGCAGGGGCACGCCCCAGCGAAAGCCCGTAGATGAGCGCGGCATCAAGCCCCAGAAGCAAAGCCACCCCAAGGCCATAGAACAAGATGCCGTAGGACCAATTCGCCAGATCGAACAGCCGGTAGCGCGTCACCGCCAAGGCAATACCGGCGTAGATGATCAGGAAAAACAAAAACGCAGTGCTTTGTTCGATCACCGGGGCCAACCCAATAAGCGTCGGCAGGATTGACGTTAGCACAAAGCCACCCGCACCGACCGCAACCGACACGCCAAGCCAGCCCAGCATCGCCCTCGCGGCCGGGTCGCGGCGATTGGCGGCGACTTGGGCGGCAATGACCAGCAATAGGGCCACCATGATGATCGCGATCATATCCGGGGCATTGTTCAGCTTGTCCGGCCAGCCGGGGCCAAGCACCAAGAGGATACAGGTGCCGATCAGAAGTGTCGGTAGCCAGAGCACGGGTTTCGGAACAATGCGCCGCGGGTAGGAGAGGAACAATGTCACCATACCAATCCCGAACAGCAGCGATCCACCGGGATTTACCCGGCAGGCCACCGAATAGGCCGTCAGACTAAGCGCAAGCTCGCGCGAGCTGTAGATCGCGGCGCTCGACGATGCCAAAGCCAACCCGATCCCGGAAAGCAGAAACCACCATCCGGCCTGTTCATGAGGCCGTAGGCAGACGACCCAAGTCCCGATAAACATGCCCACGAACGCGACAAAAATTTGCGTCCAGAATTTCATCGGCAGATCCGAAACCGGACGGCTTTCCTGGACCCTTACCGATACGCTTTCAGGGCCGTCGGCTTGGTCGAAGGTCAGGGTGACTGCGCCGCTGCGCAACGCGTCATGCAAGCGATCCTGACGGTCAAAGAAGCGACGCAGGGTCTCTTGATCACTGATCCCGTCGGGCTCTTCTATCAGATCTAGGGGTGTCACCGGGATTGTGGGCTGGTTATCCGCTGAAAGGCCAAGAAGCGGCTTGCCGATTATATCGCGATCCATGGCGCTGCCCTGCGCGATGTCAGTGACGACAACGCTTTGCCCCACCACGCCAAGCCTGATCCCGAGCCACGGCTGGGCCGTCGCCACCCATGTCAGGGCAGCGGCGGCGGCCAGATAGAGCACGACGCAAAGCGCGAAAACGGCTCCGGGGGCGACATGTGGACGTGTCATCTTATGGACCACACAGCGGAATTTATAATTGCAAATTTTATCATTCTATACGGCTCATCTTCTCAAAATACTCTTGTCCGAGGACACCCCCTGAACGGGGGGGAGACGATTTCATGAAGTAGGTATCTAAAAAGTGAAGAAGAATTTTTTAAATCAAGCAAGGGGAATTTCATGAAACACGCACGTCTTAGTATTGTTATTGCAAGCCTTGGGGTTGCGACGGTCTTGTCTGGTTGCAATGGAAGCAGCTCCGGAGGCGGGCTTGCTGGCGGCGGCGCAGGCGGCGGGCAGGATTTTGAAACAGCCTTTAACGCTGTCAGTCAAAAGGCCCCCACTTCGGATATGCCCACGTCGCTGAAAGCCAGCTACGAAGGTCAGATGAAGGTCGGCGTGAACAGCGGATCGGCCCAGATTTTCGGCACCGATATCGATGCGAATAGCGCGGAAATCATTGGCGATCTGGCAGTCGATGTGGACTGGACCGACGGGCAGACCACCAATCCGTTCACCGGAACGGCCTCCAACATCGTCGCGACCGAGGCGGGCACCTCGAACTCCGTCAAACTGGACGGGACGCTGACGGTCGATCAAGGCTTGCCTGCCTCGCTCAGCCGCACCACCATTCCGGCGCAGGTCGTCGCGGGCGTCAATATCCCCGAGCAGAACACCGGCGCGATGCTGTTCCACATGTCCGGTCGGCTTAGCAATGGCGAGAATGAAGGGGACGCCACCTTGCAGTTCGGCGGCAACTTCATGGGGCCGGGTGCGGAATCGATGCTTGGACCGGTATCTGGCGGTATCAACGATGTGAACAATCCCTCGCCGCAGATTTTCGACGCGGGCGTCGGTGGTACATTCTACGCCAACAAGAAATAGAAGCGACGGATAAGCGGGTCTCTTGGATGCGGTCAATTACCGGCCGCAAAAACCCGCTTTCCCCGCGGCAGCCGAGGTCTTTGATGCGGCGAATTTTATACAATCTATTTTTAATCTTACTGGCCTCGCCATTAGCGGCCTTTTCCCTTGATGATGCAGAACAAAGCATCCTCAAGGGAAAAGCCGCAGAGGTTATTCCATTGCTTGAGGGGTATTCACCCAAGACCGAGACAGAGACCCTGCGCCGGATGTGGATTCTAGGGGTCGCCTACAACCGTTCCGGAAAATCACACCAAGCCGTTGCCCCGCTGGCGCGGCTTGTGATCTTGCGGCCAGACGATCCTACGTTCCGGCTTGAGCTGGCGAACGCATTGGTGAAAAGCGACCAGATCGAACGGGCGCGATATCACCTTGAACTGGCCAAGGGTGCGGGTTTGTCGCCCTCTGTCCAGGCAAAAGTGCAGGCGGAGCTTGACCGTTTGGCCAAACCGAAAAAATGGCAGGGCTATTTCCGTTTTGCCATTGTGCCCGAAAGCAATGCCGCCCGCCGCACCTCTGCAGAGACGGTGAACCTCAGCGGTTTTGTGCTGCGGCTGGACCCGAATTCCCGCGCCCAATCCGCCACGGCGTTCGAGATTGGCACGGGCGTCGCGACCGTGCCGCGCCTTACGGACGCCTTACGCGCCCGGTTCGCACTGGATCTGGATGCCCGGCTTTTCGACGGGCGTGCGCCCGATGAAGTGACCCTTCGGACCAGTGCATCCCTGCTGCATTTCGCCGATGAGGGGCGTCTTGTCTCGGCCGAGCTCTATGGATCGCAGCGCTGGATTGATGACGCGGCCTATGCGCATACCTATGGCCTTGGCCTGTCCTATACGCGCAACCTCGGCGTACGCGCCCGCGCCACGGCGGTGCTTCAGCGCGAACGCATCACCTATGATGGCAGCGGTGTCGGCGTGGACCGAACAGCAGGCGCTGCGCAATTCGCCTACGCGGCATCCTCGCAGCTTGTGTTTCGCGTAGGCATGCGCGCGGAAAACCGTGCCAGTTCTTACAGCCCCGTCGCGGGCCATGCGGCGGGCGTCACCATCGGCGGCGACTATTCCTTTGCCGGCGGCCTTCGGGTCGGGCTGGATCTGTCGTTTGACCGGAACGAATTTGACGGCGTGCATCCCATTTTCGGCGTTGCCCGCGTCGATAAGAAATCAAGCGTCATGCTGAACCTGTCCAACCAGAACTGGAGCTACAAGGGATTTACCCAGGTTCTGAGGCTCGGGTTTGAAGAGCAACGCTCCACCATCTCGATCAACAGGTTTCGCAACGCCACTGCCAGCATCGGTCTGACACGATCGTTTTGAAGAAATTCGGCCCTAAGTCGCTGCCCGGTTGCATAGGTTTCGGTCGTGCTTGGTCGTTACTACGCAGCGCGTGCCGACGCCGGTTGCCCCCTGCGCACGCACCAACGATAGGGTGGGAACTGCGACAGCCCCATTTCATCTTCATGCCTTGGAAAATAGCAGTTCGATGATCGCTTCGGAATGATGTTCCAATGCGTCGGATGATCGAATATCCCCACCCTCGATCGCGTTGGTGAGAATGGGCAGGGCCATTGGAAATGACCCACCATGGGTGATCATGAAAAAGATAGTCCGGTCCGAGACGTTCGGAAGGGTGCCTTCTGATTTTGCACCTGCGATCAGATCTTTCAGTGCCGTGAAAAAAGGCACAACGAGGTGCCTTTGCAAAAAATCACTGCGATCACTGTGTTTTGCCCCGTCATGAACGATAACACGGCTCACTTGCGGCCAGCGGGCGGATGCGGTGATGAAAGCGCGAATGAGCGCTTTCAGTGCTTCCGTTTGGGTCGCGGTATTGACGACAAGAGCTTTGTTAAGGTCGCTTGCAAAACAGTCGGCAAGATGTTCCATCGCTGCGATCCAAAGCGCCTCTTTTGATCCAAAGTAATACCGTGAAAGGCCTTTGTCGGCCCCGGCTTTTTCAGCAACGTTGCTCAGTGAAACGCCGTCGAAACCGCGCTCCGCAAACAGATCAATCGCAGAGCGAAGCAAAGCCAGCTTCAAATCTGTACCCTGTGCGGCCTGCGGACGGCCGCGTTTTCTTTCGGCTGTCTCAGAAACGTCGATGGCGGTTTTGACCTCGGTCCTCGTACGTTGCTTGGACATTTGAATGACATCTCCATGTTTGAGCCGCGAGAACTCCGTCTCGCTTAGCCCGGGTCAGCTTAGCTTTCCAGCGTGATCTCTTACAACACGCTATTCTACGCTCGAAGAATAATATTGACATATTCCACGAACGTAGAATAGCTGGGCGCACAAGCACGATAGGATGTCAGTACATGATGAGATGGATTGTAGGGGGCGCAGTTGTCTTTGCGCTTGGTGTCGGGATATTCGGCCTCCCGCCCTTTAGCGGTCAGCCCACCGCTGGGTTTGCGGAAGGTGAACCTGGATTTGAGACCGGGGTGAAACGCCTACCCAACGGTATTTATGAGGTTTCTGTACGGACCCCGATGCCGGGCGTTTCACCTGAAATGGTTGGTTGGTGGTTTGGCGATTACATGGAAACGACCGAACACTACCGACGTTGGTTCCCGGACGCGCATCTTTGGATGGATTGGGAAAACAAGGTTGATGGCCAGTTCATCGGGGCGAGCCATCTGGTGCATGAATACATCGGTGAAGACTTGAATAAGCTGAGAATTCAGTTTGTTGAACCTGAGGAGGTTTTGGGGGAGGTAAACTTGGCTGACGGCGACGTCGCCGTATGCGCCCGCGTTGGCCTGCTGGAAGAGCCCATCTATGGCGGCGAAATGTGCCACATTGTTCGCAATGTCGAAGGCGGTGCCGAAATGCGAAGCCGTTTTTGGCTTGGGATGGTGGCCGCGCGTGAGGGAAACGAGGCGGTGCCCTCTGTCATCGGAACGCTTGGGAACACCTATCTGGCACGTCTGCTGACCGTGAAAGAGGCGTCGGCAACTGCTTTGTTAAACCACTGTTTTGATGAGATGACCATTCTGGCAGGCTTTCTCCCAAAGCTCTACGCCGATGCGCAAGGGTAAGAAAAACGCTGCATTCACGCCATGACCACCAAGCGGACTTGCCGTCATCGCGCAGATCGCGGCTGTGCGCTATGCCGAAAAGGTGAGCGGGCCGATGCATCTGCTGGCGAGTTGACGCGCCGCGACGCAACCCGGCAAGCGAACCTGCGGCCGACCCGGAAAACCGGGTTGAACCGTCAGGTTTGCCCGCCGGGTGCCTTAGGGCAAAGCGGCGCGTTATTTGAAGACCGGCTGACGCTTTTGCATCTTGGCGGTGACGACCTCTGCGAATTCCGATGATTTCAGCTGCTCGGCGAACAGCACTGACTCACGCTCCATCTGGGCGGTCATCTGGTCCTTGCCATGACGGATCAGCGCCTTGGTTTTGATAACCGAGCTTGGTGCCGCCTGGGCCAAACCAGCTGCAAGCGACGCGACTTCGGTGGCAAAATCGGACGAGGGAGCGACACGCGACACCAACCCAAAACGCAGCGCCTCTGCCGCAGCAAGAACGCGATTGGCCAGCAGCATGTCGTTCGCCACGGCCATGCCGACGGTGGCGGGCAGCAAAAGCGACGAGGCGGCCTCTGGTACCAGTCCCAGTTGGACAAAGGGCGTGCTGAATGTGGCCGTGTCGGCGGCGATAATCAGGTCGCAATGCAGCAGCATCGTCACCCCGACACCAATGGCCGGGCCGTTTACGGCGGCAATCAAGGGTTTGGGGCAGGTGGAGATTGCGGTCAGAAACCGGATAACGGGCGGCACACCGTCGCTGCGGGTTCCCTTGGCAAAATCCTGCAAGTCATTCCCGGACGTAAAGTAGTCTTCCGCACCTGTGATCACGAAGGCGCGTACCGCGTCGGACCGGGCATAGTCTTCCAGCGCGTCGGCCATGGCGGCATACATATCCTGCGTGATGGCATTGCGCTTTTCGGGGCGCGCGATGGTCATGGTCGTGACGCGTTGGTCGGTGTGTAGCTTGATGTTTTCGGTCATGTTTGATCCTGTTGATTTGAATGGCGGTGGAAATCGGTTGCGGTTCAAGGCGCGCCCATGAGCCAATCGCTGAATTCGGCCCATAAAGCGTCGCGGCCTTTTCGCAATGCGCCTTCGTGCCCGATCCGCGTTACACCGACCTGCGATGGTGTGCGGATGATCACCTCGTGCGGGGCGGCTGGATAACACTTTAAAAGGTCGGATGCGGTTGACGGCGTTGCAATCGAGTCATCGGGGAATATCCAAGACCGGATAGGGGCTGTGACCTCGTCATAGTGATGCGGGGCCAGTTTCGTTGCGAGGTCCGGTTGAAAATAGCTGCGGCGCTGGCTCCACCGGCGCCATGTCTTGAACAGTTTCGGCGGCAGCGCTTCGCCCCGCCAGCCGCCCGCCGGTTTGATATAGCCGTAGCGCAGCAGCAAATAGGGGCCCAACACCCACCAGAAATAAAGCTCCGACGGGATATTGCGCAGGTGGTGGCCGCCGAAAAAACCGGTCCCGACAGAAACAAACGCGTGTCGGATGATCTTTGAGTGGTTCGGCATGAGGCCGACAAAATGCCCACCGACACTGTGACACAGATGGGTCAGCGGCAGGCCCGGTGCCGCCTCCTCCAGCGCATTTAGGGCGGCGGGTGCGTCAAGCCGTCCCCAGTCAGGGTAGTCGATCCGGGATCCGGCCAGATCCTTGCCCTTTGATCCCCCAATCCCCCGATAGTCATAGGTCAGGACAACGGCACCTTGGCGGGCCAGATACATCGCGAGGCCGGTATAAAACTGACGCGGGAACCCCGTGCCGGCCGAGATCAATACCGCGATTTTGGGCGAAGATGAGGTATAGATGTCCGCCTCCAGCTTCCATCCATCGGTGGCGGCGAAGCGGATCGTCGTTTGGGTAATGTCTTCAGTCATCGGCTGGCCCTTTCTTCGGCGGGGTAGGGCCGTTCACAATGCCGTCCGCATTGTCTGCCAGATGCGTCAGAAACCGTTCAATAATGACCTGTTCCTCAGCAGGAAAAGGCGCAAGCAGCGCCGCATTGAACTGGCTTATTTCGCCCGCGCCTTGTTCAAGCACCGCGCGGCCCGACTGTTCAAGGTAGACGTGTATGACACGGCCATCCACCGGCGACGGTGACCGACGCACCAGACCCTTTGCGCACATGCGATCCACAAGACCGGTCAAGCTGGACTTACCCATAGCAAGTGTCGAAGAGAGGTCACTGATGGGCTGCCCGTCCTTTCGCGACAGGATCAACAGCACCGCTAGCTGTGACGTGGTAAGCCCTATCTTGTTGCGCGTGCGACGGTCAGCAGCGCGAAAGAGCGCTGAATGTGCGATCTGGAGCTTGTGGAAAACCTTGAATGTATTGGCCATAAATCAATTCGCATGTGAACTAGTTTGTTCGTATATGAATTAAATGCACCCGACAATATGTACCGCGTCACAGACAATGGTGACGTTACGACACGGCCGCGGCCTGCGGCACCGCGACGGCGAACAGGGCTTTTTGCTGACTACTCGGTCAACTTCTGTGCCTGAATGATCTGCTCGGCAAGCTTGGCGAGATCATGTGAGGTAAAGTCAGGTCTCGGTACGCCGGGCACGTGCAGGATGCTGTTATGTGGCCGCGCGATAAAGGCACCGCGGCACCCAACGGACTGCGCGCCGATGGTGTCCCAGATATGACATGCGACCATGCACAGGCTTGAGACATCGACGCCCAGACGGTCGGCAACCATCTGATATGTCGACGGATGAGGTTTGAAGTGACCAACCTCGGCTACGCTAAAGTGGTGGTCAAAAAGCGCTGCGATGCCGGCTTTTTCAAGGGGTGTCGGTGCGGGGGATGGGGCGGAGTTCGTCAGGGTCACAAGCGTGAACCCCGCGTCGCGCAATTTGGTCAAGGCCGGGGTCACATCGGCGTGGGCGGGCATCGATCCAATCAGTGACTTCAGCTCGGATACGTCGCTGTCCTGAATGGCGATGTTTCTATTGTCGCCAACCATCCGCAGAACACCGCCGGCCAGATCGCCGAAGGGCGCATAGAGCCCGGACAAGGTCACTGTTTGTGAATACAAGATCAGCTCCGGAAACCATTCGCGCAGGACCGCGGCATTGCCGAACACGCGGTCAAAGAACGGCTCTAGCGTCGCGATATCCAGAAGGGTTTCGTTTACGTCGAAAACAATGGTCGAAAAATCTGTGCGGTCTGGCATGGGGGCTTTCTGAGCGTGCTACTTTTCGGCAGCTTTCATCCAAGTATTTGAACACAATGGCGGGTACGTTTCACAATTGCACCCATGTCATTGCTTCGTCAAACTATGCGCGAGGTCAGCCGTCAGTCCCCATTTCGGGCAAGCGCAGCAATCGGGTAAGGCAATCGATATGAAAAAGGTCACTGCCAAAGATGTTGCCGCCCGCGCGGGCGTTTCGGTGTCCGCCGTGTCGCGCGCGTATCGGGGGAATGCCCCGATTGCCGAGGATAAGCGCAAAGCGATCTTTGCTGCTGCCACGGCGCTTGGCTATGTGAGCAAGGTCGATCAGGTGTTGGCCAAACAATCCAGCAACACGATCTCGATGGTGCTGAGCGAAATGCGCAACCCGTTCTATCCCATTGTGATGGACGAATTGACCCGAATGCTACCAGGGCGCGGGCTCAAGGCGATTATGCATGTGGTGCCAGCGGCCGAAGATGTGGACACGATGATCCGTCAAGTCATCGACTTCCGCACGCAGGGGGTCATTCTGGCAAGCTCCACAATCACCTCCGGGCTGGCGCGTGCCTGTCGTCAGAACGGAATTCCCGCCGTGTTGCTGAATCGGGTACAGACCGACAGTACCATGATGGCGGTGTGCTGCGACAATTACGGGGGCGCGCGAACGATTGCGCGGCGGTTTCTCGACGGTGGCCGACAGCGCATCGCCTTTATCGGTGGGCGGCGTGATACCTCGACGCATCTGGAACGCATGCGAGGGTTTCGCGACCAGTTGGAAGAGGCCGGACGCGAGATCGCTGTGCAGTTCGACGGCGGGTTCAGCTACCGCCAAGCCTATGCCGCAGCGCAAGAAATGTTGGTCCAGCGTCCGATGCCGGACGCCGTGTTCTGCGCCAATGACATCATGGCGATTGCCATGCTCGATGCTGCACGAAACAAAGGCATCTCGGTCCCCGGTGATCTGGCTGTGATCGGGTTCGACGACATTCCGATGGCGGCCTGGGAATCCTATCGGCTGACCACAATGCGCCAGCCACTGCGCCGCATGCTGGATCAAGCTGTAGATATCATATTAAGCGCCGAGAGCTATGTCGGGACCGGTGATATCCGTGTTTTGGCGGGTGAACTCCAAGAACGTCAAAGCGGGTAGTGAAATTATTTCATTAACGCAGACAGGAATTGCATAGCGGCTATGCACTGTGGCTAACCTCCGTTCGAACGTCCCTATCGGGATCGTTTCATGATATTTGGAGGATACCCATGAAACTACGCAACTTCGCTGTCGCCGCTGCACTGTCCCTTGCCGGGCTTGGGGTGGCATTGCCTGCTCAAGCTGAAACGCGGCTCGCTTTCGGTGCGACCAATTCGCAAAGCGCGCATTATGCCTATTTCGCCTCGCTCGCGAAAATCATCAACTCTGCCTATCCGGACGCCTATCAGGCGTCGGTCGTGGAAACGGGTGCCACGGTCGATAACCTCAAACGCATGGCGCGCGACCAGTTGGATATCGGGCTGATCACGACGTCGACGCTGTATCACGCCTACAATGGCATCAAGAGCTTTGACGGCAAACCGATCGAATCCAAACTCCTGTGGGCGTATTCTCTGGCACCGCAGAACGCAGTCGTTCGCCGCGATTCCGGTATCGAGAAACTGTCGGATATCGACGGCAAGAAGTTCGGACCGGGCATGCGTGGGTCGTCGACCGAAGCCACGGCCTTGGCTGTGTTCGACCTGCTGGAAATCTCGCCCGATTGGGTGCGCGGGACCAACAGCGAACAGGCCAACGCCATCAAAGACGGCCGTTCCGAAGGCTTCGTCAAAAGCGCCGTGGGAACGTCTTTCGATGCGCTTACCACCGATATCGCGGCCTTCACGCCGCTGACTGCGCTTGGCATCGACGACGCGCAAGAAGCCAAGATCCGCGAAGCGCTGCCGGAGCTTTCCATCGTGGACATGCCGGGCGGTGAGATGGAGAACACAGGCCCTTACAAGGTCTGGGGATTCATGATCGGTGTCTCTGCGCGCCCTAATATGGACGACCAGACGGCCTATGACCTGACCAAAGCCGTGATGGAGAATATGGAAGAGCAATCCGCCGCTTTCCCGACGGTAAAGGGCTTGAACCTGCCAGAGCTGACCCTGCAATACGCAACCAGCCCGCTGCATCCTGGTGCCATCCGCTACTACGAGGAAATCGGCCTGACCGTGCCTGCGCGCCTCAAGTAAAAGACCTGATCTCAAAAGGGGCGGCGCGTGTCGCCCCTCTATTTACCATTTTCGCCAAGGTGCCGTGATGAATACTCTTCCGATCTTCGCTCATTTTCGACAGACCGCCATCGCGGCTCTTGCAGTGCTTCTGGGGGTGTTTGTGTTCTACACCTCTTTCAACGGGCCGTTTGAATCGCTCGTGCAGCGTGCGATCTTTGTGATGATGATCACCGCCTTGGCCGTGCTGATGCACCCGCTTTTCGAAGGCAGCCGCCTGCGCCCGCTTGGTATCGTAATCGATGCGGCAATCGTCGGCGTTGTGACGGTGTCAGGTGCCTATATCATAGCCAACTACGAAACCATTATGAACGATCTGCCTTGGGCGAACGGTTGGGATATGGTCATGGGGTTCGGCACATTGGCCTGCGTGCTTGAACTGGCAAGGCGCAGCTCCAACTGGGTGTTCCCCCTTATCGTCATCGCGGCTGTTACCTATGCATTCTTCGGCTATTTGATCCCCGGACAATTCGGGCACCGTGGCTTTGACGCCGGCTATCTCACCGAGATCATCTTCCTGTCCGACCGTGGCCTATGGGGTATGCTGGTCAATGTGGCCTCGACGACGCTGGCAGCATTTGTGCTGTTCGGCGCGATCCTGTTGCACACGGGCGCAGGCGAGACATTCTTTGACCTCTCGGCCCGTTTGGGTGGCTCCCGGCCCGGTGGGGCGGCGAAAATCGCGACCTTCGCATCGGGCTTCTTTGGGGCGATCAACGGCTCGACCGTCGCCAATGTCGCGACGACGGGGAACTTCACGATCCCCCTGATGAAACGGCTGAAATACCCCCCTGCCTATGCCGGCGCGGTAGAGGCTATCGCATCGACTGGCGGCCAGCTCGCCCCCCCGATCATGGGGACTGCCGCCTTTGTCATGGCCGAGCTTGTGGGCGTGAACTACTGGTCTATCGCGCTTGCGGGCGTTGTGCCTGCACTGTTGTTCTACCTTGGCATCTACTCAACCGTTCACGTCATCGCGCGCCGTCAGGGCTTTCGTCCGGTGACCTCCGAAGACCTACCGGACTGGCGCGGCGCCATGACCTTTGCGCGGCTCGCCCCTATTGTTGCCGCCTTGCTGGGGCTTGGATTTGGCGTCCTCAACGGCAATTCCGTCGAGCTGACGGCCTGTTACGGCATGATTGCCATGTTGGTGGCCGTCCTTGTCGCGCGGATCTCGAGTGGTGAGGATCCCCGTGCCGTCATCGGCATCATCATTCGTGCGCTGGAAGCGGGCGGAAAAGGTGTTGTCATTGTCGGGATCCTTCTGGTCGGCGCACAGGTGTTTGTCGCCATGATCAACCTGACCGGGTTTGGCGTCGCGGTAACAGCAGCGGTGTTGTCGATCGGGCAGGGGCAAATCTGGCTCATTGCCGGGCTCATGGCCATTGTCTGCCTGATCGCGGGCATGGGCCTGCCGACCTCGGCAGCCTACGTCATGGTCGCGGCTGTTTTCGCTCCGGCGCTGATCCAACAGGGTATTGATCCGCTCGTGGTGCACATGTTTGTGCTCTACTATGCGGCGCTGTCGGTTATCACGCCGCCTGTCTGCCTTGGTGTTTTCGTTGCGGCGACCATTGCGCAGGCCCCGTGGATGAAGGTCGCGGGCGAGACGTTGCGCCTTGGGGCGACCGCATATGCCTTGCCAATGCTGTTCCTCGCCTATCCCGGCATGTTGGGCGGTGGCGAAGCCGGAGACATCCTGCGTGCCATCCTGTCCGGAGGCGTTTTCGCCTTGGGCGTTGCGCATCTTCTGGGCGGCGCGCGGCTGCCTTGGGGCGGTCTGTCGCGGCTGCTTTGGGTCGTGCCGATTGGGCTTGCGCTGATGCCGCCTTGGCCGGCGACGGCGGCAGCCGCTGTCGTGTTCGCGGTCTTGGTGGTCTTCTCTCGCAAAGCCTTGGGCGCTGCGGAAAATGTCGAAATGCAAACGGCTTAAGGGCCAAGGAGGGTATTGGAAATGATGACGAATGCTGAATTCAAGGCACGGCTGGTCGCACGAGAGCCCATGCTCGGGGCTTTTATCAAAACGCCCCATCCGATCGTGATCGAAATCATGGCCCGGGCAGGGTTCGATTTCCTCGTCGTCGATGCCGAACACGCGCCCTTTGATCGGGGCACCGTTGACGCCATGACAATGGCCGGACGTGCCGAAGGGTGCCCCATCGTGGTGCGCGTGCCAGTGGCAACAGCGGATTGGGTGCTCAATGTGCTGGACGGCGGCGCGGCCGGTGTCATGGTGCCTCATGTCGAAACCGCAGCGCAGGCCAAAGAACTGGCGCGCGCCGTGACTTACGGCCCCGGCGGGCGTGGTTTTGCCGGCACGTCACGGGCGGCAGACTATGCTGGCCGCAGCCTGAAAGAGCATCTGTCCGTGGCGCGAAGTGAAGTCGCCATGATCTGCCAGATTGAAGACCCCGACGGCGTGGTCAACCACAGTGAAATTGCGGATGTAGACGGCGTAGATGCGCTCTTTATCGGGCGCGCTGATCTGGCCGTTTCTCATGGTCTGTCCGATTTCTTTGCGCCTGAAGTGGCAAAGATGACGCGGGACATCCTTTCCGCGACAGGGGCGGCCACGGGACTCTATTGCGCCCCGACAGAGCCCCTAGACGCGCACCGCGACGCCGGCGGGAGCTTCTTTGTCGTGGGGTCCGAACACACGCTCATGCAATTGGGCGGTACAGCGCTTGTGGAAGATTTCAAAAAGAGAGACGCGCGCTGACATGACTATGAAATAATTGCAGCATATTCAGAAAATATTGCAACTCGGATTGGTCAGCCTAGAAATGACCTATCACTGCCAGCGCCTGACCAAAGGACCGAACCATGACAATTACCTACCTCAAGAAGGGCAAATCCGATGCTGCCCGTGCCGATGACGACGCCAAGACCCGTGCGGTCGTCGAGCAGACCTTGCAGGACATCGAAACGCGCGGCGACACAGCGGTGCGCGAATTGAGCGAAAAGTTCGACAGCTACAGCCCGGAAACCTTCCGGCTAAGCCAGCAAGAGATTGACGGCCTGATCGGTCAGCTCAGCGCACGGGAATTGCAGGACATTCAGTTTGCGCAAGAGCAGGTCGTGAATTTTGCCCGCGCGCAACGCGCTTCCATGACCGACATCGAAGTAGAGACGCTTCCGGGGGTTATTCTGGGGCACAAGAATATCCCGGTTCAATCCGTCGGCTGCTACATTCCGGGTGGGAAATTCCCCATGGTCGCCAGCGCGCATATGTCCGTCGCCACGGCCAAGGTTGCCGAAGTACCGCGCATTGTGGCCTGCACGCCGCCCTTCAACGGGAAACCAAACCCAGCTGTTATTGCCGCCATGCATTTGGGCGGGGCGGATGAGATCTATGTCATGGGCGGGATTCAGGCGGTCGGGGCTATGGCGCTTGGCACAGAGACGATCGATCCGGTACACATGCTGGTTGGCCCCGGCAATGCCTTCGTGGCCGAGGCCAAGCGTCAGCTTTACGGACGGGTGGGTATTGATCTCTTCGCCGGCCCGACCGAGACGATGGTTATCGCGGATGAGACAGCAGCGGATGCCGAGCTCTGCGCGACCGATCTCTTGGGGCAGGCGGAACACGGCTATAACTCTCCTGCCGTTTTGCTGACCAATTCGCGTCAGTTGGCCGAGGATACTTTGGCCGAGATTGACCGTCTGCTCCAAATTCTCCCGACTGCGGCCACAGCCCAGACAAGCTGGGAGGAATACGGCGAGGTGATCGTCTGTGATACCTACGACGAGATGTTGCAGGTGGCCGATGATATCGCGTCGGAGCATGTGCAGGTCATGACGGATCGTGATGACTGGTTCTTGGAAAACATGACCTGCTATGGCGCGCTGTTTTTGGGCCCGCGTACGAATGTCGCCAATGGCGATAAGGTGATCGGGACCAACCACACGCTGCCCACGCATAAGGCGGGGCGCTATACAGGGGGGCTTTGGGTTGGTAAATTCCTCAAGACCCATTCCTATCAGAAGATTATGACGGATGAGGCTGCAGCAATGGTCGGGGCCTATGGTTCGCGTCTATGCATGTTGGAAGGCTTTGTGGGGCACGCCGAACAATGCAATGTCCGCGTGCGGCGCTATGGCGGTGAGAACGTGCCGTATGGCGCAGCCGCAAGCTACCGCGAAGCGGCCGAATAGACTGCTGTCAACCTAGGAGATCTTGATGCAACTTCCGTCCTTTGCCGGGTTTGACCTTTCGGGGAAACGCGCGTTTGTGACCGGTGCCACCTCTGGCATCGGTCTGGGGGCTGCGACGGCCTTGGCCAGGGCGGGGGCGCATGTCGTCTGCGCCGCGCGCCGGGCCGGACCGTTGGGCGAGTTGCACGCGGCGATGGAGGCTCAGGGGCTGAGCTGCGAGACGCAAGAGCTCGACATCACTGATGTGGATGCGACCCGCGCGGCGTTTGCCGGCCTTGGGGCGTTTGACATCGTGGTCAATTCCGCCGGCATGGCCCGCCACGGGCCTGCGTTGGACACAACGCCCGAGGATTTCGACGCCGTCATGAATGTTAACCTTCGGGCAGCCTATTTCCTTTCCACAGCCGCCGCCGACCAAATGATCGCAGCGGGCCGTCCCGGTTCGATCATCCATGTAAGCAGTCAGATGGGCCATGTCGGGGGCATCGATCGGGGGGTCTACTGCGCATCGAAGCACGCTTTGGAAGGGATGGTGAAAGCGATGGCAATCGAATGGGGCCCAAAGGCGGTGCGCATCAATACGCTATGCCCCACCTTCATCCGCACGCCTTTAGGAGAGCAAACCCTATCCGATCCCACGCGTCTGGCTTGGATTGAAGAAAAGATCAAACTGGGCCGCGTCGGCGAGATCGAGGATATCATGGGCCCGATCGTCTACCTCGCGAGCGATGCGTCTGCCATGGTGACGGGCACAGCCTTGATGGTCGATGGCGGTTGGACCGCCGAGTAAGGGATAACGCGCCAACGACCACGCGAGACGCAGGATGGCGGCAAAACCCTATCCGCGCCCCGCGATGAACCCGAGCGTGACAGCCGCGAGCAAGCCGTTGCCCGACAGATAGCCGCTGTCGCCCTTGCCCGATACCCCGCAAGCGGCGCCGCCAGCGGCGTATAGATTGTCGAATGTGCCACCCTCTGCCCTGCGCACCTTGGCCGTCGTCGGGTCGACCTCAAGCCCGCCTTGCGTGTGAAACAGCGCGCCGGTCACCTTCACCGCGCAGAAGGGGGCAGAAAGGGACGCCGCACCCCATGTGCGGCCAAAGGCATCCCGCCCGCCCGCCGGAATATCAGTGATCGTTTTCGCCAAAACATCTGCGGGCAATCCGGCCTTTTCAGCCAGTGTTTCGACCGTATCCCCTGTGATCACCGCCCCTTGGGCCTCGGCGTTCTTGAAATCCTCGAACTGGCGGGCAATCTCGGCGATGCGGGCGTCGAATATGGTCCACGCCACGCCGTCAGGCTGCGCCAGCACTGCCCGCGCCGCTTCGGAGTAGCCCTGCGCTTCGTTCCAGAACCGCTTGCCGGTCGTATTCACCTGAACGCCGCCTTCGGTGATTGTGGCCCATGTGATCAGGATGCCATGAGGGTGGGCGACATTGCCGTGCCCCTGATAGGCACCCAGATGACGGCGGCGGGCGCCAAGCGCCTCGCCCCAGCTGATCGCCTCTCCTCGGTTGCCGTCATGGCCGAACCAGACCGCGTCCGCGATATCCGGCATGTGGTGGGCGACCATGGCGCGGTTGCCGCCGAACCCGTTGCACGCAAGGATCAGCCGGTCGCAGCCGATATCCTCGCCGCTTTGGTCAGGCAGCGACACCCGCGCCCCTGCGAGCGTTGCGCCTGCCGCATAAAGCCGGGTGGCGCGGCGGTTACAGATCAGCGGAATATCAAGCGCCTCGATCCGCGCGCGCAGGGCGTCGATCAATTCGCGCCCCGACCGTGAGGGCAGCCCGTGCATCCGCCGTTGGCTGTGACCGGGGTAATCAAAGTCACGCACGAGGGAGAACGGCAGCCCATGTGTTTCGACAAGCCAGTCGATGACCTGAGGGGCGGTGCGGGCCATCGCAGCGACCAGTGCGTTATCGTTTTCGTGGTGCGCCTTGGCCTGAATGTCGGTGGCAAAACCGTCGGGGCTGTCACTGATCCCCGCGTCCTTTTGCAGGCGCGTCCCTGCCGCGGGGATCAACCCGGCGCTCAGCGCGGTAGAGCCTGTGGGGATCGGGTCGGCCTCTAGCAGCAGCACATCCTGACCTGCCTCATGCGCCGCCAGCGCCGCGATCATGCCGCAGGCACCCGCGCCGATGATCAGGGTTTCGACCTCTAGATCGAAAGCCGACGGCGGGGCGGCGACATCAGGACTTGCCATCGAACCGCTTTCCAAGGGCCAGCATCTCGGGGGTGCCAATCGCTGCATTCAACCCGTCGAAATCATGCATCCGGTCGGAAAACGCTTTGTTAGAGCCGGTTGCTTTCAGGCTCGCGTAATAGTCCTGCGCCGATTTCGCCAAAGCGCGCACGATGCCGCCGGGGAAAATCACGATATCGAAACCCATATCCTCTAGCGTGGTCGCCGAAGAGATCGGGGTCGCGCCGCCTTCCACCATATTGGCCAGCAGCGGGACACGCCCCTTGAAGGTATCGGCGATGCGCGAAAGCTCTCCGCTGTCGCGGGGGGCCTCGATGAATAGCACATCGGCACCGGCGTCGATATAGCTGCCCGCGCGATCAATCGCCGCGTCAAAGCCTTCGACCGCGATGGCGTCGGTGCGGGCGATGATCAGCGTATCGTGGCGGCGCGCATCGGCCATGGCGGCGATCTTGCCGGCCATTTCCTCTTTCGGGATTAGCGACTTATCAGACAGATGACCACATTTTTTGGGGTAGGTCTGGTCCTCCACCTGCAAAGCAGAGGCGCCCGCACGTTCATAGCTTTGCATCGTGCGTCGCGCGTTCAGCGCATTGCCGAAACCGGTGTCGGCATCCATGATCACCGGCAGGTCGGTGCGATCGGCAATCAACGCCATCGTATCGGTCATCTCGGACGCGGTGCTGAGCCCGATGTCGGGGCGGCCCAAACGGGTGTAGGCAACCGCTGCACCGGAAAGATACAGCGCCTCGAACCCCGCGTCGGTGGCAAGGGCGGCGGTCAGCCCGTCATAGACACCGGGGGCGATCAGAATATCGGGGGCGGTCAGGCGTTGGCGCAGGGTCATTGGGCACCTCCGACAGCGGCGGTGGCTTCGGCGCAGGTCATCACCTGCGTCACCGACCCCAGCGAGGTCAGCGTCGCCTCGTGCACGTCCTGTTTGAACGCGGCGCAACCGTCCGACAGCAGCACCGTATGGATGTCGCGCAGATGCGCATCCCGCACGGTACTGGCGACACCGCCGTTGGTGACGATCCCGCCGATGATCAGCGTGTCGATCTTCATCGCGCGCAGCACATATTCAAGCCGTGTCTGGTAAAAGGCAGAGTAGGCGACCTTCTCGATCGTGAAATCCGCCGGGGCGAGCGTATCTACCAGCGCGTGGCCAAAGCCGCCCGGGGTAAAATCGCCCTTAGTCAGGAAGGGGCGAAGCTTCTTGAGATGCGCGGCGATCAGCGGTTCGTCATCGCGTCCCGGTACCAGCGTGAACTGCGCCGAGATATAGGTGCCGCCCGCCTTGGTCAGCGCGGACTTGAGAGGTGCGATCCGGTCGGGCAGGGCGAGGATGCTCTCGGCCCCCTGACCCGCACGGCCATAGGCGCCTTCGGGATGCAGGAAATCATTTTGCAGGTCGATGGTCAGCAAAGCGGTCGTGGCAGGGGTCATGCGGTGGCCCTTTCGATCAGAGTGTTGCCGTAGGCGTCGACTTTGCCGACCAGTCCGGGTTCGATCAACACGGTTGTGTCAGGTTGTTCAAGGATTGCGGGGCCGGGGACTTCGGCACCGACCGGCAAGGAAAGACGGTGATAGAGCTTCGTCTCGTGCCATTGACCGTCAAAGTGGACCTGACGCGTGCCTTTCAGCGCGTCTTCAACGCTGCCACCGACAGGGGCGAGAGTGGACAGATCAAAGCGCGGGCGCCGTCCGGTGATGGCAGAACGCAGGTTGATCACCCGTCGCGTGCCATTCTCAAGCAGCCGCCCGTAGGTGGCGCGGTAGGCGCTGTCGAATGCCGCCGAGATATCGTCCTCTGTCGGGGGTGTCACTGTGCCATCGGTCACTGTCACCGGCAGCGTCACCGATACCGTATGCGTCTGGCCGAGATAGGCCATATCAAGCGTGAACTCCGTATCGCGCCGTTCAAAATGGGTGCGCGCGGCTTCAAGCGTGGCAAGCCCGTCATCAACGTGGGTTTGCATGAAACCGGTCAGCGCCCCAAGGTCGATGCCCGACAGGGTGGCGTTGATGGTTTGCACGAAATCCTGCCGCATATCCGCGATGACGCAGCCCATGGCAGATGTTACCCCCGGGTAACGCGGCACGATGGACCGCGCCAGACCGACCTCTGCCATCATGGCACCGGAATGCAACGCACCACCGCCACCAAAGGGCATGAACGCAAAGCGTTTTGGATCAAACCCGCGCTCGATAGAGACAAGTCGCAGCGCGCCGGCCATGCGGCTGTTGGCCACGCGCAAGATCGCCTCGGCGGCTTGCAGCGCGTCAAGCCCAAGGGGGGTGCCCACGTGTTCAAGGATCGCGGCCTTTGCCGCCTCCACGTCCAGCCGGTCCAGCTTGCCACCGATGGGGTTGTCGGGATCAATACGGCCCAGAACGACATTGGCGTCGGTCACGGTGGGGCGCGTGTTCCCCTGACCATAGGCGACAGGGCCGGGAGTGGACCCGGCGCTTTCCGGCCCGATGTTCAGCAAGCCGCCCTTATCGACCCAAGCGATAGAGCCACCGCCCGCGCCGATTGTCGTAATCTCGATCATGGGGGACCGGACCACCATGCCGAAGTCGATCGAGGTCTGCTGCGACAGCATCGACTGGCCTTTGGCGATCAGGCTCACATCGAAAGAGGTGCCGCCCATGTCGCCGGTGATGATATCGGGAAAACCGGCGGCTTCGGCGATGTAACCCGCGGCGATGACCCCCGCTGCCGGACCCGAAAGCGCTGTGCGCACGGGCAGACGCGCTGCGGTCGCCGCGTCCATCACCCCGCCATTGGACTGCACGATCATGAACTCGCCCGCAAACCCGTCCTGTTTCAGCGCGGTTTCAAGCCGCGCGAGGTAGCCAGAGACTTCGGGTTGCAGATAGGCGTTCAACGCGGTGGTAGAGAACCGTTCGAACTCGCGGATCTCGGGCAGGATTTCACTTGATGCCGAGACATGGGCATTCGGCCACATGGCGCGCACGGCTTCGACCGCCAGTCTTTCGTTTTCGGCATTGGCATAACTGTTGGCAAAGAGGATCGCACAGGCAAGACAGCCCTGATCCAGCAGCTCTTGCGCGGCGGCTTGCACCGCCTCGAGGTCCACCGCCTGACGGATTGTGCCATCGGCAAGCGTGCGTTCCGGTACTTCAAGGCGCAAGGCGCGATCGACAACGGGCGTGAAATCCCCTCGCAGGCCCCAGGTGCGCGGCCGGTCACGGCGGCGCATTTCCAGCACGTCGCGTAGGCCCATTGTGGTGATCACGCCGATCTTGGCCCCTTTGCGTTCCAGCAGCGCGTTGGTGCCGGCAGTGGTGCCATGTACGACGACAGAGACAGTTGACAGATCATCGACCCGCGACCCGATGCCCGACAAAAAGCCCGCCGATTGGTCGGGGCGCGAGGTGGGAACCTTGGCAACCTGCGCGCTGCCTGTTGCCTCGTCCAGAACGAAAATATCGGTGAAGGTGCCGCCGACATCGACGCCGATCATGCGGTTTGCGCTGGTCATTGGGTCACCTCTTTCCAGTCTGGGCCATAAGTCTGTGTCGCGTAGTCGGGTGTCAGCAGGCCACCCGCCACGTCGCGGGCCACATCGGCCGCAGCACGGTTTGCGGGCGCGCCATAGCCGCCACCGCCGGGGGTATCGAGCCGTACGGACTGGCCGCGTTGCAGCTTGATGCCCACCATTTTCGAGGCCATCGGCGGGGCGTGCCAGCCGTCGTCTTGTTCGTACTCAAACCGGTTCAGCGCCGCGTCGCCCCCGCCTGCGACCCCTTTCGGCGCAAAGCGCCCGCGTTCGCCGAACAGAAAGGCGGTAGCAGATTCCTCAAGCACTTCGATCTCGTAGGTAGCCCCCATGCCGCCGCGATGCTGACCCGCACCGGCGCTGTCAGGGCGCAGCGCCCATTGTTTGAACATCACCGGATAGGCGGATTCGAGGATTTCCATCGGGGGGATGGTCGCGGTGGAGATCGGCGCATTGCCGTGGTTCAGACCGTCCCCTTCGGGAGAGCCCCCATGCCCGCCGCCGTAAAAGCTGAACATCACCCAGGGTTGACCATTCGCGCGTTTGCCCGAAATCGACAGCGCGTTGATCGTGCCATACGCGTTGGCAACCACGCGGTCCGGTGCCGCCTGCGACGCGGCGGAAAGGATCACATCGACCATCCGCAGGATCGTTTCGGTATAGCCGCCGACCGGCGCCGGGAAGGGGGCGGACAGCAGCGACCCTTCGGGGATCTTCACCTCGATCGGGCGCATCACACCGGCGTTGGCGGGCAGGCTGGGAAAGATATGTTTGATCGCGACATAGGCCGTGGCCACCGCCGTGGGGAGCGCGATATTGACCGGTCCTGCACAGCGGTCTGCCGTGCCGGTGAAATCCAGCAGCATCTGATCGCCCTTGATCTCGAGCGCGACCTTGATCGGCAGCGGCGTATCGGTGATGCCGTCGTTATCCAGAAAATCCTCTGCCTCCCAGCGTCCATCTGGCAGGTCTGTCAGCTCTGTCCGCATCAGGGTTTCGGCGCGGTCCTGCAGCGCATCCAATGCCGCGCGCACAGTGTCGGCACCGTATTCCGCCAGCAGCTCGTCCAGACGTTTCTTGCCCAGATCAAGCGCGCCGAGCTGGCCGTTCAGATCGCCTTGGGCCGATTGCGGCAGGCGGGTGTTGCGCATCAGGATGTCGATAATATCGGTCTGGACCTTGCCCGCTTTGGCAAGACGCACAGGGGGCAGCACGAAGGCTTCTTGGAAGGCGTCGGTGGCGGCGGGGTTGTAGTTGCCCGGCACCGCGCCGCCCACATCATGCCAATGCCCGACCGAGGCGAGATAGCAAAACAGTTTGCCGTCGTGAAAATAGGGGCGCACCAACCGCATGTCGGACAGGTGCGTGCCGCCCAGATGGGCATCGTTGAAGATATAGATGTCGCCGTCTTCCAGATCGCCATTCTCGGCCGCTTTGTCGATCACCGCCTTCACGGCAAATGACATCACCCCGACAAAGATCGGCAGCCCGGACTTGCCCTGCACCAGCGTGTCGCCCGACACCGCATGATACAGCCCGTGCGAGGCATCATGTGCTTCGGCGATGATCGGGTTAAAGGCGGCGCGGAACAGGGTTGCGTCCATTTCGTCGGCAATCTGTTCCATCCGTCCGGCCAGAACGGCCAATGTAATCGGGTCGATGTCTTGGGTCATGGTTGGGCCTTTATTTCTGCGATGTCATTCCAGACGTCTTGGCGGGTGATGAAGCCGTCGGTGACTTCGAAGCGGTCGATAAAGCGAATATCGGAAAATGCGGTCCCGTCGGGCCATTCGCCTGACAGCGTGCCGTGGCAATAGACGACCGTGGCCGGTCCGTCGCCGGGTGCAAGGTCGATCGAGGCGATGGTTTTCTTGACGAAGCGATAGCGCGGCGCGGCCCACTCCAGCAGATCATCAAGCTCTGTCATAGGCGCGGCACCGGGGAAGTGCATGGTGAACCCGTCGCCTAAAAGCGTGCGGGCGGGAACGATGTCGCGCTGCTCCATCGCGCGCAGGTACCGCGCCACCATTGACGGGGCATCCGGCAGGGCGGGAGCGGGCGACCGGAGCTGGCCGCCCCGCATGTAATCGGTGGCGGGCATTTCCTTGATCATCACTGTCACCGCATCCGGTGTCGCGGGAATCACCGTGCGCGCGGCATTGGTCAGCGCCTTGCACAGCCTTGTTTTCTGGGCTGCGTCATACCCTTGCAGCACATGAATCTCGATGATCGGCATAAAGCCTCCTGCGTCAGATCTGTATTTTTTGTAATACAGATAATTAAATGTGCATAGATCAAATAATTTGATTTTTGTCAGATAGATTTCTTGCTTTTGAGAAAACTCTTTGTAGGGTTGGAAGGGATTGGAAGGATTCAAATGACACTTCAAAGCACATCTTCGAAGGGCAGGGGGCTTCCCGAAGGGGGTAAGGCGCGGCGCGTTTACCTGCATCTGCACGAAGAGATCATGCGCGGCGTCTACGCTGCCGGTGCGGTTTTGCCCGGCGAGCAAAAGCTGGCGGTAACGCTGGATGTGTCGCGGGTGACCGTGCGCCGTGCGCTGGACGCGCTGGAAGGGGACGGGCTGATCTCGCGCCGTGCTGGGTCAGGGACGACTGTTTGCGCGCCCAAGGTGCAGCCGGCACTTGCCGCGGATTTCAATACATTGATGCCGCAGTTGGTCGAGATGGGGCAGAACACCACCGCGCGGCTTTTGTCTTTTAGCTATGGCGCCGCGCCGGGCAGTGTGGCCACCGCGATGGGGCTGGATGCGCAAGCGCGTGTGCAAGTTGCGGTGCGTCTGAGGTTGGTGGAAGGGGAGCCGTTTTCCCACCTGACCACTTGGGTGCCTGAAGATATCGCACATAACTATACAGAGGCAGAGCTGGCGACGACGCCGCTTTTCCGCTTGCTGGAGCGGTCTGGCGTCAAGGTTGCTTCAGCCCATCAAACGGTAAGCGCGACCCTCGCGTCGCCCGATGTGGCGGATGCGCTCGGGGTCAGTGTCGGCGCGCCGCTGCTGTCGCTGGACCGTGTGGTCAAGGACGAGGATGGACGCGGGGTTGAATACCTCTCTGCGCTCTACCGCCCCGATATGTTCCGCCTTGAAATGGCGTTGAGCCGTGTCGGCGCAGGCGAGGCGCGCCATTGGGAGCCGGTGGTGAAACCAGGCCGGAAGGGGGCCGCAGAATGACCGCGCCGCAGACCCTCTTTGGCAAGCTTTGGGCCGCACATGAGGTGATGCGGCGCGATGACGGCACGTCACTGCTATGGGTTGATCGACATCTGGTGCACGAAGGATCGCACCACGCATTTGTGAAACTGGAGAGCCGCGGCATGAAGGTCGCCGCCCCTGATCTGACCTTCGGTGTCGTCGACCACTATGCCCCCACCCGCGCCGGCGAGATGGCGGCGGATATCCGGCGGATGATCGACACATTGGGGCGCAACGCCAAGGCGCAGGGCATCCGGCTCTTCGATCTGCGCGATCCGGGGCAGGGCATTGTGCATGTGATCGGTCCCGAACAGGGGCTGACCTTGCCGGGGCTGCTGATCAATTGCGGCGATAGCCATACCTCTACTCATGGGGCCTTTGGTGCGCTGGCCTTTGGCGTCGGTGCGACAGAGGTGGCGCATATTCTGGCGACGCAGACAATCTGGCAACAACGCCCCAAAACGATGCGGATCACCGTGGACGGCGAACTGGGGGCCGGTGTCACAGCCAAAGATCTGGCGCTGCACTGGATCGCAGAGCTGGGGGCCGATGGCGCACGCGGCCACGCGATTGAATATGCCGGCCCCGCTGTCCGCGCGTTAAGCATGGAGGGGCGCCTGACGCTGTGCAATCTTAGCATCGAAGGGGGTGCGCGGTTGGGGCTGGTGGCGCCGGATCAGGTGACATTCGATTATATCAAAGGGCGCAACTTTGCCCCGAAAGGCGCGGATTGGGACACGGCCCTGCGGGACTGGTCCCATCTTGCGACCGACAAAGATGCCCGTTTCGACCGCGAGGTTGAAGTCAACGCCAGCGATATCGCGCCAACCGTGACCTGGGGCACCTCCCCCGAAGAGGCGCTGCCCATCACCGGACATGTACCTGATCCGGCACGGCTGTCGGGCAGCAAACAGGCGCAGGCGCGCGCGGCGCTGGAGTATATGGCGCTGGAACCGGGAATGGCGCTGGACCAGATTACAGTGGATCAGGTGTTTATCGGATCGTGCACCAATGGCCGGATCGAAGACCTGCGCCTTGCCGCCAAAGTATTGGCGGGGCGCAAGGCCGTCGTGCCGGGGTTGGTGTCGCCCGGATCGGCGCAGGTCAAGAAACAGGCCGAAGCCGAAGGGCTGGCCGACGTGTTTGCCCAAGCGGGGCTTGAATGGGCCGCATCGGGCTGCTCGATGTGTGTCGGCATGAATGGCGATCGGGTCGAGGCGGGCAAACGCTGCGCGTCTTCGACCAATCGTAACTTCAAGGGCCGTCAGGGACGCGGGGCGCGGACCCATCTGATGAGCCCCGCGATGGTCGCCGCCGCCGCAGTGACCGGACATCTCGCCGATGTGCGCCCGCTGCTGGAGGGACGCACATGACCGGCTGGACACAGATCAATGGCACCGCCGTCGCGTTACCGCAGGAAAACGTCGACACCGATCAGCTTATTCCGGCGCGCTTTATGTCGGCACCGCGGGCTGACGGCTATGGCAAATTCCTGTTGCATGACTTGCGTCAGGATGCGGCGGATCATGTGCTTGATCGCCATGCGGGGGCAGATGTGTTGATCACGCGGCGCAACTTCGGCAGCGGCTCAAGCCGCGAGGCGGCGGTCTATGCGCTGGTTGATTTCGGGATCAGGGCCGTCTTTGCCCCGAGCTTTGGCGACATCTTTCAAAGCAATGCCGTCAACAATGGACTGCTGCCCGCCCGTGTGAGCGAAGCAGAGATTGACGCCCTGCTGGACGCGATCGGCACCGATGCTGTCAGCGCGACAGTGGATTTGGAAAAATGTGCAGCGGTGATCGCGGGGCATACCCTGACCTTCGAACTGGATCCCGTCTGGCAGGAGAAACTGGTGAACGGTTGGGATGATATCGACCTGACCGCCCAGCATAACGACCGCATCAAAGATTTTCGCACGGCACGGTTTGCCGCGCACCCGTGGGCAGTGCCCGCATCCTAAGACGTGCTGATCCCCGCAAGAGGGACAGGACGGCAACATAACGGGGTCCAACAGCCCCACCAACCGGGAGTATATACGATGAAACAGACAATCCTTGGCGGTATCCTCGCCTCGACGGCGCTGACCACGGCGGCTTTTGCACAAGAGACGCTGACCGCAGTGCACGCTTTTCCTGAATCCCTGATCTATACCAAGTCGTTCCTTGAATTCGTCGACAAGGTGAACACCGCCGGTGAAGGCGTTGTGCAGATTGAAGTGCGCGGTGGCCCCGAAGCCATTGGCATGTTCCAGCAGCCCGACGCCGTCCGGTCGGGTGTGGTCGATATGGTCTATACGCCGGGCAGCTTTTACGCAGGGGCTTTGCCTGAAAAAGACGCGCTGGTCACATCCAACCTGACCGCGGTCGAAACCCGCGCCAATGGCGGGTTGGACCTGATCGACCAGATCCACCAAGAGAAGATGGGCGTCAAATACCTTGGCTGGTTCGATTCCGGTGTATGCTACAACCTGTGGACCCGTAATGAGCCCAGCCTTGACGCAGAGGGGAACCTGGATGTGTCGGGGCTCAAGCTGCGCGGCAACGCGGTTTATAACGCCTTCTTCACCGACTATCTGGGCGCGCAGGTGATCGATCTGCCCACAACCGAGGTTTATTCTGCGCTGGAACGCGGCGTGGTCGATGCAACAGGCTGGACACAGATCGGCCTGATTGACCTGAAGTGGAACGAGTTCCTGAACTACCGGATCGAACCGTGCTTCTTCTCGACCGATCTTGGCACGATTGTGAACCTCGACAAGTGGAACTCCCTCTCGGACGAGGCGCGCAAAATCCTGCAAGACGTGGCGATCGAGCACGAGAAAGCCTCGGCCGAGAAGCTGGGCGCGGTGCGTGATGAAGACTTTGCCAAGCTCGAAGAGGCAGGCATGACCGTTGTGACGCTGGAAGGCGAAGCGGCGCAAAAATATCTGGGAGCGGCGACAGAGAATACGTGGAACCGGATGAAGGGCCTGATGGCCGAAAGTCCCCAAGGCGACGGGAACTACGACAAACTGATCGAGCTGTTCTACGACGCGGAGAAAAATCAGTAAGCCACATCAGGCGCGCTCTGATGGGGCGCGCCTGCTTTCGTTCAAAAGGGGCAGCCATGGCGCGTGTCGGACAAATTTACAGAGGTTTCCTTTACGCGATGGCGGGGATTGCCGGTGCCATGCTGGTGTGGCTGATGATTTCGGTCATTCTGTCAGTGGTGATGCGCAACAGCGGGATGCAGCCTTTTGCGTGGCTCTTTACCTCTTCTGAATACGCGATCCTGTATATGACCATGCTTGGCGCACCTTGGCTGGTACGCGAGAAGGGGCATGTGCATATCGAACTGGTGACCGCGGCGCTGCCCGAAGCGGCACGGCGCTTTGTCAGCCGGCTGGTCGCGGTGCTTTGTGTTGTCGTGTCCTTGATACTGGCGTGGAAAGGGGCAGAGCTGTGCCTTAACAACATCGCGCGCAATGATCTGGATGTGCGTGCATATTACTTTCCGAAATGGATACTGACGCTGGCCTTTCCGGTCAGCTTTGGCCTGATGGCGATTGAATTTTCCCGATTTGTTTTTGGCGATGACCTGATGCACTCCGGCGAAGCAGGGGTACATGAATAATGGAATGGTTTGAATCGCTGGCCCTTTTGCTGGGCTCTATTCTGGTGCTGATGGCCATCGGGATGCCGGTCGCCCTGGCTTTTCTCGCAGCCAATATCGTTGGGGCGTGGTTCTTTATGGGCGGAGCCAAAGGGGTTACGCTGCTGCTGAACAATGGGTTCGGCGGGCTGACCAACTATGCGCTGGTGCCGATCCCGTTATTCTTGCTGATGGGCGAAATCTTCTTCTACACCGGTTTGGGCAAGCGCATGTTCAATGCCATTGACCGTTTGCTGGGCAAGCTGCCGGGGCGGCTGTCCTATGTCACGGTTCTGGGCGGCACGGCATTTTCAACGCTGTCTGGGTCGTCCATGGGCTCCACCGCGTTGCTGGGCAGCCTGATGGTGCCCGAGATGACGGAACGCGGGTATAAAAAGCATATGTCCATCGGTCCGATCCTTGGCACGGGTGGTCTGGCGATTATCATCCCGCCCTCGGCGCTGGCCGTGTTGTTGGCAACGTTAGCGCGGATCGATGTGGGCGCATTGTTGATCGCGGGCATCATCCCGGGGCTCATCCTTGCCAGCCTCTATATCGCGACAATCTATATTCAGACCCGTATCGATCCCGACGCCGCCCCCGCTTACGAGGTTGAAGACCTGCGCTTTGGCCAAAAGATGCGCCTGTTCTTCGGCGATGTGGTGCCCATGTTGTCTGTCATGGTCGTGATCGTGATTGGCATGGTGGGCGGGCTGATCACCCCGTCCGAGGCCGCGGCATTCGGGGCGCTTGGTGTGTTGATCTTGGCCGTGGCCTTCCGTTGCCTCACATGGGACGCGATGAAGAAATCGGTGATCGGCGCGATGCGGGTGACCCTGATGGCCTATCTCATCGTCTTTGGGTCGGCCACCTTCAGCCAGTTGCTGGCGTTTTCCGGTGCTTCCAGCGGGTTGATCCGGTGGGCGACGTCGTTTGATCTGGCCCCTGTGGCGATGCTGCTGGTGATGTTCGGCGTCCTGCTGCTGCTGGGTATGTTCATGGAGCAGATATCTATGATGTTGCTGACCGTACCGATCTTTTTCCCGCTCGCCACAACGCTGGGATTTGATCCGGTGTGGTTCGGTCTGGTGATCCTGCTGGCGCTCGAGATCAGCTTTACCACACCGCCCTTCGGGCTACTGCTTTTCGTGATGAAGGGCGTCGCCCCCAAAGGCACAACCATGCGCGAGATCTACGGATCTGCCTTCCCCTATATGGGATGCTCGGTGCTGCTGGTGTTCTTGTTGATCCTGTTCCCGCAACTGGCGCTATGGCTGCCTGGGATGTAGTCGGAGCGTCGCGTTGCAAACTCGCGCATATCATCCGCCGCTACTGGACCAAGCCGGCCAGCATTCGGCGGTATTCGGTGCGGTTTGACAGGGCGACGCTACCTACGGGTAGTCCGAGCAATCGGTCGCAGATTTCACCTTCAGATCGAAGACGCCTGTCAAGTGCGTCAACTGCCGCGTCCAGATCGTTCGCGCTCGCCAGGTCAAATACCTCGATGAGAACCTCCCGACGGCCCTGCGAAAGGCTTAGCATCAGCTCGGCGGTCAGCCCTGCGTCAACGGGGTTGAATGTTCCCTCGGCAATACCGGATTCAATGATGGCTTTAAGGACCGGCATCACGACCGCCGCCTCTGCGTCACAGATCCGGCGGTAGGGGATCTCGTTGCCGGGCCGTGAGAAAATTCGCACGAAACCGCGCAGTTCGTTGACGTTGTCGGCCGTCCATTGCGCCGCGCCATCCAGCAAACCGTTCAACTGGACCAATGCATCGCCGTTGTTCTGGCTCATCGCGGCTTCAGTGGTCTGCATCGCTTGTTCAGTCATGCGCGCAATAAGGCCGGTCAAGAGGTCTTCTTTTGCAGCAAAGTGGTGGTAAAAGCCGCCGCGTGAAATGCCCGCCACTTCCTGAACATCCGCGATTGTCACGGCATCCCAGCCCCGCTCCATAAACAGCGCTTGGGCCGCATCAAGGATAAGGTCTCGCCTTACCGCTGGCGCCATACGCACACGGCTGTCTCTTTTTGTAACGGTCTTTGACAATGCGACGTCTCCATAGTCATACAGATCTTTGGTCGGTAAACACCTAAGCCCGTGTCATTCATCGTTCAAGTCCCATGAGCATCTAAATGCTGAATGAGGTCGTACGTGTTCAGCAAAGCGCATTTGATCCATCGCGATTGCGCTTCGTTTCAGCGGGAGGATCACTGGATGCCCCGACGTCACATTGACGTTTCATGCGCACCGTCTATTTCCTGCTTACAGACTTCTGGTCTGTTGTTAAAAAGCGTCATATGATGCGACCTCTTTGAACGGCGGCCTACATGGTATGCATGTCTGAAAAGGAACCCTGTGTGTGAGAGTGAAGGCCAACTGGAAATGAGCGACAGCGAAAACAAAGAGCAATTGTCTTTCGAGGACGATAAAGGCGCGTCGCGGTCGGCGTGGATTGCCGCGGCTTTGGTTGTCGCCATCGTCGGCTGGATGGGCAGCGGGTATATCCTGCCCTTGGGTGACGAAGACGCAGGGCAAGCTGAAACTGCCCCCGTCAAGCCGGTTGCCGTAGCGGTTGAAAAGTCGACGCCTCAACAGGTCACGATATCCTTTCAGGCGGAAGGGCAGGCGCAACCTGACCGCGATACGTCGATCCGCGCCGAGGCGTCAGGCGACGTCGTGGATGTCTTGGTGATGGAGGGGGAAGAGGTCGAGGGCGGCGCGGTGATTGCTCGGCTTTCTGCGACGGGAGCGCAGGCGGATCTTGCGCGGGCCCGCGAAGAATTCGCCCGTGCGGACCGAGAGTTCAAAAACGCGACTGAGCTATTGAACAGAGGGGTGGCGACTGCCGATCGGGTCAGCCAAGCACGCGCCACGCTTGCCGCCGCCGAGGCATCCGTGACCGCAGCGCAAGAGGCGATAGAGGCACTTGTTATCACGGCCCCGTTTACCGGACGTGTCGAAGAGCTGTCACTTGATGCGGGTGAGTTTATTCAGGCGGGTGCCGAAGTCGGGCGCATCGTTGACAATCGGCCGCTGACAGTTGCGTTGCAGGTGCCACAACAGGCGCTTGGTCAGATCAAAAGCGGCCAGACGGCGACGGTGAATTTCATCACCGGAGAAGAGCGTGAAGGCACGGTGAGCTTTGTCAGCACGGCTGCAAATGCCGAAACCCGCACGTTCCTCACCAAGATCACCGTGCCGAACGAAGACGGTGCCATTCCCGCCGGTATTTCCGCCGAAATTCGGATCCCGACCGGTTCGACAAGCGCGCATTTCGTGCAGCCCTCGACGATATCGCTGAGCCCTGAGGGGCGCTTGGGCGTCAAAACCGTTGATGAGAATGATATGGTTGTGTTCACCCCCATTCGCATCGTGCGGGCAGAGATCGATGGCCTGTATGTAAGCGGCCTGTCGGACGCAGCGCGGATCATCACTGTCGGTCAGGGGTTCGTGAACGAAGGCGAAGAGGTGGCACCGTCGTTGCAGACCAAGGCGGATGACGGTGAGGAAAACAGCACCCCTCAAGATGGGCAGCCCGCGCTTCCCATTCCCGATAGTGACGCGGCAAGCGACGAAGGGCAGCGCGAATGAATACGATTATTGACGCCGCATTCTCGCGCGGCCGGGTCGTTCTGATGGTGCTTCTGATGCTCTTGAGCGTAGGCGCGGTCGCCTATGTCGCCATCCCCAAAGAAGCCAACCCCGAGGTGCCTTTACCGCTTGTTTACGTCTCCACGGGCCTTGAAGGGATCAGCCCGTCGGATGCCGAACGCCTGCTGATCGAGCCGATGGAATCCGAATTCGCCGCGATTGCCGGGCTTGAGAAGATCCAAAGCAACGCATCCGAAGGCTATGCAAACGTCCAGCTTGAATTCACCCCCGGCGGAGACATCGACGAAGCGCTGCGCAAGGTTCGGGAAGCCGCAGACAGGGTCGAGGGCGATTTGCCCGAAGACGCCTATGACCTCACGGTGACAGAGATCAACACCGCGCTCTTCCCGATTATCACCGCGCTCATTTCGGGGCCGGTGCCAGAGCGAACGCTGAACGCCATTGCCGATGACGCGCAAGAAGCCATCGAAGGGCTTTCCGGCGTTCTGGAGGTCGAGATTGGCGGCGCGCGGGACGAATTCCTTGAGGTACTGATCGACCCGACCGTTTTCCAAACCTACAACCTGAGCTTTGATGAGCTGATCGGCCAGCTTCAGCGGAACAACCGTTTGATTGCCGCGGGGGCCATCGAGACGGGGGGCGGGCGCATCGTGCTCAAGGTGCCGGGCCTGATCGAGGACCTGCAAGACGTCATGGAAATTCCGGTAAAGGTGCGCGGCAATACGGTGGTGACTTTCGAAGATGTCGCGACCGTCCGCCGCACCTTCCAAGATCCGACGGGCTATGCGCGCATCGACGGGCAACCGGCACTTGCGCTTGAGGTGAAAAAGCGGTCCGGAGCGAATATCATCGAAACAGTCGCGGCCACGCGTGCGGCGCTGGAAGAGCTGCGCAATGATTGGCCCGAAAGCATCGAGGTAACCTACCTGCAAGATCAATCCGAGCAGGTAGAGACTTTGCTGAGCGACCTGGAGGCAAACGTCATTGCAGCGGTTTTGCTTGTGATGATCGTCATCGTGGCTGCCCTTGGCCTTCGGTCGGCTATCCTTGTCGGTCTTGCCATTCCGGGGGCGTTTCTGGTGGGGGTAACGGCCCTTTGGGCGATGGGGTTCACGATGAATATCGTGGTTCTCTTTTCGCTGATTTTGGTTGTCGGGATGCTGGTTGACGGGGCCATCGTAACGGTCGAGCTGGCGGACCGTCGTCTGCAAGAGGGGGATGATGCGCAAACAGCCTATGCCTATGCCGCAAAGCGCATGGCCTGGCCGATCATCGCCTCAACCGCCACGACCTTAAGCGTGTTTTTTCCGCTGCTGTTCTGGACCGGCATGGTCGGCGAGTTCATGAAGTTCCTGCCCATTACCGTGATCCTGACCCTTTTCGCGTCCCTTTTCATGGCGCTCATCTTCATCCCTGTACTGGGTGGCCTCATCGGGAAACGCCAGCCGCAAAATGCCGCGGCCAAACGTGCGCTAAGCGAAGCTGAAAAAGGTGACCCACGGCGCATTGGCGGACTGACGGGGGCCTATGTGCGTCTGTTGGAGTGGGCAATCCTCAGACCCGGTGCGACGGCGTTGCTGGCGCTTGCCATGCTGCTTGGCAGCTTTGGTCTATACGGGCAGTTCGGCACCGGCCTGTCGTTTTTCCCCTCGGTAGAGCCTGAGTTCATGCAGGTGCAGGTGCTCGCTCGTGACAACTTCTCTATCTACGAGCGTGACGCGTTGGTGCGCAGAGTCGAGCAGCGATTGATGGGCTACGATGAAGTGGCCACTGTCTATGCCCGATCTACGATGAGCGCAGGGCAGGGCAGCGAAGAAACCATCGGTACGATACAGCTTGAGCTCACCGAATGGGACAGGCGGCGCGCGGCAGAAGCCATCGGCACCGATATCCGGCGTGATGTCGCGGACATTGCGGGCATTGATGTTCAGGTCCAGACCGAAAGCGGCGGTCCCACCGCTGGCAAGCCGATCAACCTTCAGATCGCGGCACGCAATCCGGCGGTGCAGGGTGATGCTGTCGCGCAGGTCTTGTCCATCATGGAGCAGATCGGCGGCTTCACAGATGTGACCGACACGCTGCCGCTGCCGGGGGTAGAGGTGTCCATCCGCGTGAACCGGGCGGAAGCCGCGCGATATGGCGCTGATGTCAGTCTTTTGGGGCAGGCCGTTCAGCTGCTGACCCAAGGGATCGCCGTCGCGGATTACCGGCCCGAGGACGCGGACGGAGAGCTGGATATACGCGTCCGTTTCCCGGCCGAGGAACGGTCATTGTCAGAGCTTGGAAACCTGCGCGTTCCCACCTCTGCCGGATTGGTGCCGATCTCCAACTTTGTCACCTTCGAGCCGGTTGAACGGACGGGCACGATCACACGTGTCGATGAAAAGCGCGTCGTGACGATAGAGGCAAATGTCGCACCCGGTTTGTTGGTCAACGATCAGGTGACGGCGTTGCAACAAGCCCTGGACGCCGCGGATTTGCCCGACGGGGTCAGCTATAGCTTCGCCGGCGAGGCGCAGGACCAGACCGAAGCGATGGTGTTCCTTGTTGGTGCCTTCGTGTCCGCGATTGTCTTGATGCTGGTGATCCTGGTTCTTCAGTTCAACAGCTTCTACCAAGCCTTCGTCGTGATGAGCGCGATCATCTTCTCGGTCGCGGGTGTTCTGCTTGGCTTGATCGTCACGGGGCGCCCCTTTGGCGTTGTGATGGGGGGCATCGGGATTATCGCGTTGGCGGGCATCGTGGTGAACAACAACATTGTTCTGATTGATACCTACAATGATCTACGATCCACTGGCATGCACCCGCGCGAGGCCGCCTTGCGCACAGGCGCACAACGTTTGCGGCCTGTTCTTCTGACATCGATTACCACGGCGCTTGGCCTGATGCCGATGGTGCTGGGGGCCAACCTGAATTTCTTCACGCGCGAAATCGTCTTTGGCGCGCCATCGACCCAATACTGGACCGAACTGTCGAGCGCGATTGTAGGGGGGCTGGTCGTCGCGACACTTCTGACCCTCATCCTGACACCTGCCATGCTGATGTTTGGACAAAAGCGAAGCCTGCAAGGGGACGAGGCGACGCCAGCGGAACGACCGAGGAGAGCATGGTTGTCGAGCTTATTCAGACGTAAACGTGCAGACCCTCAACGCTGACCGGGCATATGGTTGACGTCCTTCGATTGGAAAGTCCGCGAGATGGCAGCGTAAAATGCCGTACACAGGGGTAATACGCATTTCTATATCTCTGAAAAAAGCCCTTTTCCCAACCAAATAAGAAGAAGGGCCCCGGCAATCCATGGACCAAACGCGAGGCGCTCTTGGCGCCCGTGGCCCGAGAGCACTGCGTACCCAAGAGCACCCAGAGCCGACAGGAGCACGACCCAAGGCAAGGCGAAAACCCCAACCCATGCACCCGCTGCCGACAGCAGCTTTGCATCGCCCAAGCCCAACCCTTCTTGCCCGCGGCTGCGGAAATAGACCGCTCCGATCAGCCAGAATACCACATATCCAATGATAGCGCCCCAGATCGCCTCTGTCGGGAGGGCACGCTGCGCGAGGGCATTCGTTGCCAGTCCAACGCAGATCAGCGGAAGCGTATAGCGATCCGGCAGGCGGTGTTGGCGCAGATCAATACGAACAAGCTGACCCAAAATCGGAATCAGAATGATCGAGGATAAGATGAACAGAGGCATTCACGTATAAAACACGGCAAGCATCAAAAACGCCAGTGGGCCTAGGTTCCGTCTAAGTGCAACATTCTATCATAAACTGTGAAACTTTCTCGGCGGCAGCACGTGTCTCATTCAATGCGGGTAGTGAATAGAAATTTTTCAGCACTCGCAGGGCGATCCGATGGCCATTGGTCTCGGCACATAAAATAAGCCAACTTGGGAGTGAAAAATGACATTTACCATTCGTACCTTGTTGCAGGGAAGCTGCGCTACAGCGCTTTGCCTGACAGCAAGCATTGCAACTGCATCATCGCACCGTGAGGCGCCGGGCATTACCGAGCAGCCAAAGATCGACGCGACAGATTTCTACATGTTCAAAAGCTACGAGGCAAACCGCGGCGACTACGTGACCCTCATTGCAAATTACCAACCTTTGCAGGCCCCCTATGGTGGACCCAACTATTTCACCATGGACCCTGATGCGATCTACGAGATCCATGTCAGCAATGACGCCGATGCCGAAGAAGAGATCACCTTTCAGTTCCAATTCGACAATAATCTGAAAGACGGCACTGGTATCCAGTTGGACATCGGCGGCGAGAAAGTGGGCATTCCGCTGCGCGCTGCAGGCCAGATCACAGCCAGCAGCCCGACTGCTGCTCTGGGTGAAACCGAAAGCTATAGCGTGACCATGATCACGGGGGACCGTCGCAGCGGCAAAAGAACGTCTCTTTCGCATGGCGGCGGCACGACCTTTACCAAGCCGCTCGACAACGTTGGCAACAAGACCCTGCCTGACTATGCCGAATACGCGAACGCCTATATCTATGACGATGTAAAAATTCCGGGCTGCGGAACGGGCCGGGTCTTTGCTGGCCAGCGCGCAGAGGCCTTCGCGGTGAACCTTGGCGAAATCTTTGATCTGGTGAACCTAGTTCCAGTGCAGGGACCAGATAACCCGATGTGGTCCCAGTATAACGATCCCAATTTCAACGCGAACGGGATCGTGCAGGACCGCGCCAATGACGACCTGATTGGTAAAGCCAATGTCACAACGCTGGCTTTGGAAATTCCAATCTCCTGTCTGACCCAAGGGGATGAGCCGGTCATCGGGGCATGGACGACTGCCAGCCTGCCACAAGGCGAATTGGAAGACCCGTCGCCCACCTACGAGAAGACCTCGATTTATGGCGGCGCTTGGGTACAGCAGTCGCGCTTGTCCAACCCGCTGGTTAACGAGGTGGTCATCGGCCTTTCCGACAAGGATCTGTTTAACGCAGCAGAGCCTACAATTGACGAGGCACTGGCTGTCTATGTGACCAATCCGACCCTGCCAGCGCTACTGGACATCCTGTTCCGCGATGCGTTGGGTGCATCGGGCAATATCGCTCCGTCGAACTTCCCCCGGAACGACCTTGTTACCGCGTTCCTCAGCGGTTTTCAGGGCGTAAACCAGCCTGCTGGTTTCGATGCGAAGACAGACCTGTCTGAAATGCTGCGCTTGAATACAGCGTTCCCGGCGACACCCGCATCCGAGCAGCATACCTTTGGCCTTTTGGCTGAAGACCTCGCGGGCTTTCCCAATGGTCGCCGTCCGGCGGATGACACTGTCGATCTTGCGCTGCGCGTGATGATGGGCCGGTTGTGCCATGACGTGCCTCTCGGGCAAGAGCTTAGCGGAGACCCAAGTGCCGAAGACAATGTAAATCTGGGTCTTTGTGGCAAAGGCGATCCCAACGATACCGCGCCTGCGGGCCTAGTGCCGTTGACCGATGGGGCACCTTTGCGCGCCACCGAGTTGCAAACCGTGTTCCCCTACTTGAACACACCGATTGCTGGCTCGCCGAACAACTAAACCCATAGAATAGGAGAATTCCGATGTTGAAGAGTATCTCAGTTCTTGTGGTTGTGGCCGGCGTTCTAGTCGCTTGTGGTAGCAGCGGCGGACTAAACGGCATTTCCAAATTGGGGGCCGATTTTGTGCGCGCCTTCAACCAGGATCGCAATGCCCAGCCGATCTCCCTCGCGGGGGTCACATTGCCACGGTTCCCGACGAGCGAACCTTTCAACCCCTAGGTTGATTGGTTCCTTTTCGGGGGTGTGAGAATAAGAAAGAGGCGCGGCCGCTCCATAGAGTGGCCGCGTTTCGCATTTTACCCTTAGGGACGGAAGGGCTTTGGGGCAGGCAAGCTCCCCTGCGATCCCAGATGCTTTGAAAAGCTGCGCTCGATCGCATAGGTGTCTTTTCGCCCCAGCTTGTCTTCGCGCAGCAGCCGGGACGTCAGGATAACCGTCGTGCCATCCACTTCTGCGCGGCTTTCCACATCATAGACGTCTGACGTGAAACCAATGCCGTTCAGCGCGACAATGCCGGCGTCGGTCACGTCCCCGCGCGTGAGGAAACCGTTTTGTTCGCGCCGCTTGACCAGTTGTCTTGCGGCGGTTGGCGATCCCAGCACTGCCGCGATGACCGCTTCACTTGCGGTGTTGATGTTCACATCGCCGGGTTGCGGTAGCAGGCTGACGTGGGGGGCCAGTATCGCACGCGTCGGCGCGTCCAAAAGCTCGACCTCGGACAACGCGCGTATGGGGCCGCGGCGGGAAATTCGGTCGTTGATGTCCAAGGCCACGCTGTCGGGCAGGTCCAGAGATTTGACCAGCCGCGCAAGGATTTGCTGTTGCGAGAGACGCCCCGCTGCAAGCCCGTTCAAATCAAACCGCGCTTGGGCATCTGACACGCTGATCGCAAAGCTACCCGTCTCTAGTTGCACTTCTTCTTGTGCTGCCAACGCCCATGGTTCGGCCATATGGTCCGTCTCGGGTGCGACGTCCATATCCCGACGTAGCGCCACGATAATCGAGGTCTCCGCGCCCAAGGCCAGCGCCTCGGCCTGAGTCGCTGCGGCTGCTCGCTGGGTGCGTTCCATCAGGGATTCTTGCGAGGTGAACATCAAGACAACGATCGCAGACCCCAACGCGAGCGCCACCAACACGTTGATCAACACGACGCCGGCGTCCGGATATCGTATACCGGCGCGGCTCATCGGGGCGCAGGGCGGGTCAAAGACGAAAGCCGCCTCAGACTGCCAATTCCATCAATCTCCACGCGCATATCCACGGCCAGCGCTTCGCTCTCGCTGTCGGGGAGGGGCCACGTTGAATGCCAGTTACGATCCCTATCAAGCACGCGAAACGTCAGCGCGCTGACATCCAGTATCAAGGATTGCCGCAACAGATCATCCGCGTTTTGGGGGCCTATCTCGCGGCTAAGCGTATTTGCATCGTGCAGATACTGGCGTCTGGTCTGGCCATCATGCCCGAGAGTGGACAGGACCCCATCCCGAAGCGTCACCGTACCGGGGTCCGCCTGCACGATATCGCGCCCGAAGACCAGCAACGCCCGATCCAATTGTGCCAGATGCTCGAGCCGGCCATCGGTGCGTTCGCGGACGCGCAAGATCGTGTCCAGCGTGGTAAACGAGGCAATACCCACCAAAGCGAAAAGACTAAGAGCGACCAGCATCTCGATCAGGGTCACGCCAGCCTCTTGGTCGCGGATAAGGGTCATGCGCCGGTAGAGCCGATCAGGTTATTCGCACCGGTTGTCACGCTCAGGATAGCCAGCCCGCGTGCGCATTGTCCGTCCTTTTGGAAACGGTAGGGGCCGACGACCCCGTCGAAACCGGCGTCGCGCAGCAACCCTTTGCGGTTCTGCTGGCCGATGCGACCAAGAATGCGCGCCATTTCGACGGCATCAAAGGCCAACCCGCCAAGCACACCCGCCTCGGTTTCACTGAACGCGGTAAAGGCCGTAGCAAAGGCTTCGAACCGAACAGGGTCGGGTGCGGCAAACCAACCATCCCGCAATGCGTCGATCCGGTAAGGCGTGATCGAGGCCCATTGTTCCGAGCCAAGCAGCTGCACGCCAGCGCTCTTGATCGCCGCGGCCTGTTCTTCAAAGGGACCACCCACAACGGGCAGATAAACCGCATCTGGCAGCGCACCGCCGTTCGCGGCCCGGATCTTGTCGATCAGGCCAGCGGCGGATGCGGCAACAATCGCTGGCGGAGCGGTACCCCCTGTCGCCGCGACGACGGATTGCGCTGCCTGCGCGGACAAGGCACCAAATGGCCCCGGAGGAACAACAGTAACAACGTTGCGCTTGCCGCGGGTTGCCGCGAAGCCGAGGATCGATTTCGCTGATTGCTGCGGTGTGATGCCGAACACAAACAGGTTATCTCCGGCGATAGAGCTGTCGTTCGACAGTGAAACAACGGGCGTACCGCGCCCGACAGCTTCGGCGACTGCGCGGCTCTGGCCTGAGAAAAGCGGACCAAGTAACATCTTCGCCCCGCCGTCCATCGCTTTTTGCGCGGCAGCAACGGCTGTTTCGGGGCTATCGCCAGCATCGACCACCTCGACCTCGGCTCCTGGCCCGGTCGCGTTGCCGCCAAGGCTTGCGGCTGCCAGCATGATCTGTCCTAATGACGCACGCGGGCCGGTAAGCGGGGCCAGCAAAACGGCCTGTCCTACCGCATTTTCAGGCGGCAGTTCAGTGTCACCTGTCAAAGACAACCCGCCGCAGCCCGATAAACCAATGAGCGCCGATGACCCACCAAGACCCAACAATACCCGCCGCCGCGACAGAGGGGAAAAGGCACCGGAAGCCACGGTTTCGATGGATTCTATCGGCTGTGCTTTTGGCATCTTTTGCATTCCTCGTTTACGTGACGACATTGATTGTCACCCTCCCGGCATCGGCCTTGCGCCGTATTGCCGTCATCCCTGCTCCGATTACTGACCTGTATGGCGGCCTGTGGGAAGGGCGTGCTGTGTTGGACGGTGGATATTCGCTGGATTGGGACCTGCGCGGCTGGCCGTTGTTCGCTGCTCGCGGGGTCGCGGACTGGACCTTGCAAGGGCCCGACACCCAATTGACCGGCGTTGCGATCTTTACCCCAGCATCCATGAGCGCGACGGACATTGTGGGGCGTATCGGGCCCGGTTTGGTCGACCTGATCCCCGGGGCCGCATTGAAAAACTGCACGTCGCAGGCCGTCGTTGATGTGCAACGGCTGAGCTGGCGCAAGGGTGCCGCTGCAGCTGCGGGCGCGGTTCTGATCAGCGAAGGGCGGTGCAAAGATCTATTGGGGCGCGACACAACAGTGCCACAGATGACGTTGGACCTGACAACCCAAGGCCGCGACGCCATAGCAATATTGACAGACCGTGACAGCACGCTGGCCAAGGTCACGGTGACAGGGGAACGGCGGCTGATCGCGCGCATTGAGCCCGAAGGCGCCGTGCTTGTGCCGGGCATGCCGACGAGCGGGCCGATGATCATAGAAATGCCATTCTAATTCACCAGATTGTTGAGGTTAACGATCGGCAGCAGGATCGAGAGCACCAAAAGCATCACGATCCCACCCATGATCAGCAGTACGGCCGGTTCGACCAGTGCCACCAATGCGGCTACCAATGCATTCAGATCACGCTCCTGATCGTCGGCTGCGCGGGTCAGCGTTGTCCCCAGCACGCCCCCCGCTTCGCCACTTGCGATCATCGCGATCAGCATCGGGGGGAAGACTTTGGCATCGTCCAGCGCCCGTGAAAGCGCCGTCCCTTCGCGTACGCGTGCCGTGGCTTGGGCGACTTTTTCGCGGACGTGCAAATTTGGCACGGTCTGCGTAGCAGCGGTCAAGGCATCTACAAGCGGCACGCGGCTGACGGTCAAGGTTGCCAAGGTACCCGCGAACTGCACCGAGTTCGTCTTGAGAGAGAACCCCCGCGTCAGCACCGAACGCGATAGAAATCGATGCCAACGCAGCCGCATCGCCGGTTGCCGCAGCAGGCTGGCCCCGCCAAGGATAACGACAGCGAGCACGCCGAGCATTGCAATACCCCACGCATTGATAAAATCACTTACCGTAATCAACGAACGGGTCAGGAACGGCAGCTCCGCCCCGCGAGAGGTGAAAACGCGCACGATGTCAGGCACCACAAAGGTCAACAGTGCTACGATTACCGCAAGCGAAACGACGGCAAGGATCGCGGGATACAGCAACGCAAGCTGCACCGTCTGCCGGTTCTTTGCGCGGGTTTCCACGAAGCCGGACAGATGTTCCATCACTTGGCCAAGCTGCCCCGAGGTTTCCCCCGCAGCGACCGACGCACGGTAAAAGTCGCCGAACACCTGAGGATACTCGCCAAGCGCCTGCGCAAAGCTGCGCCCGTCGAGCACTGAGGCGCGCAGGTTCAACAACAGTGATGTAACAGCGGGCTTATTCTGCTGGTCTGCCACTGTCTTGAGCGCTTGCTCCACACCGATCCCCGAACCGATCAGCGTGGCAAGCTGTCGGGTCAGTAGGGTCAGCGCGCGGCGCGAAATCTTGGCCCTGCCAAAGCCCGCCCCCTTTGTCGCTTTCCCCTTTTTTGCGACGGTTGGTTCAACCGACAGCGGCGCGAGGTTGCGCTGGCGCAGACTGCTGCGCGCGGCGGCGGCACTTGCGGCCTCTATGATCCCCTTGGTCGACTTGCCTGCGGGCGTCATCGCTTCATAGGCATAGGCTGGCATTATTCATCCTCTTGTGATGCGGCAAGCGATATGCTGGGTTGCGGTGGGGCACCGTCGTGGATGGCGCGCGCGACTTCCTGTGCAGTGGTGAGCCCCAAACGCATCTTGGCGATGCCGTCGTCCAGAATGCTCGGGCCGCGATCCCGCGCCGCGGCGATCAGCTCGGCTTCGGATTGCCCTTCGTGCATTTTGCGTTCAAGCGCGCCGTCGACCTCGATAATTTCATACAGCGGCAGACGTCCGCGAAAGCCGCTGGCTTGACAGGTATCGCAGCCAAGCCCCTTTTTCACAATCTCTCCGGGCTTTATCTTTTGCCCCAAAAGATCGCTTTCCGCCTGCGTGACCTCGTGGTCGCCCAGACAGTCGGTGCAATTGCGCCGCACCAGCCGCTGTGCGATCAGCCCGCGCAGCATAGGGGCCAGCAAAAATCGTTCGACACCCATTTCGACCAGTCGAGACACGGCACCGATGGCCGTGTTGGTGTGCAAGGTCGAGATCACCAGATGCCCGGTCATGGCGGATTCCACGGCGATCTGTGCCGTCTCGCGGTCCCGGATCTCGCCGACCATAATCACATCCGGATCTTGCCGTAGAATGGCGCGCAACCCTCTGGCAAAGCTGAGATCGGTCTTGGCGTTGACCTGCATCTGTCCAACGCCGTCCATCGTATATTCGATCGGGTCCTCGACGGTCATGATGTTGCGCTGCCGATCATTCAGCATATCCAGACCAGCATATAGCGTCGTGGTCTTGCCCGAACCGGTCGGGCCAGTCACCAGCACCATCCCATCGGGCAAGGACAGGATCCGTTTCAGCACCGTATTATCGCGATCCGACAGGCCAAGATGGTCGATCCCGCGCAATGTCTGCCCCCGGTCCAAAAGTCGCAGCACCACACGCTCGCCAAATTGAGAGGGGATCGTCGAGATGCGCACGTCCAGGTCATACCCTCCGACCCGCAACGAAACACGCCCGTCCTGCGGAAGGCGTTTTTCAGCGATGTCGAGTTTGCCCATCACCTTGATCCGGCTGACAAGCAGCGGCGCGAGTGCGCGTTTCGGGCTGATTACCTCGCGTAGAATGCCGTCGACCCGAAAGCGCACCAAAAGTCGCCGCTCTTCGGTTTCGATATGCACGTCAGACGCGCCTTCCTTGACCGCCTCTAGCAGTAGGGCATTGATCAGCCGCACCACGGGCGCATCGTCATTTTGGGCCAGCAGATCGTCGATCGAAGCGGCGGTGTCCGCCAATGAGGCCAGATCATCGTCTGCATCCGCGGCCACCTGCGCCGCCTCGGAAGCGGAATCGCGGTAGATCGTACCAAGAGCCGCTTCAAACTCGGCAGCCGATATTTCCTCGAATGTCACAGCGGTGCCAGACACGCGCTGTGCTTCGATCAGGGCTTCGAAAGAGGCATCATGGCGGTATTGACAGCGTGGCTCCGCACTCTCTTCAGAAGCAGGTAATAGAATGACCCCTTGGCTTTGCGCGAAACCATAGGAAAGGCGGGTCTGGGTGCTGGCATGGGTCATTGCAACGATCCTAAAAGCAAACGCGCCGAAACACGGCCCGGTGCCGGGCGCCGATCCACCTCGAGCGCCTCTACCCTCACGTCGTGCTGCTCTTCCAGATCAGAGAGCCACAGCAATATGGTCGCAAAGGGCGTATCGTCCAAAGTGACCCGGATGCTGTCGTTTTCAGGCTCAATGCGCCGCAGGGTCAGGTTTGCCGCGGATGCCGAGGTGGTGATCCGCGTGGCAAGGGGCGTCTCGTTGAGCGGTTGCAATGACACGATCGTGTCGACGGACGCCAGCGCAGCTGTGTCCTGAACAAGGCGAAATGCTTGAATGTCTGCGCGCGCTTCGGCCTGCGCCCGTTGCAGAGGAGCCCATAGGAATTGATAGCCCACAACCACGATGGCGAGCGGTAGCACAATGCTCACCAGACGCTTTTCACGCGGGCTGAGCGCGGCAAAAGCTTTCATCCGCCATCCCCCCGCGCGATCCGCATTTCGACCTCTGCACCGCCATCGCCCGCCGTGGCGGCACCGCTGCGCACGGCAAAGCCCGATGCCTCTAGCGTCTGCTCGATGCCTTGCAGGTCGTCCAGGCCAGGGCTCTGCATGAGCACCACCAATGTATTCTCTGACGCGCCCCATGCCATGCGCCTGAAACCAACCGGCGCGTCCGTCAGCACGCGTGAGACATCGCTGAGCAGGGGCAAAAAGCTGCTTTCCGTTGCAACCACCTGCGCGGGTGTCAGGCGTGCGAGAACGGGGCCAACCTCTTGGGTTAGGGTCATGCCGGGCAGGATGTCCGATATGGCCAGCTCTGCAGCGCGGCGTTCTGTCTGTGCGATCTGAGAGAGGGCGCGCAGGTTCAAAGCCGCGATGACCATATGCAGTGCTAACGCAGCCCCCACAGCGACGGCAGCCCACTTCCACGCAGCCAACCCCCGTGCTGCAGCCTTGCGCGGCTGAGCAAAGCTGAAGGCCACGTCTATCGGGTCCGGTGGGGGTGGTGTGGCTGACAGATTTTCGGCCGGAAGATCCGCTCCCAACGGCTCACCAAGCGCGCGCAGCGACGGCCGGCCAGCGCGCTGCCATAAAAGCGGCAGCATATTCACATTAGCGGCAAAACCCGTCCCGTCGGAACAGCGCACAACCGCACGATTGCCTTCTTTCCAGACGGACCACGCGGGACCATTGTCGGACGGTGGACGGGGGATTAATAGATATTCGGGGAGGTGCGGCGCGTCTTCCTGTGTCACCTGCGTCATCACGTCATTGGACAGGACAAACGCCAGGTGATCCCCGGGCGACGCATCGGCAAGCGGGCCTTGGATGATCTGGACGGACTGCAGCGGTGCGGCAATCCGCTCTTCGACAGCAAAGGTGATCAACGCCTGCCGTTGCCGCGCATTGGATCTGGGTACATGAACGATAAAACTACTGACGTGTTCTGCACTGACCGGACGGGCGGCCAGCCCATCAACCTGCGGGCAATAAAGTTCGGCCCGTGCAACCATGGCCGAATTTCTCGTGGTCAAAGGCACTTTTAAAGCGTCAGACGCGGGCAGCCGTACAGGGCGCTCCGAGGCGTTTAAATCTGGCGTAATGCCTTGACTTATCACGAAAAATTACCTTTTCAATCGTCCCGTTGTTGCCATAGTATACGGAAAGCCACGTAACAGATAGGGAAACAGTTTCATGCGTCACTGGAAAAAGCTGGGGGGCCGCCCCGCGTCCGACCGCAGCCGCCGCGACGGTGAAGCGGGCGTAACTCTGATCGAGATGATGGTGGTGCTGGTCATTATCGCCTTGGTGGCGGCGATCATCGTGCCCAACGTTATCGGGCGCCCGGACGAAGCACGGGTGACCGTTGCGCAGTCCGACATCCGCGCAGTCGGCTCGGCGCTCGAACTTTACCGCTTGGACAACCGCACCTATCCCACGACCGCACAGGGATTGCAGGCCTTGGCCGTGCGTCCCACCGCGCCGCCCGAACCCCGCAACTGGGTCGCGGGTGGGTATCTGACCGCTGTGCCGGTCGATCCTTGGGGGAATGATTACATCTACGTCTCTCCGGGTGCGAATGGCGGGTTCGATCTGATGTCGCTTGGGGCAGATGGGGCACCCGGCGGCGAAGGGGTCGCGGCAGATCTGGCACATGGGCAGCTGCAGGCCAGCAGGTGAAAACCACGGCCGCCCCTGACCGACACCAAGACGCGGGCGTGACGCTTGTTGAGGTGCTTGTGGTACTGGTGTTGGTGGGAATAATGGCCGGGATTGTCGGGCTTAACATCGGCAGCGGGTCACGTGGTGATATTGCCAAGCAAGAGGCCGACCTTCTTGTCGCCAGGCTAAATCGGGCAGCGGACGATGTGATCCTGACGGGGGTGCCAATGGGCTTCGTCTGGGGCGCGGAGGGCTATAGGTTCGATGTCTATAATGGGGAAATCTGGGTGCCGCATCCTTTACCGGTCCTGAAAGAACCCCATCTGCTGGGCGGTCGCACGCGGATCGTTGGCAGCGCTGGCGCGATCGTCGTTTCCACGGAGTCGCGCCCGACGGGGGACAGCCCCTTGTCGCTTGAACTGCGTGCGGGTGACGGCGCGGCGGAGTATGTTCGGTTCGACGGCGTCAGCGCGGCGCATCTTCAGGAGGTAGAATGACACGTCACGACGATGCAGGGTTCACGTTGATCGAAGCGCTGGTGGCGATGGCCGTCCTTGCCTTGGGCGCCGTATCGCTGCTGTCGGCCACGCAGGGGCACAGTAAACGCATCGCCGATCTCTCGGATCGGGTCGCGGCACGGTGGGCCGCCGAATACCGCTTTTCAGAAGTCCGGGCAGGGGTGGCAATCGGCGCGGAGCCGCTTGAGGTATACGGCATTGAATTCGATCTCGATGTGACGCGCCGCCCGACCAGCGACCCCGACGTGCAGGCCGTCTCTGTCGGCAGCGCCCTTTCAGGGACGGATCGGGTTTTGTATATTCTGGATGGATATGTCGCATCAGGAGGCCCATCATGACGCGCTTTGACCATGTGGCGAAATGGATTCGATTGGGCGTGATCCTGACGGCCGTTTCCAGCGTGGCCGCGGCGGGTGCCGAAGCGACTTGGCGTGTGCTGGGCCATGATCGCGTTATCCCCCCTATTGCGAAGCTTCGCCCCCCCGCACAAGAGCCCGAGGCACTGCCCGACCTTGCGCCTGCGTTGGCTCTTGCGCCGTTCGGCGCTGCGGAAGTCGCGGTGGCAGATGCTCAGACGGCCGCAATTCCGCAGACCCTGATTTTGCTCGGGGTCATCGTCCGCGATGATCCGACCCGCTCGCTTGCATTGCTGCGATCGGACACGACTGAAGGCAACTATCGCATCGGCGATGAGGTCGTCCCCGGTACGACGCTCACCTCTATTTCACAAAACCATGTCACCGTGCTGACAAAAGACACCGAGAGCCGTCTTTATTTTGCCGGTGCGGATCTGGTCGCCGATGGTCCGCAAGTCCCGACAGGCGCGGAACGGCTGCTGGCGCTTATGACCTCTGGGCAGGGCAGTTCCATCAGTGAACAGGTGGATGCAGCTGCACGCGCTCAGCCCGTGACAACACAGGATTACATCGACATGTGGCGCGACCGCATCATCGCCAACCCCGCTGAGGTTCTGGATACGATTGGCTTGGTGCCAGGGGAAAAAGGATATACCATCGCTGAAAAGCACGACGTAGGCGTAAACCGCGCCGGTCTGAGAGCAGGTGACATCGTGACAAGTGTAAATGGTGAAAGCGTCGGCAATGTCGATCAGGATCGCGAACTGTATGACGTGATCGCGGCGTCTGGCTTGGCCCGTATCGAAGTCGAAAGGAATGGCCGAACGATCGTTATGTCATTTCCGCTGCAGTGAACCTTTCGCTTCGCCATATAGCAGCCTTTGCCCTCGCAGTTTTACTGATGCTGCCCGCCCCTGTGCGCGCTCAGGAAACCTTTGTCATCAATCTGCGAGACGCAGACATCTCTTTGCTCGTTGAACAGATTTCCGAAATAACCGGCCGCACCTTGGTGCTTGATCCGGGGTTGGTGGGAGAGGTGACTGTCGTCTCTGCCGAGGCGCTGGACAAAGAAGGCGTCTGGTCGTTGTTCCAATCCATTCTGCGGGTACGCGGATTTGTTGCCGTTCAGGCCGGATCAATCTGGCAAGTGATCCCCGAGGCCGAAGCGCGCACTGCGAGCGGACCTAATCTTGGCGAAGAAGTCATCGCTGGCAGTCAAGACTTCGTAACCGAGATGTTGCGCCTGAACCGGCTGCCCTCTGCCGAAGCCGTGCGCGTCCTGCGCCCGCTTGTCGCGGAATCGGGATATATCGAAGCCGTCGAAGATCCTAATGGCGTGGTCATTACCGATACCCGCGCCAATGTGGACCGGATCATGGCCATCGCGCGCAGCTTTGACGGAGATGCCCTTGTCCGCTCTGAGGTGCTGCGCTTTCGCAGTGCCGATGCGGTCACCGTCGGCAGTGCTATCCTAGAGGTACTTGGTCAAGCGGGCACAGGCGCGCGCCTGTCCGTTGATGCAGGGTCCAATCTACTGCTTGTCCGTGGCACGCCCGAAGACATTGCAGAAATTCGCAGCCTTGCCATCGCCATGGACGTTGCGCCACGGAAAGACCCCCGCGAGGCCGTCGCTACCACAGTTTTCAACCTCCAGTATGGCGACGCACAGATCATTGCAGACATCATCAAAGGTACGGTGGGGGATGCCACTGACATTACCAACGCAGTTGCCGCTGATGTGGGCGCACAGTCAGCCGAAGCCACGTCGGACGGACAATTTGTGCCGCTAAACCGCGTCGTCGCCCCGGATGCTGTCAATATCACCGCCTCTGTCGAAACGAATTCTATCGTTGTTCGCGGCACTGCGGCGCAGGTTCAAGAAGTCGGGCAACTCGTTCATGCCCTTGATGTGCGTCGCCCGCAGGTCATGATCGAGGCAGCTATTGTCGAAGTGTCCGGCGAGGTCGCAGAGCGGCTTGGGGTCCAGCTGGGGCTTGGGCCGAATGTGCCGAACGGAGCAATCGCCGCCTCGAACTTCTCTAATGGGGGGGGCGTATCGCTGGGGTCCGTGCTTGCTGCTGTTGGTGTCCCCGCCGGGTCGGCCTTGTCTACGGGACTGACGCTTGGTGCCGGTGGCAATGACTTTGGTATTTTGGTGCAGGCCCTGTCGCAGTCTACGAGCGCGCGGCTTTTGTCGACGCCATCTGTCACGACGCTGGACAATGAACCCGCGACCATTGTGGTTGGCCAGAACGTTCCCTTCCGGACGGGTAGCTTCGCCACCGATGGGAATACGGCGACCCCCTTTACCACGATTGAACGACGCGATGTCGGCATCACGATGAATGTCGTGCCCCGGATCACGGCCGGCGGTGTGGTGCAGCTGGTCATCGAACAGGAAATATCGAGCCTAACAAATGCCAATGTTGAAGGTGCAGCGGATCTAGTGACCAACCGGCGGGTGATTAATACAACCGTAATGGCCGACAACCGCGGAACAGTTGTGCTTGGTGGGCTGATAACCGACGACCGCATCAATGGCAGCAGCAAGGTGCCCGGTCTTGGCGATCTACCGGTGGTCGGAGAGCTTTTCAAATCGCGTAATGCCCGCAATACCCAGCGTACACTTTTTGTCTTTCTAAGGCCCACGATCCTGCGCAGCCGTGAAGATATCACCGAGGCTTCTTCGCGCCGGTTCAACCGCCTGAAAGCAGCCGACGCCACACAGCAGCCTAGAACGATCCTTAAAAAACAAGAAGTACAGCAGTTGCCTTTGGAAATTCAGGGTTTGTATTGATCCAAGCCAGTGGCACGCGCCCCCAAGACGCTGCTACCGTTCAAAAGTCAGCGACGCCCAATAGCTCACCCAATCAAAATCATTATGCTTTACCGGCAGCAATTTTACGCTGTTGATCATGATCTCTCCACGAATGTAATCCGAAAGCGTCAATATGCCATTCGCATCCGTCTTCATATGCTGCGGTCCTGTCTCGGCTTCGGACCCAACAGGCCGCGCAAATACCTGAACCGGTTGATTGGCGTTTGCTTCGCCATTCAAGAGCAGCTGAAAGCGGACCGGCCCGTCCGAAGTAACATAAGGATTATCCAGCGCTACCCACTCGTAAATTGCGCCATATGCACGATCCTGCCCCCTTTTGTCGCCCACCCCCACCAAGGCTTTGGCATAACGGAAATAGGCTTCTCTGATGGGCTGACCCGGCCGAGTGCTAAATACTTCGGCACCACGCCCTACGGTTTCAGCAAATTCACGAAAGTCGGCCAGCGTGTCATGCTTCAGGGTGCTTGCATTTGAAACAAGTACAATAGCGTGCAGCCCGTTTTCGCCCGACTGGAGGCTCAACGACGGGTTATCTTGTCCGGTAAACGCCAGCTCTGTTTCAACGTCACCTCTGGAAAACAGGGCCGAGCTGTATCCCTTCGGAATGAAAATATAATCCTGCCCGACAAACTCAGATCCGACCAATAAATCCGCCTCAATCGTTGCCTGTGACGGGAAAGTGTAGGCCCGAGGTTCAATCCAAAATTCATGCGCCAAGGCAGAATGGGTGGCCAGAAGCCATATGGTCAAAGATTTCGTGTATAGAGACATGATCATACCCGTTTGCTGTTTCGGCAGTGCCAAGTTGTTGGCCGTGTGTCGTAGGGTGTTGCTGGTCTGTAAATCACGCCACCACTTCGATGGTGTATTCTGCCCAAAGGCTGAACGCGTCATCTCGGGCATGGCGATATGAGTTTGCGGCGCGTTGAAATCGGCGGGACGGAAAATCAGGTTGGTCTGATCGTGAGCGGATAGCAACCTCTGAGTCTGCCGATGTGACTTAAACCGGCCGAATATCTTCTCTCGATTGCGGGTCGGCCTGTGTGATCCGTCGATGGTGTTGTCCAATCCCTCGTGGGCGCGGTGGTCAGCCTCCGGTGCCAATGTTTTGATCGGCTTGACACAGCTGCACAGCTTGTCGGTGATCATGACCCTCGGCTCACCGAACTGAGTGATCAACATTTGGAGAAACCGCTTGGCTGCTTTCGTGTTTCGTCGTGTTTGCACGAGAATGTCGAGGACGAACGCGCCGGCCGCAATATGCGAATTGTGGACCAAAGCGAGTAACCCACAACCGGACTGCTTCCCGGCTTACAATCACACCGCGTTCGGCCACCAGGTCTTCAACGTCGGCCGTGCTCATTGCGACGCGATGGTAAGACCAAACAGCGTATGCAATGATTGCGCGAGGGAACTTGAAGCCCCTCAGGCGCAGGACACTGATTGGGGTTTCATGACGTTGAAATAGCCGGATCATGCAAGCTGAACAAATTGGCAATGCCTGTATCTGTCAAAGCCAGCAGCAACTACACTAAATTGGTCAAAACCATAGGCCTGAGAATACAACCGCCAGCCCGGCCGCGCAGAGCGCGATCGTCGGTATGGGTCGGCGCGCTCCGATCAGACCGGACGAGAGTAACGTCAGACCCAAGGCCACGCGCACCGCCGCCAAGAGAGCGGCCAGTGGAGCGTCCGAGAGCCGCAGCATGTCTGGATTGGCGACCATGCCCAATGGAATGATATAAAGCCTGATGCCAAGTGCCATTGCTGTCAGCGCGACCTTCAACCAGTTCTCGCCGATCATAGGTGTTGATGCCCATCCAGACCGCGACGAAATACAGCAGCGCCGGCAGGGCTGCGGCGGCCATAATGCCGGTATAGAGAACGCTGGTAAGCTCGACCACGACAAAGACACCGGCACCCATCAGGGGTGGCATGATCTGCCCGCCGGAGGAGGCTACGGCCTCGACCGCGGCGGCAAGGCGCGGGATAGCCAAGCTTCGTCATCGCGGGCAGGGTGAGCGCGCCGGTGGAGGCGACATTCGCCGAAGCAGAGCCCGAGATGGAGCCGAACAGGGCTGACGACAACACCAAAACCTTGGCGGCACCGCCCTTCAGCCGACCCCCCCTTCTTTTAAGGAGACTGCCATGACAGCGCTCGCAAAAGATGTCTCGAAACTTACGGATCGGTATCAGACGACTGTGCCGGCCAGTGTGCGCAAACAGCTCAAGCTGGGGAAAGGCGACCAGATTCGCTACTGCACCGAGCCGAGTGGCAGGGTCTATATCGAGCGCGTCCGCAGCGACGAGGACTATCCCGTGCTCGGAGCCTTTCTCGATTATGTCGAGGCCGATATCAAGGCGCATCCGGACCGTATTCGGGCGTTCGATGGGGCCTTGCATGGCCGTCTTGCAGCACTGGTCGGAGACGTTGACGTCGATCTCGATGCGCCGCTATCGCTCGAGGATGAATGACCGGCGATAGCGCGCCCGCCAAGCGCCCCTTGTCGTAAACGGATGGTCCATTTATGCGCATCCGCTCTTTCTGGACCAGCTCGAAGGGCTGACCCTGGCGGTCGAGGCGCGGAAGTCACGCGATCCAAAGACCTGGCGCAAGAAAAACTCGACGAAACGGCTGGCCGCCATCTTCAAGCTGCTCACCGAGGCCCTACCGGCAGATCCGGGTGCCGCCGCCTTGCGGCAAGGCGGCACACCCGGCGATCCCCGCAAGCACTGGTTCAGGGCGAAATTTTTCCAGCAGTATCGATTGTTCTACCGCTTCAACAGCGATGCGAAGGTCATCGTGGTGGCATGGGTGAACGAAGACAAGACCCTGCGCGCTTATGGCAGCAAGACGGATACCTATGCGACGTTCAAAGGGATGTTGGAAGATGGCAATCCACCTGACAATTTCGACGTGCTCTTGAAAGAAGCTGCGGCGGCGGACAAGCGGTTCGAAACGTCTCTTGAAGCGGTGCCAGATCGGTAAGTGGGGTCGAATGCCGGAGAGGGCAGAATCCCCCCGCTAAGGCTGCCAGTAAGGGGTCGTTCTGCCTTTTAATCTCCCGTCACCCTTGAGCCAAGTGAAATGGGCGACATTGGTGCGTCATTTGGCTGGTACGACGAGATTCTCAGAAGTCCCAGCGTATCCGTACACCTGCCGTTCGCTGCATCGTGTACGAACTGGTAACGTGCGGACCTCACTTTGACCTTTGCCCGTATCCCCATCTGTTTTGCAGTCGCACCCAACGATCACGAGAGCGTCCAGTAGCCTTGGACGCTCTAAATGCTCATACAATCACGTGAGGCTTGGAGGGCCGTTAGGGCAGTCGATCAGATAGCCCCAACCGCCGTTTGCCAGCTTTTTGGCGACTTCGGTGGATTGACCTTCGGCCATCACCGTGCCGTCCGGCGCAATCACGCTCCAATTTGCGCGTAGCATGGCGATATCGCCATTAATGACCTCGCTGAACACCTCGCTTTTGACCTGAGGCCGGATGTCCAAGAACCCCTCAAAGGCTTTGCGCGCACCGTCCAACCCCGTCAAGGGCGGCTGGTCGGGTGGAAAGAAGATCTGGCAATCGGGATGGAACATCGAGGTGATCCCATCCAGATCACCCTCTTGCAGATAGGCGCTGACGCAATCCGCGATTTCGCGGGGCTGGTGGGCGATACGTTGTGTCTTGTCATTGCTTTCGGATTAGGGTTGACTAGAAGTCGTAGGAGCCAGCTTCACGTAGATCATCACGAAGCCATGTTTCTTGAATGTGCAGCCAGGTCACCGGATCGGTGATTTTCATCAGTACGCTGGACAGACGCGCGTTGTTCTTTTCGGCTGACATCGCGGCACCTGTCTGCCACTCGGTATATGTTGCCATCACCAGATCACCGAATTCATGCCGGATGGTGACGTCACGGATTTGGGTGCGGAAGCCCTTGTTTGCGCCATATCCACGGTCGAATCCGCCTTTGAGCATGTCGCCCGTCATGATGTGTCCTTCGGGCGGGATGAAGACGACATTCTCATCCAAACGCGACAGGAACCGTGGCTCCAGTTGGTCGCGCTCTACGGTTCCATTGAACCACTCGGTAAAGAAGTCGTGCAAATCGACGATTTCCTTTGTGACAATCTGAAGTGTGGTCATCTCGAACTCCTTGGTTCTTGGTCTTTCCTGAAATGGGGGAAGGCCGCGCCAGAACAGGCGCGGCAGTAACGGCCTAGGCCGGGCCGTTGTTGTCCATGTCGAGGAACATCTTCCACGCGCCGGTTTTGTCGCGCTTATAGCCAAGCACCAAGCGGCCTTCGGGCGTCTTGACCTCGCCTGTGTCGCGCATCTTCATCGTTCCGTAGAAACGGCCCGATACGATGACAGTGTCGCCGTATTCCTGTAGGTCTTCGATATCATAACCAGAGGTGATTTCTGTGGCGGCGATACGCGGGTTGTACTTGTCGCGGATCGCCTGCGTGCCGGTTGTGACAGGCTGGCGTTCGTTCACCGTCATCACATCAGGATGACATGACGCCACCATCCGTTCGATGTCACCATTATCGAGGCCAGTGTTCCACTCAGCGATGGCGGCTTGGATTTCTTCAAGTACTGTCATTGTCTTGCTCCTTGGTCTGTTGATTGAAGGCCCGGTCATCGACCTGATCTTTGCGTTTTCATTTCCATGTTGCTGAGAATGTAGGCGGCTGGTATCGTAAGGATAACCCCACTTTAACCTGACGAAGTGATCGGAAAAGCGAACAATGACCCGTAGCAGCTTTGGTGACATTCGTGTTTTTGTCGAAGTCGCGCGCCGCGGGGGCTTCCGTGCAGCGGCCGAGCACCTTCAGCAAGCCCCCGCCTCGGTGAGCGAGGCCATCCAACGGTTCGAGGACCGTCTGGGTGTGCGCCTTTTTGAACGGTCATCACGCTCCGTTGTGCTGACACGCGCAGGCGAACAGCTCTATGATAAAAGCCTGCCCGCCATTGTGGAACTGGAAGGTGCGCTGGATGACATCCACGCGCAGAAGGACGAGGTCGCAGGCACCTTAAGGCTTTCGGCCCCCTACAGCGCTGGCCCCTTCTTTCTGGATGATCTGGTCGCACGTTTCGCGACTGCATTTCCGACGGTCGATGTTGAAGTCATCTATGATGACAAAAAGGTCGATCTTCTGACGTCAGGCATCGACGCCGCGATCCGTTCAAACACGTTGCTTGGACCAGATACACATGCTGTCGCTGTTGGACCAGAGCTGGAAATGACCATCGTCGGTTCGGCCGAGTACCTTGCGGGGAAGGGGACGCCTGCGCATCCGCGCGATATCCTGAAGCATGATGCAATCTGCTATGCCTTTGGCTCGGGCGCTCATCTGGCCCCGTGGGGGTTCGACGGGCCGGAGGGCATGTACACGATGCAGCCGAAACCGCGCATGGTGGCGAACGATATGCGGTCGCTTCTGACCTATGCACAGCAAGGGCTTGGTCTTGCGTATCTGTACAGGGAAATAGCCCTGCCTCATCTGGAAAAAGGCGGCCTGACCGAAGTTCTAAGCGGCCATGTGGGGCAGCTTCCGCGCTATTCCTTGAATTACCGCAGCAAGCGGAACATGACGCGCCGGCTCAGAGCCTTCGTCGATATGGCAAAGGCGTAGCGCAAGTCAGGTCCTGGCGCTATCGGAACAAAGCTCCGGATCATCCGCGAGATGGTCAATAAGCGCCCGCACCCGCGTTGTAAGGCGCCTGTTCTGCGGGAAGAGCGCAGCAACGGCATAGGGCGAAACCCGATGCTCGGCGAAAAGCTCCACCAGATCACCGGATCTGAAGGCATCCGCTACCGTGTAGGCGGGGCAACGGGCAATTGCAGCGCCTGTTGCGGCAAGCCGAGCTGCAGCTGCGGGCGCGTTCATGCGAAAACGCCCGCGGACCGGAACAGCCTGTTCCTGGCCATTGATATCAAACCTCCAGATGGTCGGCTCGGTCATGTTCCCGTCAAGAATACACTCATGCGTGGCCAGCGCCCGCGGATGATCCGGCGTTCCGGTGCGTTCCAGATAGGCGGGCGACGCACACACGACCAACGGCATCGGGCCCAGTTGCCGTACTTTGAGCGAGCTGTCGCGCATCGGGCCAATCCTGATGGCGAGGTCAAAGCCCTCCTCAATGATCGACACGCGCCGGTCAGAGAATTGCAAATTAAGGTCCACATTGGGGTGTTTCGCCCCGAACTTTGCCAGCGACGGCGTCAGCCGCAAAGCTCCGAATCCGGTGGGGGCCGAAATATGTATCGCCCCCCTGAGCGAGGTCTGATCGTGTCTGACCCTCTCCTCCAACTCGTCAAAGCCATCAAGAAGCGGCTCACATAGCGCAAGATATGTTGCACCAGCGTCCGTCAAAGAGACACTCCGCGTCGTGCGATTGAGTAGCTGCACCCCGAGCGCGTTTTCCAGATCAGCGACATATTTGCTGACCAATCGGGCAGATCGCCCCATACGCTGCGCGGCAATCGTGAAAGAGGCGTTCTTGGCGACAAGCGCAAAGGCCCGCATCCGGTCGATTTTATCCATCTCATTGCGCCTTATCAGGGCTTAAATATACGCCAATTTAGACAATTATCGCCGGAATGCGCAACTGGTAGAGCTTGTACATATCTTGAAAAATGACTGGAGACATCGATGTCAAACGCCGTTCGCATTCACCATTTCGCAAAATCAGGTCACGCCCACCGAGCCTTGGTGTTTGCGAAACTCGCAGGGATCGCACATGAGGAAGTTCCCGTAGATCTGGCAGGTGGTGAACATAAATCGCCTGAGTTTCTGGCCATGAACCCGAACGGGCAGGTCCCGGTCTTGCAAGATGGCGATGTAATCGTATCGGACTCCAACGCAATCCTCGTCTACCTCGCACGGACATATGCGCCGGACTGGATGCCAGGCACGCCGATCGAAGAGGCCAATGTTCAACGCTGGCTGACACTTGCGGCAGGCGAAGTTGCCTTTGGGTCCTGTGCCGCACGACTGATCACCGTTTTCGGCGCGCCCTTGGACGTAGAATTCGCCGATGCAACAGCGACCAAGGCAATGCAAAAACTGGAACATGGGCTGGAAGGTCGCGATTGGTTGGTTGGCGATCGCCCGACAATCGCCGATGTTGCGAATTATTCCTATACCGCCCATGCGCCCGAGGGGAACGTCTCGCTTGACCCCTACCCGAATGTCCGCGCATGGCTCGCCCGTTTCGAAGCCCTGCCGGGGTTTCAGGCCATGCCAGCAACCGCTGTTGGCCTTGCGGCTGAATAGGGGGGGCATGACATCTGAAGCCCCGCGCCATCCGGGTTTAAGCGCTCTGGGACTATAATCCTGACGTCGTAACACCAATAACCGCTGACGCCTTTCAGTCCTAAAGAAAGGCATCAGCGCAAACACCGCAACACGACCGCTTTTCAGACGAACGATTGGAACACGAAATGGCCCAGTTTCACAAATCCCATAAAGGCGAGCTGCGGCTTCAGGAGCGGCGCAATACGCCCAAGGAATTGATCTCATCCATTCCCCAGTACATCGCCCCTGACATGCCACAGCAGCACGCGGATTTCTTTGCTGAACTGCCTTATTTGCCGCTCGCGACACTGGATCACGACGGGCGGCCTTGGGTGAGCCTTCTGGTCACACGATCGGAGAGTGACCCGTCGGTAGACATCAAAATTTCCGATCAAAACACAATGGAGGTTGTTGCCGAAAGCAACCCATACGATCCCTTCGCGCGGGCATTGATGCAAGATCCGACCTCGGGCCATGCGCAGAAACTCTTTGCCGGCGTAGGGGTCGATTTCAGCAATCGCCGGCGCAACAAAATCGCCGGGCAAATTAGTGCGGCATCTGTTGAAGAGAGCGGAAAAATTCGCCTGCACTTGGCGTCCGACCAACATCTGGGAAACTGCCCCAAATATATTACCGTGCGTGAGTTGGCGTATGAAAAACGCAGTGCAGGCCTTGTGTATGAGAGGTTTGAAACCCACACCGCCGCTTTGCCGGATGCCGCCAAAGCCGTTGTGGACCAAGCCAGCACGGTGTTTTTGGCGACAAAGCACAGTGCAGATGAGGCCAGTTCTGGCATCAAGACCGACATGGGCGTCAATCACCGCGGCGGCGCACCGGGTTTTACCCGCATCTACGAAGACGCTAATGGTGACGACATCACGACGTATCTGGTTTTGCCCGACCATTCTGGCAATCGCTTCTATCAATCTTTGGGAAATATCGAGATGGACCCACAAGTCGGACTCGTTTTCCCAGATTTCACGACAGGCAATGTCCTTTACATTACGGGGAATGCCGAAAACTTGCTTGATGACGATGCAGAAGCACTTATTCCACGCGTGAGCCTGCTCACGCGTATCAAAGTGACAGGTGCCGTCTTTGTCAAAGACGGTCTAAACCTCAAGTTAACATCTCAAGAGCAGTTCTCGCCGTATAACCCGCCGGTCAAGCTCCTGCGTCGGGAGATGCAAGAAATGGGGCATGTACTGGTTGCTCACGAAACCGAAACCCCCATCACAGCCACACTCGCATCGACAGAAACGCTTTCTGAAAGCATCAAGACTTTCAATTTCGAACTGTCACAGCCTGTCAGTACGCCCTTGCCCGGCGGGTTCGGTGTCTTCGACTTCTCAAACCTTTTGGACTCGGGATACAGGCATATGAACGAAGCCAATCCGCAGCTGGTCAACGAAGACTACGTGCGAACTTGGACGATTTCGAATACGCCCGTTTTCGACCCTGGCCGCAACGAGTTTGCTGCCACCAATAAGGTGAGCGTCACCGTCAAAAGGAAACCGGGCGGCTTGATATCCAATGTTCTTCACGCCAATGCTTACAAACTTATCGAACAAAGGCTGCCGGTTGAGTTCAAAGGTTCTGGTGCAGGCTTTACGTGCTTTACGCCGGGTACTCAGAATGCTCCTCCAAGTGTTTCATCCAAGATGCTCTGGATCGCGGGCGGTGTCGGCATTACACCATTTATGGCGATGTGGGACGGTATCGTCCAACTGGCGAACGCTCACCCGCAAACAACGACCGACATCGTCCTCCTGTTTTCTGGTCGTGGTGATGACATCAAAGTTCTGAAGCATTTTGTCCGGCAAATTGGTCCTGGCCCAGCCAATGTGAAACTGCGCATTGTGGCGTTTCAAAGCATTGGCGATGATACATTGGTCGCAAAATCTGCACGGGAGGATCTGTGTCTGGCGTTTTCTGAGGATGCGCTGCAGATCAAAGAACGGCGCGCGCAGATTGAAGATATCCAATCCATCCCCGCACTCGACAAGCGAGAGGTCTATATGTGCGGACCCGATGCGTTAATGAGGTGGAGCGAAGCAACCCTCATCACACTAAACGTCGAAGAAGGGCGACGTCATCGCGAGTCCTTCATCTTCTGAGTACAAAGTTCATAAAGCCAACGACGATTTTGCCCGCAGTCACTGAACTTTGAACCAAATTTTTGCGGCGCTATGTACGCATGGCTGGTCTATCCACCACGCGGCAGCACTAGATTTTACACCGACGCAGCATTTCCCATGCTGCATGCGCGCCGAGCGACACCGTGCGCAGCTCACCGCGAAATCTTAGATACTTTAGTCAACTGTCGTTTGCATTCCAGTGGTAGGTCAGAATGTATCCACGTCGGGCACCGGGATCAGCAAGGTGACACGGTCTGGGTTCATTTCTGCGATGATGATGGTCCCATCGCGCTGAACAGCCAATCCGTGACCAAAGGTTGAAAAGGTGCGACAGCGACCGACCAACTCACCACTCGGAGTATAAGCGGACAGACGCGGGGTCTGGTCACTGACCAGCAATAGGCCATCTGGCGTTAGAGCTAGCGCCATCGGCTTGTGCAATCCCTCAATCTGACCCAGCCAAGTGCCATCCCCATCAAAAAGCTGAACGCGGTTGTTCTCACGGTCCGCTACACAGAGCCTGCCTTGGCCGTCGAACAACAGGCTGTGCGGGGTCGAGAACGCGCCCGGTTCAGCACCGGGGTGTCCAAAGGTCTTGAGGTGGCGCAGTTCCGGGTCAAAAATGTGAACCGCGCTGTTCCCGTATCCGTCAGCTACATAATAGCGGCCGTCGGGACCTTGGGTGCAGTCGCAGGGATGGTTGAAGGGGCGCCCCAGGCCCGGCCGCTCCGCGCAGTCCATCCGCGTGATCTCGTGCATCGTTTCATCAAGTAGCACGATCTTGTGGCCATCCATGTCCGTGGCGGCCAATTGGTTCGCAGAGATGGCGCGCAGCCCGTGGCCGCATACGAACTGCGGCAGATCGGTGCCCTCGCCACTCATTGCACCGTTTGGCCCGAGTATGACCAGCTCGGGCGCTTGCCGCCTGAGAACAACGATCCTGTCGCCCAAGACCGCGACATCGGAAAGGCCCGACAGCATTGGATCGCTGACATGGCGCACGCGGTAGCGTTGCGTGCCCAAGGCCACATAGGCGCAAGGGCGTTTCGTCGTTTCGCTCACAATGCGCTCTGCAATGTTTCGGCCATGGTGATGAGCATCGCATCCCGGCCTGCCGGAGCGGTCAGCATCAGCCCCGTGCCGGGGTGACCAGTGATGGGTATGCTGACCGAACAGCCGTCGATCACATTCGCAAGGCTGGTGTTGCGCAGCGCCAGCAGGTTGATCCGGTCATAGGTCGCGTCGTCGTTCAGATCATCCAGCTTCGGCGGCATGATGGCCACGCTTGGCAAGGCCACGGGCGTGTCGCCAAAGAGCCGGTCTGCCCGCGCGATCAGTGCTTCCCGCGCGGCTATCGTGCGGGCGAATTCGATGCCGGTGACGCCGTCCGCCCGGGCCATACGCGAGGCGACGCGCGGATCAAGCTCGGTACGTGTCTGATCAAAATAGGCCCCGTGGTGGGCGCGGGACTCGACTGCCGAGAATTGCCAAACGGGTAGGGCGCGGTAGTCCTCGAAAAAATCGAGGGTCTGTCGTCGTACGCTGACGCCAGATGCCCGAAGCACCTCGAGCGCGGCTTCAAAGGCGTCGATGACTTCGGCATCCAACCCGTCCATGCCGAAGTTCTCTGGCACGATGACTGCACGCGGTGCAGAGGACGCGGGAAGCGGTCGGTCTCGTAGCACGTTCAACACCGGCCGCAGCAGGCCAACGTCTCGGGTTAGCACCCCGACACTATCCAGCGAATGCGACAGCGGCACCGCCCCCTCGCGAGAGATCGTTTGCGCTGTCGCTTTGAACCCGAATAACCCGCAAAAGGCCGCCGGAATACGTGCGGAGCCGCCGGTGTCTGTCCCAAGCGCGATGTCAGCCACACCTCGCGCGACGGCAGAGGCACCGCCCGAGGTCGATCCACCCGCGATACAGCCTTCTTTCAACGGGGTGAGGGGGGTGCCGTAATGTGGGTTCAGGCCAAGACCGGAATAGGCGAATTCCGTCATATTTGCGTGACCAACGAGCCCCGCACCTGCACCGCGCAGCCGCGCGACCGCCACAGCGTCCTTGATGGCGGGTGACGCGTCTTTACGGACCAGCGATCCTGCACGGGTGACTTGGCCCCGCACGTCGAACAGGTCTTTGACTGCTACGTTCAGCCCTGATAGCGGGCCTTCGCCTTCGACCGGATCATCGAAGGTGCGGGTGAAATCGGGCGCCAAAGCGCGCGCGCGGGCCGCGTCGAGGAGAGATTGAGGGGTCTGTGTCATCAAATCAGCCTTTAAATCGTTTGCTCTACAAGCCATGTCGCGATGCCGGGGAAAGCCGTCAGCAAGATTACGGCCAGCACAAGGATCAAGAAGTAGGGGACGATCATACGAGTGATCTCGAAGATCGACTTGCCTGTCAGGTTCTGGATCACGAACAGGTTGAACCCCAGCGGCGGCGTGATCTGCGCCATTTCGACTACGATGATCAGATAGATCCCGAACCATACCGGATCGATCCCAACGGCAGCCACGGCGGGCATCACAACCGAGGTCGTGAGCACCACGATGGAGATTCCGTCTAGGAAACAGCCAAGCAGCACGAAGAACACCGTCAGCACAGCAATCAACCCCGGTGCGCCCAACCCACTGTCAGAGATGATTTCGGCCAGTTGCCCGGGCAAGCCGGAGAAGCTCATGGCCGAAGTGAGAAAGGCCGCGCCAAGCAGGATCAGGCCGATCATGGCAGAGGTGCGTGTGGCCCCAAAAAGCGAGGCGATGAAACTGTCGCGGTTCAGCGACCGGCCAAAGGCCGCGATGATGAGCGCCCCGGCCACACCGATGGCGGCGGCTTCGGTCGCGGTGGCGACCCCGGCATAGATCGACCCGATGACCCCGATGATCAAACCGACCACCGGGAGCAACATGCGCAGGCGGTGCAGGCGCTCAGCGATCGGTAGGCGAGGTTCGGGGGCGGGCACGCCATCGGGGTTCATTTTTGCCCAGATGGCGATATAGCCCGAGAACAACGCCATGAGCATCAGCCCCGGCACCACGCCCGCAATGAACAGACGGTTCACGGACACTTGGGCCGCGACGCCGTAGACGATCATCACGATCGACGGCGGAATCAACAGGCCAAGCGTGCCCGATCCAGCCAAAGAGCCGATGGCAAGACGGTCGGCATAGCCGCGCGATTTCAGCTCGGGCAGGGAAATGCGGCCAACGGTGGCGGTGGTGGCTGCCGATGATCCCGACACAGCGGCAAAGATCCCGCAGCCCGCAACGTTGACATGCGCCAACCCACCGGGCAGCCGCCCGACCCAAGGGGCGAGACCGGAAAACAGGTCTTCGGCCAGACGGGTGCGGTAGAGAATTTCGCCCATCCAGATGAACAGCGGCAGCGCCGTTAGTGTCCAGCTGGCGGAATGCGCCCACATGGTGGTGCCGAGGATCGCATCGACCGGCGTCGAGGTGAACATCATGAAGATCACGACGCCCGACGCCATCAGTGCCACGCCAACCCAGATGCCCAAGCCCAAAAGGACGAGCAGGGACACGACCAGAACGGCGGATTGCAGAAAAATATCCATGGTTATTCGCCCCGACCTTGTTCGTTTGTATCGTCGCTCTCGACCGGTAGGCCGAGGATGAGGCGCAGCGTGCGCTCGGCAAAGGCTAGCGCAAAGAGCACCGACCCCAAAACCATCGCAGATTGAGGCCACCAAAGCGGAACGGCCACCACACCTTGGCTGACTTCGTTGTAGGTCCAGCTTTCGTGGACATAGCCAAAGATCGCCCAAGCGACCCAGCCCATCATCGCGGTGGCAAAGGCAGCGGCCAGAATGTCAGCGATATGTCCCAGACGATCCGGCATCAGCTGGCGTAGCGAGGTGACGCGGATATGATCGCCCCGTATCAGGGTCGCCGGCAGCGCAAGGAAAATCGACGCGCTCAGCCCCCATGCCGCGAAATCATCCGCCGACGGGATTTGACTTCCCATCAGGCGAAGGCCGATTTGCGACAGGATCAGGGCCGCGATCCCCAGAAGGGACAGCGCGGCCAAGACTCCGCAAAAGTTGAATAAATGGCGGGTTAGCAACATGGCGGGGGGCTCCGGATTGGTGGGGCGGGCGGGGTAGGGACACCCCTAGCTGTTTGCACAAAGGCCCGGGCGCTTGACAGCCCGAGCCTGCTTGGATCAGTTCAACGCATCGACGATCTTTTGACCGTCTTCACCTGCCTGTTCCAGCCATTCTGCACGCATGGTCGCGGCAATCGTCTCGAAGTCGGCGGCCAGTCCTTCGGGGGTCGGCAGCACGTTCATGCCATTGTCAGCCATTGTATTTGTCGCTTCGGTAGTGGCCACTTCGGCCATTTCAAAGCCACGGGTTTCTGCCAGTTCAGCCGCTTCTTGCAGTGCGGTTTTCACCTCGTCAGACAGACCGTCGTAGGCCCCTTTGTTCACGATCACCATGTTCTTGGGCAGGAAGGCCTGAACGTCATAGTAATGCGACACGAAATCCCAGGCTTGGCTGTCCACACCCGTCGACGGCGAGGTGATCATACCGTTGATGACCCCGGTCGAGAAGGCTTGGCTGATTTCGGAGGTGGCGATGGTAGCGGGAACGGCACCCAAAAGCTCGGCCAGACGCGCGGTCGATGGGTTGTAGGCGCGGAATTTCACCCCGTCGAAAGAGGAGCCGTCGGTCACCTCTTGGTTCATGTAGACGCCTTGCGGTGGCCAAGGGGCGGCGAACAGCAGAACCAGTCCATCTTCGGCCAGTTTTTCTTCGTAGATGGGGCGGGAGGCTTCCCAAAGCGCGCGGGCCTCGTCGAATGTGGTCGCCAAAAGCGGCACGGCATCGGCAGAGTAAACGGCGTCTTCGTTGCCAAGGGCCGAGATCAGGACCTCGCCGATGGGAACGATGCCGCGCTGCACGCCGCGCTTCAGTTCGGGGCGCTTGAGCAGGACCGAGTTCGACACAACGTCGATTTCCAGCGCGCCATCCGACAGGCGGGCCACGTCATCGGCAAAGGCGCGGATGTTCTGGGTCAGATAGTTGCCGTCTGGTGCGTCCGCTGACATTTTCCACGTTTCGGCATGGACCAGACCGGCTGTCAGGGCTGCGATCGCAGTTCCGATGAGAAGGTGTTTCATGTGAGGTATCTCCTGTTGGGGTGGTTTGTTGTTCTTGCCCTGCCGTTTTGGCAGGGCAGGGTGGTTCACTCAGTCTTCTAATGCGGGCAGGTCCTGCGCATCCAATGACCACATCAGGCGGAAGGTTTCGGCCTCGCGCACCGCGCCGCCCAATTGCTCGGTCAGTTGGCGCAGGGTCGCTTCGGCGATAGGCTCTGACGTCACATCTATCGCGATGCAAGGGGCCAGAACGCGCCCTTCGATGGTTTCGGACGGCAGCGGGGTCGAAAGGGTCTCGTCGGGGATCATGTGATGCACGCGCAGCACGCCTTCCTCGGCCATCAACTTGCCAAGCACGGTGCTGACGGCGTCGGTATCCATTGCATTCGGCACCAGTTCGATCAGCACCAGTGCGCCGCCCCAGCCAAAGCCGCCCTCTTGCGCGACCTGCATCACCCGGCGGCGGGTGTTGGACATCCGACCGAAGTTGGTGATCGACCACTGGGTCTGTTTGGTAAAGGCTTTGCGGTAGGCGTCGGAGGTGAAATCGGCAAGGCTGCTGGCGCGGTAAAGCGCGAGGTAGCGCCGAGCCGAGCCGGATACCGCACGATAGCGCCGCGCACCGGTGAAGCCCGGAATACGAACGCGCTCCTCCATATGCTCTCTGTCATACCACTGGTTGAAATCTGCTTCATGATCTGGGTCGATATCGCTCCAGACGAAAAGCTGTGCCTGATCGGTTGTACGGATATTGCTCATTCTGCGTCCTGATCTTGGACATAGCTTTCCCGTCACGTGGCGGGGCGCGGCCCGCCTCCGTCGAGGTGCGGTCAAGCTCTGTCGATTGTTGTTGGGGCACCCTTGCCGAGATGGGGCCCAACGACAAACGGGATTATTCAGGGGGGGGTGATAGGGTTTTCCGATCAGGCCGGTTCACACCGCGTCAGGTTTGGCGCTGATGACGCTCTGCACAGTCCCGCGCAAGATCGGCGATTGCCTTGTAAGTGGCCACATCGGAACTGCGCCGCCAAATGCAATACAGCGGCAGCGGCGGCAGTTCCGCATCGACATCAAGCTCGTAAATACCTGGCCCGGCCAAATCACAGGCCAGTGGCATGGTCGCAATCCCAAGTCCGCGCTGTGTCAAACGGGCAATCGCGGCCATTGATGTGATACAATGTACGATCGAAGGCCGCAGGCCGCGATCGCTGAAAAGCGCGAGTACATTGGCATGGGGGCGCGAATTGCGGGTGAAGGTGATCAGCGGGCTGGTGACAACATCAGCGAGGGAGAGTTTTTCGTCGCGCATCCCCTCTGGCCCGAACCAGCCCATGGCCAGCGGCGGTAAGTCGGCGCAGACACAGGTTTGATCATGGCGGTCATCTGTTGTCAGCAACATATCCAAAGCACCGCGTTCAAAGGCGGCCGCGATGTTCGGCGTTGGCTCAACCGTCAGTTCAAGCTCTAGCCGGGGATAGCAGCGCGCCACCTCTTCGATCAGATCGCAAAGCCAAGTATGAACGACCGAAGATACCAGCCCCAGACGCACCCGCCCCACGGCGGTGGTCGGATCGGACAAGGTGGCGCGCAGATTGCGCTCCGTCGCGAGCATCTCTTGCGCTGTTTCAAGAATCATGGCCCCGGCCACCGTGATCCGGGTGGCGTGAAACTCACGGTCAAACAGGTCGACCTGGAGGTCCGTCTCCAGCGACGAAATCCGGCTGGAGACCGTCGCTTGGCTCACATTCAATTGCTCGGCCGCCGCTCGGAAACTGCCCAAGTTGGCGACTGTGACGAATGTCTCTAAAAAGCGCGTGTTCACGAAGAGCCTCTATTTCTTGTTTCGGTCGCGAAGGAAGAGGGTAATTCAGCCCGACGGTGAAGTCACCTGTCGTCAAAGAACGCTGGACCAATCAGGTGGTGACCAACAATTGGACGGTGAGCGGCCCTTCGCTACAGCATTTGTAGATGTCCGGTGTGCGGGACTTAGGGTCAGGACCCATTAACTGACTGAGCTTCTGGCGCTGTCATGATCCACGGTCCCCAGTTTTAGGGGGATATGATGAGCAATCTTTATTGGCTGACGGAGGCGCAAATGCAGCGGCTTCGGCCGTACTTTTGAAAGAGCCGAGGTCGCGCTCGGGTGGATGATCGTCGTGTTTTGAGTGGCATTATTTTCATCAATCGCAATGGTTTACGCTGGTGCGATGCGCCTGCTGCGTATGGTCCGCCCAAGACGTTGTACAACCGCTGGAAGCGCTGGAGTGATATGGGCGTATTCACGCGGATCATGATGGGGCTGACCGAGCAGGCCCCAGACAACAAAACCATCTCAATCGACGCACCTACCTCAAGGCACATCGTACGGCCTGCAGCCTGCGGTAAAAAAGGGGGCGAGGACGCCTGATCGGGCAGACCAAGGGCGGTATGGATACCAAGTTGCACGAAATCACAGACACCAGCGGACGACCAATCCGTTTCTTCATCACAGCAGGACAAGTTAGTGATTATACTGGTGCAGCCGCCTTGATGAATGGTTTGCCTGAGGCTGAGCTACCCCCCGAACTTTGGACACTGACGCAAGCTGCAATTTTCTGTCTGCTGATCTTCAACACGAAGGAGATCAGGAATGTCGAAACGGAAGCAACATCATCCAGAGTTCAAGGCCAAGGTGGCGTCGGAAGCGCTGAAAGGCGAAGAGTCGGTCAGCGCGTTGGCCAGTCGGTTTGGGGTCCGCCCGACGATGATCCATCAATGGAAACGTGCTCTGCTTGAAGGCGCGTCAGGCGTATTTGAGCGCGATGGCCGGAAGGCACCAGAAGTCGATGAAGAGCAGGTCAAAGACCTCCACGCCAAGATCGGGGAGTTGGCCGTCGCCAATGATTTTTTGGCAAGAAAGCTCAATCCCTGGACCGGCAAGTGAAGCGCGGGATGATTGAACCGAACCTGCTAGGTCTTTCTGTTGGCAAACAATATACCTTGCTGTCGATCTCGCGGTCGTCCTTTTACTATGAACCGAAGGGCGAGACCGAGATGAACCTCGACCTGATGCGCGTGATCGACAAGCAGTTTCTGGAAACGCCGTTTTACGGTGTTCGACAAATGTCGTGGCACCTGCGTAATGATGATCACGTGGTCAACGAGAAGCGGATCAGACGCCTGATGCGGTTGATGGGCCTCATGCCGATTTACCAGAAGCCCAACACCAGCAAGGCAGCGAAGGGACACAAGATTTATCCCTACCTGTTGCGCGGCCTTCGCGTGGGTTGGCCCAATCAGGTCTGGTGCGCTGACATCACCTATCTGCCAATGCGTCGTGGATTCCTTTACTTGGTCGCGATCATGGACTGGCACACACGCAAGGTATTGGCTTGGCGCATCTCCAACACGCTGGAGGCTGGTTTTTGTGTCGATGCGTTGAACGAAGCGATCCACAAGTTCGGCCCGCCAGAGATTATGAATACGGATCAAGGCAGTCAGCTCACATCATTTGTTTGGACAGACCGGCTACGACGATCAAATGTCCGCATCTCAATGGATGGGAAGGACCGCTTCCTCGACAATATCTTCGTCGAACGGCTTTGGCGGTCCCTGAAATATGGATGTGTCTACCTGCATGCCTGGGAAACCGGCTCAGACGCAAAAGCGGGCGTCGGGAGGTGGATTGACTTCTACAATCACTAGCGCCCACATTCTGCCCTTGGCGGCAAACCATCCGCTGTGATCTACTGGCAGCAAAACGAAGAAACACAACCCGATCAGCAGGTGCAAAGAGTAGCTTAAATTACGCCAGATCCTGTCCAACAAATGGGGAGTAGCTCAGTCTCTCCCCAGAAAGCGCGTATCTATCGGCGTAACTGGGGTGGGGACGCGCTTGTTTTGGCGGATATTGCGGCGCTGGCCTCTGCCGATCTTCCCGATGTACCGGATCTGGTATGGGGGTCTTTCCCCTGCCAGGATCTGTCGGTCGCCGGAACGGGGGCGGGGCTTGCGGGGCAACGATCGGGGAGCTTCTGGTCTTTGATCGGGGTGCTGCATGACCTCAAGGTTCAGGGGCGGGTGCCGCCCTTGATCGTGTTGGAGAATGTGTTGGGGACGCTGAGCGCAAACGGCGGGGCGGACTTTATAGCTCTTTGCCGGGCGGTCGCGGAGCTGGGCTATGATCTGGGGGCCGTGGTGATGGATGCTGCGGATTTTCTGCCGCAGTCGCGTCCGCGTTTGTTTATCATTGCGGTCCACAGGGGGGTGACGCCGCCTGATGCCGTGGTCGCTTCGGGCCCGCAGAGCCCGTGGCATCCTCCGGCGATTGTGACGGCATACCAACGCTTGCCGCAGCGGCTGCAGAAACACTGGCGGTGGTGGGCGATGCCGACCCCTGCGCCGCGGGTTTTGCAGCTTGCTGATGTGATTGAAACGGGATTGCCAGCTGACAATTGGGATACGCCGCTGAAGACCAACAGGCTGCTGCTGATGATGAACGAGACGCATCTGCAAAAGGTGGCCTTGGCCAAAGCGCAGGGCGGCATGGTGATCGGCACGATATACAAACGCACGCGGGTTGAGCAGGGGCAGAAGTTTCAGCGGGCCGAGGTGCGCTTTGACGATCTGGCGGGGTGTCTGCGCACGCCGGGTGGTGGGTCCTCTCTTCAGCATCTGCTTGTATTGTTGCCCGAGGCGATCCGATCGCGCGTGATGTCGCCGCGTGAAACGGCGCGGCTTATGGGGTTGCGTGACAGCTATGTGCTGCCCGAAAAGGCGTTGGAGGCGTATCAGCTGACCGGCGACGGAGTTGCGGTGCCGGTGGTGCGCTATCTCGCGAAATGGTTGCTGGAGCCGGTAGTTACAGGTGAAAGTCCTTGGAAACATGGGACTGTTTCTTCGCCTTTCGCTTCACAGGCAAAAATCCCCCAGTTCAGCTAAACTCACCGGAACCAAAGCCTGCAGCGCGTGTTAACTCTTCGGAAATAATAATCACGATATCAACGACTTACCGGTCTTTCCGACACCGGTGAAGCTTCCCATTAATCATAGCTAAAGGTGTGAGTATGCAGAGCAAGAATGACGCGATGAGTGAGCTTTGGCGGGTGCTGAGCGGGACGCAGGCGGCTTATGAAACAGCGTTGGATGACCTCGACGATGGCGCGGGTAAGGATCTGGTGAGCGAGATTACCGCTATGCGTAAGGAGAATATCGCTCAGGTTGAGAAATATCTTTCGGACGCAGGCATTGACACGAGCGCGTTGGAAGAGCCAAAGCGGCTCTATTCCGCGCTGGATTGGACCTCGGCCGGGATCGAGGGGCCTGATGGGATCGAGGCGCAGGTGCGCAAACACGAGGCGGATGTGCTGGATGCCTATGACCGCGCGATCGAGCCCTATGCCGCGGGGGATGCGGAATTGCAGTTCCTGACGCAGCAGTATGAGGCGCTGAGCGAAAAGCTGGGCGGGCTAACGCCTGACCGCGCGGCGGCGTGATTTTGGTGAGCAGGCGTAAAACCTGCGCACTTTGAAACAACTTGTGGCAGCCTGATGCGGATCGGGCTGCCATTTCCTATGGGGCCGCCCGGCCTGAAGATCAAGGAGCATGGCGATGATATCAGCGATCCTTGGCATCTGTTTATTGCTGGTGGTGACGGCAGATGTCGTCATGTCGACGCTGGGGGTGGGGGCCAATGGTCCGCTCGCGCCAAGGGTGGCGCGGGGGACATTTTGCCTTATCCGTTGTTTGCCGAAACAGAATTGGGTGCATCGTGTCTGCGGCCCGCTTGTGGTGGTCAGCATCGGGGCGGCGTGGATCATCTTGATGTGCCTCAGCTGGACGCTGATCCTGTCGGGGCAGGCGGGATCGGTGGTGGCGCAGAGCTCGGGCGCACTGGCGGGTGTGCTTGAGAAAGCGATCTATGCCGGGCATTTGCTGTCGACCTTGGGCGGCGGCACTTATGAGAGCAGCGGCGGTCTTTGGGGTGTGGTGGCGACGCTGATCGGTGTGTCGGGGATGGTGGTGCTGACCCTGTCGGTCTCTTTCGTCTACTCAACGACCCAAGCGGTTTCCACCGGGCGGGCCATTCTGGCTCTGTCGGATGTGCATCCACCGGGTACAGCGCAGTTCAGCCAGATCCTGCTGCCGCAACTCGCCACGTTGGTGGCACAGATCAAAGCCATTCCCTATGCGCTCTATTTCAGTACCGTGCGCGAAGAACGGCGCCTGCCGCAAAAGCTGGCGCAGCTGAGAGAGCATCCGGAGATGTCGGCGCAGGATCGGCGCAACCTCGATATTCTGCTGCGCGAGCTGCCGGGGTTGGAGCATGTGCCGCAGGATCAGTTCGACGAGACATTCGAGGAGTGGGCCAAGGGCTACACCCTGCGCCCCGAAGAAGGGTAGGTCGCCCTACACCCCGCCGTGATCGGATTTCAGATCTTCGCCCTGCTGGTGGATCACCATTTTCCCCGCGGGATAGGGTCTAATAAGGTCGAAAGCGTCCTCCGCCGGTGCGGTCAGCCAAGCCTCGTAGTCCTCAGGGGCCAGGATCGCGGGCATCCGGTCGGGGTGGGTGTCCTTCACCAGCTCATTCGGGGTGGTCGTGATCATCGAGGATGTGGTGAGCTCGCGATACGCTGTGCCGTAGTAGCCCGCAAAGCTGCGCCAGATCCCGGCGAGGGCGAAGGGCGGGCGCGGGGTGTCGCCGGTCACGCCAAACCAGACATAGGTCGCCGGGTTGCGCCCCTTCGCCTCGCAAAAGCTGGAGGCAGGGATCAGGCAGCGGCGTTCGGTAAAACTGGTTTTCCAGAAGGGAGAGCTGCGCAGCTTATCATCCCGCGCATTGTTCACCGCCTTGGGCTGGATCGGCTTGCCGGTTTTCTTGGAGGTTTGCGGCAGCACGAAACCCCAATGCGTATTGCGCAGCACGCGGTTGCCATCGCCGTCCAGCGCCACGACAGGCGCCGTGCCCTTGGGAAAGATCGCGGTCAGCGGCTCTGCATTGCCCAGCTGGTCGTTTTCGGGGCGCACTTTGAACAGTTGCCGCATGAGGGTCGGGGCGAGGGTATTCGCGTAGAGGTTGCACATCTTCGGCGCTCCGTTTCCGGCTGTGAGAGGCTTGGGCGTTCTACCTATACCACAAATTATGCAGGACATTCCCGCAAGGCGATCTAGTTCAACCTTAGGGACACGCAAGTTTACGCGCATTAGAGACGAACAATAAGCCATAGGAATGGAGAGAGCATGATCGACCCCACGTCAGAAAACGGCGAGATAGAGACTGATTTCGAGGTCGGTCAGGACAATATCGACGGCACCCTCGGCCCCATTGGCTTTGACATTCATAACCCCGTTTTCGTGATCTCGGGGATTACTTCGGTGGTTTTTGTGCTTCTGACGATGATCTTTCCTGATCAAGCGGGGGCGGTCTTCCTCGCGGTGCGTAATTTCGCCACCACCAAGCTCGACTGGATGTTCATGATTATCGTGAACTTCTTTGTCATTTTTTGCATCGTGCTGATCTTTCTGCCCATGTCCAAGGTACGTTTGGGGGGCGAGGAAGCGGTGCCGGAATATTCCTACCCTGCATGGTTCGCGATGCTGTTTGCCGCCGGTATGGGGATCGGGCTGCTGTTCTTTGGCGTGCTGGAACCTGTCTATCATATGAACGTTTCCGGCCCGCTTGGGGTGCCGTCACCCATTGCCGCGGACGGGTCGATCATTGCGGAGAATGTGGAGGCTGCCCGTGCCATGGGGCTGGCGGCGACCTTCTATCACTGGGGGCTACACGGTTGGGCGGTATATGCGATCATGGCGCTGGCCTTGGCGCTGTTCACCTATAACAAGGGTCTGCCGTTTTCGATCCGGTCCTGTTTCTACCCGATTTTAGGCGAACGGGTTTGGGGCTGGTCCGGCCATATCATCGATATTCTGGCGGTCTTTGCCACGTTGTTCGGCTTGGCCACATCGCTGGGTCTTGGGGCGCAGCAGGCCAATGCGGGCTTCAACTTTGCCTTCGGGCTTCAGATTTCGACGAATGTTCAGGTGATCATCATCATTCTGGTGACGGCTGTCGCCCTTGTGTCGGTCTGGCGCGGGTTGGACGGCGGGGTGAAGGTGCTCTCCGAGGTCAACATGGGCGTCGCGATCCTGTTCTTCCTCTTCGTGCTTTTTGCAGGCCCGACCCTGATCGGCCTTGGCGGTTTCTGGACCGGCCTGATCGCCTATACGCAAGAGCTGATCCCGCTATCAAACCCCTTTGGCCGCGGGGATGATGCCTACCGCGAGGGGTGGACGGCGTTCTATTGGGCCTGGTGGGTGTCCTGGGCGCCTTTCGTCGGCATGTTCATCGCGCGAGTCTCCAAAGGGCGCACGGTGCGGGAGTTTATCGTCTGCGTTCTGCTGATCCCGTCGCTGATCATCTTTGTCTGGATGGGCGTCTTTGGCGGCATCGCCATCGACCAGATCCTGACCTCCCCCGAGACGTCGCTGGTGAAAGCCAATGTGATCGACAGCTATTCGCCCGAACTCAGCCTCTTTGGCATGTTGAACGAGCTGCCGTTCACCAAGACCGCATCGACCATCGCGATCGTGCTGGCGCTGGTGTTCTTTGTAACGTCCTCGGATTCCGGCTCGCTGGTGGTGGATACGATCACCGCAGGGGGCAAGATCGACGCGCCGGTGCCGCAGCGGATTTTCTGGTGTGTGGTGGAAGGGCTGATCGCCATCGTCCTGCTGATCGGCGGCGGGTTGTCGGCGCTGCAGGCAGGGGTCACGGCCACCGGCGTGCCATTTAGTATTCTGATGCTGGTGATGTGCTACACGATTTATAAGGGCCTGCGCAGCGAACCGCGGGCATGAGATAGGCAACCGGCGCGTCTGTTGAGGGCGCGCCGGCTGAAGCCTTAAGATCCCATCCAGTTCGGCAGGATGGTGGTGATGATCGGAAAGGCGAAGAGGATCATGATCGTGATGACCTCGAGCAGGACAAACCACAGCGCGCCGCGGAAGATCTGGGGCAGGGGTGTTTCGCGATCAATACCGGCGATGACATAGCAGTTCAGCCCGACCGGCGGCGTGATGAGGCCGATCTCGCACATCTTGACGGCGAGAATGCCGAACCAGATCGGATCAAAGCCGAGTGATTGGATCGTCGGGAACATGATCGGGATGGTGATAACCATCATCGAGAATGCATCAAGGAACATCCCCAACGGCACAAAGACCAGAAGCAACATCGCCACGATGAGATACGGCGGCAGACCAGAGCCGACGACTGCCTCGGCCAATTGGTTGGGCACTTGGATCAGCGTCAGGAAGTAGCTGAAGACGGCGGCGCCGATCATGGTAAAGAGGATCATGACCGTGGTGTCTATGGTGGACCGGAAGCTCGCCACAATACGGCCCAGCATACCGGGCCAGCTGGGGCGGTGCATCAGCAGCATGATCAAGGCGACAAAGGCACCGACGGCGCCCGCCTCTGTCGGGGTGACGAGGCCCAGATAGATGCCGCCCATCACGACGATGAACAGCACCATGACCTGCCATGCTTTGCCCGTTTCGCGCACTGCCTCGCCCCAGCTGGCGCGTGGGGTGACCGCGTGGCGCATATCGCCGCGACGGGCGATGAAGTAGATGCCGACCATGAACATGATAGCGGTCAGCAGCCCCGGCAGGAACCCGGCGACCAGCATTTTGCCTGCCGAGGTTTCGGTCAGCGCGGCATAGAAGATCAGCAAGACACTTGGCGGGATAAGCACACCCAGCACGCCCCCAGCCGCGACTGCGCCGGCCGAGAGGCTGCCCTGATACCCCGCCTTCTTCATCTCGGGGATCGCGACGGAGCCCACGGTGGCGGCAGTGGCGACGCTTGACCCCGACGTGGCCGCAAAACCGGCACTGGTCAGGATCGCGGCCATGGCCAAACCACCGGGCAGATGCCCGACCCAGCGGCTGGCAACGTCGAACAGCTTTTTACCCACCTGCGCATGATGCGCGAAACTGCCCATCAGGATGAACAGCGGGATGATCGTGAGCGTATAGACGGCGGTGGTGGAGTATGAGATCGACTTGAGCCGCGTCATCAGAAACGCGAAATCTTCGACCAAGACGATACCGACGGCGCCGGACAGCGCCAGCGCGGCAAATACCGGCGCGCCGAATGCCATCAGCAGGATGATCAGCGCGACGGCGATATAGGGGGCAAAGGACGGATCCATCGGGGCTTCCTGACGTCAGTGAAGATCGGGCGACGCCTGCTGTGTCTTAGCAGGCTCCCCGAAGAGAAAAAGTTGAAGGGATTGAATCGCCATCTGGATAAAGGCGAACCACAGGCCCGCGGCCAAGCTGGCCTTTGTCCACCAGATCGGGATCTTGACGTAGCCCCAGCGGAATTCCCGGATAGAGACGGAATAGATCGCCTCATGCGTGGCGGGGATCGCCAGCATCAGCAATGCCAGCGCCCCGACCGCCCAGGCCAGCGCGACAACACGGGCGCGGGTGGCGGGGGAAAGCTTTTCCGTCAGAACGGTGACGCGGATATGCGCATCGTCCCGTTGCGCCCATCCCGCACCCAGAAAGACGACCATGACCAGCGCAAGTTCGGTGAACTCAAAAACGCCGGTGATCGGGCTCCCCGTAATGGCACGCACCAAAACGTCGAGCGTTGTGCCGAACACAAGGAACGCGAGAAACAACATGGCGACCGCACCGAGCACATCGGACACGATTTTCAGTAAACTGTTGATCGTTTGCATGATTTAATCCTTCGCTAAAATGCGATCGCCCCCAGCCGATTACGATGCCTGGCTGATCTCGTAAGGGCGTTTCAGCGTTGCTTCAGCGTCGTACTTCTTGATCGCGGCATCGATCAAGGACTGCATTTCTTCGCCATCGATACCTGCGGGTTTCGCGGTATCCTCAAGCCAGGAGTTTACCTGCGCGGGCTGGACCAAATCCTTGGCCATTGCCTTTTGCTCGTCAGAAACGGTGCTCAGCGTGACGCCTTCGGCTTCAGCGGTTTTGACATAGGTCGCAAGCACGTCTTCGTAGATCGCGCTGAACTGGCCGCCATAGATGTCATCGACAATCTCGTCCGAGATCTTGCGCACGTCGCCGGGAAGCCCGTCATACACCTGCTTGTTCATGATCGTCGCGGCTGGGGCGTGGGGGCCGTCGCCAATGTCGTAGAACTGCGGCGCAATCTCGTGCAGTTTATAGGCGATCGCGGTCACAAAATCGAACCCGTAGACACCGTCAAGAATGCCACGCTCCAGCGCTTGATACACTTCGGGCGCGGCCATGGCGACGGCCGTACCGCCAAGCGCTTCGACCACATCGGCAGAGACACCGTAGGCGCGGATGCGTTTGCCCTTGATATCTTCCAGCGAGGTAATCGGGTCGCGCAGGATCAGCGGCGCGTAGTTCCAGTTGGTCCAGTAAAGCACCTTCGAGCGGTGACGATCCTCCCATTCAGCGCGCAGCGGGTCGAATTGATCGTAAACATCGCGGCAGACCTTTTGCAGCGCGTCGGCGCGGTTCATGCGGAAATACCATTCCAACCCGCGGGTCACGGGTAGTTCGGACTGGTAGTAGCCGGGCGAGATCAAGGTCATCTCGGACGTACCGTCGCGCACGGCACCCAGATGTTCGCCCACCTTGTTCAGCGATCCGGACCAGTAGCGGCGGATGGTGACTTCGCCTTCGGTGCGTTTTTCCAGCTCGTCCAGATACCAGCGGTCGATCCATGAGGGGCCTGCGGAATCCGACACGTAGCTGTCGAACTTGAGCGATGTTGCGGCCAGCGCAAGCGAGGGGGCGGCCAGCGTAAAGACACCCGATGCGGCGGCGGCACCGGTTTTAAGGAATGTTCTGCGTTTCATGTTTCTTCTCTCTCCCGATCTGCGCGCCAAAGGCTGACGCGCGTTGTTCTGCATCGCGGCTTAGGCCTGATGCTCTCCCTCCAGCTCTTGCGCAATACGTTCGCGCAGGCTGGTTTTCAGGACTTTCCCGTAGCTGTTCTTGGGTAGATCCTGAACAAAGTGGTATGTCTTCGGCTTCTTGAACGAGGCCATGCGGCTTTTGCACCAGGCATCAAGCTGCGGCGCGTCGCAGGGGCCATGGCCCGTAGCAACGACAAAGGCCACGACATCCTCGCCCCATTCCGGACTGGGCACACCGATCACCGACACTTCGGACACGTTTTCATGGGCCAGAAGCGTCTCCTCCACCTCCCGTGGATAGATATTTGTCCCGCCCGAGATGATCACATCTTTCGACCGGTCGGTGAGCGTCAGGAAGCCGTCGGCATCCATCGACCCCAAGTCGCCCGTGCGCAGCCAGCCGTCGACGACGGTATCTGCGGTGGCCTTTTCATTGCCCCAATACCCTTTCATCAGCGCGTCGCCAGAGACGACGACCTCGCCAACCTCACCCGCGGGCAGGGGGCGCATATCGCTGTCAACGACCCGCACCTGTACGCCCGCCTGCGCAAACCCGACCGACCCGCGCCGCGCATCGGCGTTGGGGTGGGCCGTGTCGGCCACAAGGTCACGGGGCAGGACGGTAATGGTCATGGGGCATTCGCCCTGACCATAAATCTGGACGAAACGCGCACCGAAGACGGCGAGCCCCTCTTCGATATCGGCGAGATACATGGGACCGCCACCGTAGATGATGGTCTTGATGCCCGTGCCGTCATAGCCCGTAGCACGGGCATGGGCGATCTGGCGTTTGATCATCGTGGGGGCGGCGAAAAACACGAGGTTATCCAGCGCCTGCGCTAGCTTTGCGATCTCGGCCGGATCGAACCCGCCGGACTGCGGGATGACATGGCAGCCCCCGGCGCGGATGATCGGGAAGTGATAGAGCCCCGCCCCATGCGACATAGGTGCTGCATAAAGCGAATTATCGCGGGCGGTGGGGCTGTCCACATCCATCGCATAGGCCAGTGACATCGCGATGAGGTTGCCGTGGGTGGTCATCACCCCCTTGGGCCGCCCCGTGGTGCCAGAGGTATAGAAGAGCCAGGCCACATCGTCTTTGCCTGTGTCGACGGGGGGCGTGATTTCCGCGCTCGATTGTGCCGCAGCGGTCAGCGCGGGATCGTGGATGCCGATTTCATTGCAGGTCTCGGCAAGCTCGGTCCCGCTTGCGAACACCGTGCCGGTTTGGGTCACGACAACGCGGGCCTTGGCATCGCCGATGATCCACGCCGCTTCGCGCGGGTGCAGCTTGTAATTGATCGGCACGACAATTGCGCCCATCCACAAAACCGCGTGCAGGATCTCCAGATACTCAGGGCAGTTCTGCATGAACAGCGCCACGCGGTCGCCTTTGCGGATGCCTAAAGTGTCCTTGAGATAAGTCGCCATGGCCGCGCTACGCGCCGCAAACTGCCCATAGGTCGCGTGCAGATCCAACCCGCAGCGGATCGCCGGCGCATCGGGCGACACCCGTGCGGCCTGAAGCAGCCATTCAGAAATATTCATATGTAATCAGACCTTGCGCGCTTCGAGCACCGAGACATAGTTGGCCACAGCAGAGCCGCCCATGTTGAACAACAGCCCCAGTTCGGCACCGGGGACTTGCAGATCGCCGGCTTGGTTGGTCAGCTGACGGAAGGCCAACGCATGCATGGAAACGCCTGTCGCGCCGACGGGGTGGCCCTTGGCCTTCAACCCGCCCGACAGGTTTACCGGCAGCGCGCCGCCGCGATAGACGGTGCCATCCTCCAACGCCCGTGCGCCCTGACCTTTGGGGGCCAGCCCCATCGCTTCGTAGGTCAGCAGTTCCGCGATGGTAAAGCAGTCGTGGACTTCGGCAAAATCGATATCCTCAAGTGTGATATTGGCCGCTTTGAACGCCTGCGCAAAGGCGCGTTCGGGGCCTTCGAACGCCAGAAAATCACGGCGCGACATGGGCAGGAAATCATTCACATGCTCCGCCGCACGCATGGCCACGGATTTGGGGAAGGTCGTCGCGTTTTCGTCAGTGGTGAGGATCAGGGCCGCGGCCCCATCGGTCACCAGCGAGCAATCGGTCAACCGCAGCGGCGGCGCGATCTCGGGGTTCATCTCGGACACGGTGCTGCAATGTTCGAAGGTGAACTCTTTATGCATATGCGCCAGCGGGTTGGACATGGCGTTGGCGTGGTTTTTCACCGCGATTTTCGCCATCGCGTCCAGCGGGCTGCCATAGCGCGCATCATAGTCGCGTGCGGCCACGCCGAAGACCTGTGGGAAGCTCAGCGAAGCCTCTGCCGAATCATTCTGGTATCCCGCACCGGCCAGCGCCTGAGTGACCTCTTTGGTACTGCGGCTGGTCATCTTCTCCGCGCCAACGACAAGCACCGTGCGCGCTTGCCCTGCGCGGATCATGTTCATCCCCGCATGGATCGCGGCCGAGCCTGAGGCACAGGCGTTTTCGGCCCGCATCCCCGGTTTGAACCGCAGCTGCGGATAGGCCTGATGGATCAGCGAGGACGCGAAACCATCCGTCACCATACCAGAGTTGAAATGCCCCAGAAAGACAGCGTCGATATCATTGGGATCAATGCCGGACTCCTCGACCGCTTCGCGCGTTGCGGCGACGATCAGCTCTTCAAGGTTTTCTTGCAGACGGCCAAATTGCGTGTGGCCGCTCCCGACGATGGAAACTCCGGTGGTCATAATATCCTCCCTGATATGAGGATCATTTTACGGATGTGCGATCCGCGTTCTATTGGTAGAAACACGTAATATGATACGTATCACTACGTAGTGGACTAAGTAGAAATGCAGATGATCGATACCTCTACCACGCAAAAAGCCTCCAGCCTCGGGTTTCAGGAATCACCCGTGGCGCAGATCATCGTGCGCTATCGCCGCATCATCGAGGCCAACAAGGCGGTAGAGCGTTTGTTCGGCTACACAAGGGCCGATCTGATCAACCGGTCGGTTCAGCGGCTTTACCCGTCGACCGCCGATTTCAACCAGATCGGGGAGCGTTGCGAAGCACGCATGCGCGAGACGGGAGATACGCATTATGAAGACGAACGCTTTATGCAGGCGTCGGACAAGACGATCTTCTGGGTGCAGGCCAAGGGGGCGACCCTATCCCCGCAGGATCCGTTTTCACTGATGATCTGGTCGTTCGAAAAGATCGCGGACAAAAGCTATCGTTCTGTCGACCTCAGCCCGCGGGAACGCGAGGTGGCGCATCATCTGGTCAACGGCCGCACCTCGCGCGAGATTGGCGAGGCGCTCAATATCTCGCACCGGACGGTAGAAGTGCATCGCGCGCGGTTGATGCGGAAGTTCAACGTCAAGAATACCGCCGCATTGGTGTCAGAGATTGTCCACGCCTTCTAAGGGCGACTACCCCGCATCGATATCGTCCAGCGCCACCGCTCCCGCGTTCCCTTCCGTCACGAACACATTCCGCGCCAGTGGGAACTGGTGCGAGCGGCTTTCGAGGAAATGCATCAGGTAGCCGGCGGTGTTGGGAAAGACCATGAGGTCGCCTGCTTTGACGCCTTGGGGGAAGGACATCTTGCGGCGCGTCAGCCATTCGCTTTCGGTGCAATAGGTGCCGGCGAGATAGCCTTCGATAGGTTCCTTGCGCGGACCGGGGGCGGGGACCATCAGCGGGTCGAGCGCGAATTCGGCGAAGCCGGATCGGGACTGGGTGCGGTTCATTTGCACGCCGATCACGGGGGTGCCAGCGCTGTCGCGCTTGCAAAAGGCGACGCGGGCGAGGGTCATGCCGCAGCCGTCGAGCAGGGAGCGCCCCGGCTCGCAGCGCAGGGAGATATGGGCATCCCTCAAATGTGCGGCCACGGTTTGACCGTCTGCCATGTGGTCGAGGATGCGGCGCATCCAGTCTTCTTGCACCAGCGTTTGCGCAACGGGGTAGCTGTCGACCTTGCCTTCACCGCCCGCTTTGCGCCCAAGCCCGTCATTGTGTTGGGTGATGGGGGTGCGGTCACCGGACAGGGCGCGGTCAAGCTCGGCCAGCCAAGTCTCCCACTCCGCCGCGTCGTCGAGGTAGTTCATCGGGATGCCGCCGCCGATATCAAGGAAGAAGGGCGCGGTGCTGTCGCCCTTGATCTTGTGGATCAGAGGGAGCGTTTGCATGATCGCGGCGATGCGATCCTCGGCGCTATAGCCGTTGAGGTGGAAGTGCAGCCCGTCGAAGCGGAGTATCTCCGATGCGGCAATGCGGGCGGCGAGGGTAGGAATCTGCGTCAACGGAAAGCCGAAACGCGAATAAAGCTTTGTGCCGTCACGCTCAAACCCGTTGAGGCGCAGGCCGACAGAGACAGCCTTGCTCGCCCCTTCGGCGACATCCTCCAGCAGTTCCAGCTCATCTTCGTTATCAACGATCACGGTCACGCCGCCACCCACGCAAAGGGTCATCAGCGCCCGATCCTTAACGGCGGCGGTACAGACGATCCGGTCACCCGGCAGACCTTGTTCGAGGCATTGTTCCACCTCTGCGTGGCTGGCCGTATCGATGCCGATGCCCATATCCCGCGCGGCCTGCACGTAGCTGAGACATTTATTCGCCTTACGTGCAAACATGGGCAGGAAGGGCAGGCCATAGTCGGTCACACAATCGGTCAGCTGCGCGATATTGCGGCGGAAGGGGTCGACGGATTGGATGTTGAGCGGCGCACCAAAGCGGTCGGTCAGCGCGTCGAGGCGGGGGCGATCTTGCAACAGCTCTGCCATCCAGTTTTCCAGCCGCGGGCGCAGGGGCACGACGCCGTGGCAGGGGCTGAAGATAGATTGGGGGATGGTCATAGGGAATGCTCCAGCGCGTTGGATTGGCGGGCGCTTTCTACAACGGCGGCGGCCCAGTTTTCGGGAAGATCATGCAGGGAGCGTGACAGCGTGTCATTGCCAAGCACGCAGCCTTCGGTGGCGCGGCCGATGATGGAGAGGCCCTTGGTGGTGCCGTCGCGTGTCAGGGCGTGCGCGTCTTTATCGACCCTAACACCAGCCATTGAGCCGATGCTAAGATGCCCGTCGCGCAAAAGACCGTCGAGCGGGGCGGCAAGCGCGGCACCGCCCGCGGGCGGGATCGTGGCGTTGATCGTGACATCTGCTGCGGCGTCGCCGGACATATGGTCAAAGCTGACGATGCCCGCCTGTTCCAACGTGATCAGCTTGCCGATGTTCTGCGCGGGCGGGCCGAAGGCGAGCCGCTCCATCTCTGCCGCGATCTGGCGGAAGTGGTGGGCATCGTCGGGGGTTAACTCGCGGTGGCTTATCCAGTTGATCAGCTGCGGATAGCAGCGGCGCCAGACCTCGGCCAAGGCCCAAGCGCTGTCTTGAGCGCGGCGCCCCATGGCGATGTCATAGCCGATGCGCAGGTCTTGGCGGATCTCGTCGGGGGTGAAGGTGGTTTTGGTCCGGTGGGTGAAGAAGTCGGCGCTGGTGCCGGAGGGGTTGCCCAGAACCTGATCGGCGAAAGACAAAAACGCGGGCCAGATGTGGTGGGTGAAGGTCGCGTTTGGGGTACGAAGAATGTGCGAAAGCGCGGCGCGTCGATCATCCCAGAAGGCGTTGTCTTGCGGCTGGGTAAACAAAGCTGCCTCGACCTTGGCGCGCATCGGGCGGCCGCTGCGACTGAAGGGGGCGATGCGGCGCGGCTCCTGTCCTGACGGGGTATAGGTATAGCCGGTGGCGGAGAGGGCGAAGACCCCGCCGCGCCCTTCGGTCAGCGCGAGCATCGTATCGATGAAAGTGAGCGCGAAACCTTTGCAGCGTACTGTATATTCGGGCGGTACGGCGGTCTGGGTCAGACGCCGATCGATGGGGAAGGGGGAAGGGATATGGTCGCGCGTCTCCGTCGCGCTGTGGCGAAACCCGTCTTGGTGACCGGTCGTGATCAGGACGTGGTCAACGGTGATGTTCTCAGGGGAGATGTGCCATCGATCCCCGCTGCGGTTCACCGAATCGACGCGCGTTTTGTGCGGGATTAGTCTCACATTCGACGGGGCTTGTGCGACGACACGCTCAAAGCTCCAGAACAAATACCGACCCACATGCGCACGGGGCACATAGTCGCCCGCATCGACGGGCTTCGGGCTTCTCAAAGCCCATTCCAGAAACGACGGCCCGCGCCCGTCCGTCCAGGCGTTGATCAGACCGGCGGGAAAGTTCATGAGCAGCACCTCCGACTGGCGAGGATCGTAGATCGGCCCCGCCCCAGGATGCGCCGAGGGTTCGAAAATATGGACGGTAAAAAAGTGCTGCGGTCTGCGCCGAGCCGCCTCGCACAGGCTATCAAGCGCGTAGAGCCCCTTGGGACCGCAGCCGACAATGGCAATCTCTGTGTCGCTCATGAATCCGCGGGGGCCAATCCTGCCAATGCGGTTACGTCCGCTTCGCAAATCCCCAGCTCCCGCTCGACCCATTCGGGGTCAAAGACGGTGCCCAAGTAGCGCGAGCCGGAATCGTGGATGATCGCGGCGACGGTCAAACCGGCAAGCTCATCCTGCATCCCGCGCACCGCCTCAAGCACACCACCGCCGGAGCCGCCGACCAGCAGCCCTTCGCGCGCAACGGCACGGCGACACCCAGCGACGCAGGTCACATCGGAAACGCGGACGAGATCATCGAACTCCTGCCCCTTGGCGAGTTCGGGAATACGACCCGCACCCATGCCCGAGATTTTACGCGGGCCTGCGGTGCCGTTGAACAGCGTGCTGCCCATGGCATCCACCGCGACGACCTTGGTTTTGCGCCCCATCCGGCGCAAGTAATCGCGACACCCGCGCGCGGTGCCAGTGCTGGAACAGGCGACGAAAAGCACATCGATCTGCCCGCCAAGTGCCGCGTCGATCTCGGCGATGGTGCCGAGTTCATGGGACTCCGGATTGTCGAGGTTGGCATATTGGTTGGGCCAGAACCGGCGGGAGTCTTCTTCCAAAAGCTTGGCAACCCGATCCAGTCGCGCGGCGAGGAAATCTCCGTCAGGCGCGTGATCCACCAGTTCAATCTGGCCCCCCAAGGCGCGGATAATCGCCACGTTCTGGGACTGCGCATTGGGGTCGACGACGCAGATGAACTGAAGCCCATGCACCGCACAAGCCTGCGCCAGACCGATGCCCATATTGCCCGAGGAGGATTCAACCACCGTATCTCCGGGCTGCAACCGACCGTCCGCCAAAGCGCGTTCGATCATGTGTCGCGCGGGCCGGTCCTTGGCGCTGCCACCGGGGTTCAGCGCCTCGACCTTGGCGACCAAGTTAACGTCCTCACGGTCAAGATAGCGGGGCAGGCGCACCATCGGCGTCTGGCCAATAAGGTCGAGCACATTGTCCGCGATCCGCGTCGCCACGAAAGGCGTCGCCGTGTGGGAGTGGGTCTTTACCTGAGTACGAATATTCATCTGCGCAGCCTTTCGGGAAGCCAAGTCTCGCAAGCGGCGCAGGACCGCGCCGTCGCGGATCGTGTTGCGTCTCTTTCACGTCGCGCGCTGTTGAGCCCTCAGGTGGAGGGAAACGGGGTTGCGAGGAAGAGAACGATGGTCGAAAATTGCTATTTAGGATTGAACCTCGTGGGCGGAATAAAGTTCCGTCTTCTGTGCAACTGGGATGGAATTGGGGGTCGGGAGGGGGTGTGTAATGGGGGCCTTGGGTCGACAGTATCTGTCTCTAACCTGCGGTTTAGCGTCATATTTGTATCAAGCCGCAGTTAGGTCGACGGTGCCCCACCCGCCGCCGCTTCGACATTCTCGGCAATGCGCCGCAAAGGGTGGCGGGTCACGCCAGCCCAAGGCTGCACCTGCAAGCCCGCGCCATATCCCCACGCAGAAGCACGCTCCGCTTGAGCGGGGGAGAGCGTGGCCGTCCCCGCATAGTCCTGATTGCCATCGCGGATATCGGACGGAGCGAGTGTCGTGTCCACATCCAAAAACGCCGCCAACCGCGCCACGGTTACGGTGGGGTCGGCGACCAGATCTTCGTATCGGATGGTGATCACGGCATGCAGGTAATCGATGTCGCGCTGTACGATGTCATGAGCATCTAGCCAGTGATCCATCATCGCAGCGGGGGCCATGTCGACCCATTTGGAAGTGGCCGCGGCAACCGCCTCTGGATGGCGAGTGACAACCACAAACTGCGACAGGGGAAAGAGTTGCTGATACAGCCGCATGCGTGTCAGGTTTACGGGCGACTTTTCAACGCGCCACGGGGCTTCGTTGAAATAGGGCGCCCAGTCCCGCTCCAGCCGCATTTGCGTCTCTAACCTGTCGAAATGCGATCCTTCGATATGGTGCTGCGCGGGGTCGGTGGCAAAATGCATGGGGCTACCATGCCGCGCGGTATGGGGGATGGCGCCTTGCAGATAGACGCCCTCATTCTCTGGCACGGGGGCGGCGTTGATCGCGCTGACACCGGGCAAATCACCGATCAGCCGCGCCACGAGGCTGGTGCCGGAGCGGTGCAGCCCGCCAACGAAGATATAGCGATGTGGTGTCATGGAGGCCCCTTTGTCTTGCGAGGGTCAGGTAGGCTGTGGGGGAGGGGTGGCAAGGTACGCTATAGCAGTAGCGGAGAAGTCGAAGGGAATTGGGACCCCAATGATAGCACTTGGTAGAAACTCGAGTTATTGTAACATATACGTATCATTAAAGTGCATTATGTAATATAGATATTACAAATTACTCTGGATACCGATGGCCAAACCAACACGCCCCTATTCGCCAACCGCCCGAAAGGCTGCAGAGCTTCTGGGGCTGATGATCCGCGCCGCGCGGTTGGAGCGGAACATGACCGCGCAGGAACTGGCGGAACGGGCAGGGGTCTCTCGTCCACTGCTGTCGCGGGTGGAAAAGGGCGATATGACCGTATCCCTTGGTGCCGTTTTCGAAATCGCCACCATCCTCGGCGTCCCGTTATTTGAGGAAGATGACGAACAGCTGACCACACGGCTCGCCACCGAACGGCGGACAAATGCGCTGTTGCGTCAGCGCGCCTTCCAAGCCAGCCGCGGGAAGTTAGACAATGACTTCTGACGTGCTGAGACCGACTAAGATCCTATATGTGTGGATTTTTCTGCCCATCGTAAATATGGCTTCGCTTAGCTATCCAAAACAAAACTCAATTCCGACGGGAACCATAAGGTAACTTTACTGTTATCTTTGCGAGGCTCGCGTTTTTGCAGCTCTGAATACATCAAAATTTTTGGAGGCTGATATGCGCATCATGCATATTTCGCTGGGCGGGTGTCTATCCGCTCCGCCCGTTAAGTACGGCATGACGGAAGATACCGGTGGGCATATCGCCTATGTTCTTGGCGCTGCGATGGCGCAGGCAAAACTCCCTGAGGTTGAAGAGGTCACGATCGTGACGCGGCTGTTTGATGCGCCGGAGTTGGGGGCTGTTTTCGCGCAGGCCGAGGAAAGGATTGCGCCTAAGTGTCGGGTGGTGCGTCTGGCCTCGGATCGGGCTGAGTATTTGGAAAAGGGTGATTTGGTGGGGGAGCTTCCTTCGCTGCAAAACGCTTTGTTAGAGACGCTTGAAGACATGGGCGCGGCGCGGCCGGATGTGATTCATGCGCATTTTTCGGATGCGGCGGAGCTGGCGCTGGCGGCGCGGGAGAGGTTTGGGATTCCGGTGCTCTATACAGCGCATTCGCTGGGGGCGGAGAAGTTGGCACCGGGAGAGGTTCCTTCGGCTGAGTTGAAGGCGCGGATTGGGCGTGAGACGCGTGCGTTGGCTGAGGCGGATGCGATTGTCGCCTCCTCGCGGGATGAGGTGGAGCGGCAGATCCCCAAGTTGGTGCCGGCTGCGGAAGGGCGCGCGCATCGGATTGGGCCGGGGGTTTGCGTAGAGGCGCAGGGCGATGCAGCGCGGGCGCGGCAGATGCTGGGCGTGTTTTTGCGGGATGTGAGCAAGCCGATTATTCTCGCCATTGCGCGGCCCATTCGGAAGAAGAACCTGCGGCGGTTGGTCGATGCCTATGCGTCTGATCGCACGCTGCAAGACCGCGCGAACCTTGTGGTTATCGCGGGGCTGCGGGATGGCTTGGGGCAGGGGTGCAGCGAGCGTGATGCGGTGATTGCGGATCTGTTTGACGGGGTCGACCGACATGATCTTTGGGGCAAGGTGGCGCTGCCACGACAACACTCCGCGCAGGATATCAGCGACCTTTACGCGCTGGCGGCGGAGGGCGGCGTGTTCTGCAATCCGGCGTTTCACGAACCTTTTGGGCTGACCCTGATCGAGGCCGCGCAGGCGGGTGTGCCTTTGGTGGCGACGCAATCGGGCGGGCCGTCGGATATTCTGCCGGAGCTTGGGTTTGGCGCTTTGATCGACCCCTATGATACGGCGAGCCTATCGCGCGGGTTGCGTGATGTACTGACCGCGCCAGATCGCGAGCTTTCGGCGCGGCGGGCGCAGCGTATTGCGCGGCAGACCTATGATTGGACGGCTTGGGCGAAGCGGACGCAAGCCGTGATGCAAGGGGTAGTCCGCGGGCGGCAGGGTCAAACCGTCGCTGTACACCAACATGAACACCTGCTCGCCTGCGACATCGACAATACGTTAACGGGGTGTCGCAATGGCGCTCGTGCTTTTGCCCAGTGGCTCGGGCGCGAGGGGGAGCGTTATGCTTTCACCGTCGCCACCGGACGCTCTATCGCAGAGGCGCAGCGGGTGCTGGCGGAATGGAATCTGCCCACGCCAGATACGATCATCAGCTCGACGGGCACAGAGATTTGGCACCGTTCGGGCAGTGGTTTTACGCTATGTGAGGAGTACGCAGCGTTGATCGTGCAGGAGTGGGACGCGTCGGCGGTGCGTGCCGCGTTGGATGGCACCGATGCGAAATTCCAGCCGGTCTATGACCAGCGTCGTTGGAAGGTCAGCCTGTTCGGCACCATCAGCGATGTGCCTGCGATCGAGGCGCGTTTGCATCAGGCGGGGGTCTTGGCGCGCATCATTCCGTCCCATGAGAAATTCATCGACATCATCCCCGTGCAGGCCGGCAAGGCCGCCGCGATCCGGTTCGAGGCGGCGCGGCGTGGCATGTCGGACGATAGCGTGATCGTGGCGGGGGATAGCGGCAATGATCTGGATATGCTGTCTCGTTTCGAGAACGCCGTGCTGCCGGCAAACGCGCTGGCGGAGCTGGATGGTCTGGCCTCGGTCTATCGGTCTTCGCTGAAGCATGCGGCCGGGGTTTTGGATGGGGTGCAATATTACCGCACACCGCAGCCGATGCTGATGGCGGGCGAATAATCATGCGTGATTTTCCTGACGTACCCCTGCGGCCCTTCGGCTATTTCGTGCATCATCAAGGGCGCGGCCACGCGGAACGCTGCGCTGCCGTTATCAATGCTTTGCCCGAAGCGCGACCGGTGCGGATTTTCTGCGCGCGCGACGATATTTTTCCACCCTTGCGCGAGAATGTGATGGTGCAAAAACTGCCCTCGCTGTTTGAGGCGCGGGGTGATGAGCCGCGGGGTGCCGCTTTGCTCGATACACCCGACACAACCCATTGTGCGCCTGTTGGCTGGTCCGGCATCCGCGACGCAATGGCCGCGATGGCGCAGTTCTTTGCTGCCGAGGCACCGGAGCTGATGATTGTCGATGTCTCGGCCGAGGTGGCGCAGCTGGCGCGGCTTTGCTCGGTACCGCATGTCAAAATCCTCCAGCATGGTGATCGCAGCGATGTGGGGCATCGTGCCGCTTATGACGGCGCCGCGGGGTTGCTCGCCCCGTTCCATGCGGATTTGGCGCAGGAGAGTTGGGCCGCGTGGGCGGAGAAAATTCACTACGCTCCCGGTTTGGGGGTGAATGTCTCGTTGCCAAAGCCCGAAGAGGCCCGCGCGACGCTAAAGCTTGGCAAACGCCCCATGGCGCTGGTCGTCTGTGGTGGTGGCGGCAATGGCATTTCCGAGGCCGCTTTGGGCGTCGCCGCGCGGAGCTATCCGCAGATGGACTGGATCACCATTGGCGAAGTGCAGCGTGATTGGCATGCGACCTTGCCGCCGAACCTGATGCATAAAGGCTGGGTCGATAATGCACCCGACTATATCGCGGCGGCGGATCTGGTGATCTCGTCCACGGGCAATACCACCTGTGCCCAAGTACTCACCGCTGCGAAGCCTTGGATCGTGGTGCCGGAGTGGCGCTATTTCGACGAGCAAGTCGAGAAAGCCCGCGCCTTGGGCCAAGCCGGTGCCGCGCTGCATTTGCCGCATATGCCGAGCTCTGCCCATGCCTGGCGCGCGGCGGTTGAACAGGCGCAGAACCAGCATGATCCCGCACGCCAACGCGCTTTGGCAGGGGGCAGTGACGCGGCGATCCGTACCGCGCAGTGGCTTAATGATCTGGCAGACCGACTTTGGGACCGCCCTGAAATTTCAACATCTTTAAAGGAGATTCACCATGCGTGACGTATCCGTTCTGACCATCGCCCGCGGCCGCGAGGCGCATTTGCACAATGTTATCCGTGGCTTGGCCGCGCAAACCGTGCCCCCGCGCGAGCTGGTGATCGCCGCCATGCAGGATGAGCTATACGAGGGGCTGCCCGACGCGCCCTTTCCCATCCATCAAACTCAGGTCACCCGCCCCGATGGGGAGCTTCCCCTCGCCGCCGCGCGCAATGCTGTGGCGGCCAAGGCAAGCGGTGCCGTTCTTGCCTTTGTCGATGTCGATTGCATCCCGCATCCCGCACTTGTCGCCGATGTAGCAGAAGCATGCCACGAGGGCCGCGGTCTGGTGATGGGGGAGGTTGCCTATCTTCCCAAAGGTGCGACGGAGAGAGGCCTCGATTTCGATCACTTCGACAAAATCGGCGTCAAACACTCCGACCGGCAGGGACCACCGGCGGAAGGCCTGCGCTATTGCGAGGATTACCGCTGTTTCTGGTCGCTCAACTTCGCCATGCACCGCGCCGATTGGGAACGCAGCGGCGGGTTTGACGAAGGCTATTTCGGCTATGGCGGTGAGGATACGGATTTTGGTCGTGTGCTCGACGCCCGCGGGATCGACATCTGGTGGATGAAGGGGGCCAAGGTTTATCACCAATATCACGACCACTGCATGCCGCCGATCCACCACGTCGACGCCGTGGTCCGCAACGCCGAATATTTCGCCACCCGCTGGGGGCACCGTACTATGGGGCACTGGTTGCACGCCTTTCACCTGATGGGGCTGATCGAAAACAGCGACGATGCGCTAACGATCCTGCGCGCGCCAAATGATGCGGATTTTGAGATGTGCCGCCAGACCGGCGATATGCCCTATGCCAACAGCCGCCGGGTGATGGACAAGCTGTTGCACGATCTGGACACTGAGGAAGAGCGCCGCGCCGCTGCCCAAACGGGCGAGGATCGTATCTCTGCCATCGCGGCGGAGTGACGCCATGAAGATCGCCGTCATCGGACATGTGCGTTTCCCCATCGCGCGCCCCTTCATGGGCGGGATGGAAGCGCATTGCTGGCACCTCTGCCGCGGTCTGCGGGCACGGGGGCATGAGGTGACCCTTTTCGCCGCCGGCGACAGCGACTGGGGCGGTAAGCTCGAGCCCGTCGTGGACACCCACTATGACCGAGAGTTTCCTTGGCATAAATGGCATGGCACGCTGGAGCTTACGGGGCATTTGGATGCGGCGTTCGAACGTCTCCTACCGCGCCTTGCCGAGGGCGGTTTCGACGTGGTGCATAACAATTCCCTGCACCGCTTCCCCCCGCGCTTCGCCGCGCGGCACCGGATCCCGATGGTGACCTCCCTACACGTGCCGCCCTTCGATGTACTGAAACGTGCCGTTGCCGATGGCGGGGCGCCGTGGTCGTTGTTTACCACCTGTTCGCAGCGGCAATTGGGGGCGTGGTTTGATGACGGAGATGCTCCCTTCGCCCGTGTTGTACCGAATGGCATTGATCTTGCGGACTGGCCGTTCCGTCGCCAAGGCGATGGCACCGCGGTCTGGATGGGCCGTATCACGCCAACCAAGGGGACGCATTTGGCCGCTCAGGCGGCTAAGATCGCTGGCATCCCGCTTCGGATTTACGGCGCGATTGAGGATCAGGGATATTTCGACACCGAAATTGCACCGTTGTTAGGAGAGGACGTACAATACGGCGGTCACCTACAGGGGGCGGACTTGTCGGAAGCCATCGCCCGCGCCTCTGTCCTGCTGTTCACCCCGCTATGGGATGAGCCCTTCGGACTGGCGGCGATTGAGGCAATGGCGTGCGGCCTGCCGATTGCAGCGGTTGAGAATGGCGCGATCCGAGAGGTTGCGGGGGACGTGGCGCGGTATGCGGGGGCGGATGCTGGGGAGCTGGCTGTGGCGTTGAGGGAGACGATCAACATTTCCCGGGGCGCTGCGCGGGAACGGGTGGAACGGTTGTTTACGCTGGCGCGCATGTTGGTGGGGTATGAGGGGTTGTATGGCCGAGCAGTTGAAAGTGTAGATCACGGGTTTAACACGCCTTCGTTCGAAGCGTTTCAGCTTCCGCCATATCAATCTAAGACACTTATACAAAGTGGACCTGTCCCGTTTTAGTGCCGCTCCTGCAGCTCGTTTATGCGGCCTTTCGTTCAAAACAAAGGGGCTTTTCCAGCCCAGTGCTGAGTGTTTTCTTCGAGCGTTATAATGAATAGCCCCTAGTTCCCTAGACACCTTCTTGGTTCACATTGGACTGTCTGTTTTCGAAGTCGACAGGCGACAGCATACCGTTTCTTACATGTTTGCGTTTCGGGATATAGAACATTTCGATGTAGTCGAAGATGTCCTGTCTGGTCTGCTCGCGGGTTTTATATGTTCGACGCCGGACACGTTCCCGTTTGAGCAGGTTGAAGAAGCTCTCAGGCAAGTCTTTGTCCGCCATTGGTCCGAGGACAATGGACGCGCGCATTGTCATGGCAATTTCCGCGCCTGCTCATCGAGTGTTCGATATTGTGGGCCCGCAGAAACGCCGCCCAGTCCCTGCCGGTGTATTGTGAGCCTTGATCCGTGTGGATCAGGACGCGTCGCTTAGGTTTGCGTCGCCAGACAGCCATCAGAAGGGCTTGCAGCATGAGGTCTGTTGGTTGCCGCGATTGTGTCGCCCAGCCGATCACACGTCGTGAGTAGAGGTCGATAATAACCGCCAGATAGAGAAACCCCTCATAGGTTTTGATGTAAGTGATATCGGACACCCAGGCGGTGTCTGGCGCTGTCACATCAAACTGCCGGTCTAACGTGTTGTCGACGACGACTGACGGCCTTCCACCATACTTGCCCGGCTTACGTTTGTAACCGATCTCAGCGTGGATCCCAGCCAAACGAGCCAACCTAGCAACACGGTTTGGGCAACTGGTCTCACCCAACTCCACCAGATCGTCATGCAGCTTACGGTATCCGTAGACCTTGCCACTGTCGTTCCAAGCTTCTTCGAGCAGCTTGATCTGACGCGCATCCTCACGCGCACGGTGGCTTAATGGATTTTTAATCCATGCATAGAACCCGCTGGGATGGATATTGAGGCAGCGACACATCCTGCTTACCGAATACTGAGGGCGGTGCTCGGCAATGAACGCGCACTTCACTTTGCATCCTTCGCGAAGTACGCGGCCGCTTTCTAAGAAACAGCCATGTCAGCCTCCATTGGCAATTCTTGCAAATCATACCCGAATGACCTGGCTCGACGTTTGAGATTGCCAAGCACGCGATTGCGGTATCGTTCCTCATAATGGGACGCGCCGGGATCTTTGTATGTCATGCCGTGTCGGAGGGTATTGTAGAACAGGACGGCAATTTTGCGCGCGGTGGCCGTGACTGCTTTGGCCTTGCCCGCGCGTGCTGCCAGTCGGCGGTAGAAAGCCCCAAGAGCGGTATCGCTGCGCCCGATCGTGACCGCAGCCAAACGCAATAGGGCTGCAGCGCGGCTGGATGATCGCCGCGTTCGAGATGACAACACCTTACCGCCAGATATCTTGTTCCCCGGTGCCAGGCAGAGCCACGACGTGAAGTGTTTGGCGCTCGGCCATGCGCGCAGGTCAGTGCCACATTCGCCAACCAATTTGAGTGACAGAGACGGGCCCATCCCGTGGATTTGGGTCAGATCAACGCCGAGGACGCCGAACAACGCTGCCCGGACATCGAACGACGGGGTGCTGACCTGCTTGGTTTTAGTGCGCGGGCGCGGCAACTCACTTGGGTCATGTTCCGTAACGGCCCCTAATGCCGCCAGCGTCGCCTCGAGGTGACGATCACATTCCAGCATCTTGGCCTGATAGAAGTCATAGAGTTCGAGCGACTGGGTCAGCCCGAAGATGTGTTCGGCGCGATCATTGCCATTGAGCGCGGCTTTGATTGTCTCTGTTGAAGCTTTGCAACGCACGTCGCGATACGCGGCTAACACGTCCAAATCCCGTTCGCCCGCAACAATCGCACGGATGATCTTCATCCCTATCACGCCGGTGATATCAGAGACGATATGATGCAGCTGGACGTTCATCTCCATCAGTGCCTTTTGCATGTGCTCCCCTCTCGGGACATCGCTATGCGATACCCTGCCGGTCAATGGATGTGAGCAGCTGCATATTCCACCAACCGTTCGCGCTGGCGCAGATAAGCCCGCAACGTCGCAATCTCAGCCGTTGGTCGAAAGCTGCCACGCAGGAGCCCATATGAATGCAACTGCCGCAGCCAACTTGCGTCGCTGACGTCTGTCTTGCGGCCCGGTACATTCTTGGCGTAGCGCGCATTCACCAAGACGACCTCGAAGCCATGCTGCTCGAGTATCTCATATGCTGGGATCCAGTAGACACCCGTAGATTCCATCGCGACGCTGGTCACACCGTGCGATTTGAACCAATAGGCCAAGTCATGCAGATCATGCGTGAAAGTTCCAAACGCACGCACGGGTGCATCTGTCACGTCAGGGTTCACTGCAGCCATGTGTTCTCGTGAACCGATATCAACAGCGGCAGCGCCAATGTCGACGGTCTCAATGGTAGGGGGCCGTTCGGTCTTTTGCTTCACCATCATCTATCCTCCTGTCGGCAACAGAAGGGCGTGGGCTATCCAAATCCGTCATTTTCCTAACCGGGATCGCCGCAAAACGGCGTCACCACTCGCAAGTTCGCATCAACCCATGGACCACGTTTTTTAACGGGGTTCTGACCCAAGACAGACCACCAATAAGCGAACGGCCGCTGCCCTTCATAGCGCAACATAGCACAGGCTGTTTCTACCCCGCACAAGCGGGCCACAACCCGGATCGGTTTTTTAGGATGTCACGCTCCTCCGTCATCCGCGCCAACTCACGCTTGAGCCTGCGGTTCTCAGCTTCATGGTCAACAGACGATGTCTGTGACGCAGCTTTGGCGTAGAGCTTCATCCATTTGTAGAGCGAATATGTACTGACGCCCAACCGTTCCGAAACCTCGCGAACGGCATAGCCCCGCACTGGTATCTGATGGACGGCATCGCGCTTGAAATTTTCACTGAAATTTGGCTTCTCCATAACGGCCTCCTTGCCTCAAAGTTAGGGAAGAAAGCGTCTACAAATCTAGAGGCTGTTCATAAAATCCATTTATGTAGTTGAAGTTTGCAAATTCAGCAGCGCGTCTGCTTGGCGAGGATTGTCTCCAAATGAGTTCTGCTTTGATGGTTTTGAAGAACGTTTCGACGGCAGCATTGTCAAAGCAATTTCCTTTCCCAGACAGGGACACCTTGAACTGAGGTGGTTCGGTTTACTTGAACAGGTTCCTGGCGTTTTCTAAGTTGTTTTGCGCCTTGGTTACGCCGCCACCGCTTGGGGCATTGGCTGGTTAAAGTAGGCCTGATCGGGGAGTTCTACCGCCAATCGATGAATGGAGACGTCGGCTGTAGTAGAACGTCAGATACCGGCCGATCTCGGCGCGTGCCTCGGCGACGCTGGCATAGGCCCACAGGTAGACCTCCTCATATTTGATGCTCCGCCACAGACGCTCGATGAAGACGTTGTCGCGCCAAGCCCCCTTGCCATCTATTACCGGCAGGGCATCGCAAGGCAATGTCCCGAGAGGCGTGCTGATTTTGATCTCTCGGGCGGCCAGTACCTTGATGAAGTCGGTCGAAGTAAACTGACTGCCCTGGACGCCCTTCTAAGTGTCAAGCGGCGATCTGAGCCTGATTGATTTGTTTGTGGCGGCGGGCGATGACGTTGAAGATCTCACGTGCAATGTATCGTTTGACACAACGGATTGCCTCGAGTTTGGAGTGGCCCTCTGCTATACGCCGCGAGACATATTCCTGGGTCTTCGGATCAAGCCGCAACGTTCCTATCGCGATGATGTGGAGCGCACTGTTGGCCGCGCGGTCACCACATCTGCTTAATCGGTGTCGTGTTGTTTTGCCTCATGAGGCGGGCACTGGACTGACACCGCATAAGGCAGCAAAGCTGGCTTCGGATCTGAGACGCTCCGGATTATCACCTGCCGTAAGTAACAACTGTGCAGCGCTGTTCAGGCCCACGCCGTTACGTGCAATCAGCTCTGGGGCTAAATCTGTGACGATTGCCTCGATCATATCGTCAAGGTCCGCAACTTCATCATGCAGTTCGAGATAGCGACGCGCCAGTGATTTGAGCGCGATCTTGTAGGCTTCCTCGACGTCCCGATACCTTGTCAGATCCGGACGCCAAGCTGCCAGGGTGCGCATCAACTTCATACGGGTCATGTTGCGCAAAAGTTCACGCAGCCGGTCAGGGGCACAGACAATTGTCGTTTGGATGATCTGCAATGCGATCCGACGGGCTTGCGCTTCATCAGCGTGGCAACGTGCAGCCGTTCGACCTTGAAACCTTCCTGCACCAACAGGCCCCGCAGCATGCGGCTACCCGCGAAGGGAAACTCCATGTGCAGCTTGTCGATCCGGTGCATCAGCTTCAGATCGGCGTCCGACACGGCGCGAGGCGCGTAATAGACACTGCCCCAGCATGATCGCTTGGCGGCTGACGCTCAGCTTGGCTGTGGGATCGATCATTTTTTTGCGCTCGGCAACAGACCCGCCCTGCCGAGCGCGTCGGTCAAAAAATGTTCTCAAGCGTCAGCTCTCCCATCATCGCATGCAGGGTCTTCACGTCGATCACCGGTTCTGGTTCGGCCTTCGCGGCGTCCCCAAAAACACCAGTCGCACCCTCAAGCAGCTGATCGCGCAGCTGCTTGATCTGGTTCGGATGAACGTCGAAATCTTGTGCCAGCTCGATCAGCGTCTTTTCGCCCTTGATCGAGGCCACGGCCACTTTTGCCTTGAATGCCGGACTGTGATTCCGGCACGGTCGTCTTGTCATAGTCGTCTCCTCACTTGCAGCATCATGCTGCTGTTGCGCGGAAAATCCACTTATCCCCGCTGTTCAGATTTGCGCACCCACCTCTTACATCCCGTACGACGTCTTTGAGCCCATTCTGTGGAAAAACAGCGTGTTGCTTGCGCAGAAAGCTGCGCTTTGAAGAGCGCGCGAGCGTCGTTCCTATCAGGCTTTGCGCGTTTGCTGCGGTGCAGGAAAAATCTTAGCCAGTTTGCGGAGGTTTTGGGCGGTTGCGGCGAGGAGGAATTCGTCATTTGCACCGCATGGGCCGCGTAATCGCAGTCGTCCCAGCCCGAGAATGCGTTTGAGGTGGGCAAAGAGCATTTCGACCTTTTTTCTGAGCTTCATCGCAATCTGATATTCGTCAGTTTTGGCCAAATCTCTGGCAACCTGACGCGCGTCTTCGTGCTCCTCGCGGGTGATCTTGCGCGCCTCAGCGTTGGGGCAGCATTTTTGCTTGGACGGGCAGACCTGGCAGACTTCTTTCAAGGCGCGATAGCGCGCGGTGCCCTTGCCCGTCGGCCCCCGGCTTGGATCAGAGTAATTCCGGCGGAACTGTTTGAGCGCGTGGCCCTCGGGGCAGATGTATTGGTCGTTCAGCGCATCCCAGTCAAAATCTGTGCGTGTCCAGGTCCCATCGGGGCGTCCGGCCTTGTCGATCACAGGGATGTAAGGATCGATCTTGCGTTCCACGAGCCAGCCGAGCATGGGGCCTGAACCATAGGCTGTGTCGGCGATCATCCAGTCGGGGACCAGGCCGAACTTGGCTTTCACCCGTGTAAGCATGGTCTGGGTCGATCCAACCTCGGCTTGTCGGATCGAACGGGTGCCTTCAACGTCCAATATGACACCGTGATCCGTGTCTATCAGGTAGTTATCGGAATAGCTGAAGAATGCCGGACCCTTACGCGCCGCCGTCCATTGGCTGGCGGGATCAGAATGCGAGGTGAACTTGGGCTGCACCTCGCTGGCCGCGCCAAATGCAGCCTTATCCAGCGTGTCGAGATACTCGCGCACGGCGCGGGGCGCATCAGCCGGATCAATGTGCGCTGCGTCCCAGTCTTCCTTCGGCGTGGAGTTCTGCTTGTTCGCATCGGCTTCGATCAGGCTGGCGTCAATCGCCATTCGCTGGCCGCTGACCAGACCTTCGGCGATGCAGCGCGCGACAGTCGTCTCAAACAGGTGGCGCAGCAGTTCGCTGTCGCGAAAACGCCCATGCCGGTTCTTGGAAAACGTCGAGTGATCCGGGACCCGGTCGCTCAGATCGAGGCGGCAGAACCAGCGATACGCGAGGTTCAGATGCACCTCTTCGCAGAGCCGTCGCTCAGAGCGAATGCCGAAGCAATAGCCGACCAGCAACATCCGGATCAGCAGCTCGGGGTCGACCGACGGGCGGCCGGTATGGCTGTAGAAATCCGCAAGGTGGGCGCGGATGCTGCTCAGGTCAACGAACCGATCAATGGATCGAAGCAGGTGATCTTGGGGAACATGATCCTCCAGCGAGAACTCGTAGAACAGCGCCGGTTGCGCCTCCTGTCGTGGTCCCATCATCGCCAATACTCCCCCCGAATAAAGGAATTGAATCAGCAGTTCAGGCCGCGATCAAGGAAGAGTTTTTCAACAAAATACGCCCAGTGTAAGAGACGCTGCGCTTCGGGTGGGTGACGGAAAGGCGCGGGAATGCGACAGTTACCTTAGGCGCACTCCCCAGCTCACTTACCCGGAACTGTGCGATCATACCCATCTGTAGGTAAATCACGCAATTTCGCCAACATGTCGATGAAACCAGCCACCTGGAATGTACACGCAGCTTTTCCTTTCTGGGCCGTCGCAAGATGCGCTTCGCCGACAGCACCAGCTGCATTCAGGTCTTTGGAAACCCAGGCAAGATTAACGGGCCCGATTGGAGAGATGGGTGCCGTTTCTGCGGTTGAACGGAAGTCTTTGGCGTTCGCCATGTCTACAAGGTGAGGTTTGAAATGCAGCATTAACGACGTTTCGTAGTCCCCGCCGTGGATTCCGAATTTGTTCTCTTGATCTGAAAACATGCCTTCAGGTTTGCCAAAATTACCCCATTGGCACTTAACCACCATCATGCCAGCCTGCACCCGCAACTCGCGGCCCAGAATGGAAATCAGATCGAGGTTCCCCCCATGTGAGTTGACGATCACCATTTTCTTGATGCCCGCCCGCGCCACGGACAGCCCGATTTCCATCCACGCATCCAGCGCCGTTTTGGCTGTATATGTCAGCGTGCCCTTGGCGTGGATGTGTTCGTTCGATTTACCGATAGCCTGAACAGGAAGGATCACAACAGTGATGTCATCGGGCAAGGTCTCTCGCAGGTGGGCAAGCATCCCTTCGTTGATGAACGTGTCCACGCCTACTGGCAGGTGAGGCCCGTGCTGCTCGATCGCGGCCGTGGGCAAAATTGCGATGGTTTTTTCGCCGTCGAAGTCGGCGAACTCTGTCGTGCGGAATTCGGTCCAGTCAAGGCGTCTCATTATGTAGGCTCCGGCTTGTAGGTGGCATCAAGGCGCGCGCGCAGATAGTCCGCGCCTGTTATGGGGGCGTGTTTGGCGGGTCCTGTACCGGGCAACGCTGCGATGAGACTGTCGGGGTTCGGATCCAAGAAAAAGGCGATAGATCGACGCGCGGTTTTTGGGGGCAAAACGCGGTGTGGCGTCGACACATAGATGTCGTTGGACCAGCGCATCAGACAGTCCCCGATGTTCACGATAAATGCGCCATTGATATGGGGCACAGATGTCCAATCCCCCCCGCGCGGCTTGACCTGCAGGCCAGCAACGCCATCGGTCATCAGCAGCGTGACCGACCCGTAATCGCTGTGCGCCCCCGCGCCGATCCCCTCGCCATCCGGGGCGGCGGGGTAAGACAACACCCGCAACGTCGCCATAGGTTCGGTGAAATGCGGTTCAAAATAGCCAGATGGCAGCCCCAGGTCGGTCTCGAACGCGCGGTGCAATGCACGACCAAGGGTGAGGACACTGGCGTAATACTCTAGCATGACCTCTTTGAAACCAGTCACCTTGGGCCAAACGTTCACGCCCCGAAATGGATCACCCGCGATCACGCGCGGATCATCGGTGGCCAAGTCGAACCCCACGTTAAATGCTTCCTTGCGATCTTTAAGACCCGACGTTTCATCTAACGCTTCGCTGCCTACCTGGGCCCACCCGCGATTATGCGGGTTTTTAGATATGGCAACATCCTCTTTGTCGCGCACGGGAAGCGCAAAAAACGTGTCAGCCATCGCGAAGACATTCGTGATCAGATCTTGGGAAATACCGTGGCCCGTGATAACGAAAAATCCGGTCTCGCGGCAGGCCTGACCGATATCTGCCACGACCCCGGCAGGGTCATCGCCGCTCGTAAAGCGGCTCCAGTCAATGACAGGTATGTCCATAATTCGGTTTCCTGTATGTTATATACGAATAAGTTGGTTCAGGCGGGCTTTGACGACATTCAGATGTGCTGCGCGGGTTTGAGGCGTGGAGCTGTCCATTAAGAAATGTGCTGCAAACTTGGTCTTGCACCGTTTCGCCAGCAGCAAGCGCACACCACGCAAAAGCGTACGTTTGCCCGGAGCCCCGACAAAGAAGGTAAGCCAACGGGATGCACCACATGTCGTAAAAACGCCCAGCTTTGTGATATGCGTTAAGCCCGGCTTGATTAATCCGCCATCGGCATCGGGCATGATAAACGACACCCCGGGAACCATCACCCGATCCAGCCAGCCCTTTAGCATGGCGGGCAACCCGTACCACCATGTCGGATAGATAAAGATCAGCGCGTCACACCATTCCAGATCACGGCAGTCGCGGTCCACGCGCGCACGGTTTTCGGGAACTGTCTCGTAGACCTCGTGATCATGCGCTGATAGCGTCGGATCGAACCGCTCCGCATAGAGATCAAGCAAGCGATACTCGGCACCATTTTCCTTCAACTGCGAAATGACCAAATCGCGAATTGCGGCATTGAATGAATCTTCGCGGGGGTGGCAGTACACAACCAGCGCTTTCATTGCTAATACGCCTCCATCTCGCGGCGGACCCGTTCAAGGTGTGCCTTCAGCCTCGCTTGCGAATTTCGGTTCATGTCATAGAGACCGATGTATTTTTTCCGCGGCATGCCACAGGCATACCATACCGCCCGGGTCACAGTTTTGCGGGGTGGGTCTGCATTCTGAATGGCGCGCCAACGGGTGCCGCCATACGTTGTGAGGGCATATAGTTTCTTGATGTTTGTCAGGCCGGGCCGCACCTTTCCGTCGCGCAATCTGAACGAAATACCGGGCAGGAATACACGATCCAGGAAACCCTTGAGGATCGCGGGGTACCCGAAATTCCACACGGGAAATACCATCACAATCGCATCAGCGGCTTTAACGCGTTCGACATAGGGCCGAACAGGTTCGATGTTCTTAGGTTCCTCATGGTAGCCGCGCCGCTCGATCTCGGTCAGGACGGGCTGAAACCCCTCTTTGTAAAGATCGCAATCATCCACCTCCCAGCCCGATTTGATCAACGTTTGCACGACGACCTCATGCACCGCAGCATTGAAGCTTTCGGGGCAGGGGTGGGCGAAAAGGACCAATACGCGCCCCTTAGATGATGCCGCCGTCATGCGGCGGTCTCGGGCTTGGCACGGATGTTTTTGTAGGAATACATGTCGGCGTAATCGAAATCCGGTTCGTCCCACGCAATCATCTTGCCGGGATTAAGAAGCCCCTTGGGGTCGGATTCACGTTTGAAGTCCAACTGGCGCATATCCGTAGATTGCCGCCCACCCTCTTCAAGCGTGTAGCGGTGGGGGTTGAAGATCATGCAATCCATGGCTTCATGCTCTGCGACCAACTGATCAAGCGCGTCTTTGTCCATCGGTTCCACGATTGGCAGACCGGCAAACGAGATGCCCGCGCCTTCCCGCATCACCTCGAGGTGCATGTGTAGCTTGCCCTCAAAGGCCTCGTAAGCGGCCATGACTTTTTCAATGTCGTTACCATAGCGAACCTGCAAATAGGTCAGGCCCTTATTGAATTTCATGGCCCGCAATGTCGTGTGGTTCCAGCCGAATTCATACATCGGTCCGGGGTGGCGATCCCATGTGACGTCGTCAGAACGGTAGATGACATTGCCGCCTGTAAAGCGTTCGAGCAACGTCACCAACCCATCCATATTGTGCGGCGCGACCATCAGTCCGACAAGGTGGTCGTCTTCGGTGACATGGGGTTTGACCCGTTGAAAGTAAGCATGCGCAATGGGGGCCGCGTAAACTGACGCAAGCTTGACCAATATTCCGGGCTCCGCGGTGGCGGCCCCTGCAAACTCTGTCGCCGCGCGGAAGGTGTCGAAACGTACGAACAATTCTGTCCAATCATAGGCCGGCGCCAAGGGCAGTTCCAACTCGGTGATGATGCCGTTGGTGCCATAAGCATGGGACACGCGGTGGAGCTCTTCACCGGTGAATTCCAGAATTCGTGGTTCAGCCTCCATCGTGATGACGCGCAGACGCTTGATGTTGCCGATATCGCGCAACGCACCCCAAGCAGCAGAGCCGCACCCTCCTGAACCGCCAGCGATAAATCCACCGATGGTCGCTTGCGAATAGGTTGATGGATACATCCGCAATTCTTGGCCGCTTTTTTCCTTTAGCTCGTCGTCGATCTCTTTGATCACTGCGCCGGGTTCTACAACAACATACCCCGCGCCGATTTCTTTGACCTTGTTCATTTTAGCGACGTGGATCACACAGCCCCCCGCAAGCGGCATGGCTTGGCCGTAATTGCCTGTGCCCCCCCCGCGCATGGTCACGGGGACATCGTGAGCATAGCAGACACGCAAAATCTCGATGATCTCGTCTTCGGATTTTGCGTTGATCACAAAGTCGGCTTCAAGGTGATCCATCGCGTCCTTCAAAACTGGGGAATACCAAAAGAAATCACGCGACTTGTTCCGCACGGTAGCAGGGTTTTGTTCCATATCCAGATGGGACAGTTTGGCTTTGGCGTCGGCGATATTGGGGGTCATGGCTTGCTCACAATCATGTCGAGTTCTGTGTAAGACGGTAGGGTGCGGTCGATCGGATCACCGTTTCGCAACACGATGCGATCCGACTGCGGGCGCGCGAAAAACTCCGTCCATGTGCGTGCACTGCACAGGATCAGATCGGCGGGTGTGCCCGGGTTCAGGCTTGGCGTTTCGAAACCGCAGGCATGTGCCGGGTTGGTGACAAAGGACATGGGCCAGTCGGTAAGCCCATGATCCAGATGACAAATCCGCGTGGCTTCGCGCATCACTTCGATCATGTCGAGATCTCCGTAGGCGTAGAACGGGTCACGGGTGTTGTCAGAAGCAAACGATACGTTGACGCCTGCCGCCTTTAGTTCATGTGCCATCGTGACGCCGCGCCAACGCGGCGTGCGACCGGCTTCGCGGTCTTGCAGATACATGTTGCACATAGGCAGGGACACGACATGCAACCCTGCCTTGGCAACGAGCGCGATGATCCCGGCGGCGACGTCATCAGGCATGACCGAAATCGAACAACAATGCCCCACAGTGACCTTATTTTTGAACCCAAGCGCGAGCACGGTTTCAGCGATTGTACGCAAGGTGTCTGAGGTCGGGTCATTGGTCTCGTCTACGTGGAAATCCACGTCGAGGTCATATTTTTGCGCGAAGTAGAAGAAGTCGTTCAGGCGCTCTTGCAAGTCAGGCACCGGATAGGTCACCGCGCCGAGGACATTCCCTGTCTCGGCAACAAGCTTGGCTACTTCCGGAAAGATGTCTTTGGTGCGGAACACACGATCAATGGCGACCAGACAGGACGCCTGCAGTGCAATCTTGCCTTCCCATTTCTTCTGTAGTTTCGCCACCACGCCAAAGGATGACGCTGCAAGGTCATCGGCGCTGTCGATATGGGTTCGCATGGCCTTGGTGCCGTGGGCATAGGCACAGCGCAAGGCGAAATCCATGCGCGCCTCTACATCTGTTACCGTCCAGTTCACATGGTCATCGCGTACCGTCGCTAACGCCCCCATGAACGACCCGTCAGGGTTTGAGGCGCGCGGCCATATATGCCCTTTGTCCAGATGCGTGTGCATATCGACAAAGCATGGCAGGGCCATTGCGCCGTTCATTTCGATTACAGTTTCGGCCGGTTGCCCAGCGTCCGTTGATGTAATCAGACCATCCTTGATGGTGAGGTCCGTGGTCATGAGGTCACCATTTTGACCCATAAGACAGGCCGGTATAGTGACATTTCGAAGAGTCTTCGCGCCGCTGGGCAAAACGCAAAATTCCATTAATTCTCCCGTTTGATGGCGCTTTCATGCCATTTGTGCAAAAGCGCGTGGCTAAGTAGGGAGGCGAGTGTGAAAATCACTACCCCCGTGACGGCGATCAGCAAAAGCGCCGCGAACATGCGAGGAATGTTAAGGCGATACCCTGCCTCAAGGATGCGAAATGCAAGGCCGGACCCGATCCCGCCGGTTCCGGCGACATATTCGGCCACAACCGCCCCGATCAACGACAGCCCGCCGGCGATCCGTAGCCCGCCAAGGAAGTAGGGCAAGGCCGTTGGCAATTGCAGATACCGCAATCGTTGCCAGCGTGTAGCGCCGTAAATTTTATATAGGTCGCGCAGGTTGTGATCCGTGGAGCTAAGTCCAAGCGTCGTGTTGGAAAGGATCGGAAAGAACGCCACAATCCACGCACACAACAGCAACCCCGCCAGCCGATTATCGACGTAGATAAAAATCAATGGTGCGATCGCGACCACAGGAGTAACCTGCAAAATCACCGCGAAAGGGTAGAACGCCATTTCGAAATAACGCGACTGCGTGAATAGCACTGCAAGCCCGACACCACCAATGACAGCAACACCAAGCGCCATAAGCGTGATTTTAAGCGTTACCCAAAGGGCGTCTGACAACATCGCCCAATCTGCGACAAGTGTCTGCATCACCAGTCCGGGGCGCGGCAGAATATAGTGCGGGATGTCACTCCATACGACAATTCGGTCCCAGGAATAAATCGCCAACACCAACATAATCGCGGGCAAGGCCCATTTTGCAATACTTTCGCGCCGTTGTGCACGCGCGAATTGCTGTTCTTCGAGGTCTACGATCGGCGGCTGCATATCCGACACACTCATGCTGATGCCCTTTCGCCATGTTGGTTCATCGCGCCGTGCAGAGCCTCGGAGGCTTTGCGGCACAGCTCAGCATAATCAGCGGATGTGCGGAATTCTTCGGTACGGGGGTATGGTGCCTCGACGGTGACTTCGGCAGACACCCGACCGGGTCGTGCTGCCATGACGACAATGCGGTCCGACAGGAATACCGATTCAAAAACGGAGTGGGTGACGAAAATGACCGTGCATTTAAGCTTGTCGCGCAGCATCAGCAAATCGTTGTTAAGCTTGTGCCGGGTGATTTCATCAAGCGCGGCAAAGGGTTCGTCCATCAGGATAAGACGCGGTTGCGTGACCAGTGCGCGGGCAATTGAAACCCGCATCTTCATACCGCCCGACAATTCGCGGGGGTAGGACTTTTGAAAGCTCTCCAACTCCACCATTTTAAGCGCCCACATGATATCTCCGCGCACATCATCCATCGATTTTCCGCGCAAGCGATGCGGCAGCCAGACGTTTTGTTCGACAGTCGCCCAAGGCATCAGGGTGGGTTCTTGAAATACGACCCCAAGGTCGCCTTCGTTTAACCCGCCGTTCCATGTGATCTGCCCCGACGTTTGGCGCATCAAGCCGGCGATCAGGCGCAGTGCAGTGGATTTTCCGCATCCCGATGGTCCAAGCAGCGATATGAAATCCCCTTGGTTCACGGTCAGGTTCAGGTCCTTGAGGGCCTCGACGCTGCCGTTAAAAACCTTATCGACATTCGACATTTGCAGCAGCTCGTCACGCTGCCCTATGGGAGGAATAGAAGAAGTATTGGACATTTGAGGCTTTCTTGAGCAGCGACAGGGGCGAAGAATGTCGCCCCCGTCATTCAATTCGGGCGGGGTTTAGCGCAGGTCCATTCCAACCTTCGCATTGACGAATTGCGTGGTATAGGCGGAGGAATAGTCCAGATCACCTTCGATGACGCCGGCCTCGACCATCTTGCCGTAGAAGTCGTCGATCTTTGCGTCGGTCATCGCCCCGATCCCAAGCTCGCGCGCGTCGCCGCTGTCGACAATCCCCTCCGAGAGCATCTTCGAAATGGCGAAGTCGATCTTGTCCTGGGTCATGTCGGGGTTGGCGGCGATGATCATCGCATCGGCTGCGGAGTGATCATTGTACAGGTAATTGTACCATCCCTTGATCGAACCCTCTACGAAGCATGCAACCTGTTTGGGGTGGTCGGCGATGGTATCGGCCATCGCTTCGACCGTCGTGGCGTAGGTTGAATAACCGGCATCTGCGATCAGGAAGATATCAGGAACAAACCCGGCCTCTTTTTCGATCACATAGGGTTCGGAAGACAAAAAGCCCTGCATTGCCATCCCTTTATCCGCAATAAAGGGCGCGGGGTTAAACGTATAGGGTTCGCGCTGTTCAACCGTGAAGCCGTATTCCGCGATCATCCATTGGTAGTAGGATGCAAATCCATTGTCGCCGATCAACAAGTCCAGACCCTTGAGGTCTTCGAATGTTTTCGCCTGACCTGGATGAGAAATGATCACCTGCGGGTGTTTTTGGAATGTCGCCATCACCGCGACGACGGGGATCCCTTCCTTGGCGGCCGTAAAGGCCTGCAACAGATCGCCCCCCATATGATAATCAATGCGCCCCGCCAACATGAGCGCGCGGTTATTCACCTGAGGGCCACCAGGCACGATCGTGACGTCCAAACCACATTCCGCATAGGTGCCATCTGCTACGGATTGATAAAATCCACCGTGTTCGGCTTGCGCCAACCAATTGGTGCCGAATGAAACAGGCGTAAGGTCTTGGGCCATCGCGGTGCTTGCGGTCGCGGCGGCCAGTGTTGCGACGACAACGGATTGCTTAAGGGGCATAGAAGTCTCCTAGGGTAAATTCCGAAGATGACGTTAGTGCGATGCCCGCATGGTACGCACAGAGAGATCGACAGAATTCATCTCTTCGCGCGCTTCTTGGGTTAATATTTACGCACTGCTCACCGAACCGCCCAAGTAAAGGGCATAACTAACTTCAGTTCGCCCGGTTCAAGCTGTGAACTATACGTGTGCTAACTAATTTATGGGATCACGTGACGACTCAAAACTAGCACAGAAAGGCATTCCAATCATGGCCACAGCCCTTAATCCGACCAGCATTGCGCCGCCGTTTGGCGATTATAGCCACGGAATCAAAAGCGCCCCTGCGTCCTGCTTGGTTGTCACTTCAGGGCAGCTTGGACTTGCCCCCGATGGAAGCTGCTCTACAGATGTGCGCAAGCAGGCAGAACAGTGTTTTGCCAACATCGACGCGATCCTGCATGAGGCAGGTTGTGACCGCGCTGATGTTATACGGCTCAGCGCCTTCGTCACCGACCGCGCCTTTTTTCCCGACTATATGGCTGTGCGTGATGAATGGCTGGCTGGCGTCACCATCCGCCCTGCCTCCACGCTGCTTGTCGTCAGTGGCTTCACCCGCGAAGAATTCAAAGTGGAGATCGAAGCGACTGCTATTCAGAGAGATTGATCTGTCGTTGTGAACCGCAGGTGAATATCGATGGCAGTAGTTAACCATCGGATTCTCGCCGAGGCAGTATGCGAAGTGGAATTTGGGCAACGCCTCTAAAAACGAAAATAGACCTCGAGGCCGCCTTAGTGAATGACCCGTTTGCCCGACTTACGACGATGGCCCCTATATTGCCGGGAGCTCTCGGCAATGTCTTCTTCGAAGGAACCGCATCGTAAAGTGTGAATGCGGTGCCTATGGGCCGTTCTCGCCGGACCAGCTGGCCTTACGCGCCGCGTGCGTAGTTCGGGCCCCAACCGACCTCAGATGCGATGCAGCGTAGCCGTGCTCGCGCGGGGGTCGGGCTACGTCGAGGTCTTCTCATGCGCGGCGCTATTTGACAGCGACGCCCATACGTTTCTGCCGCGGCACATATGAGCCGGAATATGGGTTCGGGGGAACGCTTGGACGAACATGTTATTACATAATCCTAATTATGGGTAAACGTTAGCCTTGGAAGCCTAGATCGTACTAAATATGCTCCGACGAAAGATCACCGGAATTTGAGGTAAATATACGTCTCAGGAAAACTGAGTTACTTCCACCTCGGTCGAGGCAGCTACCTTTCTGGTATGACAGTTGCCAATGTCTCATATCAAGCGGTTTTGAGGCCTACGTCACTCAAGGACCAAGAAGGTGACTTCGGGTCGTTACCTTGCTTGATGAATAGCAAATAAGTGTATATTTCTGTTTTGATTACGCCAGTTTAGGACGAGTCGAGATGGTTTGCGAAGTAGCCTCAGCCGCGGTCAAAAATGTTCTCCAATATCCATTTGCAGGAGATGCCCCGCTCATCGGCGATGGCTCTACTGTTGAGGTGAATGATAACCTGCTTTGGGCACGTATGCCGGTTGGTGGTGGGCTGGTGTCGGTCAACATCTGGCTGTTCAGTCATGATGGGGCGTGGGATATCATTGATACGGGCATCGACTCTCCGGAAACCGTTGCGGCTTGGGAAAAAATCTTTAACTCCACCATTCAGAGACACGCCGTAGGCCGTTTGGTTCTGACCCATGGACACCCTGACCACGGGGGGCTGGCCGGGTGGATTAGTAAGCTTTGTGATGCGCCGGTGCTGATCACTTCGGAGGAAGAGAAAGAGCTGGTTGCATTGGCCAAGGGCATGTCGCCGGAGCGTGATGCGCGCCAGGCGGCATTCTTTCGCGCGGCTGGCGGTAGTGATGCTTTGATCGAGGCAAATATGGATCTTCAACGATGCTATAGCGGGCTTGTCTGCACTCCGCCGGAGAAGTTTGAACGGATTGCAGCAGGTGACATTCTGACGTTGGGAGGAGACGATTGGCGGGTCGTCATAGGCTCCGGCCATTCGCCAGAACACGCCTGTCTTTATAACGAAAAACGAAAACTGTTCATCGCAGGCGATCAGGTGTTGCCGAAGATCACGCCCAACGTATCGGTTCGCGCGCGCAATCCCGAAGCGGACCCGATGACCAATTGGATTGGTAGTCTGGCGCGCATCAAGTCGGAGATCCCGGATGACGTGTTGGTGCTGCCATCGCATGGCGATCCATATCGCGGGTTGCATGCACGCATCGACACGCTGATCGAAGGCCATGAACAAGACCTGAAAAATGCGCTCGCGGAGATCCGGGAGCCCAAGCGGGTCATCGACCTGTTCACCGTTCTCTTTAACCGCGAAGTGACGGAAAGCATTTATGGTCTTGCCGCTGGCGAGGCATTGGCCAATCTCCACTGCCTACGTACGCGCGGTCAGGCCACGCGCGACATCGATGCTCAAGGTGTCGCGTGGTGGCGGGCGATTTGAAATCGCCCGATCACCTTACATGCTTCATACGTTCTATTTCATCAGGACATGCGCGTAGCAAACGGCGCCGACCCCCACCATATGGGCCAGTCCGGTCTTGGCGTTCTTGTGCTGGCGTGCACCCGCCTCGCCGCGAAGTTGCCGGGTAATCTCGCCCACCTGACCGATACCGGTCGGGCCCACGGGATGGCCCATCGCCAGCAATCCGCCTGAGGGGCTGACAGCACAGAGCCCGCCAATATCCCATGCGCCTTCTTTTAGCATCGGCACGTAGTGGCCCGGTTTACAGATGTCGATGGCCTCGGCATAGAGCAGCTCTTCGACCGAAAAGGCATCGTGCACTTCCAGCACATCCAGATCCGTCGCCGCGATCTGGGCCTGGGATATGGCAAGGCGCATGATGTCAGCAGTGAGCGCGGTGTCGGGGTTCAGATTGTTGCCCGCCCGTTCGCTGCCCGCAGCGGAGGAAGCAATCCGCACGGCGCGGCCCATATCCAGACCCAGCCGCTTGATACCCTCCTCAGAAGCAAGAATGACCGCCGCGCCGCCCTCGCCGATTGGGGTGCACTGCAAGGCGGTGATCGAGCCCGAAATCGGTCGGCTCATCACCTCTTTGATCGTGCGGACCTTCTGACGTTGGGCATTGACGTTTTTCGCGCCGTTCGCGTGGTTTTTCACGGCGACAAGCGCCATGTCTTCGGGGGTTACGCCATGTTTGTGCGCATACTCATCCGTCAGCAGAGCGAAGTGGGTGAAGGGAAGGATACTGTCCTCTGCCAGATCCGGGAGCCCGGTGCTGGCGCGATAGACTTCGGGGCGCTCCCGCTTGTCAACGCCGACCGCCAGGACGACGTCGCTGATGCCAGAGGCAACTTCCATACAGCCGTGCCGTACCGCAGCCGACCCGGAGGCGGAAGCGTTTTCGATGTGTACGATGGGGCGACCGCTATCGCCGAGATGGCGCAGCATCGGGCGGCCAACCGCCATGCCTAGAAGGGCATGCGCCACATAGGACGACTCGACGTCCTCCCACGTCACGCCGGCGTCTGAAAGCGCTTCGCGAACGGCGGTCAGACCGAGCTGGACATAGCTGGTATCGCTGCTGCGCTGGTACGGGTGAAAGCCGATGCCGACAACGTAAACGGGGCGAAGATCGCTGATAAGTTTGGCCATGTGCTGATCCTCAATCTTCAACCAGTATGAAACGAAGGTCTTGCACGCCGTGGTTCGGGCGCGTTTCGGGAACGAGTTTCGTGATCATAGACATTCCCGGTGTCAGTATGGCGTCATCAGGGGCCTCCAGAACAGACCGCAGGATCGCGCCATCCTCTGTCTGGATCGAACCGACCAGAAATGGCTTATCGCGCGGGGTGCCGACAGGCATATGCACAAATGCGGAAGCAATCAAAGTACCGCGCCCCGTGAGCGTTTTTGGGCTTAGTTCCGTCGAGCCGCATTTCTCGCAGCCATAATTCTGCATCGGAAAAAACACATATCCGCACTCTTTGCAGACTCCGCCGATCAACGCCGGGTTATCCGGCAGTTGTTCCGTCCCCCCTGCTTGAAACAACTCGTGCACTTCTTCGGTCATGGTGTCTCCCCTACGCCATATCGTCTGAAGGAGACTATAAATTTGCTTGTTGTTTGACAAGTTTATAGTTGCACAGGTCTCACTGCTGCGATCTTGGCGCACCATGACTGGTTATAGATTACTTGGCCGCAATGGACTGTTTGAGATTGGAGATGAAAGCCTCTCCCAGCGGAACGGTTTCGTAATTGGTATCCAGCACGGCAAACGCCAATTGACCCCGCAAGAATGCGTAAATGACACCGGCCTGTAGCAATGGGTCAACATCACTGCGGATGTTTCCGCTTTCGATACCGATCTCGATTTCCTGTTTGAGCGTCGAGATCGCCTGATTGTGCAGGCGCGTCATTGTTTTCTTCAGGCTCTCTTCGATCTGTGCCTGCGTGAACAGGAAGGTGAGTGCCTTAACCCGTTCGAGCTTGGACACTTTGATATAGTGCCGGATGAGGTCGTTTATCCGCTGAATCCCCCGTTCGCGAACTGGCAATTCAGCCGCGTCCTTGTAGAATTCCGAAACGACATATTCCGCTACACGGTTCTGAAGCTCAATCTTTGAACCGAAGTAATGGCCCGGAAGCCCGCGGCTAAATCCCGCCAGATCGCCAACCTCGGCAAGAGAAAAGCCATCGAAACCCTTCCTCGCGACGAGATCCGTCGCTGCCCCTATCAGCTTAGCCTCAGCTTTCTCTCGCCGTTCGACTTGAGTTCTGCGTTTCTTGGGTGTCACGTCTGCCGGCATCAGTCTGTCCAATTTTTGTCTGTGTAGGCCCAGATGAGAGCTACTGCCCATATCGGTACGGGCTGCATGCCCCCTATTAAAGAAGCGCCATATACATTGTATGTAATAGTTTGTTGGTGGTCCAGCAAATGACCGACAAGATTGGTCATCACTGATATATGCCGAAGCATCACAAATTCTTCTACCACCAATGATACTACTTGACGGATTAGAATTCGCCACAATAAACTTGCTTGATGGTCAGCAAGCTAATTAGCGGGGCACAGGGAGGATCGTGTGAGCTGACCAGCGCAATGGAGGATTTGCGATGAGCACACTTGGAAGCTCGACCTGCACAATGGGCGAGTTGTTTGACCGCGCGATACGCCGATTTGGCGACCGTCCCGCGATCGTCGATGGCAAAAGCAAGCTGACCTACCGCCAGTTGGGCGCAAGGATTTCACAGTATAAGTCAGCATTTGCCGCACTTGGCCTCAAGAACGGCGATGCCGTGGGGCTGCTAGTAACCAATACAATTGAAGCCTACAGCGTTATGGCTGCGGCGATATGCATGGGGGTTCGCTACACCGCGCTACACCCGATGGGCAGCCTTGATGACCATCTGTTCATCGTCGGCGACGCTGAAATCGACATGCTCATCGTTGAGCCGACGGCCTATGCCGCGCGTATCGAACCGCTTTCAAAAGCGTGCAAGATCGCAACCTTGGGGCCTTCGGAGGGGCATACCGACATCAGTGCCCTCGCCGATCAGCAAACGCCCGGCGATCTGTCCCCGACACTAGATTCATCGCAGATCGTCTGCGTGGTTTATACGGGCGGCACAACCGGTATGCCCAAAGGGGTCATCCACCGTCATCCGTCCTTTGTGAATAGCGTTCAAACTGTCTTGGGCGAATACGAATGGCCCGCGGAAACGAGGATGCTGATCGTTGCTCCCATTTCTCATGCGGCTGGCCTGTTGGTGCTTCCCGTCCTGCTTAAGGGCGGCATGGTTGTCATGGCGAACGGATTTACGCCGACAGGATTCCAGGACACCATTCTTGAGCACAAGATCACCGCGACATTTGTCGTGCCGACGATGATCTATGCGCTTCTTGACCATCCAGATGTTGTCGTCGAAAAGATGTCATCGCTAGAGCTGATAATCTACGGTGCCTCGCCGATATCGCCGTCCCGCCTTGAACAGGCGCTCAAGTTCTTTGGCTCTGTTTTTTTGCAGGGGTACGCGCAAACCGAGGTGCCGTTGCAGATCACCATCCTGCGGCGCGAAGACCACGACCCGGCGCGACCCGAACTGCTGGCGTCTTGCGGACACCCGACTGCAGCCGTGCAGACCGCGATCCTTGATGAGGATGATCAACCTGTCGCACGCGGCGAGGTAGGCGAGCTGTGTATTCGCAGCCCGATGGTCATGGATGGATATTGGAAGCGACCTGAAGAGACCGCCGAAACGCTTCGCTCGGGCTGGCTGCACACCGGTGACATGGCGCGCGAGGATGACGGCGGATACCTCTATCTGGTTGACCGCAAGAAAGACATGATCATTTCAGGCGGCTTCAACGTCTATCCGCGTGAGGTTGAAGATACACTCTCGAGCCACCCGGATGTTGCCAACGTTGCCGTCGTGGGCGTGCCGCATGACAAATGGGGCGAAGCCGTTACCGCAGTTGTCGTGCAGCGCGAAGGCTGCACCATCGACAGCGCCGCCTTGTCGAGTTTTGTCAAAGACAAGAAGGGGCCGATCTATGCGCCCAAGGCCATCCATGTCGTCGACGCGATCCCGCTGACGGCTATCGGAAAACCGGATCGCAAGGCCGTCCGCGCCATGCTGGCGGAATGATGTTTCCCTGTTCGACATCACAAGGGACAGCTTTCGGGCTGAAGGAAAACAAGGTGCAACAATGAGTTATATCAAGACTGAAACCGATGGTCATGTCCTGATCATCACGCTGGACCGGCCCGACGCCCGCAATGCTTTCAACCTCGCCATGTCCGAGGAACTGGAGGCGATCATCGACCGCTACGAGAACGATATCGAGCTGCGCTGTGCCATCATTCAGGCAAACGGGCCAACCTTCTCGGCGGGTCAGGATTTGATCGCGGCGGCAAAGGGGGAACGCTCGGTCACTAAGGGGCGCGGGGGTTTCGGGATCATGGGCCGCCCGCCCAACAAGCCCCTTATCGCAGCGGTTGAGGGCCAGGCGCTGGCCGGCGGCATGGAATTGACGCTGTGCTGCGACATGGTCGTTGCGTCAACGGGCGCGGTCTTTGGGTTGGCTGAAGCCAAGCGCGGGTTGGTTGCCATCGGCGGAGGCTGCTTCCGCCTGCCCCACCGCATCCCCCACAACATCGCGATGGAGATGATCATCACGGCCGAGCCGCGCTCTGCCGAAGACATGCACAGCTTTGGCTATGTCAACAAACTGGTGGAACCGGGCAACACCCTTGAAGGGGCGATGGAATACGCGGCCCTTGTCGTGCGCAACGGACCGCTTGCCACGGTGGCGTCCAAAGAGATCGCTCACCGTTCCGCCACAGAGCAATGGCGCGATGAGGACGGATGGCGCATTCAGGAAGAGATCATCAAGCCGGTTCTAGCCTCTGATGACCTCAAAGAGGGCCTCGCTGCCTTTGCCGAAAAACGTGACCCCGTCTGGAAAGGAAAATGACCATGAACTCGCTTGAAGGAAAAGTCGCGGTTGTTACCGGCGGCGCACAGGGCATCGGCTATGCAATCACGAAAATACTGGCAGGGAACGGTGCCAAGGTCGTGTTCGCCGATGTCGATGGTGAAGCTTCCGCGAAGGTGGAACAGGAGTTGGGATCGAGCGCCAAGGCGCATGTCGGCGATCTGCTGGACCCCGAGGTGCCGAAAGCGCTGATCGACACGGCTGTCGATGCGTTCGGCGGTGTGGATATTGTGGTCAACAACGCCGGGTATCACTGGGACGCAATGTTTCACAAAATGTCTGAAAAGCAATGGCAGGCCATGCTCGACATCCATATGACAGTCCCCTTCCGGGTACTTCAGGCCGCGGCACCCGTCATGTTCGCTGCCGCCACCGAAGATGCCAAGGCAGGCCGCGAAGTCATGCGCAAGGTCGTGAACGTCTCCTCGCTTGCTGCGTCATTCGGCAACATCGGCGCGTCCAACTACTCTGCCGCAAAAGCCGGGATGATCGGGCTGACCAAATCGCTCGCCAAGGAATGGGGGCCGCGCAAGATCTGCGTGAACTCTGCGGCATTCGGCGTGATCCAGACCCGGCTTGGGCTGCCGCAAAGCGAACAGAACCAGATCAAGGTCGGTGGCGAAGAGGTGAGCCTGGGTGTTCCGGTCAAGACATTGCAAGCCATGGGCATCGACCACGAGATAGAAACCGGAGACATCTATAAGCAGCGCGAGATCAAGCAGATCCCGCTGGGCCGCGCCGGTCACATCGATGAGGCCGCGGGCCTTGTTTATTTCCTGTGCTCGCCCCTGTCTGACTACGTCACTGGCCAGGTGATGTCGGCAAGCGGCGGTTCGGGCGGCGGAATGTCCTGATGCTTCCTGCGCAGCGGTAAGGGCATCGCTCTCCTAGCGAAAATGTCGTGATCGCATACGCTGTCTCAATGTTCAGTCTCAAGTAGCCGAGTTGAGCTCTGTCAGTATAGCTTAAGGAATTCCACCATGAAACTCATGCAGGAAAAAGACCTACAATCCGAGTTGGAAATCGACGCAAGAATGCAGGGCCTCGATGGTCGCTATGACTTCGCGCCTGCTTGCACAAATCTGGACGATCCGGGACGCAGACCCGGAACCGCCCACACAAAGAAAATGCTGACAAAGTTGTCGGGCGTGGAGCCGGTGTATGACCCGGAATACGCAAAAAAACTGGCAATGATGAATTGGGTCGGTGATCCCCTGTCGGACAAGGCCGTGCTGTCGATCCGCCGAGGTGGGCGCAATCCTCATGAAATCACCGCCAAATTTCTGGAAGGTGGCATCGACGCCGTAGAAAATCCGCCCGAGGAACTCGGTTGAGATCTGGAAGCAGGTTTCCGAAGACCCTGAATGGCTGGATTGGGAAAAACTGGAACGCGGTGCCAAGGTGTTCCGCAGGTTTGGCGTGTTCGCCTATCAGTTTGCCGGTACCATTTCCATCGACGGCTTTCGGTCGCCCAATATCAGCCGCACGCTAATGTCGACGGGGCAATACAGCGATCAGACCGCATTCAAGCGTTTCCTGCTTACCTGCAACTTTTGGCTTCAAGTCTCCGAAGAAGGTGGCATGCGCCTGCACGGTGAGGGTTGGAAAGTAGCTCTGCGTATTCGGTTGCTGCATACCCTGATCCGGCGGGCTGTATACGGCAGCGATCGTTGGAATGAAAAAGAACTTGGCATGCCGATCAGCCAATTGGGCCTTTTGGCCGCGCCCATGCTTGGCTCACCTGGAATGGGGCTGTTCACCCGCGCTTTGGGCTATCGCACCACGGACGCCGAAATTGAGGACATGAACCATTTCTGGCGCTATGTCACCTATATCATGGGATATCAAGAGTTCTGCAAATTCCCTGAAACAATCGAAGATTCCGTAAACGCCCTATTCCATCTCAGCTGTATTAGCGTGAAAACCGACGATGACGACGGCATACGCTTGGGACAATCCTATATCGACAGCTTCACGCCCCCAGAAGATCTTCGCGGTTGGGTCAAAGTGAAGCGTTGGGCCGAGCATAAAGTGAACATCGCGCATCTGATGATGTTCGTGCCGCCGGAATCTCGCGCATTGCTGAATGTTCCGAATTCAAAGTTCTGGACGCTGGTCTACTTCCTTGGCCATGCGCCAAAAACGTTCATTCAGGATACGCGGCGCAAACGAAGCACGTCCTACGCAGACAGGCTCGACCGCCGCATGACGGAACAACGCCGGAATTGGGTGAAACGCCAGCTTGGCGAAGCAGACTTGGTCTACCGGCCCCAATCGAAATTCTAAGCGTGTATGATGGGATGTAGCGCCGCATTGAACTCTGGGTGCCCCGACGATCTGCGCAAGCTAACAGCGCTGCAAGGGTCGGAAGTGCCAACCACCATTCAGTAATATCAAATAATAACAGCGACTTACTGCATACCCATGCGAACCTGCCAAGAAAAATAGCGAACACAAGAATTTACTTGCTTTATAACAAGCAACTACTAAAGTTTTTGAGGGAGTTCCGCGGATCACTGGGAGGTTAGGTGGTTCGAGGCGACACGGAGGAAGACATCAGAAAGAGTGACTGCCCATGACCCGCGTCAGCGGTTTTGGAGCGACACCACCAACGCCGTGATTTCATCAGGGCGGGGGGCAAATACAACGAAGGAGGATCGTTATGCACCTGAAGAAAACCATTGCCATCACCGCCGCCACGCTCGCGCTTAGCACGAGCATCGCGTCCGCGCGTGAAATCACCTATGCACATTTCCTGCCCGCCGCGGGGTCGATAAGGGACGCGACTGTCGCCTATTTCGACCGCGTATCCGAAGCAACCGGCGGAGAGCTTACGTTCGAGACGTTCTGGGCCGGTGCCATGGGAGGGCCGGTAGAAATGTTGGACACCATTGGCAGCCAAACCGTAGACGCGGGCGGGATCGTCGACGCCTACCTGCGGTCGAGCATTCCAACGGCTTCGATGTTCTCGGACTTTGGTCGGCTGGTGTCATCCAACGCCGATATGCTCGCCTATTCGGCTGCCGTGACAGAACAGCAATTGCTTAAATGTCCGGAATGTTCTGCCGACTATGCAGATAACAACGTCAAGCTGCTGGCGACAACGGCGACCGCGCCATACTATCTCATGTGCAAGCCAGAAGTAACTTCGACCGCAGATTTGGCGGGTAAAAAAGTGCGCGCTGTCGGCAATGTTGCCAACCTGATGCAGCAAATGGGCGCGGTGCCTGTGTCGGTGACGACAGCAGAAATGTATGAGGCCATGCAGCGCGGCCAAGCCGATTGCAGCACAGGATCGGCTGCCTGGCTGGATGAATACAAGCTCGGCGAATTTGTGAAGTCGATGATTAACGAGCCGATTAACGACTACATCAGTTCGGGCAACATTCTGTTTAACCTCGACGTATGGAATGACTTTTCCGAAGCTCAGCGGGCCGCGTTCATTGATGAGCTTCCGGCCTTCGTAGCACAGATCAACTTTGAAGGCTTGTCCGACGCGGACCAGGCCATCGAAGCCGCCAAAGCAAATGGTCTGAAAATTTATGAACCCGATGAGAAATTCAAGGCAGAGATCACCGAGTTCCGAAGTGCTACCTTCGCCGCTGCCATCACCACGGCCGAAGGCACAGGTGTCAAAGTTGCGGAGCGGGTCACCACCGACTTTGAAGCACTGGTGGAAAAGTGGAGCGCCATTGTAGCTGATATCGGCATGGATCAAGCCGCCTATGAAGAGGCGCTGCGCACAGAGATCTACTCCAAACTGCCAAAATGATCCTGCCCGAAGAACTGCGGGCAGCCATTATGGTTGCCCATGGTTTTTGACGTGCCGGGGTGCAGGTGCCCCCCCTCAGACAATCGACGCATATTTCAAGGATCAAAGCAGCATGGCCAAGTTGGTTCACTTTGCAAATTGGGTTGCGAGAATTCCAGCGATTTTTGCAGCCCTTCTCGTAGGCGCAATGATGCTCCTTGTGGCGTCCGACGTAGTCCTCAAATACCTTTTCAACGCGCCCGTCCCCATGACGCTGGAGCTGGTCGCGGCATATTTCATGCCCGCCATTTGCTTCCTGCCCCTTGGCAATGTGACGCGCACCGAAGCGCACCTTGAGGTCGAACTATTCACCCAAGGCATGGCAGGGCGCCCCCTTGCCGCGATCAAGCTTTTTGGCTGTGTATTTGGGATCATCTACGGAATTTACATGCTGGACCCCGCGATTGCCCAAGCCATCAAAATGACCGGGCGCGGCGAGTATTGGGAGGCCGCCACCGCCCACTTGCCGGTCTGGCCCGCCCGCTGGTTCTTTCCGCTGGGGATTGGCCTCATGATCTTGTGGCTTGCCCTCCTCGCCGTGTCTCACGTGTTCGTCGTACTGACAGGGCGTTCACCCATCGCCCGTGAAATGTCGAAACAGGGCGATACCAAACATTCTGCAGGAATTAACCATGACTGATCTGGCCATCGGCGGCGGCGCTCTTGTCGCCATACTCATCCTGCTCGCACTGCGTGTCCCGATCGCGTTCGTTCTGGGCGGCGTTTCGTTCGTCGGCATTATCCTTGTCCGAGGATGGAATGCGGCGCTCAACATGCTCGGATCCTTACCGCACAGCTTTGCCTCGTCGTGGGAGCTTTCTGCCGTGCCGATGTTCCTGCTCATGGGGGCGGCGGCGTTCCAGACCGGCCTTACTCAAAGCCTGTATTCCGCCGCGCGACTGTGGCTGAACAAGCTGCCCGGCGGCCTCGCTGTCGCCACGAACTTCACTGCGGCGGGCTTTGCCGCAGCCTCTGGATCTTCAGTCGCGACCTCGGCTGCTGTCGGACGGTTGGCGATCCCGGAAATATTGAAGTATGGCTATGACAAAGGCCTCGCCACCGGCACCGTCGCGGCGTCCGGCACGCTAGGCGCGCTCATTCCCCCGTCGATTGCCTTTGTTCTCTACGGCTGGTTCACGGGCGAGTCCGTCGGTAAACTGCTGATCGCAGGCCTTATTCCGGGGATCATGACGGGCGCAATTTATACGCTGATGATCATTCTGCGTTGCATAAAGTCACCCGGACTTGCACCGAAAATGACTGAGCACGTCACCCTGAAGGAAAAGATGCAGGCGCTGGCTGCCGTTTGGCCAATGCCGGTTCTAGTTCTAAGCGTCATCGGCTCCATCTATTCCGGCATCGCCACACCGACCGAAGCAGGCGCGGTTGGCGCCGTGATGGCTTTCGTCATCGGGGCAGCCAAAGGCAAGCTGACCTGGGCAGTCCTGTGGCGAAGCATGGATGACACGATGAACACAACCGCTTCGCTGTTCTTCCTCGCCATCGGTGCCGTGATCCTGACGCGCTTTCTGGCTATTGCCGGTATACCTACTTTTATCGCGGAAGTGGTGTCCGATCTCGGCCTCGGGCCCATTCAGCTGGTCATTGCCATGGCCATCGTATTCCTGCTGTTGGGCATGTTCCTTGACCCCATCGGTGTGATGCTGGTGACGCTTCCGATATTCTTGCCCGCGTTTGAGGCAGCCGATCTCAACCTGATCTGGATCGGCGTGATCGTCGTCAAGATGATCGAGATCGGGCTGCTGACGCCGCCTGTCGGGATCAACGTCTATGTGGTCAAACAGGTCGCGGGAGACAGCGTACCGTTGTCAACTGTGTTCAGCGGCGTAAGCTGGTTCCTCGCCTGCGAGGTATTCATCATGGTACTTTTGGTTGCCTACCCAGCATTGTCTCTATGGTTGCCTAACTACATGGGTCAATGAACCAAAAGGGGGCTGGAATAATCGGTTTTAGTCACGCCAAAACTCGCTATCGGTTCCTCGCGCTTGGTAAGTCACCCGCCAATACCAACGTCCAAGCAGCAAAGCTCCCGGCGATATAGGCGCGCTATTTTTCAGGACCGGGTTTTGACGCACATTCCATGAATATCCTTAGCTCACAGCTGCGGCAAATGTCGTCATCCGCAGCTTTGACCGCAGCGGCAATCGCCTCGCCCTTGTTGTTGTGCATGTTATCTTCGCCAAGCTCGTCGCATACATGCAACTGCCGCATGATCCGTAATGCGGGTGCGTTGGTGGTAAAGATGTGGAAATCAGCGCCCGCCCGGCGCGCGCGTCTGATCTCTTTCAACAGCAGACCCGCGCCCGATAGGTCAATTTTCCAAAGACCTTTCAAACCCATAAGCTTCGTTTTCGGGACCGGGCTTCGTTCTTCCACCTGCCTGAATTGCTGTTCCACATTCTCGACAGAGGCAAAGAACAACGGGCCATCCACCCGGATGACAGAAATCTGCGGGCATTCCGGCAGCCCATAGTTGGCCGCGTTTTTGAACACCCGTCTTCCATTAATCTCTGTCGGAGAGCCGACCGCGACGATGGGATGGGCGCTATCGTAAAGAAAGACGCAAAGCGACGTGATGACGCCGATAACAATGGCAAGGTCCAACTCGGTAAAAATGCCGGTCAGAAAGGTCGCCGCCAAGATAGCTGTCTCCCTCTTGTTCGAGGTCAGGATATGGCGGATCTCGTGAAAGTTGATGAGCCGGTAGGAAACGAAGAGGATCACCCCCGCCATCGCGGGAACTGGGACATATTCCAGATAGGGGGCCAGCACGAAAAGCAGGATCACCAAGAACCCTGCCGCAAAGATCGTTGCCAGCGGGGTTTGCGCACCCGCATCCGCATTCAGCCCCGACCGTGTGAAAGACCCCGACCCCGCGTAGCACTGAAAGAATGCCCCTACCGCATTGGACAGCCCCTGCCCCACCATCTCTTGGCTGGAGTTGTAAGGCTCATCCCGCCGCAGGGCAAAAGAACGCCCGATGGAGATCGCTTCGAGCAGACCGACAAACGCAACGGTCGCCGCGACGGGCAACAGCTCCGTCACGAGATCAAAAGATATTTCGGGCGCGCCGAAGGAGGGCACGATAGAGCGAAGTGGAGAGAACATCGCAACCCCTTGCGCGGGCGCATCCAGCACCCACGCGACCGCGGTCCCTACGGCCAAAGCAATGATATACGCGGGCATTTTCTTGCTGACCCGGGACATAAGCACGAGAGTGAGGATCGTCGCGGCTGAGATGAGCATTGCGGTGGCATTTACTCCGCCGATGTTTTCCGCCGCGTGGTAAAGACGTTCAAACACACCACCGCCCGCCCCTTTGGACAAGCCAAGCGCACCGTTCAATTGGCTAGCCGCGATCAAAAACGCCGCGGCCGCAGTGAACCCGATCAGAACCGAGTGCGAGATAAAGGAGATCAACCCGCCAAGCTTAAACACGCCCGCGACAATCTGGATCACCCCCACCATCAGCGTCAGGGACAGCACCAACGCGATATAGTCGTCAGAGCCCGGGACCGCGAACTGTGACATCGAGCCAAACACAACCGCCGAGATCGCCGTGGTCGGCCCCGACACCATGATCATCGACGATCCCCAGATGCCGGCAATCAATGACACGACGACAGCGGTGAACAGTCCGAATTCCGGCGGCAGACCCGCGATGATGGCAAAGGCCACCCCCTGCGGCAATACGACGGCCGCATTCGAAAGACCGGCCACGGCATCAGCCCTGACCGTGCTACGATCAACCTGTTTGAACCACGGTCGCGCGGGGCCAAGCGCCAAGAACAACGCGGTCAACCGGTGATGCATATGCTTCTCCCGAACCTGCGTCTCAGGTTCTGCTTTCAGCTCGAGAAAGGGTTAACCCTTCGGTTTGGCACCTGCTGCTGCAAAGGCAGCTTCAAGGTCGGCCTCCGTTGGAAAGCCAATAAGCACACCCGCCCGCGCTTCGTTTAGGTCAGCACCGCGCCGTTCGATTTCAGCGTCGGACATCGTGGTGCGCTGGCTGATGCGGCGGGTCCACTGGAAGAACAGCTTTTGCAGACGTTCACATTCATGCGCGTGCTTCGGATCGTTGCCCAGATCATTGAACTCATCCGGATCGGCCTGCAAATCGAACAACATCGGGCGGAAGCCTTCGGCAAAAACGTATTTCCATCGCCCATCGAAAAGCATCGTCAGCTTCGCTTCGGCAACGCTGACGCCCAGACGGCGCCGCGCCTGCCGGAAGGAGTAGTCGTACTCGGAAACGACAAAATCACGCAGCCGGTCCTCCTTGCCCTGCATGAGCGGGCGCAGGGACTTGCCCTCGATAATATGCGGGACGGCAGTACCGCCGAAATAGTCAAGAATGGTCGGCACCACGTCAATCGCCTCGATCAGCGCATTCGAAACCGTGCCGCGTGTGGCGTCTGCCTCTTTGCTGGGGTCGACTACAATTAGCGGAATACGGGCCGAAGGATCGTGGAACAGCTCTTTCTCGCCAAGCCAGTGATCCCCAAGATAATCACCGTGATCCGAGGTGAAAACAATCATGGTCTCATCGGTCAGACCCTTGGCATCCAGAAACGCCATCAGTTCGCCCATCTGGTCGTCGATCTGTTTGATCAGGCCCATATAGGCACCGATCACCTTGGTCCGGGTGACGTCATTGGTGAAGGCTTTGGACACCCGCTCTTCCATAAAGGCACCGAAAACCGGATGCGGGTCCGTCTTTTCGGCCTCGCTGCGCAGCACCGGCTGATGGGTCTCGGGTGGGTACATGTCGTGATAGGGCGCAGGCACGATATAGGGCCAATGCGGCTTGATATAGCTCAGGTGTAGGCACCACGGTGTGTCGCCCGCTTCCTGAATGAAATCCATCGCGCGGCGGGTGATGTATGGGGTTTCGCTTTCTTCGTCCGACGCACGGGCCTTCAGGTCAGAATTGTCGAGGAACCAGCCGCTCAGGATGTTGCCGTCTTCATCTTCGCCACTGTTGGCGACACTGTCCCAAGGGTTTTCTTCCTCCCAGCCGCGGTCTTTCATGTAGTCATCATAGGCTTTGTTGCGCTTGCCGTAACTGGTGCTTGGGTGCAGTCCGTCGTCGCGCTCGTATGGCTCGAAGCCACATTCAGATACCAAAGCGCCGATGGCACTGTCCGGCGACAGGCCAAGACGTTTCATCCCTTCCGCATCGGCGCTCATATGCGTCTTGCCGCAAAGCGCCGTGCGCACGCCCAGAGGGCGCAAGTGGTCGCCCAAGGTCATTTCGCCCACTTTCAAGGGTACGTTATTCCACGTCGACCCATGCGAGCTGACGTAGCGGCCCGTGTAAAAAGACATGCGTGAGGGGCCGCAGATCGTAGATTGCACATAGGCGCGGTCAAACCGCACACCTCGTTTGGCCAAGGCGTCGATATGCGGCGTATCAAGCCCCGGATGCCCCGCACAGGACAGGTAATCCCATCGCAGTTGATCACACATGATGAAGAGTACATTTTTTGTCATGAAGATGTCCGGGTTCGAGAAGTATTCAGACGTTGGTTGGGGTGGCCGGAACTGCTTGAGCCCCGGCCACTGGTTTTAGGCTTTCGCCGCATCGGGGATTTCGACACCCATTTCGGTCAGGGCACGCAAAGCGCCGGGGTGCAGAGGTAGGTTGATGTCTTGCACCGCCCCCTCTGGCGTGATCGCCCGCAGCCAAGGCGCGCTCTCGCCCGCCTCTTTGACACCTACGTAAAAGGCCTTGGTCATCTGATAGACCATCTCTTCATCGGCGTCCTTGTTGGTGACGATCCCAACGGTGACGCCCAATGTCGTGACGTCTTCATCGTTCACCTGATTATCACCGTAGATGCCCGCAGGCAGTGTCGCGGCGCTGAAGCCGGGGCGGCCCACGAGCGCCTGAACGCCTGCAGACTCCAGCGTATCCGTAGGGATACCAAGGAAGCGGATCTTGTTGGTCACCGCGATCTGGGTCAGCGCGGGGCTAGGGGCGTTTGTGGGGTTACAGTACACATCGAGGTTGCCATCTTGGAAGGCCGCCGCTGCCGCATCCCAGCCAAGTTTGACGGCTTCGTAGTCAGTGCCCTCTTCCAGCCCCGCTACGGCTTTGAACAGACGTGCCATTGTGGTGTAGGCCGCGCCGCCGGGAGGGCCAAGGAAGACGCGCTTGCCGGCGATCTGATCCATCGACGTGATGCCTGAGGAGTCGTAAACCGCGATGTGATAGACCCCCATCGGGAAGTTCAGCACGGTGCGCAGATTGTTGACCAGTTCAGGCGCCTGTTCGATCTTCTCATACATGGCCGCCTGACGGCGCATCAGCGAGTGGATGACGGGCGAGGACATGCAGAAGTCGCTGCGCCCCATCGCCACTTCCAGCACATGGCGCCTGGCTGCACCCGTGGCATTCAGCTGGATTTCATAGTCGGACAACGCGCCGTTCACGATATTCGCGAAAGTCGTCATTACGAGGTTCGGGCTGGTGCCCGGCCCGAGGGTCGACATGCGCAGGATGTCTTTTGCAAAAGCCCCCCCCGGCATAGCGGCGAGGGCAGCAGCACCTGCAGCGGTGCCGAGAAAGCCACGGCGCGAGAATGTTGAATTGGTCATTGGTTAGTCCTCCTCTGTATTATGAAACTTCGGGCGTCATGAACGCGCCGAACCGAACGGCCGACCAAAGTGCCACGGTGGCTGCCACGGCAATCCACGACACCAGCGGTCCGAAAAACAAAAGCGCAAAGGCAATGCCAAGGCCTACCGGTGCGTAGCGCAGCTTGCCTTTCGCGGGGTAGCAAGCCCGCGAGATATGCAGCACGGCGAGCGTCACAAACAGGATCGACTGCGCGGATTCCGCCAGCGGATATCCGGTACCAAGCAGCATGGCCGGTTGATAGATAAAGGCGAAGGGGATTACGAAACCGGGCAGCGCCAACCGTGAGGCTTCAATCGCTGTGCGCATCGCGCCGGCTCCGGCGATGGGTGCGGCCGCAAAGGCCGCTAGGGCGACAGGCGGGGTCACCGCAGAGAGCACGCCGAAATACAGCACGAACATATGGGTATGAATGATCGGCACCCCAAGTCGTTGCAGCGCAGGCCCCATGACCAGCACGATGATCAGATAGGCAGGCACCGTGGGCATCCCCATACCCAAGAGCAAACAGGCCACGGCCATGAGCACCAAGGATACAGCCAGTTGCCCATCGGCATAGCTTGCCACGAGCGACGCGAACCGCAGCCCGACCCCCGTCAGGTTCAAGATCCCGATGATGATACCAACCGCGCCCACGATCACCACCAACTGGGCCGAGATCAGCCCCGCCGCGCGAATGAACCTGACCCAAGAAGACACGTCGGTCAGCAAGCCGGGCTTGATCGCGAACCCAAGCACGACGGCAAAGGCCACGCCGATAAAACCCGCATAGGCCGGGGAAGAGCCGCCGACCATGGCAACGACGATAGCCGTCAGCGAAATCATAAAGACGATAATCTGCGCAAGTTCACGCCAGACGAAGCTGAGTTTTGGCTGTACGGAAACGTCTAGCTCCATGTCCCGTGCCGCACTTGACGTCGACATGAACAAACCCGCGTAATACAGGATCGCCGGAACGGCGGCGGCAGCACAAATGGTCAGATAGGGCTCGCCGGTGACATCGGCCATGATGAAGGCCACGGCCCCCATAATCGGTGGGGTGATCTGCCCCCCGCTCGAGGCAGCGGCCTCAACCGCGCCAGCAAAATGAGCTTTGAATCCGCGTTTTTTGATCAGCGGTATCGTGATGACACCCGTGCCGACAACATTGGCTACGGCGCTGCCGGAAATCGTGCCGAACAATCCGCTGGCAATGGTCGCCGCCGCCGCCGGACCCGAACGAATACGCCCTGTAGCCGCGAGAGCCAGCTTCACAAGCACACGGTCGATCGTGAGAAATTCGAGAAATGCGCCGAAGATGATAAAGATCAGGATGGTCGAGACCACTGTCGCCATAGGGCGGCCAAAAACACCGTCAAAGGAATACCACAGAACCTGGATCAACTCCTCAGAGGTCATGCCCGCATGGCGCATGAAACCCGGCGCATATTGTCCGAATGCACCGTAAAGAAGCACCAGCGCCGCGACGCTCGCCATGACCATACCGACAGATCGGCGTGTGAGCTCGATCACCGCAATCAGTCCTAATGTGCCGAGCCAGATGTCGGTGGAAGTGAGGAAATAGAGCCCGGTTTCGATCTCTGCCGCTGCGCGAAAATACTGAAAAACAGAAACTCCCAGCAACACCGCAGTGACCAGTGCCAGAGGTTTCTCCACCGCGACGAGTGGATTTTCCATTTGGGTTAGCAGGATCAATAGCCCTCCGACCAACAACATCCCCACGCGCAGATACGACTCGCTGAAAACGCCAAACACGGACACGTAAAAGACGACGGCGATGATCAAGGCCGATAGTGCCAGATTCAATCCGGTCACGGTTTTTGAAAACACATTTTGCATCGGTCCTCATCTCCTCCAAATGCAGCCCGGCATGGTCCTCCTCGACCACAACGCGACCGCACAAGAATTAGACAGTAGAGGGTTGACGGTCCAACACCAATTTCACTAGGTGGAACGCTATGACAAAATTAAATCGGTCCGTCGAACGCGGGCTCAACATTCTTGAAGTTATCTCCAGCAATGGCGTTTGTTCCCTGGCCTTTCTGGCTGAACGGACTGGATTGCCTAAGCCGACGATCCTGCGAATCTGCGCCACTTTGGTCCAACAGCGCTGGCTTAGCCAAAGCAGAAGTGACAGCCGCTACAGGGTTGGCTCCCGATTTCCGCGGGTCAACGCACACCCCGATTCGATAGATGCTCTGGTCGAAGCCGGTGCCTCTGCGATCCTCGCGCTCTCTGAGGCAACCGGACTTGGCGTGGACCTTGCCGCACCCATCGGCAACGGGCGGGTCGAGATCGTCGATACGACGCGGACCTTCTCAGAGCATGGCGTTTTCCCCGACTGCATCGGCTACAGACCCTCGCCTTTTCGGTCTGCCTTGGGATGTGCATTTCTTGCCGCGTTAGACCCCGCGCAAGAAGCTGAATACACCGCCCGTTTGGCAGTTCATACCACCGGTAGGGATCGCGTCGCCGCCTTAGCGCTGCCAGCCAAATTGCGCGAAGTGCGGGTGCAGGGTTTCGCCACAAGAGAGGACGGCTATTGGGGGCGTGCGGTAGACTACGGTGGCATCCCAAGCGCGATAGCGGTCGCCATCAGCTCTCGGGGTCACATCGTCGGCGCAGTCAGCCTCATTTGGCTGGCCGAGCAGCACAGCGTCGCCTCTGTCGCCAAAGCGCATCTGGAAAAACTGACCGCCACGGCACGGGAGATCGGTGAGCTCTACGCCGCCCACATTGGCTAATTTCGTTGATCGACTGTTTAGGCTTTGCCCGTCTGCCCGTCCAAAACACCCTGCAATCGGGCTAGCAGGTCGTCCAGTTGCAGGCGCTCTTGCGCACTAAAGGCTTCCAGTACCGCCGCTTCAAAGGCCAAAGCCTCAGGCACGATCTGTTGAAAAACCTCTAGCCCCCTGTCGGTCACTTCGATTTCAACCAAACGATGATCCCGGTCGCTGGTCGACTTGGCAAGAAGGTCGGCTTTCTCAAGCTTTGACACGGCCCGACTGACGCTCGGCTTGTCGAGCGAGACACTATCATGGATCTCGCGCACCGACATTTTCTCGCGATGCGCCACATGCGCCAGCACCCGCCATTCCGGCGTGGAGAGACCGTAGGGCTCCCCGTAAACCTTCGACAGCTTCTTGCTCATCTGGGCAGCCAATACAGACAGTCTGTAGGGCAAAAAATCCGACAGACTGAAGTCATCTGATGCCATATGCGCCCGCCCTTCCTAGATCGTTGCAAATGAAATGTTCTTGACGGAGTGTCCCACAGCAGCCTATTCGTTGCAAGTGCAACGATTCTCATAGGGCGGATCTGATCGGTATTCTAGCCCAAAAGTCACAGCATCGAGGGAAGGGAAAAACTATGACTGACACTGGCAAAAGCTCTCTGATCCAGGCCGATGGAGGGACGATTACCCGGGGTTATATGCCCGGTTTCGGCAATGATTTTGAAACCGAAGCGCTCCCCGGTGCTCTACCTCAAGGCATGAACAGCCCGCAGAAATGCAACTACGGTCTTTACGGCGAACAGCTATCCGGCACCGCATTCACCGATGTGCGGCCAGAGCGCACGTGGTGCTATCGCATTCGGCCGTCGGTCAAACACAGTCACCGCTACGAAAAGATCGACCTGCCCTATTTCCGCTCTGCACCCGATATCCACCCCGCGGTGACCAGCCTTGGCCAGTACCGTTGGGATCCGGTCCCGCACACGGACGCGCCTTTGACTTGGCTGACCGGCATGCGGACCATGACCACGGCAGGTGATGTGCATACCCAAGTCGGGATGGCCACCCACGTCTATCTGGTGACCGAATCCATGCAGGACGCCTATTTCTTCTCCGCCGACAGCGAGATGCTCGTGGTCCCGCAGGAGGGTCGCCTGCGGTTTGCGACCGAGCTGGGAATCATTGATGTCGAGCCCAAGGAGATCGCCATCCTGCCGCGCGGCCTTGTCTACCGTGTCGAACTTCTCGACGGTCCCGCGCGTGGGTTTGTCTGCGAAAACTATGGCCAGAAGTTTGAACTTCCCGGCCGTGGTCCAATCGGCGCAAATTGCATGGCCAACCCGCGTGATTTCAAAGCGCCGGTGGCGGCCTATGAGGACCGCGAAGTGCCGTCTACTGTCACCGTGAAATGGTGCGGGCAGTTCCATGAGACAAAGATCGGTCAAAGCCCGCTCGATGTGGTCGCGTGGCATGGCAATTACGCCCCCTATAAGTACGACCTGCGGACCTACTGCCCGGTCGGTGCGATCCTCTTCGACCATCCAGATCCCTCGATCTTTACGGTGCTGACCGCACCCTCGGGCCAAGAAGGCACAGCAAACATTGATTTCGTGCTATTCCGCGAGCGCTGGATGGTGGCCGAAAACACCTTCCGCCCGCCGTGGTATCACAAGAACATCATGTCCGAACTGATGGGCAATATTTACGGCGAATACGATGCGAAACCACAGGGCTTTGTGCCCGGCGGGGTGAGCCTGCATAACATGATGCTGCCGCATGGGCCGGACCGGAACGCCTTCGAGAAAGCCTCGAACGCCAACCTCGGGCCAGAGAAGTTGGACAATACCATGTCCTTCATGTTCGAAACCCGCTTTCCGCAGCAGCTGACCCAGTTTGCCGGGAAAGAGGCCCCGCTTCAGGATAACTACATCGATTGCTGGGCGGATATGGAAAAGAAGTTCGACGGCACGCCGGGTAAGAAATAACCGCGATGTTGACGCTTTATTCCTACTGGCGCTCGACCACGGCCTACCGCGTGCGGGTGGCGCTGAACCTTAAAGGGCTACCCTATCGGGTGGTTCCGGTCGATCTCGTGGCTGGGGACCAACGCGCCCCGGACTATGTCGCCAAGAACCCGATCAAGGGGGTGCCGACGTTGTTGCTTGAAAATGGCAAGGCGCTAACCCAATCGCTGGCGATCATGTCCTATCTGGACGATATCGCGCCTGCTGCTGCGCTTCTCCCTGAACCTGCGTTTGAGCGGGCGCAGGTACTAGCAGCGGCACAGGTGATCGCGACGGACATTCATCCGATCAACAACCTCAAAGTCGTCAGCCACCTGAAAACCCAGCATGGGTTGACCGCCGATGAGGGGACAGCCTGGATGCGCCATTGGATGACCGAAGGGCTGCATGCCTATCAAGCCTTGCTGCCGGACGGCCCAAGTTTCAGCTTTGCGGATACCCCCCTGCTCTGCGATCTTTGCCTTATCCCGCAACTTTACAACGCCCACCGGTGGGGCGTCGATATGACCCCCTTCGCGCGGCTGCTCGACATCGAACAGCAGGCCCTGCGCCTCCCGGCCTTTGACGCCGCGCGCCCCGAAAATCAGCCAGACGCCAAATAAAGGAAGTAATATGACACAGCTCATGCGCTCATGGGTCGACAGTGCCAATACGGCCAAGACCGACTTTCCCCTGAACAACCTGCCCTACGGCGCGTTCCATGTCGCCGGAGACGACCTGCACGCGGGCGTCGCCATCGGCGATCAGATCCTTGACGTGACCGCGCTGGAAGAGGCTGGCCTGCTCGATCTGCCTGCCAAGGCAGTCTTTGCCCGTGGCACCTGGAACGATTTCATGGCGCTCGGCGCTGACGTCTGGCGCAGCTTTCGCACCTATTTGACTGCCACTTTGGCGGAAGGAAGCGCTGAGCAAACCACCTTGCAAACGCATTTGGTGCCGATGGCAGACGCGACGCTGGAATTGCCCTTCACTGTCACCGAATTCACTGACTTCTATGCGGGTCGCCACCACGCGTTCAACGTGGGCTCCCTGTTCCGCGATCCGGCCAATGCGTTACCGCCGAACTGGCTGCACATCCCCATCGGTTATAATGGCCGCGCCTCCTCTGTTGTGGTCAGCGGCACTGATGTGACCCGCCCTAATGGGCAGTTGAAGGCGCCGGATGCGGAGATGCCGGTATTCGCCCCGTCCAAACGATTTGATCTGGAACTCGAAATGGGTGCCATTGTCGGCAGACCCTCGAAAGGCCGTGTTAGCGTGCAAGAGGCCGACGACATGATCTTCGGCTATGTCCTGCTGAACGATTGGTCCGCGCGCGACATTCAGGCATGGGAATACCAGCCGCTCGGGCCGTTTCAGGCCAAAGCGACCGCGACCACCATCAGCCCTTGGATCGTGACCAAAGACGCGCTAGAGCCCTTCCGCGCCTCCACCCCGCCGCGCGAAAAGGAGCTTCTGCCCTATCTGCAAGAACCCGGCCCAATGCTCTATGATATTGACTTGGAGGTTGCTCTCGCCCCTGAAGGCAAGCCTGAAACAATCCTGTCGCGCACCAATTACAACGTGATGTATTACTCGGCAGCGCAGCAACTCACCCACCATACCACCAGCGGCTGCCCGATGCGCGTGGGCGATCTGCTCGGCTCCGGCACGATTTCCGGCCCCGAAAAGGAAAACCGGGGCAGCCTCTTGGAACTCAGCTGGGGCGGGCAGGAACCTCTCACGCTCGATACCGGCGAGACGCGCACCTTCCTTGAGGACGGAGACACGCTCACCCTGCGCGGCGCGGCAAAGGGTGATGGTTATAAAATTGGTTTTGGCGACTGTGCAGGCACCCTGCGACCCGCCCCCGCGATCGACTGAACGGACCATCCCGGCAGAAGAGAAACGTCGGCGGCGTTATAGCAGCGCCGTCGTCGACCGTTCCCGTCCCTCTAAGTGAACCGAATAACCCCCAGATGTGTAAACGCTTTGCTTGATAAATTTGGAAACAGAGGGGCGGTTTCCCAAGAGATTGATGTGCGACTAAAATTTGAATATGCTTCTTCGGAAAAGGTTTCATAATGCCTCGTCACACTAGTCTTGTCTGCGCAGCTGCGTTAGCCGCGCTCTCGAACGCATGGGCCTTCGCGCAAGAACCTCACGACGGTCCGCCTCCGATGTCTGAAGAGGATCAGGCGCTTAGCGAAGCTCTTCAATTGCGCATGGGTGACACGAGTGCCTTAATGGAAACCGTTCCCGTCCCTGACAACGCTTCCAGCTGCGGTGGTACGCCCGGCTATGACCGTATGCTTTGCCTGATCGACCTGCTGAAGGAGGACGTTCCCCACGACATTTTGGAAACCCTTCAGGTAGAGTATTCACGCTCACAGGCCGAGCATTGGAGCAATCTTCCCGCCGGGGCCTTTCCCAAACGCCCCGGTGTTCTGCTGGGCGAACTGAGCATCAAGCAGCGTGGCCTGGTCAAGGCGATCATGATGGAGGCCACGAGCCACGATGTCGACGAAGGTTTCGACGAAATGATCCAAACTTTGAACGCCGATGACTATATCAATACCGTCAGCGCCGACTACAAGGCTGGCTATTCCTCTTACAACACAAAGTTTGCCTTTTTGGGTACACCCGGACCATATGGCACATGGGAGCTTTATTACGGTGGTCACCATATGGCCTTTGCCAACACCTACACCGACGGGAAATTGGCAGGGGCCACGCCCTCTTTCCGAGGCGTCGAGCCCTTCCCTTATTTCGAGATGAACGGTCGGGTGAACCAGCCCCTCACGCAGGAGCGCGACGCTTTTGCCACCTTGCTCAGCGCCCTCTCGGACGAGCAACGCATGGCCGCAAAACTTGAAGGGACCTATCGCGATATCATCGCCGGGCCTCAGGCTGACAACGCTATACCAGACAGTTTCGAGGGCCTTTCCGTCGCTGCGTTGGACGAGAATATTATTGCATTGCTTGTTGCGGCAATCGAAACCTACGTCGGGGATTTAACCGAAGTCGAATCCGCAGCCTACATGCAGAAATACACGACCGAGCTGCCGGACACCTACCTTGGGCATTCCGGAACGCCGCAACTAAGCGCCGAAGACGACTATGTTCGAATTCACGGCCCTTCCCTCTGGATCGAGTTTTCATTGCAGTCAAACAAGTCTACGGGCAAAGTCGGTAACCATCCGCATTCGGTTTGGCGTGATCTGAATGACGATTATGGCGGCCAGAAAAAATGATATGGCGTTGTTTTATTCGCGCCAGCTTGCTTGCGTATGCATTGTTTTTTGGAGGCGCGGGGAGCGTACTGGCCCATGCTTTGCCCGGTAGTTCACTTCTAATACGACAAGACGAGTCAGAACTGAGACTCACAATCCAGTTCCCATTAGAAGATGCGATCATCGCCGAACCCGAGCTTGCGGTGCTTGAAGGGATGAAGGCTGACGAACCGCTGTCGCATAGAATGGAGGACCGCTTGGTCAGTTATCTCCATCGCCATCTCTCATTGACTGCGGGCGGTGCCTCACTGCCACTGACGCTTTACGACGCCCGTATTCAGACTGCCTATCACGATCATGTCGGGCATTTTCTACAAATCGTTACTCAGTGGCGCGCGGCAAGTGTTGAGATTGAACCAAATTCTCTCGTACTGAAGTACGACGCCGTGATGCACGAAGTGCGAAATCACCGTGCGACAGTGCGATTTCTCATGCAGAATAGAGACGCGCGCCAAATTGCGGAGTTTGGTTTTCTCGATGCGGAGAAAGGTATTCCCCTAGACCTGCGCGCAACTGGGCTCGAGTGATCCAGCCTTCCTTGCGCCGTTCACAAGGGCGCGCTTTGACCTATGAAAGCCAGTTTGCTTCCGCTTTGGGTATACTTTCCGAAAAGGACATTTCGTGGATGATGTTGCCGGTTGCAACCTCGGTTCCGCCCGCTAGCGGCACCGTCACTCTTATGTCGCCACCAAGACGGATATAGCCTGGCCGTGCAGTTTCGTCATCCGGTTGCTGGTCGGAATTGAGCGCGTCGCTCAACAGGTAATTGCCTGAAATCTCGATACGGATCATGTTGTCATTGTAGGGCGCTTCGATCAGGAAGCCGTCAGGCCAGCCGTTGCCGGACTGCGGGCCGACATGGATTTCACCAACGAAACTGTCCTCGAATTCACCCGTGCTGAGCAGGATGTCACTATCCTTTGCCAACATGAACTTGCAGACGACCTTGTTGCCGTAATCTGCGTTGTGAAGAATATAGGAGAAGTTCAGCGTGAAATCGCCGCATTCCGCACGGCCCCAGTGCCACGCCTTCAGAACACCTTCGATACCGGCATTGCCCCAATTGTGGTCGTGACAGCCGTGACCATCCTCGATAGCGATGGTTTCGCCCGCGATCTGAATGGTGCCGTTCACAACTGCGCGTGGTGCGGGCACGACATGCGCGTTAAACACCGTCAGCGCCTCGTCGAAATACATCGCACCGGATCCGGCATGCCAGGATTCAACGGTCGCGACAAGTTCAAGGTCGACGACCAAAGGGATCTTCGGGAGATTTTCATAGTATTTCCTTCTGAAAGAGGTGGTAGGCCGATCAGCTTTCAGGCCGGTTCAGCAACTTTGCGTATTTCTTGAGAAACAGGTCCGCGCCCTTCATCTTGCGGGTCAGGAAGTCTCCTGCGGTGAAGAAAACAAGGAAGGAATTCCCCTGTTTGGGACCAAGCGGCACGAGGATCGGCGCCTTGCTGCCCCATGGCTTGTAGGGCTTCATGTCTTCGATCGCCTTGCCCGCTGCCAATCCGGATAGCGTCGCCTTGAGCCAAGGGAGTTGGCGGCTTGTGGCCACGATTGTCATGGCGTCGCCGACATCCGCAACATCGCCCGCCGCAAACACGTTCGGCAGCGAGGATGGGCGCATCCATGGGTCGACCTTGATCCGGTTGGCCGTCGTTTTCTGGACACCGGCAAGCGTTTCAAGCACCTCGGAATTCGCGCGCGATCCGATAACCGGAAAGATCAGGTCGAAGTCGTGCTGTGACCCATCGGCAAGTTGCAGGCTGCCCGCGTAGGGCTCGGTCATGCTTTCCAAGTTCTCTGCCCGCTGGCCGAGAATGAGCGCGACGCCAGCCTTGCGCAGTTTCGCCGCCAAAGACGTGCCCAGCTTTGACGGCATCGCCCCGAACAACGCCTCGTCGCCTGAGATCAACGTCACCTTCTTGTCCTGCATGGCATAGGAGATTTCGCCCGCAAGTTCGGTGCCAACGGCACCAGCCCCGACAATGCCGATGCGCCGCGCCGCTTTGAGTTGCTGATGAATGCGCTGGTTGTCGCCCCTAAGGCCCGCAATATCGGCACCTTGAGGCTTGAAGGGCATCGCATTGCTGGACCCGGTGGCAACAACGATTTGATCCGCCTCTACCCGAGTGCCGTCCTCCAACGTGACACCTTCCGCGTCGATAACCGTCGCCTTGGACGCGATGACCCTGCCGTTCGTGAGCAGCCGATCATAGGGGATGAGAGCGCGATCCAGCAACGAAGGATCAACAACCGCGCGGATCATGGCCGGCGCGTGAACGAAGTGACTGCGCGGCTCGATCAATGTGACGTCCGCGGTGTCGTCGAGAGACTTCACGAGTTCGGCGCCTATGTAACCGCCGCCAACAATGGCAATTTTCTGTGACATGATTTCTAACCTTTTGGGGAGCCTTACGGCGTTATTCTATGATTTGTAGGCAGCGTGATCGGCGGGATAGGTGATCTGTCCGAATTTCCCGGCGCGATACGCGCGGAACGCTTGCGCCAGCTCGCTGTCGCTGTTCATGACAAACGGGCCGCGCATGGCGATGGGGTCGGTGATCGCTTCACCGCCAAACAGCAGCAGATCGAGCGGTTCAACAGCCGGGTTGGTGATCTCCAACGTCCCATCCGGGGCGTCCAATCCGATGATGGTATGAGCGTCGATCTTGGCATCACCGACCACGGCCCCATGCGTCGGCAGGAATCCCGCGACTGGCAGACCGGCGTGCAAGGCGATGTCGACCGTCGCAAGCGGCTCGATCCTGACGTGCCAGATGAATTCGCCCGCATAGGTGGGGATGGGCGAGGATTGTCCATCATACTGGCCAAGCAGAACTTTGACCTCCCCGCGCCCACCCGCGAGCATTGCCACGGGCAGGTCCGGGGATGAGACAGGCATGTATTGCGCAGGCTCGCGCTTGTTTGCCGCGGGCAGGTTGATCCAGAATTGAAAGGAATGCAGCACCCCGCCATCCCGGCGCAGGGGCGTCGCGAGCATTTCGTCGTGGACAATGCCATTGCCCGCCTTCATCCATTGCACGCCTCCCGCCGTGACGGAGCTGTTGTTTCCCAGGCTGTCAAAATGGGTCATCGCACCTTCCATGACATAGGTGAAGGTCACGATACCCGCATGGGGATGGGCAAAGCTGCCGTCCGGCTCAGGTAACTCACCGGCAGAAATTTCGCGCTTGGGAAGATGATCAAGAAGCAGGAAAGGGCCGACCGCATTCACAGCCCGGTTCGGAAGGGCACGTCCGATGGTAAATGTACCGACCTGATCGGGCTGCGCTGGCTCTTGAAAAGAAACTTGTTTCATTGAGTTGCTCCGGATGTTGATCCGATGATAAGCGAAACGAAACTTGATTGATATTTATACTTATTTCGCATCTATATAATCTAATCTTAACTTCTGGTGCCTGATGAAGCTCGATCAACTGAATGTTTTGCGCGCTGTTGTTGAAACGGGCTCGGTCAAAGCGGCTGCCGAACGTCTCAACCGGACACAGCCCGCGATCAGCCAGGCATTGAAGGCTCTGGAATTCCAGACTGGGACCGAATTGTTTGACCGGTCAGGGTATCGGCTTGAACTCACACCCGTCGGCAAACGGGTCTATCTTCAATCCTTGCGCGTTTTGACGGAGGCAGAGGATCTGGGTCAACTGATCCATCATTTCGAAAAAGGGCAGGAAGAGACGATCACGATCGCGGTGGATGCCATCGCTGACCTCAACGCACTGACCCCCGTCTTATGCAAACTGCAAACAGGTTTTCCCGAGACCCGCGTGGTCTTGCGCCCCGAGGTACTGTCCGGTGCCATCGAGGCCGTAAAAACAGGAACCGCGGCAATCGCTGTTTCGCCAATGTCCTCGGTCATGCTCGAGGAAGAGGGTTTCGACTATATCCCCGTCGGTACATCAACGTTGCGCAATGTTACGTCACCCTCCCTTTGGGCTGAGATGGACAATCCCAAGCGCCTCGCAGACTTGCGGCGCTTCCATCAGGTCATCGCAAGCGACAGCGGGCAAGCCGGAGGACTGTTCGACCGCGAAATCGGCGTCCAGAAAGGCCAACGCCGTTGGTACGTCAGCGACCTTCAGACAAAAAAGCACCTTTTGATCGCAGGCCTCGGTTGGGGCCGCCTGCCAGAGCACATGATTGCGGAAGAGTTGAAACAAGGGCGGCTGTGCGAGATAGATTTGCGACACACGCATCTTGCGTTCGACGTCACCATCTATGCGTTTCGCCAGTCCAAGCCAATCGTCCGCGCGGTAGCGGCATTGCTGTGGAAAGAATTTGAAGCCCATGCGATGTAAGACATGTGTATCGTAAAAGCCGGCTTTGATGGCCGATTTTCCGACGCATTTCTGCGGCTAATCTTTTATGAAAGTAATGCGCCGGCTATCCCCGTGCTTCCGACAAGGGTATCATTGAAACCCCTGCCATAGCTATCGGACTTCGAAGCGCGGTTTTACAGGGATTACCGTTGTTCGAAATCGACGGGGGTCTATCCCTGCTGGCCTTTGTCGCTATCGGTATCCTAATATCTTGGCCCGAATCTTAGGCTTCCCTTGCATATAAACACGCCACCAGCTCTCATACTTCTGGCTCAATGCAGCTAAGTGTCATCGAGCGATTTAAAGTTGTCCCTATGCGGTTGCGCTGACGCACCGATTAAACGCGCTCGATAACGCAGCCAGTTTTTCGGCCTGCCATAAAAGATAAGCGTCGCGCAGTGTCGTTGACAGCCAGCACGCCCCGCGTCGCCTTTCGTTTTCCCAGCCGATACCGCCGACCTGCTGTGCCTTTATCAGTATGCGCGAAATATGAGCGTCGGATACGTGGTAGCGTGCGGCCAAACCCGCTGTCGACACGGTGCCGAGCCAGAACCGGCCATCCCCATCCGGCTCGTTGGATTGGGTGGACAGCACCATTTCATGCAAGATGCTGCTGCCGGAGACGCTATTGGTAAAGCAGTTGACCATTGCCGGCGGATTGTACCACGCAGGGTTCAAACAAATTTTTCGGGCGAAAGCGGGTTGAAGCTTATGCAAAAGCGTCGGGGTCCGGTTAAAGAGTGCACTACGCCCGCCCCCATCAACCATATCGAGCGCGCGAAGGTGGATGTCGATGTAGACAAACATAAGCTTTTCGCTTTTTGCCGAGACTTCAGTCGCATGCTGGCGCAATGTCCCGGTTTTCGGCGGTTCTGTCAGCTTAATTCGCAAAAGTTCTCGCAAGAAGGACTGCACAGTATTGCGACTGGCGATCCCCGTGCCAGCCAGTTCGGTCAGAAGCTTTTTCGGCGTTAAGGGCGGCGCGGCCGGGTCAATCTTGCGTTCGAAATGCAAGGCAATCGCCATATGGATCAAGATCCAGTGCCGTATATCGGCGAGGTAATGCACAACCTCTGGAGCAACGGCGTGGACCTTCAACAGATCGCTTGCCTCTCCCTTCAGCGCCTCCCAGAACATCGGGCGCGCAATAAGCTGTGCTGCGTCATAAGAAGGTGCGGTATCGGCAGTCTGGATCATGATCTATCTAGTTTCGCTTTCTAGAGGGGCGCACAACAGCATCGACCGCGCCGCTCTCAACTCATATCTGGGCTAAAAATTTTTGCCCATTGTGGACAAACGAACAACTTATAAACATCTCTTCTGAAAACATTTTCTTCAGAAGGTGCTCCCATGCATATCCGAAAAGCGTTCCGCCCACTGCTTTGCGCAGGGTTATGCGCGGTGCTGCCGTACACCCAGGCACAAGCTAAGGAACCCGCGCTACACCTGACCGCCGCATCAACGTATTACGACAATAGATCAACAGCGCTTGATCTCGTCCAGTCTTACTACAACGCAATCGGCACGGGGCAGCTGGCACGCGCTTTCAGTTACACCCTTAAAGGCACTCCCGAAAAAGATGCGAACCAGCTTGCCGCTGATTACAATGCGTTTCGCAACAAATTCCAGGATATCCGCAGCATTAACCTGCGCTTCGAACTGGGATTCACCAGCGCTGGTGTCGGTACAGAGGTCTCGGCGGTGCCCGTCGTTGTAGAGATGGAAACCAATGAGGGTGCGACCATCGTCAGATCGAGTTGTCACTACGTCGTCCGGCTTTCCCCCGACGCCCAAGACTATGCCCCTTTCGATCCGATCAGAATAGATGCCAGTTTCGACGAGCCCGTGGAAGGGGGTTTTGACGCGACTGCCCTGCCCGATTGCCGGTTCTGATCCACTTGCCCCAACCCTGAATGCTCCACTTGGAATAGGAACCACCCTTTGAATACGCTTCTGATTATTATTACCGTAGTTGCGATTGCTGGTGTCTTGCTCATCTCTTTGTACAACGCGCTTGTGCGCGCCCGTCAGCGCGTTCGAGAGGGGTGGTCCGGTATCGATGTCCAGTTGAAACGACGCGCAGATCTGATCCCCAACCTGATCGAAACCGTAAAAGGATACGCCGCGCACGAACGCGCCACCTTTGACGAGATCGTTGCAGCCCGTAATTCGGCGGCCACCCTGAACCCTTCTGATGTGCAAAAACGTGCACGCGCGGAAAACTTGGTGGGGCAGGCCATCGGAAAGCTGTTTGCCCTGGCCGAAGCCTATCCGGACTTGAAGGCAAGCAATAACTTCCGCGATCTGGCAGCTAACCTTGATACTGTCGAGAGTGAGATCCAAATGGCCCGACGATATTACAATGGCGCGGCGCGAGATCTGAATATCAAGGTCGAAAGCTTCCCCTCCAATCTGGTCGCCAAAAGCTTCGGCTTCGAACAAAGTGCTTTCTTCGAGATCGAAGAGCCCGCGGATCGCAGACTCCCAACGGTTGGATTTTAACGCTGTGACCAAGCACATCGCGCGCGTCCTTGCCGCTGTATTACTTTCTATCTGGGCCTACGGGGCGCACGCTGGCGACGTGATCCGATCTTTCAACGCCGATATCCTCGTGCGGGAGGATGGTGTCCTTGATGTGACCGAAACGATCAAAGTGAATGCCGATGGAACAGATATCCAGCACGGGATTTATCGCGACTTCCCGCAATATGTCACTACGCCGGACGGCACGCGATACAAGGTAAGCTTCGAGATCCTTTCGGTCACACGCAACGGGGAAAATGAACCATGGGAGGCAACTGACACCGATCTGGGCACCAAGATTCGCATCGGTGATCAGTTTCAGCTCGTTTCGACCGGCAACCACATCTACCAGATCCGCTATTTGACCGACCGACAGATTATCTTCGGAGACGCGAGCGACAGATTGCGCTGGAACGTCACTGGCGACGAGTGGAGTTTCCCGATCCTGAGTGCATCTGCGCACGTCATCCTGTCGAGCGGCGCACAGCCTTTTGAACCGATAGCCTTTACCGGTTCCCGCGGCAGCAAGTTGGCCGATGCAGTCGCGACAGTATCCGGGCGCGGTGCCACGTTTGAAACCACCCACGCTCTTGATCCATTCGAAGGGCTGACGATCATGGTACAGCTCCCCAAGGGCGCTGTTGCACCTCCAACCACCGCGCAACTGTCAGACTGGTGGTGGCGGGACAATCTGGGATGGGTCGTCTTAATCTACGGCTTTGCGGCCGTTTTTGCTTATATGATATTTACGTGGCTTTGGTTCGGGCGCGATCCCAAGGCAGGAACAATCGTCCCTCGGTGGGATCTTCCAATGGGGATTTCGCCAGCATTGATGAGCTATATCGTTGATGGAACCTTGCGGGATGAAGGGAAAACGGCGCTTACTGCCACGGTTCTGGATCTCGCTGTGAAGGGCTACGTGGTTCTCGACGGCCTTGATCATCTGGTCACCATCAGGCGGACTGACTTGCCCATATCAGACGGGCTGCCTGCCGGTCATATCGCTATTCTGGACATGCTTCATGCGCATGAAGGTGAGATGTCCCTGGCCTCACTACACGAAGATGATATCGAAGCAGTTTTGCTTAACTTCAAAGTTGGCGTCGAGGCTGAAAACGACGGGCGCTTTTACCGTCAAAACAAAATTCTGTTCCATCTGGGCATCATCATATCGGGTGCGGCTGCCTTTGCCTGGCTGGTGGCTATTGATCTTAATGAGTCGGCCATGAAGCTCGTATTCTTTTCCAGTCTCGCGCCCCTATTCCTTAATGCAGGCATCTGGAAGCTGCTGAAATCGCGCAGGAATCCGTACTCTTGGATGAAGCGGCTCCTGAATTTTTTGGGATTGGCAATCCTTGCGGGCATGTGGGTCTTCGGGGCGCTATTGTTTTGCGCCATGCTCTACGAAGACACAGGAATGAATATCGCCTTTCAGGCTTTGTTGGTCGTCTGGGGTGGCGTGACGTTCAACCAGATCTTCCTTGTGCTGATCGGATCAACCACACGTGCAGGGGCAAAGATAAGGGATCACATCACGGGGCTGCGCCTCTATCTCACGGTAGGAGAGATGGACCGCATGAACATCCGCGACGCACCGGAATTGTCGCCAGCGCATTTCGAAACCCTACTGCCAAGCGCGATCGCCCTCGGTATCGAAAAACCTTGGCGCGAGGCGTTCAAAGCTCATTTAATATCAGGCCAGTCACTCACAGGACCCAGTTATGCACCAAGCTGGTTTGTAGGCGATGATGACGACGCAATCAGCGGACTATCACGTTTCGCAGAAGCTGTTGCTGCATCGCTCCATAGCGGTGCAGACGATAGCAACAGCTCTGCCGGATCGGGCGGCGGCGGCGGCGGTGGTGGAGGTTGGTAGTCCCTGCGAAACCCCGTTAGGGTCAGGGCCTTGCAGGATCGACGCCCTGCGCGGACGGGCAGAGCTGCAATACCATAGTCACAATCGTAGCAGTCAAGTTTCAGAGATGTTATTCCAACCGGCACCGGGTTTTGCGTATTGCGCGATCTTGAACTTGCCAAGCTGGGATGCGTGCACTTCGTCGGGACCATCTGCAAGGCGGATAAAACGCTGTGTGGCGAGGATTTCTGCCAAGGGCACGTCATCGCTCACCCCCATGCCGCCGAAGATCTGAATCGCGCGATCCGCCACGGTTTGTGCCATTTGCGGGGCCACGACTTTGATCGCGCCGATCAAATCCTTGGCGTTCTTGGCCCCGTGACGGTCAATCGCATCCGCCGCTTTCAACGTGAGCAGGCGCGCCTGTTCGATGTCGCAATAGCTCTTTGCGATTTCCATCCGAATGCTGGAAGATCCGCAAGCATCCGGCCAAAGGTCTTGCGCTCTGTCACGCGCTGACACATCAGTTCCAAGGCACGCTGCGCCGATCCGATGGAGCGCATGCAGTGATGAATGCGGCCAGGCCCAAGGCGGCCCTGTGCGATTTCAAAGCCCCGCCCCTCGCCAAGAATGATGTTCTCTTTGGGGATGCGCACATCCTTCAGATGCACTTCGCAATGCCCGCCGGGTGAATGGACATCGCCGAATACTGTCTGGGCGCGGAACACCTTAACACCCGGCGCGTCACGTGGAATGATAACGGTTGATTGCTGCGTGTGGCGCGGGTTTTCCGGATTGGTCTGGCCCATCAGCAGCAGGACCTTGCAGCGCGGGTCCATGACGCCTGAAATCCACCATTTCTTGCCGTTGATGACATAATCGTTGCCGTCACTGCGGATTTCAGTGCGGACATTCGTCGCATCAGAGCAGGCATGATCGGGTTCGGTCATCAAATATGCCGAACGTATTGCGCCCGCTAGCAACGGCAGCAGCCATTCCTCTTTCTGGGCGGCGGTGCCGAACTTGGCAAAGACTTCCATATTGCCGGTGTCAGGTGCGGAGCAGTTGAAGACTTCGGCAGACCACATGTTGCGGCCCATGATCTCTGCCAGGGGCGCATACTCTAGGTTTGTCAGGCCGGGGCTGTATTCGCCATATTCCTCGGGCAGGAACAGGTTCCAAAGGCCAGCCGACTTGGCCCTTTCCTTGAGAGGTTCCAAGCCGGGCCAAGGCTTCCAGCGATTGGCCGGATCGGCGTTCCATGCGTGGACCTCGCGATCCACAGGAAGGATGTTGGCATCGACAAAGGCTTGCAGCTTGTCGATCAGGTTTTGTGTTTTTTCGGTATAATCAAAGAACATGATTTGGGTGTTCTAAACTTGTTCTGGGTCGCTTGTTACAGCGTGAGACCGCCATCAGCGATGAGAGTGTGGCCCTGCACATAGGAGGCGAGCGGCGAGGCAAGGAACATGGCGGCACCGGCCATTTCTTCCGGCGTGCCCAAGCGGCGCACCGGGATTGCGCGCAAAGATGCCTCCGCGCGCTCCTTGTTCTGTGTGGTAACGGCAGTCAGCTTGGTTGGTACCAGTCCGGGGGCCAGTCCGTTCACCCTGATCCCGTCACGCGCCCAGGACTGGCCGAGCGTTTTGGTAAGGCTGATTGCCGCAGCCTTGGAGGCGGCATAGGCGGGGTTGCCGATATTCGCCTGCAAGCCAGAGACCGAACTGACAATCACGATGGAGCCTTTGGCCGCGCTCAGCATGGGCTTGAACTTGGTCGCCGTATGCATGACCGAGTTGATGTTGATATCCATCACCTCGTCCCAGCCCTTCTTGGCATATTCCGCCTGCTTGTACCGGACAAAGCCCTGAGACTGGACGAGCACATCCAGACTGTCGAAGGGCGGTGCATAGGCGCTTAACTCGTCGAAGTCCGCCACATTGACCTGCGCGTAATGCAGCCCATCCAGATCAGAGCCTTCTTGACCCGCGTAATCCTCTGCCGAGGCGCGCGTGCCCCAGACATGCACCTCTGCCCCACGCGCGCTAAAGCCGCGGGCAATGCCGTTGCCGATCCCGCTAGAACCGCCGACGACCAGCACCCGCTTTCCCGAAAAGTCCAAATCATTCATAACAGTTCCCTTCTCAGTTCTTCGCGATCAACCGGTGCGCGCGATTGAACAGTGAAATCGTCATCGCATGCAGGTGATCGCCGGTTTCCTTTGGCGCCTTGCCAGCACTGGCGCGTGCATGGGTCCCCTCCAGGAGTGTCCCCAGCTTGAAACAGGCCAGCACACCATACCAGGCGACCGCATCCAGACTGCGTGTCGAATGCCTGTCGTAATGTGCAATGAGTTCATCGAGGGTCGGGAACCCGTCCCAGGGCTCGATATCGCCCACCACGGGCGTATGTTCATCGGCCCAAGTGGCCATGACCCAGCCAAGGTCGATCAAGGGATCGCCAATCGTAGCCAGCTCCCAATCGACAAAGGCGACGAGCTCGGGACTGTCAGGGGCAAACATCGTGTTTGCCAAATGGCAGTCACCGTGAAAAATTCCGCTCGTAAAATCTTGGGGGAGATTATCCTCAAGCCAAGAGACAATCCTTTCGACATCAGGCAGTTCTTTGAAGCCTGTCCATTCGTCGAAAGCGGCGTAGCCTTCCAGCTGGCTCATCCACCGGCCTGTCTGCCGTTGCAGAAACCCGTCGGGCTTGCCAAATCCTTCCAAGCCTACCGCTTTGTAGTCAACCGCCCCGAGTGCGGCCATCCCTTCGATATAGGAATACCCCATGCGCGCGCGGATCGCCGGGTCGCTGGCGTGAAGCTGCGGCAATCCGTTTGCAGGATTAAAGCCCTCAACCGGAGCCATAAGATAAAAGCAGGCACCAAGCACGGCTTCATCGTCACAACCTGCGATGAACTTGGGGTGCGGCACGTCAGTCGCGCTAAGCGCTTCCAGAATACGCGCCTCGCGCTTCATCGTCTCATTGGAATTCTTGCGCAGATGAAGCGGCGGCCTGCGCAGCACGAACTCTCTGCCGCCCCGGTCAAAGCGCAGCAAGATGTTCTGCGTCCCGCCTGCAAGAAGCTGCAGATTGCTCAGCGGGCCGCGTTCCAACCCGATATCGTCCATCCACGCTGTGAGCGCCTGCAGGTCGACCGGGATCGTTTCCGTGTTTGCTTGATTCATCATAATTCATTTGTATTAATCATTTGAATTATTGGAACCCATTATTTTCTGTGCTCTAGAGGATCGTGATATGACCAGACTGTCTTCAAAGGTGCCCAGCCTATCGGTTGAACGGCTCAAGGGCGAGGCACAGCGCCTCTTTGCCAATCGGGGCATTGATGGCGTTACAGTGCGTGACATCGCCAAAGCTGCTGGCCAAAAGAACCCCGCTGCTGTGGGGTATCACTTCGGCTCGAAGGAGGCGCTGATCCGCGAGCTTATCGTGGACGGTGCAAAGGTTATCGACGCACGCCGAAACGCCCAGCTTGATGCTCTGGAAGCAGACGGCGGCCCCACGCGGATTTCGCAGATCGTGGATATTCTTATCTATCCTTCTGTCAACTTAGCAGCAGATGGCGAAACGGACACATACAACCGCTTTCTCCACATGCTCACCATGTCCCACAGGACCCTGTTCGATGACGCCCTAGAGGGCCGCTGGAACTCAGGCTATCAGCGTTGCCTGGAACATCTGCGTATGCTGATGCCGTCGCAAAGCCGGACCATACAAAATCAACGATTTATATTTCTGGAATCCTATCTGGGCGGAGTGCTCAGCGCGCGTGAGACAAGGCTGGGTGACACGAGCCGCGCCCACGCCACTTGGAGCGACGCATCAACGCTGGCGCATTTCGCAGCCACAGTCACATGGATGCTTGAGATGGAGTGATCCTTGCAAGCAATGTAGATAGCATGGCACGGGTTTTTTGCCCCGAGTGCGTTGACACGTATCAAGGATGTCAAAGCGCACGACGTCCCCGCCACCGAAAGCGCCGCAGTCAAATAGCGGTCAGGTTCGAGATGTCTGGTTAAGATTGGGGGCTAGCCATCAGCCGCCTAATGGAGTTCTCGTCAGCCGCGCTCGATCACTTCCAAACCACGTCTCGCGAAACATCTGGCAAGATGTACGGGGTCCGCACCGTCCGCGCCCGCCGCATTGCCCGCACGCACGCGGTCGGCGATGCCCACCCAGATGACCGAAAAACGGAACAACGCGAAAGCCTTGTGAAACGAGGTCAGCGGTGGCAGGTCGGGGCAGTGTGACATGTAGCGCTCAACGAATGCCTCTTCGGTCGGCAGGTTTTCTGCCGCGAGGTCCAGCCCAAGGAGTCCGCCGTATTCTTCGGGTGCCGTGTGCCAGGCCATGCAGCAATAGCCGAGATCGGCAAGCGGATGCCCCAGCGTAGAAAGCTCCCAATCCAGAATGGCGGCCACACGCGGTTCGGTCGGATGAAAAATGACGTTCCCCATCCGGTAGTCCCCGTGGGCGAGGCTCACCCGTCCGTCATCCTGCGGTTGATGTTCGACAAGCCAGGCCGACAATTCATCCAGCTCCGGGATCGGGTCGCTCTGGCTTTCTTCCCACTGTCGTGACCAGCGCGCGATTTGCCGGGCAAAGTAATTTCCCGGTTTGCCAAAATCCTCCAGCCCTACCGCTTCGGGGCGGACGTTGTGCATGGCGGCCATCGCGTCGGCCAAACCCATCCACGAGGCATGACGCTCCTCTTTGTCTGCCGCCGCCAAGGCACCATCCGCAAAAACCCGCCCTTCGATCCGCTCCATCAGATAAAACGGGGTGCCCAAAAGATCAGGGTCCGCATGATACAGGATCGGGCGCGGCACCGGGACGCCTTGGGGGTGCAGCGCCTCGAGCACGCGGTACTCGCGATCAATGGCGTGGGCCCCGCGCAAAATCGGGCCGCCCGGTTGTTTGCGCAAGACCAGCCGTACGTCCCCGCGGGTGACAAAATACGTCGGGTTCGATTGCCCGCCCGCAATCCGCTCGATCGTGACCGGCGCCTTGCCTCCGAAAGTTTCAGCAAGGAAATCGGCAAGCGCTTCCGGCTCGAAATCCATTGCACCCTTTGCTACCGTGTCCATACGCGCCCCCATATCCCAAAATCCCGTCGTTCTGTCTTTATGCTACCGGCAATGCGGTCGAATTGGCCGATCCACAGATATGACATTACGGCACCGGTTTGGGCTTTTGATGTAGATCGAATTCTATTCGTTGTTCTTTACGCCCATGACGCCAGCTCAGAACACCATATACCCGCCGTCTATGATGAAATCCTGACCGGTATGCCATGCGCTGGCATCGCTCATGATATAAGCTGCAATCGCGCTGAAGTCCGACCCCTGCCCCAGACGCCTTGCAGGAATTCTGGGCAGCACCTTGTCGGCGAACGCCTGCGAGGCAAAGCTTTCGTCCGTCAGCGGTGTTTCGACAAACCCCGGCAGAATGCTGTGGGCGGTCACACCGTAGCGGGCATATTCCACCGCCAGCGATCGGATCATCGAGATCAATGCGCCCTTGGCAGCCGCATAATGCTGATTGCGGGGCATGCCGTTCAAGGCACCGATACTGGAGGTGCCGACCAAACGTCCGAACCTGTCCCCGCCTTCGGCCCGCTCCCGCATATGGGCGGCCGCCGCACGTAGGACGTAATAGGCACCATTAAGGTTGATATCGATCATTTGCTGCCAATGCGCATCCTCGGATTGGTCAAAGCTCGAACTAGGCGTGGAAAATCCGGCATTCGCAAAGCAGCCATCGACGCGACCATGGTCGTTCAGAGTGGCGGCGAATGTGTCATTCACGGCCTCTGAACTGGTCACATCGCAGATGTATGCGCTGATCTTTGTGCCATGGGTCGACAGCGTTTCAACCGCTTGCGCGTTCTTTTCGGCGTTCCTGCCCCAAATGGCGACATCGCAACCGCACTTGGCAAGCCCCTCGGCCATGCCCAGACCAATTCCGCTGTTGCCGCCGGTGATCAAGGCGGTTTTTCCTGTCAGATCAAACATGTGCAGCCTCCATGCGGCAAGAGTTTCCCGCCGCGATGTTCATTCGGACTTCGGAGCCTCATGCAGCGCTCGGCGGATCGCAGCAGTGTCCCCGCCCATTGCCTTCGGCGTATTGATCCCTGTCGGTTTGCTGCGCGAGAAACGCGGCGCAGGAGCGGCCTGCAAAACGCCGTCCACCTCGACCAGCGTCTGACGCGCGGCCATATGAGGATGGGTTACCGCATCATCCATGCTCAGCACGGGGGCCACGCAGGCATCGGTCCCACTAAAGATGCCGGACCACTCCGCCTGTGTCTTGCTTGCGAAAGCCTGTGCGTAAAGCTCGGCACGCTCGGCCCAAGTGGCAGGGTCGTTTTGATCCACGCTATGCTCGGCGGGCAGCCCGGCCTTTTCCAGCAGCAGGGCAAAGAACTGCGGCTCTAGCGGGCCGACAGACATGAACAGATTGTCCTTGGTCCGATAGCAGCGATAGAAAGGAGCGCCGCCATCCAGCAGGTTGGACGCGCGGTTCTCGCTCCACGCGCCACGCGCTTTGAAGGTGTGGAAAAGCCCCATCATCGCGCTTACGCCATCAACCATTGCCGCATCGACCACCTGACCTTTGCCCGATGTCTGCCGCTCGAACACAGCGGCAAGGATGCCAAGCAGCAGGAACATCGTACCCCCGCCATAGTCCGCGACCAGATTCAACGGCGGCGGCGGCGGGTTATCAACCGTGCCCATTGCAGCCAAAGCACCCGTCAGGCCAAGGTAATTGATGTCATGCCCCGCCGATTGGCTCAGCGGTCCGTCCTGCCCCCAGCCTGTGATCCGGCCAAAGATTACTGTCTCGTCAAGGTCATCTGGCCCGAGCCCCAACCGTTCCATCACGCCGGGCCGGAAACCTTCGATGACGATGCCAGCCCGATTGATCAGCGCCTGCGCGGTACTGCGCCCCTCTTCAGATTTCAGATCCAAAAAGACGGACCGCTTGCCGCGCCGGTTCACATCGGTTTTGTCAGCTGGCGCTTCGGCGCGGTCGATGACGATCACATCCGCACCCAGATCGGCCAGCAACTGCCCCGCCAAAGGGCCGGGACCGATCCCGGCCATTTCGATGACTTCCAGGCCTTTCAGCGGTCCCGACATAACTAACCCTCAGCCTTTTTGACGATCATCCAGCCCAAGGCCGCGACCGATGATTTCACGCATGATCTCGGACGTGCCAGCATAGATACGGCTGATCCGCGCATCGACATAAAGCCGAGAGATTTCATACTCTTCCATATATCCAGCACCGCCGTGCAATTGCAGGCAGGCATCAATGATTTCGCCTTCGATCTCCGATGTGAACAACTTGGCCTGCGCCGCCATTTCGGCTGTGCATTCCCCATCTATATGGGCCATCGCACAATGATCGAGGTAGGCCCAGCCGACATCGAGTTTGGTGCGCGCATCAGCCATGACAAAGCGGCTGTTCTGGAAGGTGCCGACCGGTTTTCCGAAGGCTTTGCGCTCTTTGATGAACTCCATCGTGATCTCGAAAGCGCGTTCCGCACGGGCGAGATAGCCGTCCGCCCCCACCAGCCGTTCTTCGGCCAGATTGGTCATCATCAATTTGAAGCCATCTGTCCCATCGCCAACCAGATCCGATGCCGGCACCTTGACGTTATCAAAGAACAGCTCGGACGTATCCTGCGCTTGCAGCCCCATCTTCTTGAGGTTCTGACCCTTGGAGAAGCCTTCTGCCCCTTCTTGAACCCAGAACAGCCCGATAGAGCGCGGATTATCGGGGTCCGTTTTCGCGGCGATCAGGTAGAGGCCAGCAATCTGACCGTTTGAGATGTAGGTTTTTGATCCGTTGATGACCCAATGGTTCCCCTGCCTTTCGGCGCGGGTTTTGATCGCCGCAAGATCCGAGCCGCATCCCGGTTCGGTCATGCCGATCGCAAGAATGGTGTCGCCCGAAACGATCCCCGGCATGTACCGGTCGCGCTGATCGTCGGTGCCGAACTTTTGCAGATAGGGTGCCACGATGCGGTTGTGCAGCGTGATAAAGAAAGAGCTCTCCACCTTGCCCAGTTCTTCGTTGAGAACCATGTCAAAGCGGAAATCATCAAGGCCCATGCCGCCGTATTTTTCATCGGCAAACATCGCCAGAAAACCGTTGTCCCCAGCGGATTTCCAAGCTTCCTTGCTAACGTGTTTGTTCTGACGCCAGCTTTCAGCATGGGGGGCAACCTCGGCCGCGATCCATTTGCGAACACTGTCGCGAAACATATCGTGCTCTTCTTCAAAAATACGTCTTTTGATCATGGGACATCCCTCGTTGCTTTGATGGGTCTGGGCATCGGTGGCACAAACGGCTTAGCTATTCGTCCAGTTCGGCGCGCGTTTTTCGACAAAGGCTTTGACGCCCTCTTTACCGTCATTGGATTTCAGCACGACGTCAAATTCAACCGTGTTGCCTGCGAAGGCTTCGGGCAGACGCTCGATGTCTTCTTCAAGGGCGTTGAGCACCCGCTTTGACGCCCTGACGGCAGTCGGCGATACCAGCGTGATTTCCTTGGCGATTTCACGTGCGATATCCATCGCCGTTTCACCCTCACCTGCAACGCGGTTAATGATGCCTAGTTCGCAGGCACGGTCGGCTGTAATCGCACGGCCTGTCAGGATCAGCTCCATCGCGGCTTTACGACCAATCTGGCGCGTGAGACGTTGCACGCCACCCGCAGCTGCGAACAGGCCAACCTTCACCTCGGGCAGCGCGAATTTCGCATGGGCATCCGCCACGGCAATATCGGATGCTAGAACGATCTCGCATCCACCGCCCATTGCCACGCCATTCACCGCCGCGATAACCGGCTTTTCCCGACCCCAGCGATCAGTGAGACCGCCAAAGCCGCTGCTGGCGGGTTCAATATCCTGCCCTTCGCTTGTGGCTTTCAGATCGTTGCCCGAGCAAAAAGCTTTGTCCCCGGCCCCGGTGATGATGGCGACCCACAGATCCGGGTCCTGCTCGTATCCATCAAAGATATCGTGCAATTCCTGATGCGCCCCGCCGTGAAGAGCGTTGTAGCGATCCGCGCGATCAATCGTAATTTCAAGGATATGGCCGTCACGTTTGACCGAGATATAGTCGAAATCGCGCGCCCAGATATCCTTGGCATCTTTGGTTTTTACGTCAGTCATTCCATTCTCCATTTTCCCGCGGCGCAGTCAGGTTCCCACGTCGACTTTTGCAGTGCCGTGATGTGGCAGGAGGGACCGCCCCCTCCCCCAACGTCACAGCGGCCAATCAGCGCGGTGCCATCCTGATAGCACCATCCAAGCGAATGTCTTCGCCGTTCAGGTAGGGATTGCGCACCATTTCGAGAGCCAGAGAGGCATATTCTTCCGGCTTACCAAGGCGAGCAGGGTTGGGCACCATCGCCCCCAAGGATTGCCGAACGTTTTCGGGCAGGCTCATCAAAAGCGGCGTCTCGAAGAGACCGGGCAGGATTGTATTGACGCGAATATGCTCCGCCGAAAGGTCACGGGCGATTGGCAAGGTCATACCAACAATCGCGGCTTTCGACGCCGAATATGCGACTTGGCCGACCTGACCGTCCTCTGCCGCAACGGAAGCGGTCGAGATGATCGCGCCACGCTCTCCGTCCTCCGGGTCGAGGGTCATCATACCCGCGGCGGCCTTCACGGTGCAGATGAAGGTGCCGATCTGGTTGACCTCAATAATCTTGCGATATTCGGAGATCGGGAACTGGGAAATACCACCAGTTTTGCGATCCCGACCAGCGGTCTTGATCGCATTCCCGATGCCCGCGCAATTAACGAGAATACGTTCCTGACCGTTGGCCGCGCGCGCCTTGTCAAAGCCAGCGTCGACGCTGGCTTCGTCCGCCACGTTCACCTTGCAAAACACGCCCCCCAATTCAGCTGCAATGGTCTCGCCGGCTTCCTCGTTCAGGTCAAACAGTGCGACCTTCACGCCATGTGAAGCCAATGCACGCGCTGTGGCAAGCCCCAGTCCGGAGGCACCCCCTGTGATGACTGCCGAGATCGAGTTATCAAGTTTCATTCGCGTTCTCCGTAAGTTATCTCAAAGGGCATTGATGCTATGACCGCCATCCACGGTTATGGTCGCGCCGGTCATGTAGCTGTTCTGTTTGGCCGCCAGCATGAGCAATGGAAGATTCAATTCTTCCATGGCCCCAAACCTGCGTTGCGGAATGCGCGCAGCCATGCGGTTCCCCGCTTCGGATCCCAGAAAATCCGCATTCAACTCTGTCTGGAAATAACCCGGTGCCAATGCATTGACTCGAATGCCGTCACGCGCGACCTCAATCGCAAGCGATTTGGTCATATGAATAACACCGGCCTTGGTTACCGCATACGCCCCTGATTTGAGCGCAGTTCGCGATGCTGTAATTGACGCAATGTTAACGATGGCCCCGGCTGTCTTCTCTTTGCGAAACATTGCGACAGCCTGTTTGGACACACGCCAGACCCCGCTCAGGTTGACATCTATCAACTGCTGCCACTCGTCTTCATCCATATCGGCAAGCCAAGAATTCTGACCGATACCCGAATTGTTAATAACGATGTCACAGGGTGGCATATCCGCAAACGCCGCCTGAACCGCTTCGGGGGAGCCCACATCCATTTGAACAACCTGGACATCGCGCCCCATCGCACGCAATGGCGCTGCGACCTCCTCCAGCTTGTCTGTGCGTCGTGCTGCGAGAACCAGATCAGCCCCTTGCGCCGCAAGAACAGAAGCAAAATGTGCGCCTAAGCCGCTCGATGCTCCTGTGACCAGCGCTCTGTTTTGGCTCAAGTCGATACTTAAGGGTGGGGTCATTCTAGGTCTCTTCTTGGGGTCGTCTCGTTTCGAGGGAGCGAAAACTTGCAGAGGGCGATCATGACCAGCCCTCTGCACGGATAAAGGCTTACACCCGCTCGATGATGATTGCGGGGGCCATGCCACCGGCCGCACACATCGTGATCAGGCCATACCGACCACCAGAACGCTCTAGTTCATCCAAGGCAGTACCGATCAGAATGGAACCGGTCGCACCGATAGGGTGACCGAGCGCCATCGCGCCGCCGTTGATGTTCACCTTGGAACGGTCGAGCTTGAGATCCCGAATGAACTTTTCCGCAACCACGGCAAAGGCTTCGTTGATTTCATAAACGTCGATATCGTCAGTGGTCAGACCCGCTTTCTCCAGAACCTTGCGTGCTGCCGGAACAGGAGCGTTCAACATCAACGTCGGATCGTCGCCGATGTTCGCCGTCGCCACGATGCGCGCGCGTGGCTTCATGCCTGTCTTTTTTACATAGCCTTCGGACGCCAGCAAAAGTGCCGCCGCGCCATCCACAACGCCAGAGGAATTCCCCGCATGGTGGATGTGCTGCATTTTCCCCTTCAACTCAGGATAGCGCGCATAAATCATGTCACCGTAGGTTGTCCCCTTGTCATCGATCGGGAACTCCATGAACTTGTCGAAAACCGTGTTGAGGGTCGAAAGAGAGTCAAGCGTGGTGCCGGGACGCGGGAATTCTTCCTTGTCCAAAACCAGTTCGTCGGTCTCGGGGTCGCGCACTGGTACGATAGAGCCGTCGAAACGACCTTCGGCGATGGCTTTGGCAGCGCGTTCTTGGCTCGTCACGGCCAGCTGATCTGCTGCAGCGCGATCAATGCCTTCAATCGTCGCGATGGCGTCTGCACTGCAACCCTGCTGGGTCTGCGGGTGCTTCGCTCGCAGGCTCAGGTTGCCCGCGTCCATCATAAAGGGTTTCTTCGGGTCAGCGATCTGCCCGGTATAGCTCATCATTTCGGTGCCGCCCGCGATGACGACATCCTCCATCCCTGACATGATCTGGGCTGCAGCCAGCGAAACCGTGGTGATCCCGGAGCCGCAGAAACGGTCAAGCGTGACGCCTGACGCTTTGACGTCATAGCCCGCATCCAGCGCCGCCATGCGACCAAGGTCGCCGCCCTGCTTGTCTTTTTGCGTACTCGTACCCCAAATAATGTCATCCACATCAGCTGTGTTCAGATCGTTGCGATCCCGCAGCGCGGCTAGGACAGTGGCCCCCAAGTGTTGAGGATGCAGGTGCGCGAGCGCGCCCTTCCCGACCTTCCCAACACCGCGAGGGGTGCGGCAAGCGTCAATGATATATGCTTCAGCCATTGAGGGTTTCCTTCTCTAAAGTTCGGCCGGCGCGCCGCCTGCCGTTTGCTTCGCGCCCAGTTCACCGCCGCCTAAGCCGACAGTTAAATTCACTTATTGCAGGCTTCTCACCACAACGTTAATTAGTCAAGTAGTTAATTAAGTTAACTGCGCGAATAGTCTGTTAATTATAACGCCGCCTCGTTCACAAAGTGAGGCGACACAATAAGTGTTGCGTGGGAATTTGGTGCGTCTCACTTCATGATTTCGGGCAAGAATAGTGTGATTTCAGGCCAGATCGCCAGCACCGCCAGCACCACTAGGTCCATAAGGATAAACCACATCACGCCACGGAAAATCTGGGTTGTTGTGGCAATATTTCCGACGACACCCTTGATGACAAAAATATTCATCCCGATTGGGGGCGTCACCATCCCGATTTCCAGGAGTTTGGTGAGCACGATCCCGAACCAAAGCAGTGACCAATCGGCGTCCTGCACGATCGGCAGAACAATCGGCATCGTCAGCAGCATCGCGCCAATCGGCTCGAGAAACATACCAAGAATGAGATAGACCAATATGATGCCAAAGAGGATCATGGCCGGATTGGCCGATAATCCGATGATGGAGTCTGACAGGTAATCTCCGGCACCTGACAGGGTCAGAAATCTTGTCAGCAATGTCGCGCCAACGCCGATGACGATCAAGGCAGCAGTCGTAATCATCGTCTCCTCAACGGCAAGCCGGAAGCGACGCCAATTCAGTGTCCTGCGGGCCAGCCCCACCAGGCATGAAAGGAACGCGCCAATCGCGCCAGCCTCTGTCGGAGTGAAAGCACCAGAGAAAAGCCCACCAAAAATCCCGATCATGACCACGACAATCGGCCAGGTATCTTTGAGCGCCGAAAGTCGCTCTGCCCATGAGGCGCGAACCCCTACGGGTGCCATAGCTGGATTAATTTTGACCCGAACCAGAATGACCACGCAGTAACCAATCGCCGAGATCACCCCCGCAGTGATGCCGCCCAGAAACAACTGCGGCACTGATACCTGTGCGATGACACCATACAAAATCAAGATGATCGAGGGCGGGATCAAGGCTCCGATGGTGCCCGCGACGGCAACTGTGCCTGTCGCAAGTTCGGCATTGTAGCGCGCGCGCATCATCTCGGGCACGGCAATACGCCCCATTGCCGCGGCACATGCCACGGACGACCCGCATACTGCCGCAAAACCTGCAGAACCAAAGACCGCCGCAATGGCAAGCCCGCCCGGGAGCGCTGACGTCCATACCCTTGCGGCCCTGAACATCCCTTGGGTCAGCTCAGCATGATAACAAATAAACCCAAGGAGCAAGAACATGGGGACCGAGCTAAGCACCCAGTTTGCGGAAAACTGATAGGGCATGACCGCAAGCGCGCCCCAGGCAACCCTCCAGCCCAAAAGAACATAGAGCCCGCCGAAGCTTACCCCGATCAAAGCAACGCCGATAGGAACGCGCAAGGCAATCAGGACAAACAAAAGCCCCAAGCCACTGAGACCAATACCGATATCATCCATTTGCAAGCTCCTCCGCTGGCAATTCGCCATTCATGTCAGGGCCAAAAGTAGATTGTGCGCCTCTGGCAATCGCCTGCGCACGCCATAGCGCGGTTACAGCCATCAAACCGCAGCCCAAAGGCAGCGCGAAATAACTTGGCCACACAGGGATGGTCAGCGACCCTTGCTGGATTGCCGCGCTGATTTCCATTTTGTGAATAGCTTCTATCCAGGTACGAACCGTGACGAACCCGAAAACAATCGCAGCCAGAAACGCGGCGATCGCGGCCAGCCCGCTTTGAACATTGCGCGGCATCAGCTCGGTGAAGACTTCGACAGAAACATGGGCATCGCGCGATTCAGCCACCGCCAGCGAACAAAAGCCAAGTATCACCATGTAATAATGGGAAACGATAGTGATCGTACCTCTGATCGGCGAATTGAAAACAAACCGCAAAACTACATCGGTCGTAATGTGCAACATCATGAGCGTTACGCAGATGATGCCGACCAGTCCCATTACCGAGACCAACGGTTCGAGCACGCGTTGAAAAAGCTTCATTCGAGCCTCACTTATCTGTGGGATGAAGATTGCTGCACCGTCGGAAAACGACGTACCGTCGGTGCAGCAGATCGCTTACTGCCCGTAGGTCGATACATCGACCTTCGACAGAACTTCGGTCCAGTAAAGATCGGACAGCGCATCAGCATCCTGTACGTCTTTCACCAAACCAACCCATTTGGTCATGAGCTCACGCACCTTCGAGACACTTTCTTCACCGCCCGTAACGCCACGCTCGGCGTAGATGTCAACGACGTTCGAGATGTCTTCGTTGATCCACTCGACGCTTTGCGTGCGCAAACTTGCTTCTGCCTCGTGGAAAGTGATCCCCTGTTCCTTGGCCTTGGCAATGTTGTCTCGTGCCTCACCATAATAGGCCCAGTTCATTTCCGCCGCCACGACGGCAGACCCTTTCAACATCGCGGTTCTGCCTGCGTCATCAAGGCCAGCCCATGTATCGGCGTTCACATTTGTAAGACCTGATACAAAGGAAGACCCCGGCAGGTTTGTCGTGATGTCTGTCGCCACATCAATAAAGCTGAAGTTCGTCAGCTCCGACGCTGATGATGCGGTACAGTCAATGACGCCCTGGTTCAGCGCCTCGAAAGTCTCGTTGATCGAAATGGAGACGGGCGTGGCCCCCATCGCCTCGATCCAGCGGCTCCAGAAGGCACCAGGCGTGCGGATACGAGCACCCTTCAGATCCTCGGCCGAAACGACCGGTTTTGTGCACTGCAGCATGTAGGGGGGTGTCCCCGCACCCGCTGTGTAAACGTGGTTCTGGGCCGCAAACTCGCTCAAGCAGTCGCCACAGTTGAACATGACGTATTCCATGATCGCGCCGGTGAAAGCAAAGGCCATCCGATCAGGGTCGCCTTCCACCACTTCACTAAAGCTAGCCAGCTCGGTCACGAAGTTTGTATTGGGGAATTCGGATAGGAAATACGGTGTCAAAACAGTTGTTATGTCGGCAATCCCGTCACGTACACCCGATGTCGACTCCAGAAAGTTAAGCAAAGACAGTGGGAAAACCTTTACCGTGACGTCGCCGCCAGATGCCTCTTCTACGGCATCAGCATAGGTCTCGATCGCCTCTGTCGGCAGCGCGCCCGGGGGCCAGCCAATCGCATAGCGTAAATCGCGTGCCTCGGCCGATGTCGAGAATGTGCCCACTGATGCTGCTGCAAGAACCAAAGCAGACGCGCTGCTTTTGAACAATTTAGAAAACTTCATTTAACTTCTCCCTTTGATTTTCAGTAAGTCGTCGGTTTTCCCCGACTTGTTGGTGACTGTCTGTGCCCCGAAGCGACGCAGCGGAGCGGTCATTCGGCTGAGATACTCCACGAACCGCAGCCAGAATTTAGCTTAAAGCGCTTCGACGATGGTGACGTTCGCCAGCCCGCCGCCCTCGCACATGGTCTGCAACCCGTAGCGTTTTCCGCGGGCGCGCAATCCATGCACCAATGTCGCCATCAGCTTGGCACCCGAAGCGCCCAATGGGTGACCCAGCGAAATGGCCCCGCCGTTGACGTTCAAACGATCAGGGTCGGCACCTGTGTGCTTGAGCCAAGCAAGAGGGATCGAGGCGAAGGCTTCGTTAACCTCGTAAAGATCAATCTCGTCGATCGTCATGCCTGCGCGGGCCAAGGCGCGATCGGTGGCGAAAAGCGGCTCTTCGAGCATGATTACCGGATCGCCACCCGTTACCGTCATGGACCTGATCCGTGCGAGGGGGGTCAGCCCGTGGGCCTTGACCGCCGCGGCACTGGCAATCAGAACCGCCGAGGCACCGTCGCAAATCAGGCTGGCGTTGCCGGCGGTGATCACGCCGCCCTCTTTCAGCGTCTTCACGCCGGCCAGCGCCTCCATCGAGGCGTCGGCACGGATGCCCTCGTCCGTCCGGTGCATTTCGCCATTCTCGAGCTCAAGGGGCACGATCTCTTGGTCGAATGCACCTGCTTCGGTCGCCTTTGCCGCACGCTGATGGCTCAGCAAAGCAAATGCATCAAGATCCTCGCGGCTGAAGTTATGCTTGCGCGCAATCGCTTCGGCGCCGGAAAACTGGCTAAAGGCCACGCCGGGATATTTGGCGTCAAGACCCGGCGACTTGGCCGAGCCGGGCTCGAAGTTTCGCGTGAAGACGCCTGTGGTCCCCATCGGTACCCGCGACATGGATTCAACGCCCGCAGCAATCACCAGGTCCTGAGTGCCGGACATGACGGCCTGCGCCGCAAACTGGATCGACTGCTGGGAAGAGCCGCATTGGCGGTCAATCGAAACCGCCGGTACGCTTTCGGGCAGGGACGAGGCCAGCACCGCATTGCGACCGATATGCAAACCTTGTTCGCCACTTTGACCGACGCAGCCCATGATAACATCCTCAATGGCAGCGGGATCAATGCCGGTATTCTGCACCGTGGCGTCCAAAACGCGCGCGGCCAGATCCACGGGGTGCCACCCGGACACCTTGCCGCCACGACGGCCACCAGGGGTGCGCAATGCAGAACAGATATAAGCTTCGGTCATTTTATTACCTTCCTTTAGGTAGGGCGCAGAACGCCTGCTTAGCCGCCGAAACGCGCGGCACGCTTTTCCATGAATGCCGCGACACCTTCGGCAAAATCAGGGTGATTGCCCGCGTCGCGTTGTAGAACACGTTCCAATTGCAGGGTTTCGGTGAAACTGGAATCCGCCGCTGCCCATGCAGATTGCCGGGTCAGCGCCAGTGCACGGGTTGGCCCGTCCGCCAGTTTTTGCGCAATCTTCATCGCTTCCGCCTCGACAACGTCATCCTCGAACAACCTGGTGATCAGGCCCCACTCAAACGCCTTTTCCGCCGGTAGTTTTTCTGCAAGCATCATCAATTCCATTGCCCGCACCCGTCCAACCGAGCGCGTCAAAAACCACGCTGCGCCGCCATCGGGAACCAGCCCGATCCGCGCAAAGGCCTCAAGAAAATAGGCCGATCGACCGCAGGTGATGATGTCACCCGACATCGCCAGAGACGCACCTACCCCCGCCGCTGCACCGCGCACCGCTGTGATGAAAGGCACTGGCAAGGTCCGGATCGTTTCAACCAAGGGGTTGAAGGCGTCCTCTAGTGTTTGACCTGCATCCAGTTCCCCGTCACCGGGGGCAAGATCGCCGGACAGGTTGGCCCCAGAGCAAAATCCGCGCGCTCCGCCCGCCAGAATGATGCAACCGGAAACCTTGGCCTCGGCACGCAACACTTCGCGCAGGGACAGGGCCATCGGCGTATCCATGGAATTCAACGTCTTGGGGTCATTCAGGCGCACCGTGCTGACACGCCCCTCGCGGGTGACTGCGAGACGGTCATCAAGAGTAGAAGTTGTCATCGGCAGGGCTCCTTTAATTTCGGGGATCGGGTTGGCTATTGCCATTTCGGCGCCGACCAATCGGGAAAGATGTCGGGCAAATCTGTACTGACCTTGTCGGGAAAAACCGCCGGACGCTTTTCCGTGAAACTGCGCACACCCTCTGCGGCATCGGCGGAGGCGCTTCGCAGTTCAATCGCAAGGCTGTCGACGCGGTGCGCCTGCATTGGGTGATCGGCGCCCAACATCCGCCACATCACCTGACGTGTCAGAGCGACAGAAACCGGGGCGTTGTTTGCGCCTATTTCCTCGGCTAGTTCCTGCGCGGCCCCAATCAGATCGGCGGGTTTGTGGACCGAGCGGACCAATCCGGCGGAAAATGCTTCCTGCGCATCAAAGATGCGACCCGTCGTGCTCCATTCCATCGCCTTGGAGATACCGACCACACGCGGCAGAAACCACGATGAACAGGCCTCTGGCACAATGCCACGGCGGCTAAAGACGAAACCGAATTTGGCATCCTCGGAGGCAAGCCGCATATCCATCGGCAACTGCATCGTGGCACCCACGCCGACAGCCGCGCCGTTGACGGCGGCGATCACGGGTTTGAGGCTGTCAAAGATGCGCAAGGTCAACAGACCGCCGCCATCGCGCACGATGCCGTCGCCTATCTTGCGCTTTTCCACATCCACAAAGCCCTTGGTCCCGCCGGAAATATCCGCACCGGCACAAAACGCCCGGCCCGCCCCGGTCACCACAACAGCGCGGACCGCGTCATCTGCATCGGCCACATCGAAGGCGTCGATAAGCTCTTGCATCATCTCAATCGTGAAGGCGTTCAACTTTTCCGGCCGATCGAGGGTGAGCGTCATGACCCCGCCCGTCAGATCAGTGCGTACAACAGCCATCAGTTCTCTCCCTTTAGCGGGGCCGCAACGCTGCGCGGCGTCGGATCGGGAATGTTGCCGCGTCGGGGGCCAAGGTAACCGAACAGCCATGCGCCGACTTTTCGCATCTGGATCTCTTCTGCGCCTTCGGTGATGCGGTAGCGGCGGTGATGACGGTAGATATGTTCGAACGGTTTGTGCCGGGAATATCCGATGCCGCCATGAATTTGCATGGCGCGGTCCGCGGCCTCGCAACACAGACGGTTGGCCTGATAATTGCACATGCTCACCTTGTCAGACAGTTTCTTGGCGACCTCGGGGTGTGGCATGCGGTCCATCTCCCAGGCTGTCTTGCGGATGAGCTGGCGCAGCATTTCTGCCTGCGTGGCCAATTCGACCAAGGGGAACTGGATCGCCTGATTTGCGGCCAGCTCTTTGCCAAATGGTTTTCGGGCGCGGGCATAGCGCACGGATTCCTCGATACAATATACCGCAGCCCCCAGCGAACTCGCCGCCTGCCGGATGCGGTTTTCATGCACAAACGCCTGCGCCAGCGCCAAGCCGCCGCCCTCTGGTCCGAACATCAGATCATCCGGCACCCAGACGTCGTTGAAACTGATCCGCGGATGATCGGTGGGCATGTTGAAGGTCCAGAGATATTCCTCGATCTTCAGCCCCGGTGTCTGGGCAGGAACCAAGAAAGCGGTGATCCCATCCGCCGCGCCATCTTCGCCAGAGGTGCGCGCGAAGGTGACGCAGTGGGTCGCGGTGTGCATCCCTGTGGTCCACATTTTTTCACCGTCAATGCGCCAGCCGGATTTGCCATCGCGGGTCTCGCGCACAGCACGGGTTTCCATATGCGTGGCATCCGACCCATGCGCTTCCTCGGTCAACCCGAAGGCCATGCGGATGTCGCCGCTCAGCGCGCCCGAGATAAATGTCTGCTTTTGCGCTTCTGTCCCGAAATCGCGTAGCATGACGATGACCGGAAAATTGCCAATTACCGAATGCTCTGACTGCAGGTCGTTGAACAGCCCCAGCCCCTTGGCGGCCATATGCTCGCGCACGACGGCCATGGCCAGATTGCCGCCGTCCTGCCCGCCGAATTCCGCAGGCAGGGAAAAGCGGTACAGCCCGGCCTTGTCGGCGCGGCGGACGGCCTCGGCCATCAAGGCTTCCCACTCGGGCCGGGGCAGCCCGCCGTTTTCAAAATCCGTGCGCGCGTATTCCCGGCGATGGTCGAAAAACCGTTCGTTATCGTCCTCGGCCTGCAACGGTACGATTTCTGCTTCGATAAACGTATCAAGGCGGGTCACAAGATCGGTAATTTCAGAAGGTAGATCAAAGTTCATCTGCGGGTGTTCCTTGTGTCGATTGGCGGCGGCTTTTGTTGGTCTGCTACGGCAACCCTCGCCTGCGCTGCGCCAATGCCCGCAAGCGGGCTGCCGCGGAAAACTCCGGTTGATCGATGTCGATCTTGTTCAGCGTGGTTGCGATCAACAGGTCCGACAGCCCCGGCGTCGATAGATCCGTTTCGCCATTTTCGATCTGTGCGCAAAGACGCGCGGTCAACGCGTCCAGCCCGCCCGTGGCACCCACCAGCGCCGACAGCATCCGGGCTTCCTCGCTTTCGGACGGTTCCGCCCCGATCTGGCGCCGGACAAGTTCAACCACGCCTGCCGCGACCTTGGCCTCGAACCGGGCATGCGCAGGCAGTGCATCCGCAGCGGTGCCACGCAGCCATGCAGCAACGGCCGTCAAAATCGCGTCGGGGCTTGGCTGGTCCTGCATCATGCGGCCCCTTCCAGCAGATGAAGCAATAATATCGCTTCTGTTTCCGAGGCGCGCCGCGCGATCACATGACGTTCCACGCTGGTGTCAGTACCTTCGCGCACCCACGCGGCCATCTCTTCGATGATGACACCCCACCGCAACGCCGAGAGTATTTCCCACCACCGCACCGTAGCCGGATCGACAGGATCGCCCCCTGCCGCTTCATACCCTGCAAACAAATCCTCGCGACGGCCCAAACCGCCAACGGGATCGGTATTACCAAAGCGCCAGCTTTCCATGCAAAGCCAACCCATGTCGGCCATCGGATCACCGATATGCGCCAGTTCCCAATCCAGAACACCGCGTATCCCTTCAGGACCAAACATCAGATTGCCCATGCGGAAATCCCCATGCACCAACTTTGGCCCGCGCGGCTCTGGCGCATTTTCGGCCAGCCAGCGCAGCGCAAGCGAAAAGACAGGGCGCGCGGCACCAAATGCGCGGTGTCGATGGCCAAGATCATCCAACACCTCGCGCGGAGACAGCACGGGAATGGGCAGGCCAGTCGGGTCGCTCTGGTGAATTCTCGCCAGAATTTTACCGGCCTGACGGGCGAACTTCGCCCGCGCCGGGGCATAGCTGTCGTCGCGCAGGATGCGATGGGGCAGCGCCTCCCCGTCGATGCGCAGCATGACAAAGCCTGCGCCGATGCCGTCATCTGGCGTCAGCTCATGTTCGATCTGTGGTGCGGGCACGCCTGCTGCAGCCACGCGTTTGATCACTCGGGCTTCGGCCGCCATGCCGATGCCGGTGCCGCCCGACCGCGCCGCGGCAGGTTCGCGGCGCAAGATCAAGTGGTACCCCTGCCCACCATCCATCTGAAAAGACCAGGTTTCCTGGCTGGCCCCGCCCGATAGCCGCCGCAGCCCCTTGATACCCTGCGCCGCAGGATCGAGGGTGGGCACCAGCCGCGCCAATCCGTTCTCGAGGGTCGTCTGAGGATGCAAGATGTCTTGTGCTGCGTTCAATTCACCTGCCGCTCGCGGCCCTCCCAATAGGGCGCGCGCAGGTCGCGCTTAAGCAGCTTGCCGGACGCATTGCGCGGCATCACGTCGATGACGTCAATCGCCTTGGGACATTTGAATGCAGCGAGCTTACCGCGCATCCAAGTCAGCACTTCTTTCTCGTCAAGGGTTGCATTGGGCTTGAGCGTCACAACCGCCCGAACGGCCTCGCCCCACTTGGGGTCAGGCACGCCAATCACCGCTGCCTCACTGATGGAGGGATGCGCATATAGCGCGCTCTCCACCTCGGCAGGGTATACATTTTCGCCGCCGGAAATGATCATGTCCTTGATGCGGTCGTGGATGAACAGGTAGCCGTCCTCGTCAAGATAGCCCGCATCGCCCGACAGCAGCCAACCGTCGTCGCGCAGCGTCTTGGTCGTCGCCTCCGGGTTCTTCCAGTATCCCAGCATATTTGCCGGTGCCCGGACGGCCACTTCGCCGATCTCGCCAGCTTTGACGGGCTTGCCGTCTGGGTCGAAAATAGCGATTTCACACCCCATCGCGGGCCGTCCGGCGCTACGCATCCGCTCGGATCCCTCGGGCACGTGGTCCTCTGGTGGAAGTATCGCAATCGTGCCCGTCGTCTCCGTCATGCCGTAACATTGGATAAACTGGCAACCAACGACTTCGATGGCCTCTTTCAGTAGCGGCAGGGGCATGGGCGCAGCACCGTACATCACGGTTTTGACGCAAGAAAAATCGACGCGCTTTGCTTCTGGGTGCTGGATGACGATCTGCAAGGCAGCAGGCACTACGAACAGCTTTGAAACGCGCTCTGTGTGGATTGCATCAAGGGCCGCTACAGGGTCAAACTCTCGGAGGATGACACTGGTACAGCAGTTCACAAAGGCGATTGTCCAAAAACCAATGCCGCCGATATGCGCCAAGGGCATCGCAACAAACCCAATATCCTCGTCGTCCCAGTGGTCATAGATATGTTTGACGGCCAGGGAGTCCAGTTTCGGCTGTAGCAAGTTACTGTGGCTCAGTAGCACGGCTTTCGGCACACCTGTGGTGCCGGATGTAAACAAAACCATAGCCGGATCATGCGTTGAAGCGCGGTCAACAACAGGTTCGCTCGACTGAGCATCACGCCATGCCTCGTATGTTTCCCAAGGTCCATCGCCCTCCTCCATAGCGAGGATCTGAATGTCCGGAAGTGCTGCGCTGATTTCCTTGATCGCTTCCGAGAACTCAGGCCCGAAGAACAGCATCTGTGGCGGGTATTGGCGTAAAATCTCGATAATTTCGGCAGGCGCAAGCCGCCAGTTCAAGGGCGCGAACATCCCACCGACGCGCGTCGCGCCGATGAAAATCTCGAAGACGTGGTCGCAGTTTTTCCCAAGGTAAGCGACGACTTTGGCGTCGCCCGCGTCCAAGCCGTGTGCAACCTGATCGACGTGACGATCAAAATCCTTGAAGGTCGTATCGCGCCCTTCAAACCGATTGCAGATCTTGTCAGGTGCGCGCTGTGCAGCGCTTCGTGCGACCGCGCTAATCGAGCTCATTGCCTCTGGATCAATCATCTCGTCTCCTCCCGACGTTACCGACATCCTCATGGCCCGGCGGACGGTACCGCGCTGCGACACAGCCTTCTTGGTATGCGAAAACGTCGCGCTTAATTACCAATCGTGATGGGCGACCTCCCAGACCAAGCACATCACATAGGCATATTAGCTACGCAGTTAAGTTGCGCCTGTAAAGTGATAATTGTGTAGTTAATGAGGTTTTTAAGACCATGCGCCACCGCTATAAAGAACAGTAATATCACAAACTCTCATGCGATCCCCCAGCCGATCTCGTCGCAAAGGAGGCGGGACTGGCAAGCTTCAATGGCTTCTTGGCTTGAAGTGCGACCGAATCGTCCGTGACATTCTGATCGGCACTGAGTAATAAGGTTCTACCTACAGGAGTTAGTTGAGCAATGAATTCAAAGGTAGCCGCAGTCACCGCACCACTCGAAGAACGTGCGTCAACAAGAGATGATTTGCTCACCGCCGCAAGCGAGCTCATGTGTGAACGGGACACCTTGCTGGTGCCCATTATCGATATTGCGGCGAAGGCTGGGGTGAACTCTGCTTTGGTGAAGTATTACTTTGGCAACAAAAGCGGCTTGATGCGCGCCCTTCTTCACCGAGATCTGGCGGAAGCGGTCACCCAGCTTGAAGCCTTGGTCGAGATGGACATGCGCCCGACCGCGAAGATGCGGTACCACCTCTCCGGTCTCGTCAACATGTACTTCAAATACCCTTACTTACAGCGCCTGCTGACCGCGACGATGCGCGACGAAACCGAAGAAGTCAGACGGACCATGATAAAGTCGTACATCGAACCGATCCATGACGCCTACAAGCGGATGATTTCCGAAGGTGTCGCGGCAGGAGAGTTCCAGTCTGTCGACTACAAGTTTTTCTACTTCATCGTCATCGGGGCATGTGACCAGATATTCTCGTCCCGAGAAGTGCTGAACTATATGCACGGCGTCGATAGAATTGATGACGACATACGCCGCTCCTATACGGAGCAGATGATCGCGGTCATCTTGGGCGGCCTAATGGCGCGTAGCTGATATCGCGGAGGTGAGATAGCCATACCTCCCTCCGCATCATATTTCTACGCTTTGGCAGTGGCGAGAGATTTGCCGACCGCACGGAAGTGATACTCACTATCTCCGAACAGCGCATTGATTGTCAGGATCCGCTTGTGGAAGTGACCTATGCTGACCTCGTCCGTCATACCGACGCCGCCATGGGTCTGGATCGCTGCTTCGCCAATTTCTCGTCCCAATGTGCCGATCTGCCCTTTCAGGATCGAAATATCCTGCGCGCCTGCCTGTCCGGCATCCATCAGCGCCGTCGTGTACAGCAGGCAGGAGCGGGCCTTTACATAGGCGATCTTCATATCCGCCAAGCGGTGCGAAATGGTCTGAAACGTGGCGATAGGCGTGCCGAACTGTTTGCGCGTCGATGCATATTCGCTTGTCAGTCGCAGCAAGGCCCCCATAGCGCCCACGGCTTCAGCGCAGAGCGCGACGATTGCCCTAGAGATCACTGTTTGCAGTACGCTATGGGCATCTTCGGCGATCCTGCGCTCGGACGGGATTTGAACCGCATCGAACGTGATATGCGCGGCGTGGCGGCCGTCAATGGTGATGAAAGATCTGATGCTGACCCCTTGCTGTTTTGGATCGACCATAAACAAAGATAGGCCATCCTTGTCAGGTGCCGTGCCGCGCGCTCGTGCCGATACGACAAGCGCTTCGGCCTGCGCGCCCCCAAGGACCATCCGCTTTTCACCGCTCAGGGTGAATCCGTCCGCTGCCTCGGTTGCGGCCAATGAAACAAGTGCCGGATCCGCGATCCCCTTCCCCTCTTCATGGGCGAAGGCTGCCGTTTGTTCACCCGTTATGATTTTGGAAAGTTGCGCTTGCGCGGCAGGGCTATCGGATTGCCCCAGACAAGACCCCGCCAGCAGGATCGAAGAAACATAAGGCTCGATCAGCAGATGCGCCCCAAAGGGTTCAGCCACAGCAACGACATCCGCCATCGACCCACCAAACCCGCCGACATCTTCGGCAAAGGGCAGGCCAAGAATACCCATCTCGGCCAGTGCCTGCCAAATCTCGGGCGACCACGGGCGGCCGGATTGCAGCATTTTCTGACGGGTCTCGAAATCATAGCTCCGCTCCAATAGGCGCTTCACGCTCTCTTGCAGCATCTTCTGTTCGTCGGTCTGAGAGAAATCCATCTGAGTACCCTTTCAAGCGATCGGCAGGCTGCGTGCGATCAAGTCGCGCTGAACCTCATTGGTGCCCGCATAGATCGTCGTCGCGCGGCTGTTGAGGTAAAACGGCAAGGAGATCAGATCCAGCTCGCTTCCCATCGGATCCACCCCCGACCCCACGGTCAGCGCGTCAAGCTGCATGGACAGCCCCTCGAGCCCGGCCACCCGCGTCATCATCACCGATACACGTTGGATCAATTCAGAGTTCATGGTTTTGGCAATCGAAGGCAACGCGGGATCGTTGACCATCTCGTGACCGCCCATGATCAGCCACTCGAACTGGGCGAGCGTCGCGACATCCGCGTACAATGCGCCCAGGTCGCACTGGAACACCGGGTCGTCAGACAGCTTGCCGCCAAAGGGGGATGTTTCATCCTGCGCCGCCTCGGTGATCCGTCTCAGATAGCGGACCAGAACGGGGCTGTTGGCCGATCCGTTGCGTTCGTGCTTCAGCAGATGTTTCGCAACGCTCCAGCCCTCGTTTTCGGCCCCGACCCGACCGGATTGCGGCACTCGGACATTGTCGAAAAACACCTCGCAAAATTCCGCATGACCATCCAGGCCCTTGATCGGGCGAATATCCATTCCGGGAAAGTCGGTTCTGTCCAGCAGCAGAAAGGTGATGCCCTGCTGTTTCTTGCCCTCGCTGCTGGTGCGCACCAACATGAACATCCGGTTCGATTTATGGGCGAAGGTTGTCCAGATCTTGCTGCCGTTGATGATGTAATCATCCCCATCCGCAACCGCGCTGCATTTCAGCGATGCCAGATCGGAACCGGAGTTCGGCTCCGAATACCCTTGCGTCCAGTAATCCTCGCCCGACAGGATCCGGGGCAGATATTTGGCCTTTTGCTCTTCGGTGCCAAGGTCGATCAACAACGGCCCCACCATCTTGAGAGAGTTCGGCAGCAAGGGCGGCAGATCCCGCTTGCGGTATTCTTCCTCGAAAATGGTGCGCTGCTCGGCGGACCAGCCCGTACCACCGTATTCCTCGGGCCAATCGGGCGCGGCCCAGCCTTTTTCGTTCAGAATGGCCTGCCACGCCGCGCCTTGTTCAAACGGTGCAAAGGCACTGGTGGTTTTGCGCCCGGCTTCGCGGATCGCGTCGGTGGGGGCAGTGTCCAAGTAGGCTGCCACCTCTTCCCGGAACGCGTCCAGTTCCTCTTTGGTCTGGGTCGTCATCCTGCAATCCTCCTGAAGAAATTCGTCCGAAACGCGCCGGATTTACTTTTTGGTGAAGGCGGCGATCCGCTCCGCCATGTCCGGGCCGATGCCGGCAGTCTCCATCACTTCCCACTGCAATCCCGCATCCATCGGGCGCATGTCTGTCGCTTCAAGCAATTGCTTGTTCGCGGCATGGGAAAACGGAGAATTGGCGATGATGCGGGCAACCAAACCTTCGATCTCGGCGTCGAACTGATCAAGCGGAACCGCATACTCGGCCAGCCCGATCCTCACCGCTTCATCTGCGTCGATCATGTCCGCCGTAAACATCAGCCGCTTGGCTGTTGCGATGCCCACACGCCGGGGCAGCCGCTGGCTCATCCCCCAGACAGGGGTCAGGGCCCATTTGGCGTGGGTATCACCGAAACGGGCTGTATCCGCCGCGACGATGAAATCGGCGGCCAGCGCCACTTCGAGCGCGCCGGTGTAGCAATGCCCATGCACCGCGGCGATCACCGGCTTTGGCAGCTTTTCCATCAGCCGCAAGGTCTCGGAGTGCCACCCGGCTGACGGCACATCCTCCCCCTCGGCAATATCGCCAAGGTCATGGCCCGCCGAAAAACACTTGCCCGCGCCGCGCAAGACAACGCAACGGACCGCGTCGTCATCGCGCAGATCAATAATATGCTGGCGCAGCTCCTTGAACAGCGAGACGGTCAGAGAGTTCAACTTCTCCGGCCTGTTCAGCGTCAGAACCGTCCAGCCGTCCTTGTCCTCGCGTAGTACCAATTCAGCCAATGCACTCTTCCCTTTCTCAAACCGTCGACCCTTACGCAATCAGTCGTGCAAGCCGTGTAGAGACGATGGATTCTGCGTCCGCCACGATCCGCGCGATCAATGCCTCGCAGGTGGGGATGTCGTTGATCAGCCCTTGCACCTGCCCCGCCCAGATCAATCCTCTGTCGAGATCGCCAGACATCAAGGCTTCGCGGCCTTTGACACCGGAGACATAGGGTTGGACATCGCCAAATTCGGCACCCGGTTTCGAGCCGATCTCGACCACCATGTCAGAGACCGAGTTTTTGGCGACGCGGCCCGTGTTCTTGAACCCCCGGAAAATCAGGTTGGTGTCCCGTTCCCCGTTCGCCACCAAAAACTGTTTAACCTTCTCATGGATCGGCGCTTCTACCGTTGCACAGAACCGCGTTCCCATATTGATCCCGTCGGCCCCCAAGGCCAAAGCAGCGGCAAGCCCGCGGCCATCGCCGAACCCGCCTGACGCAAGCAAAGGCACATCAATCTGGTCAGCGGCAGCAGGGATCAAAACCAGACCGGGCACGTCATCTTCGCCCGGATGGCCCGCACATTCGAACCCGTCGATAGAGATGATATCCACACCCATCTTGACCGCCGAAAGCGCGTGACGGACCGAGGTGCATTTATGCAGGATCGTAATGCCATGGGCTTTGAAATCCTCCACATGCTCCTGTGGCCGCCCCCCTGCGGTTTCCACGATCTTGACCCCCGCTTCGATGATCACACGGCGGTAGTCGCCGTAGGGTGGCGGGCTCACCGATGGCAACACGGTCAGATTCACGCCAAACGGTTTGTCCGTCATAGCCTTGCAGCGCTCGATCTCTGCGGCCAGGGCGTCAGGCGTCGACTGGGTCAGGGCAGTCAATATGCCAAGCCCCCCGGCATTCGAAACCGCGGCAGCCATCTCGGCGGTGCCGACCCACATCATGCCACCCTGTACAATCGGGGTTTCAATCCCCAGCATTTCGGTGACCCGCGTATGAAGAGCCATCAGAATACCCCCGCTTTCATAATGGTTGAATTCAAACTGAAACGGACAGGGCTCATTCGCCCTGCGCCTTTTTCCAATCCCGTTTGACCTTTTTGGCCAGCGACCATTTGTGCACTTCGGTCGGGCCGTCATAGATCCTGAACGCGCGCACTTCGCGGAACACCTGTTCGACGATCGTATCGCCAGTCACGCCCTGCCCGCCCATCACCTGAACGCATCGGTCCGCGACCCGCATCAGCGCTTCGGAGACAGCCACCTTTGTCATGGAACTTTCGACCGTACCCAGCTCGCCGGTATCCAGCACATCCGCGCACCAGTAAACCATCTGCTCGGCCTGCTTTAGGTCGATCATATTCTCGGCCAGCATAAAGCCGACGCCCTCGTGATCCACCAGCGGTTTGCCAAAAGCCATACGCCGGTTGGCATAGTCGCTCGCGATCTCATTGGCGCGGATCGCCGCACCGAGCCAGCGCATGCAATGGGTCAGACGCGCAGGCGACAGACGCACCTGAGCATAGCGGAAACCTTCACCGCTTTCGCCCAGCATCTGGCTCGCAGGGACCCGCAGATTGTCGATGTTGATGACCGAATGTCCGCCGATCATTGAATCGTCGATGGTGTCCAGCACCCGTTCAATCCGGATCGCGGGATCAGGCAGATCAACAAGGAACATGCAGGCCCCGTCCTCGGATTTTGCCATGACAATGCCAAGCCCCGCCCCATCAGCGCCGGTGATCAGCGTCTTGCGCCCGTTGATGACCCAGTGGTTCCCGTCCATCTTGCAGGTCGTCTGCATCATCATCGGATCAGACCCGGCACCGCCTTCGGTCGCGGGCTCCGTCATGAAAAAGGCGGATCGCATCTTGCCTTCGACCATCGGTGCTAAAAACCGCTCTTTCATCTCGGCCGATCCGACCTTGCCCAGCAGATACATGTTGCCCTCGTCGGGCGCGCCCACGTTGCAAGCGACCGGACCGAGCGGCGACAGGCCCGACCGGATCAACACACATGCTGTTTCAAGGTGGGTCAGATGCGTGCCGTCCTCGAGGATATGGGGCGTCATCACCCCAGCCTGTCGGGCCGCCTCCTTCATCTCGTCGCCAAGCGCTTCCGTCGGGCCGTGGCTGTTGCGGCGGCCGTCCTTTTCATAAGGAACGATCTTTTCGCGAACGAAAGCCTCTACGCGGTCGGCGATGTCCAACGCCCGTTCGGACATCCGGCTGTTATCGAGGGTAAAAGTCATTTTCGGTGATCCAGTTCTTGTCATCAGAGCGGTGAGTCTGGGCGTTATGCGCTGCCCCAGCAAGCTTTAACGCTCAGTTCCAGTATTCGTCCTTGAGCTTTCGTTTGGTCAGCTTTCCTGTCGGTGTTCGCGGTAGGTCGGTGCGAAAGTCGATGCTTTTCGGCGCTTTGATCCGGGACAGATGAGAGCGGCAGTATTCCATCAGTTCCTCTGACTTTGCCGCCGACGGGGCGACACCATCTTCAAGCTGCACGACCGCCTTTACCTCTTCGCCCATTTCCTCATTGGGAACGCCGAACACCGCGACATCTGCAACGTCAGGATGGCACGCAAGCAGATCTTCGGTTTCTTGTGGATAGATGTTCACGCCACCGGAAATAATCGTGTACGACGCACGGTCTGTGAGAAAGAGAAACCCTTCCTCGTTCACATGGCCGACGTCCCCCAGCGTGGAACACCCGGGACGCAAGTAAGCCTTGGCAGTCTTATCGGGATCTGCACGATAGGAAAATTCGATACCGCTGTCGAAATAGACATCGCCTATCTCTCCGGCAGGCAACGCCCTGCCGTTCTCATCGACCACAAGTATGTCACCAATCAGGGAGCGCCCCACGGTGCCCGGATACTTCAGCCAGTCATCCGAAGTCGATACGGTTACTCCATTTGCCTCGGAACCTGCGTAATATTCGATCAGGATCGGACCAACCCAATCCAGCATCTGTCTCTTGATCTCTTGCGGGCAAGGTGCTGCCGCGTGGAAAATCACCTTTAGCGAGGAAAGGTCATACGCCTCGCGCTCAGCACGGGGTAGACGGAGCATCCGCACAAACATAGTTGGCACAACCTGAGTATGCGTCACCCGGTGTCGATCGATCAGTCGTAGCATTTCGCTGGCGTCGAACCGCTCCATGATAATTGATTTGCCACCCAGCATGACCGCCATCATTGATGTGCGCAAAGGGGCTGCATGATAAAGAGGAGCTGGAGACAGATAGACGCTTTGGTCGTTCATATTCGCCATCGTTTCACACAGCACCGTCATCAGCGGCGGTATGACCGTTTCGATTGGCTGGCGGGTGAATTCGCGCACCACGCCCTTGGGCCTCCCCGTCGTACCTGAGGAATACAACAGGTCCGCGCCCACCGTCTCGTCTTGGATTGGATCACTGGGCATATCGCGCACAAAGGCGTTCCAGTCCATCTCCGGATCGTCGCATTTCCCGCTCACAAAAATTCTAGCATCCGGACAAGCGCTTTGGATTGCAGGAAAAAGCTCCGCATATTTGGAGGAGAGCACTAGCACTTTCGCGGCGCAATCGCCTACGATATAACTGATCTCGTTCGCAGTCAGATGGCAGCTTATGGCGGTGTAGAACACCCCCGACCGCTGAGCCGCCCATGTGATAACAACAAAATCCAGACAGTTTTCAAATAGTAGTGCAATGTTTTCGCCGGCTTCCACTTGCAGTTTCCGAAAGCCATGCGCGGCTTGGTTGGATCGCTTGTCCAGCTGCCCAAAACTCAGGGTTTCGCCGCTACCTGCCATTTCATAGGCAATTTTATCAGGATCAGTTTTGGCCGTGTAGGATGGATGCTTCATGACGCAACCACAGCGTTTTCCGGTGCGCCGGGCATCTTGCCATCTTCACGATTTGCGCCGCTTTGACTGCTGCAGTGAACCATTATCCCCTCCCAAGGCACGGTATCATAGAACATCGACGGGCGAAGAATCCTCCCCCCAACGCCCCGACTTTGCACTAATTAACTGCTGAATTAATATATTTCAAGCATTGCTTTATCATCCGCTGTAGGTTTAGTGTTTTACACCAAATATTCATAAGAAACAGCACTCAAACTCACAGGATCAAAGCCACATCTAAGTGCCCGATTAATCCGAAGCTAAACCCAAAGTGCCCGCCAACCAAAGAAGGTTACCTATGCCAAATATCCACGTTATTGCCGTCATCACAGCCCGGCCAGGACAACGCCAAGCACTTCTGGATCTATTCAATAAAAACGTCCCTACCGTAAAAGCTGAACCAGGATGCATCGCCTACGAGGCCACAGTCGACGTAGAAGGTGCAGGACCAATGCAGGCGGAATTTGGGCCAGATACATTTGTTGTCGTTGAACAATGGGAGAGCATGCAGGCCCTAGGGGCACATGCTGCAGCACCACATATGAAAGAGTATAGCAAACAATCCAAGAACATGGTCGCCGATAGCAAAATCCACATTCTGTCGCCCGCATAATCACCGACGCAGCCCACACCACGCCATTTTCGCGCCCGGCACCCCAGACGATCCTGCGGCGCGGATTTAGTTGAATGCGCTAGCTTGATGGGCTTGACCCTCACACATCCACTGACCTGGGCCCCAAGTCCCCTCGACCTTAGTGCCGACTGCTGAAGTTTGATGCTTTCAATGAATTCGTTCTGCTGGGACTTCCCGGCGCAACGAAGTGCTAACCGATGCCTATATGCGGATAGTTTCCCAGCAGGTGGTCTAATTTGTTCTCCGGCTGGATGTTGAGCCGGTTTAAAGGCCGGCGATTTTTGCCGGGTCTATGATGTTATCTTCGCAGATGGTCGACATCGAGGGCCATTAACCGATCGGCACCGAAACCCAGCATCTCGGCCAGAACTTGATGGCCCGCAGTCTCCGAGAGAAGCGCTTTCAACGCTGCTGTTTCTGATATCATGTCCTCGGTCATTGGGTTCTTCTTGATTAGTAGGTTAGGTGTGCCACCCAAACCCTACCGGAGAACGTCCACGGTCGCCCAGCAAACCGCGCGGGCTCCGCCTAAGCAACGCGTGGCTCCACTCAGCCCGCGCTACCGTCGGAATTACACCACGCCCAGAGACACTATCGCCCCGGAAGATGCACACCAGATTTGCAACGTACCGGCCCGCGCAGTCTAGATGACTGCTGAAGTTAGCCATATTCACCGCCGTTGCCGAGCCGTTGATACCCACCGCTCCACGTAGCCAGGCATAATAAGAGAAGCCGGAAATTGTGAATTTCGTAGTGTGAAATTCTAAGAGATCCGCGCAGTGAATAGCCCCTGGTTCCCTAGACACCTTCTTGGTTCACATTGAACTGTCTGTTTTCGAAGTCGACAGGCGACAGCATACCGTTTCTGACATGTTTGCGTTTCGGGTTATAGAACATTTCGATGTAGTCGAAGATGTCCTGTCTGGCCTGCTCGCGGGTCTTATATGTTCGACGCCGGACGCGTTCCCGTTTGAGCAGGTTGAAGAAGCTCTCAGGCAAATCTTTGTCCGCCATTGGTCCGAGGACAATGGACGCGCGCATTGTCATGGCAATTCCCGCGCCTGCTCATCGAGTGTTCGATATTGTGGGCCCGCAGAAACGCCGCCCAGTCCCTGCTGGTGTATTGGCTGCCTTGATCCGTGTGGATCAGGACGCGTCGCTTAGGTTTGCGTCGCCAGACAGCCATCAGAAGGGCTTGCAGCACGAGGTCTGTTGGTTGCCGCGATTGTGTCGCCCAGCCGATCACACGTCGTGAGTAGAGATCGATGATAACCGCCAGATAGAGGAACCCCTCATAGGTTTTGATGTAAGTAATATCAGACACCCAGGCGGTGTCTGGCGCTGTCACATCAAACTGCCGGTCTAACGTGTTGTCGACGACGACTGACGGCCTTCCACCATACTTGCCCGGCTTACGTTTGTACCCGATCTCAGCGCGGATCCCGGCCAAACGGGCCAACCTAGCAACACGGTTTGGGCAACTGGTCTCACCCAACTCCACCAGATCGTCATGCAGCTTACGGTATCCGTAGACCTTGCCACTGTCGTTCCAAGCTTCTTCGAGCAGCTTGGTCTGACGCGCATCCTCACGCGCACGGTGGCTTAATGGATTTTTAATCCATGCATAGAACCCGCTGGGATGGATATTGAGATAACGACACATCCTGCGTACCGAATACTGAGCGCGGTGCTCGACAATGAACGCGTACTTCACCTTGCATCCTTCGCGAAGTACGCGGCCGCTTCCTAAGAAACAGCCATGTCGGCCTCCAGTGGTAACTCTTGCAAATCATACCCGAATGACTTGGCTCGACGTTTGAGATTGCCAAGCACGCGATTGCGGTATCGTTCTTCATAATGGGACGCGCCGGGATCTTTGTATGTCATGCCGTGTCGGAGGGTATTGTAGAACAGGACGGTAATCTTGCGCGCTGTCGCAGTGACTGCTTTGGCCTTGCCCGCGCGTGCTGCCAGTCGGCGGTAGAAAGCCCCAAGAGCGGTATCGCTGCGCCCGATCGTGACCGCAGCCAAACGCAATAGGGCTGCAGCGCGGCTGGATGATCGCCGCGTTCGAGATGACAACACCTTACCGCCAGATATCTTGTTCCCCGGTGCCAGGCAGAGCCACGACGTGAAGTGTTTGGCGCTCGGCCATGCGCGCAGGTCAGTGCCACATTCGCCAACCAATTTGAGTGACAGAGACGGGCCCATCCCGTGGATTTGGGTCAGATCAACGCCGAGGACGCCGAACAACGCTGCCCGGACATCGAACGATGGGGTGCTGACCTGCTTGGTTTTAGTGCGCGGGCGCGGCAAATCACTTGGGTCATGTTCCGTAACAATGTTGATTGTCACTGAGAACTGACCCAGCATTTTCACCGAGACTTGACCCCCCCCAGTTGTTATGTTCTTTGCTTTATGATGGCGTCAATGCTGCTTTCTCTTTTCGTTTTTGTTTGGCTGTCGTCGAGCTGGCCTTGAACCGATAGCTGTCGTTGCCGGTCTCGAGAATGTGGCAACGATGTGTGAGGCGGTCGAGGAGCGCGGTGGTCATCTTGGCATCACGGAACACGCTGGCCCATTCGCTAAAGCTCAGGTTGGTTGTGATAACGACGCTGGTGCGCTCGTAGAGTTTACTCAGAAGGTGGAACAGCAACGCGCCACCCGAAGCGCTGAACGGCAGATATCCCAGCTCATCCAAGATCACCAAATCGGCTTTCACCAGCACCTCGGCGATCTTTCCTGCCTTGCCTTGGGCCTTTTCTTGCTCCAACGCGTTGACCAACTCGACCGTGGAGAAGAAGCGCACACGCTTGCGATGATGCTCGATTGCTTGAATGCCGAGGGCGGTAGCGATATGCGATTTTCCCGTTCCAGGGCCCCCGATCAGCACTACATTCTCAGCCGCGTCCATGAACTCGCATCGGTGAAGCTGGCGCACTAATGCTTCGCGGACTTCGCTGGCGCCAAAGTCGAAGCCAGAGATGTCCTTGTATGCCGGAAAGCGTGCTGCCTTCATGTGGTAGGCGATGGAACGCACCTCACGTTCAGCCATCTCGGCCTTAAGCAGCTGCGACAACATGGGGATCGCTGCATCGAAAGCGGGCGATCCCTGCTCATGCAGGTCCTGCACAGCCTGTGCCATGCCCGGCATCTTCAGGCTGCGCATCATGATGACGATGGCAGCACCGGCGGGATCATGACGCATGACGTGTTCCTTCCGTGGTGCGTAGCCCGTCATATCGTGCGACATTGGCCTCGGGCTCCTTATTCAAAGAAAGGGCCGCAGGCGGGGTCACATCAGGCTGGTCTATCGGTGCGCCATCCACCAGCCTGTGAAGTAGGTTCAAGACATGGGTTTTTGTTGGCACGCCCGCCTCCAGCGCCATTTCCACCGCGCAAAGCACGGCCTGTTCGTCATGGTGGAGCACCAAGGACAGGACGTCGACCATCTCGCGGTCACCACCTGGCCTACGCAACATATGATCCTGCAGCTTCCGGAACCCTTCTGGCATCTCAACGAAGGGCGCCCCGTTGCGCAGCGCGCCGGGTTTGCGTTGAACCACCGCCAGATAATGGTGCCAGTCATAAATAACGCGCCCTGGCTGACGGTGTGAGCGTTCAATAATGCGCTCATGCGTGCAGACCACATGGCCTTCGGCGACGATGACCAGCCGTTCAGGATAGATGCGGAGACTGACAGGGCGGTTCGCAAAGCTGGCAGGCACTGAGTAGCGATTACGGTCGAATGCTATCAGACAAGTGGGGGATACCCGCTTGCTCTGCTCGACAAAGCCGTCAAACATTTTGGGCAGTGGCATCAGCGCGGCCTTCTCGGCGTCCCAGACATCCGCAATGTTGCCAGGCAATCTGCCATGCGGTGTCTCGGCCCACAGAAGCTTGCAGCGCTCCTCCAGCCATTCATTCAGCGCATTGAGGTTCGGAAAGGCGGGCATGAGTTGCCAAAGCCGTCGTGCTGCAGGCACGCCTTTGGCGTGATGGCGGGCGTCGCGCACACTCTTCTCAACCTGACCTTTCTCCCACCCTGCCGCGGGATTGCAGAACTCAGGGTCAAAGACATAATGGCTGGTCATCGCAAGGAACCGTGCGTTTACATCGCGCTTCTTTCCGACGCCAATCCGGTCGACGGCTGTCTTCATGTTGTCATAGACGCCACGCCCCGGAACACCCTCAAACACCCGAAAGCCATGCCAGTGGGCATCGAACAGCATCTCATGCGTTTGCAGCCGATAGGCCCGGACCAGAAATGCGCGGCTGTGTGACAGCTTGATATGGGCGACCTGAAGCTTGAGGCGCTCGCCCCCGACATAGGCCCAGTCCTCGCTCCAATCGAATTGGAACGCCTCGCCTGGCTGAAAGACCAACGGCACGAAAACACCACGGTCAGTCGTATGTTGAGCGCGCTGTCGTTCGCCCTTCCAGTTCCGCACGAAGGCCGCGACACGCTCATATGAACCATCAAAACCGAGCTGAACCAGATCCGCATGCATCCACTGGCTGACAGTGCATTGCCAAAGGCAATGTCACGAGAGGCTGCTTGGCCGTTCGCCGTTCCTTCCGTGATTTACGCTGCTCAGACAGCAACCAGCCTGTCAGCTTATCAGCATAAGGGTCCAACTTGCTCGGTCGGTTCAAAATCTGGAACTCGGGCTCAACTATCCCTGTCCGCAGATACTTCTTGATCGTGTTGCGAGACACCCCTGTCCGGCGCGCAATCTCGCGGATGGGCATCTTGTCTCGCAGAGCCCATTTCCGAATAATCCTCAGAAATCCCATGTCTAACACTCCAATAGCTCCCAGCTGATTCAAGCAGGGGCAAGGTTGCACATGGGTCAATTCTCAATGACAATTTCTACAGTTGCCGGGTCAGTTCTCGGTGACAATCAATACCGTAACAACCCCTAATGCCGCCAGCGTCGCCTCGAGGTGACGATCACATTCCAGCATCTTGGCCTGATAGAAGTCATAGAGTTCGAGCGACTGGGTCAGCCCGAAGATGTGTTCGGGGCGATCATTCCCATTGAGCGCGGCTTTGATTGTCTCTGTTGAAGCCTTGCAACGCACGTCGCGATACGCAGCTAACACCTCCAAATCCCGTTCGCCCGCAACAATCGCACGGATGATCTTCATCCCCGTCACGCCGGTGATATCAGAGACGACATGATGCAGCTGGACGTTCATCTCCATCAGTGCCTTCTGCATGTGCTCCCCTCTCGGGACATCGCTAAGCGATACCCTGCCGGTCAATGGATGTGAGCAGCTGCATATTCCACCAACCGTTCGCGCTGGCGCAGATAAGCCCGCAACGTCGCAATCTCAGCCGTTGGTCGAAAGCTGCCACGCAGGAGCCCATATGAATGCAACTGCCGCAGCCAACTTGCGTCGCTGACGTCCGTCTTCCGACCTGGTACGTTCTTGGCGTAGCGGGCGTTGACCAGTATAACCTCGAAGCCGTGCTGTTCGAGTATCTCGTAGGCTGGGATCCAATACACGCCCGTGGATTCCATCGCGACGCTGGTCACACCGTGCGATTTGAACCAATAGGCCAAATCATGCAGATCATGCGTGAAAGTTCCAAACGCACGCACGGGTGCATCTGTCACGTCAGGGTTCACTGCAGCCATGTGTTCACGCGAACCGATATCAACTGCCGCAGCTCCGACGTTCACAGTCTCAATTGCTGGGGCCTTGCAGGTCTTTTGCTCTGCCATTGTCTGTCCTCCTGTTGGCTACAGAAGGGCGTGGGCTATGCAGATCTGTCATCTTCCTAACCGGGATCACTGCAAAACAGCGTCACCACTCTCAAGTTCGCATCAACCCATGGACCACGTTTTTTAACGGGGTTCTGACCCAAGACAGACCACCAATAAGCGAACGGCCGCTGCCCTTCATAGAGCAACGATAGCACAGGCTGTTTCTACCGCGCGCAGGCGGGCCACAACTCGGAACGGTTTATTAGGATGTCACGCTCTGACCTGCCCCCCGAGGCTCCCTCATTTATAACGAGAGTCTGCGGGTCTGTTTTTTATATTCGTCGTCGTTGGTTTGGGCAAGTGCGTCGGGCGCGGTGTCCTCAAGTTGCTCAAGCGTCCGGCGCGCTTTGGACCTGTCGCGCTTTCGTGCCCCCCAGGTGCTCGTTAGGCCACCTTGCGTTCTAAAGCGACAGGGCTTTTCCAACCCAATGCTGAGTGTCGGCGTCGCGGATTGTAGAAGCCGTTGATGTACTCAAAGATCGCTATCTCAGCTTGCCTGCGCGTTTCCCATGACTGCCGCCATATCAGCTCGGCTTTTATGGTTTTGAAGAAGGTCTCGACGGCGGCATTATCATAGCAATTTCCCTTGCCAGACATCGACACCTTGAACCCGTGCTGGCGCAGGATCTTCTGGTAGTCGTGCGAACAATATTGCGACCCACGATCCGTGTGATGGATGCAGTCCTTGGGCGGCTGACGGAACGCGATGGCCATCTTCAAAGCCCTGATCGCAAGGTCGCGTTTCATCCGGTTCGAGACCGCCCAGCCAACTACACGCCGTGAATGCAAGTCCAATATCACAGCCAAGTACAGCCACCCCTCGCGCGTCCAAATATAACTGATATCGCCTGCCCACTTTTGGTTGGGCGCATCAGCGTTAAAGTCACGACCCAGCAGGTTTGGCGCGATATTGAACTTATGATTACTGTCCGTTGTCGCCTTGTATTTACGAGTTCTTACGACCGATATGCCGTTCTGACGCATCAGCCTGCCTACGCGGCGGTGCCCTACATTCAGACCAATTTCCTTCAGCTCTTCGGTCATACGCGGCCTGCCACTCTCGGGACATTGCTGCGCAATACCCTGCCGTGCAGTGCATAACTGCCCAAACTGAGACGGGATTGTTCTTTGATATGGGCCAGCGTGACCAAATCAGACCGCTGCCTGCGGCTGGCTGGACGGCTACGATGCGCCCGCAAACCACGCGGGCTGACTGCCATAACCCGGCACATCAGATTGATGGAAAATGTTGTTCGGTGTTCTTCAATGAACTTAAACCTCACGGCTTTTGGCTCGCAAAGAACACCGTGGCCATTTTTAACACTTCCCGCTCCTCCTTGAGAATGCGGTTCTCACGACGCAAACGGTCATTCTCTTCGGCAAGGCTAAGATCCTCTTTTGACACCACATCCGTGTCTCGATGTGCAGTGATCCATTTGTTCAGCGTCGACATGCCGACGCCCAGATCGTCAGCCACCTGTTTGCGCGTCAGTCCACTGGTTAGCGCGATACGCACCGCATCAGCGCGGAATTCATCTGTGCGTTTCAGTCCCATAGTTAGTCTCCTTTGTTGCAGTAGATGCTATCAAAGGAGCGGCATCAAACCGCGACAGGTCCATAAATTCTACTTTTGAACACCTCTAATTTTAGGGGGGATTACCCTGTAGCTATCGTAAACCTCCGGCGGCGGCCGTCTGATCTCAGGCTCAATCCGATGGTAAGTCCGACCTTATGTCCGACTTTATCAATTGTCCTCAAATCGAAGTACTTTCCGCAGCCGATGGTGAACGCCGCCGGCATTGGTCGGATGATGACAAACTGCGCATTGTGGAAGAAAGCTTCATTGGCCACCGCCAAGCGACAGCCACGGCGCGGCGGCATGGCATTTGCCGGTCGCTGCTGACCACTTGGCGGCGGCAGTTTCGTAACGGAGAGCTTGGGTCTTCTCGTCCGGTATCTTTCGCGCCGGTGACTGTGTCGAAGGAAACGCCCGTGTCACGAGCTAATCCAGTCAACTCCTGTTCACCTTCGGACTGTCAGGTTGAGATTGCCCTTCCGAATGGGCGTCGGCTCATCGTGCCGGTGGACGTCGAGACCGAAGCCCTTGCCCGGATTTTGGCAGTGGTGGACGGGCAATGATTGCGTTCCCGGCGGGTGTGAAGGTGTGGATCGCAGGCGGCGTCACCGATATGAGGCGGGGCATGAACACGCTGGCACTACAGGTGCAAGAAGGGCTCGACCGTGATCCCCATACGGGTGAGATATTTTGCTTCCGGGGCCGTAAAGGCGATCTGGTCAAGATCCTATGGCATGATGGGGTGGGTATGTCGCTCTATTTGAAGCGTTTGGAGGCAGGTAAGTTCATCTGGCCGGTGAGCCGGTCGGGCGAAGCGGTGCAGATCTCGGCGGCGCAGTTGGGTTATCTTCTGGAGGGCATCGACTGGCGTAACCCACGCTGGACACAACGTCCTGCAAAGGCTGGTTAATTCGCGCCATAAAGCCTGTTTTTATTGGTGCTTCGCGGCTTCGGCTGGTAAATATTGGTCATGTCTGACGCCGCCTCTGAACTCGCTAAATTACGCGCTGCCCTGGCCGCCGCAGAGGCCCGTGCAGATGTGGCGGAAAGCGAGCTGGCGCAGGCCCGCGCGGTTGTCTCCTGCTCCGAGGCGATGATCCAAGAGCTCAAGCTTGAGATCGCCAAACTGCGCCGTGACAAATACGGTATCTCGTCAGAACGACGCGCCCGGCTGATCGATCAACTGGAGCTGCAGCTTGAAGAGATGGAAGCGGCGGCTACCGAGGATGCCTTAGTCGCAGATCAAGCAAGCGAGAAAGCCAGCACTGTGCGCGCCTGCACACGCCGCCATTTCGGGCGAAAGCCGTTCCCCGATCACTTGCCGCGCGAGCGGGTTGTCGTCGAAGCACCTGCCGTTTGCACCTGCTGTGGCTCGGACCGGATCGTAAAGATGGGTGAAGATGTCACCGAGACGCTGGAGGTGATCCCGCGTCAGTGGAAGGTGATCCAGACTGTGCGTGAGAAGTTCACTTGCCGGGCCTGCGAGAAGATCAGCCAGCCGCCGGCCCCGTTCCATGCGATCCCGCGCGGATGGGCCGGACCCAGCCTGATCGCCATGCTCGTCTTCGAAAAATACGGACAGCACCAACCCCTGAACCGGCAGGCAGAGCGCTTTGCCCGTGAAGGCGTTGATCTGAGCCTCTCCACCCTGGCAGACCTGGTCGGGCACGCGACTTTCGCCCTGCAGCCGATCCATGCGCCGATCGAGGCCCACGTGCGTGCCGGTCACCGCCTACATGGCGATGATACCACCGTGCCGCTTCTGGCGCGGGGCGGTGCAAAAAAGGCCCGGCTCTGGACCTATGTCCGTGATGACCGCCCCTGGAATGGCGGAGCACCGCCGGCCGCGTTCTTCCGCTTCTCCCGAGATCGTGGCGCAACCAATCCCAATCAGCATTTGGCAGAATGGCAAGGGGTGCTGCAAGCGGACGCCTATGGTGGATACAACGACCTCTATCGAGAGGACCGAGACGCGGGGCCCGTGACCAGCGCGCTGTGTTGGTCGCATGCGCGCCGGAAGTTCTTCGAGCTGGCTGACATCGCGGGCAACGTCCGCAAGGGCAAACCCGCCCATCAGATCTCGCCGGTCGCCCTGGAAGCGGTAAAACGGATCGACGCCATCTTCGACATCGAGCGCGAGATCAATGGGCTGGATGCTGATGCCCGGCTCGTCGCCCGCCAGAACCTGTCCCGTCCCCTGGTAAACGGCCTCCACGACTGGCTGCAGGAAGAGCGCGCGAAACTGTCCAGACACAACAAGGTGGCCAAGGCGATCAACTACATGTTTGAGAAGCATGGCCGTTGGCAGGCCTTCACGGCATTCCTCGATGACGGGCGTATCTGTCTGACAAATAATGCGGCCGAACGCGCCTTACGTGGCATAGCTTTGGGCAGAAAGTCATGGCTCTTTGCAGGGTCCGAGCGCGGCGGTGAACGGGCTGCCGCCATGTATACCCTTATCGTCACCGCCAAAATGAACGACATCGATCCGCAGGCCTGGCTCGCCGATGTTCTCGCCCGGCTGCCCGACTTGCCCGTCTCGCGCGTGCATGAGCTTCTGCCTTGGAACTGGAAAGCTCTATCCCTTCCACAAGCAGCGTAACCATGCAGCTGAACAAGGTGTATTCGGTCAAGACAATCGACCGCGTCGCTGTCGAACTGGGCGAAACCGTTGATCGGATCTTTGATCTCGCCATCGGTATGGAAACCGAAGATGGTGTGATCTGGGTCTACGGCCCCGGCGACGACGGTGTCATCGCATTCACTCCATTCGGGATCGAAAACCTGCAAGAGCTCATCGAAATGGACCGTGATCGCGACCGATAACCCACCTGTGGCCTACGCCGGATGCTTACTAGCTATCGAGCTTTTCGAACAGCAAAAAGGCCGCGGGTCTTTCGACTGCGGCCTGTTCGTCAAAGTTGGTTGCGGGAGTAGGATTTGAACCTACGACCTTCAGGTTATGAGCCTGACGAGCTACCGGGCTGCTCCATCCCGCGGCTGTGGCCAATGTTATTGTATTGGCTTATTAATTGTCATCGTTGAGAGATACGTAGAGGTTTTGCTAGGTTTGGCGGTGACCTACTCTCCCACGTCTTAAGACGCAGTACCATTGGCGCAGTAGCACTTAACTGCCGAGTTCGGGATGGGATCGGGTGTTTTGCTTACGCTATGACCACCAAACCGAGTAAAACCTCTATGTTGCTGCTTTTGCCATTGGCAAAAGAGCAACAAGCGGGAGAGAGCGTATCCGAAGGATGCGCGTTCCCGCCCCCTCACCATTCTGGGTAAGGATTTGTCCAAGTCAGTACGACTGATTGTATGTGTATGCTTTTGTCCTAGTAAGAAGTCTTTCTTCTACTGGATCAAATCAAGCCTATCGAGCAATTAGTACCAGTCAACTGAACGTATTACTACGCTTACATCTCTGGCCTATCGACGAGATGGTCTATCTCGGCTCTCAGGGATACCTTGTTTTGAGGGGGGCTTCCCGCTTAGATGCCTTCAGCGGTTATCCTGTCCGATCATAGCTACCCAGCACTGCTATTGGCATAACAACTGGTCCACCAGTGGATCGTTCACCCCGGTCCTCTCGTACTAGGGGCAACTCCTCTCAAGTATCCTACACCCACGGAAGATAGGGACCGAACTGTCTCACGACGTTCTAAACCCAGCTCACGTACCTCTTTAAACGGCGAACAGCCGTACCCTTGGGACCTGCTCCAGCCCCAGGATGAGATGAGCCGACATCGAGGTGCCAAACACTGCCGTCGATATGGACTCTTGGGCAGTATCAGCCTGTTATCCCCGGCGTACCTTTTATCCGTTGAGCGATGGCCCTCCCACTTGGGACCACCGGATCACTATGGCCGTCTTTCGACTCTGCTCGACTTGTCAGTCTCGCAGTCAGGCTGGCTTCTGCCATTGCACTCAACGAGCGATTTCCGACCGCTCTGAGCCAACCTTCGCGCGCCTCCGTTACGATTTAGGAGGCGACCGCCCCAGTCAAACTACCCACCACACAGGGTCCCGGATCCGGATAACGGACCGCGGTTAGACATCAAGCAGAACAAGGGTGGTATCTCAAGGGAGGCTCCACGCAGACTGGCGTCCACGCTTCAAAGCCCACCACCTATCCTGCACATGTTCGGCCTAATGCCAGTGTGAAGTTGTAGTAAAGGTGCACGGGGTCTTTCCGTCTAACCGCGGGTAACCGGCATCTTGACCGGTAATTCAATTTCGCTGAGTCTATGTTGGAGACAGCGGGGAAGTCGTTACGCCATTCGTGCAGGTCGGAACTTACCCGACAAGGAATTTCGCTACCTTAGGACCGTTATAGTTACGGCCGCCGTTTACCTGGGCTTCAATTCAGAGCTCTCACTCCTCCTTTTAACCTTCAGGCACCGGGCAGGCGTCAGACCCTATACGTCGTCTTACGACTTCGCAGAGCCCTGTGTTTTTAATAAACAGTCGCCACCCCCTGGTTTGTGCCCCCAGCCCCTAGTTGCCTAGGAACCGGGCCTCCTTCTCGCGAACTTACGGAGGTATTTTGCCGAGTTCCTTCAACATAGTTCTCTCAAGCGCCTTGGTATTCTCTACCTATCCACCTGTGTCGGTTTAGGGTACGATCTAGCGATGGAGCTATTTCCAGGGACCTCTAAGCAGCCCATTCAATCCGATAAGGATGAACTACCCTCGAGATCCGTCACTTCCATCTGGCCCAGGAATATTAACCTGGTTCCCATCGACTACGCCTTTCGGCCTCGCCTTAGGGGTCGGCTTACCCTGCTCAGATTAGCTTTAAGCAGGAACCCTTGGATTTTCGGCGAGAGTGTCTCTCACACTCTTTGTCGCTACTCATGTCATCATTCTCACTAGTGATCTCTCCACCGGATCGCTCACGCGCCGGCTTCACAGAAAGCTCCGCGTCTCCAATACCCCGAAGGGCTAAGGAGACATGGAACTATGTCACACTACGCTCTGCTACCATGCAATTAATGCATCCTAAGCTTCGGCTCATGGCTTGAGCCCCGTTACATCTTCGCCGCAAGACAACTTATTTAGACCAGTGAGCTGTTACGCTATCTTTAAAGGATGGCTGCTTCTAAGCCAACCTCCTGGTTGTTTTGGTCGTCTCACCTGCTTTCCCACTTAGCCATGAATTAGGGGCCTTAGCTGTAGGTCAGGGTTGTTTCCCTCTTCACAACGGACGTTAGCATCCGCTGTGTGTCTGCCATCTAGTACTCCTCGGTATTCGGAGTTTGGTTAGGATCAGTAAGCCTGTGGGGCCCCATTACCCATCCAGTGCTCTACCCCCGAGGGTATTCGGATGACGCTCTACCTAAATAGATTTCGCAGAGAACCAGCTATCTCCGAGTTTGATTGGCCTTTCACCCCTAGGCACAGCTCATCCCGATCCTTTTCAACGGATGTGGGTTCGGTCCTCCAATAAGTGTTACCTTATCTTCAACCTGGCCATGCCTAGATCACTCGGTTTCGGGTCTGATCCCACAAACTCAACGCCCTATTAAGACTCGCTTTCGCTACGCCTACACCTAACGGCTTAAGCTTGCTTGTGAGACCAAGTCGATGACCCATTATACAAAAGGTACGCTGTCAGGCCGTAAAGACCCTCCAACTGATTGTAGGCGTTCGGTTTCAGGTACTGTTTCACTCCCCTCGTCGGGGTGCTTTTCACCTTTCCCTCACGGTACTGGTTCACTATCGGTCAGTAAGGAGTACTTAGCCTTCGAAGGTGGTCCTCCGATCTTCAGACAGAATTTCACGTGTTCCGCCCTACTTAATACGTCCAATCATGCTTCTTATACGGGACTATCACCCACTTTGGTTGCGCATTCCAACGCATTCTAACCACACTCATGGCTCGGCTGGTCCCCGTTCGCTCGCCGCTACTAGGGGAGTATCAATTGATTTCCTTTCCTCCGGGTACTTAGATGTTTCAGTTCCCCGGGTTTGCTTTTATAAACCTATGTATTCAGTCTATAAATACCTGGTTCTGCTTACTGATGAACCCACCGTCTGCACCTTGCGAACTTACGTCCTCAAGTAGCAAAGCGGTAGGACAACAATAAACAATCAGGTGGGTTGCCCCATTCAGAAATCCATGGATCAAAGCTTATTCTCAGCTCCCCATGGCTTATCGCAGAGTATCACGTCTTTCATCGCCTCTTACTGCCAAGGCATTCACCAAACGCCCTTTTCGCGCTTGATTTGATCCAGAAAAAGAAAGACTGATTTAATGTCCTACCGCCTATTCGGCTACTTGAGGACAATTTAGACCCTCAAACGGCCGGTAGAGTGCAGGACGTCAGCCCAACGCGGGAGACAGAAGCTGGTAAGAAACTGTCTTCCCTTATTCCAGATCAAAAGCATACTTTTACCCGCCCACTCTCTCAGAGTGGACAGCGAGTAGTGCATCTAGCCTACCTTCCGTGCAGGAAGTAGGCGTCACTACTCTGGTTAGTGTACTTGACTTGGACAACACGTCGCTTTCAGTCGCGATACGTTCAAAAGACCGAGGAAACAGTCAAGTAAACGCCGGCTCCAAAAGGAGCAGCAACCGAGATCATCACCTAACGCGGTGCGATCAGATCGTGTTGTTTGTTACTTCAAGATTACTCTTAAAGTAACTGTATCTCTCTTTACGATGTCAATCAGATGCATTCCAAAGGAATGTCACCCATGCGCTTGCGCGCCGTCCGATTGGACGATTAAGAACTGCGTACAGTGCTTAATGGTCAAATCGTGTGCTTGCCCAACGCGCGCTTTGCTGCGCAAAACCCTGTTTGGGCGACGATCTTTAGCTGGCAAAGATCTTGGTGGGTCGAGGAGGACTTGAACCTCCGACCTCACGCTTATCAGGCGTGCGCTCTAACCACCTGAGCTACCGACCCAGCGTGTTTTGCAAAGCAAAACCGCGACGTCCCGGCAGGGCATTCCGAAGGAATGTCCCGAGAGGGACCAGCCCAAGCGGTTATTCAAGGGCCGTATGCTTGGTGGAGCCTAGGAGGATCGAACTCCTGACCTCCTGAATGCAAATCAGGCGCTCTCCCAGCTGAGCTAAGGCCCCAGCGTAGCCCGAGGGCTGCGTGTTACGTTGGCTGCATGAAGCAACCCGACCCCTCTCGGGACACCGCTGCGCGGTACCCTGTCGGGGCTTCGCGCCTCACTGCGTGAGACGCTTGCTGAAGAGATATGAGGACGGCTCGGTCCGAAAGGTCATCTTGCGATGCCTTGAATATGGTCAGTTTTGTTTACTGACCTGCTAAGTGTTTCACGAGATGAGCAAGCTCATCTGACTAGAAACATCCTTAGAAAGGAGGTGATCCAGCCGCAGGTTCCCCTACGGCTACCTTGTTACGACTTCACCCCAGTCGCTGATCCTACCGTGGCCGCCTGCCCCCCGAAGGTTAGCGCAGCGTCGTCGGGTAGAACCAACTCCCATGGTGTGACGGGCGGTGTGTACAAGGCCCGGGAACGTATTCACCGCGTCATGCTGTTACGCGATTACTAGCGATTCCGACTTCATGGGGTCGAGTTGCAGACCCCAATCCGAACTGAGACAGCTTTTTGGGATTAACCCATTGTCACTGCCATTGTAGCACGTGTGTAGCCCAACCCGTAAGGGCCATGAGGACTTGACGTCATCCACACCTTCCTCCCGCTTATCACGGGCAGTTTCCTTAGAGTGCCCAGCCGAACTGCTGGCAACTAAGGATGTGGGTTGCGCTCGTTGCCGGACTTAACCGAACATCTCACGACACGAGCTGACGACAGCCATGCAGCACCTGTCACTGCGTCACCGAAGTGAACGCTCGATCTCTCGAGTTAGCACAGGATGTCAAGGGTTGGTAAGGTTCTGCGCGTTGCTTCGAATTAAACCACATGCTCCACCGCTTGTGCGGGCCCCCGTCAATTCCTTTGAGTTTTAATCTTGCGACCGTACTCCCCAGGCGGAATGCTTAATCCGTTAGGTGTGTCACCGAACAGTATACTGCCCGACGACTGGCATTCATCGTTTACGGTGTGGACTACCAGGGTATCTAATCCTGTTTGCTCCCCACACTTTCGTACCTCAGCGTCAGTATCGAGCCAGTGAGCCGCCTTCGCCACTGGTGTTCCTCCAAATATCTACGAATTTCACCTCTACACTTGGAATTCCACTCACCTCTCTCGAACTCTAGACTGATAGTTTTGGAGGCAGTTCCAGGGTTGAGCCCTGGGATTTCACCCCCAACTTTCCAATCCGCCTACGTACGCTTTACGCCCAGTAATTCCGAACAACGCTAACCCCCTCCGTATTACCGCGGCTGCTGGCACGGAGTTAGCCGGGGTTTCTTTACCAGGTACTGTCATTATCATCCCTGGCGAAAGTGCTTTACGATCCTAAGACCTTCATCACACACGCGGCATGGCTAGATCAGGCTTGCGCCCATTGTCTAAGATTCCCCACTGCTGCCTCCCGTAGGAGTCTGGGCCGTGTCTCAGTCCCAGTGTTGCTGATCATCCTCTAAAACCAGCTATAGATCGTAGACTTGGTAGGCCATTACCCCACCAACTATCTAATCTAACGCGGGCCAATCCTTTCCCGATAAATCTTTCCCCCGAAGGGCTTATACGGTATTACTCTCAGTTTCCCGAGGCTATTCCGTAGAAAAGGGTATGTTCCCACGCGTTACTAACCCGTCCGCCGCTCACCCGAAGGTGCGCTCGACTTGCATGTGTTAGGCCTGCCGCCAGCGTTCGTTCTGAGCCAGGATCAAACTCTCAAGTTGAAACGCATTACTGCGTATCCTTGACGTCGAACCTCTGCACATCAAACCTGCATCACTTACTGAATGATACAGGCGTTTTCTCCGTTTGAAGTGCTTAAAGTTACAAAAGTAACAACAAGCCGTCCAAACAGTGAAGCTGACACCGAATAATCGCTAAGCACCTAAGTGCGTCGCTATCGGCGCGATATACAGACGTTGATCCATCGAATGAACCAAACCGCCCACATATCTCTTCAGATATCTATCAATTTCAAAGAGCGTCGAGACAAAAGAAACCAAGATGCGCCGTAAACTTCTCAGCGCGCCCCGCCTCAATTACCTCAGAATTTCTCCGCTACGTAAGACCCGAACCGTAGCCCGTCGTCCCCGTCTAGCGCCCCGTGTCTGCATGTCTGCGTCTCCGGTAGAACGCTCTATAGACCTGTGATTTGGGGGCTGCAACAGCTTTTTTCAAAAAACATCGTTTTTTTCGATTTTATTCGGAACCGCGCTGATATCGCGTGCTGCTGGCGCTGTGCCCCCATTCCGGCTCCTATGCCCCAAGCCGGCAGTAAAGCCCCGCGGCCAGCTTTGCGCGCTCTACCAGACTGTCGACTTCGATATGTTCATTCAGTGTATGGAGCCCCTGCCCCCGGACCCCGATGGAATCGAGCGTGGGCAATCCGAGGTAACCGGTAAAGTTCCCGTCCGATCCGCCGCCTGCCGATTGGCCGGTCATCTCGAACCCCAGCTCGCGCGAGATCTCTTGCGCCACCCCCAGCATCGCCATCGTGCCGGGCTGGTCCGGTTCCCACACGGGGCGGGTCACGCCGCGCGTGACCTCCATCACCACATTCCCCTGGTCCGCGTTCAAGGCCATCATCTTGGCGATGCCCGCATCCAGTTGTTCCTGGGTCTTGGCCATAGACAGGACTTCGGCATCGCAGACCGAAGAGACGCAGTTCACCCATTGGCCCGCGTTGAACACCCCCAACGAGAAGGTACAGTCGTCGCTGGTCATGCCTTCGATCACGGCGACATGCTTTGCCATTTCGGCAATCGCCGACACGCCATCCTTCAGCGCCCATCCCGCGTGGCTGGGTTTGCCGCGGGTTTGCAGGTTAAACCGCGCGATGGCATAGCGCCCGATCACCGCGCCGCCGTCGGGGCAGGCAGGTTCGGGCACAAGGATATATTTATGGCGCTTGGCCTCGGCCTCGATCAGCGCGCGGGTCGACGGTGTGCCGACCTCTTCATCCGGCGTGAACAGCACGGTGACGGGCAGCGGAGTTTCGACCCCGGCGGCCAGCAATTTGCGCAGCGCATCAAGGAAGACATAGTTCCCGCCCTTCATATCCATCAGCCCCGGGCCATAGCAAAGCCCCCCCTCGCGGCGGAACGGCAGCTTTTGCAACGTGCCTACAGGGTGGACCGTATCCATATGCCCCAAGAGCAGAATACCCCCCTCACCCGCACGGGGGTGGGGCATGGTGGCGCGGACGCTGTCGCCAAACCCCATCCGGCCCGGGATCCGTTCAACCCGCGCACCCAAGGCCGCCAGATCATGCTGCACCAGATCCATCATCCGGTTCACGGCCCCCGCGTCAAAGGTCGGGCTTTCGGTTTCAATCCAGGGGCGCAGCCCTGCGATCATCTCTTCCGTGTCAAACGGCAGCTCAAGCGGATTGGTCATGTCGGGTCTCCTCCCTAGTGCGATGCCGTGATCTGCGGCACCGCCAGACGTTCTTTATGATAGCGTAACTTCAGGCCTTGGGCAGACGTGTTTCCACGATGCGCGCATAGATCGATGCCCCCACGGGCAGCATCGCGTCATCGAGCACGAAGCCCGGATTATGCAGCGGCACATTGCCCGCGTGTCCGACACGGCAATAGGCACCGGGCACGACTTTCAGCATATCGGCAAAATCCTCTGATCCGGTGGCCTGCTCGGTCGATTCTGACGACAGGTCAGCGCCCACCACATCTGCGGCGGCTGCGACATAGGCGGTGGTCAGGTCGGGGTCGTTCATCAGCACGTCAAAGACATTGCGCAGGTCCACATCAATCTCCACCCCGTAAGACAGCGCCATGCCCGCACAGATATCGCGGATGCGCTGATCGGCGAGCTGGGACACATCGTCGTGGAAATAGCGAATGGTGCCAGCAATCGTCGCCGTATCGGGCACCACGTTATAGGCAGAGCCCGCATTGAACTTGGTCACCGACAGAACGATGGGCTTGGTAGGGATGATATTGCGGCTGGCGATGCTTTGCAGCTGTTGCACCAAAGCGGAGCCGATAACGATCGGGTCTTTCGACTGATGCGGCGCGGCGGCGTGGCTGCCGGTGCCCTTGATCGTGATGTCGAAAAAGCTCGCCCCCGCCATCGCGGGCCCCGGCGTGACAGACACAACATTGGGTTCCGAATTCGGATCGTTGTGCATCCCGTAGATCTCGTCACAGGGGAAGCGTTCAAACAGCCCCTCGGCGATCATGCGGCGCGCACCGCCCAGACCTTCCTCGGCGGGTTGGAAGATCAGCACCACGGTGCCATCAAAATCGCGCGTCTCGGCCAGATAGCGCGCGGCCCCCAGCAGCATCGTGGTATGACCGTCGTGACCACAGGCATGCATCCGCCCCGGATTGGTGGAGGCATAGGCCACGCCCGAGGTTTCCTCGATCGGCAGCGCGTCCATATCAGCGCGCAGACCCACGCGGCGGTTGCCACCCCCCTGCCCCTTGATCAGCCCGACGACGCCGGTGCCGCCGATGCCCTCGTGTACCTCGTCCACCCCATAGGCGCGCAGCTGCGCCGCCACGATGCCCGAGGTCCGCACCTCTTCGAACCCCAGTTCGGGGTGGGCGTGGAAATCCTGACGGATCGCGGTCAGATCGCTGGCAAAGGATTCGATCTTTGGAATGGTGGTCATAGGGTGGCTCCTGTCACGGGGGGCGTGCGGTCCAGCGCACGGAAGTTGGCGAAATCCCAATGCCGGCCGGGTGCGGCCTCGATCAGGTTGCGGGTGTAGTCGTGGCGTGGCGCGGCAAGCACCTCGCCAGCGGGCCCATGTTCGACGACAACGCCTTTCTGCATCACCAGCACCTCGTCGCAAATCTGCGCGGCGACCCGCAAGTCATGGGTGATGAACAGCATGGCGATGCCGAATTTTTCCTGCACGTCATCCAGCAGGTCAAGCACCTGCGCCTGCACGCTGACATCCAGCGCCGACACGGCCTCATCCGCGACCAGCAGATCGGGCTTCATCGCAACGGCGCGCGCGATGGCGATCCGTTGGCGCTGCCCGCCAGAGAACTGATGCGGATAGCGGTCCAGCGCATCGCGCGGCAGGTCCACCAGCTCCATCAGCTCGGCGGCGTGTTCCATCGCATCGGCGCGGCTGGTGCCAAAGTTGATCGGCCCCTCGCACAGGCTGCGCGCCACGGTCCAGCGCGGGTTCAGCGACCGATATGGGTCTTGAAACACGATCTGGAAATGCTTGCGATGCGGCTGCAACTGACGGCGCGACAACTGCGCGATCTCGGTCCCGGCAACGGTCACCTTTCCCGCCGTAGGGTCGATCAGCCGCATGATGGCGCGAGCCACGGTGGATTTCCCCGACCCGCTTTCGCCCACGATCCCAAGGGTGCGCCCCGGCTGGATGGTGAAATTCACATCCTGCGCCGCCCGCACCCCTTGGCTGGCGCGAAAGAAACCGCCCCCGCCATAGGTCATCTCTAGCCCGTCCACGGTGATCACATCCCGCGCCTCCGCCGGTGCCCGAGGGGCGCGCGGATCAAGGTTGGGCACCGCCTGCAACAGCTTGCGAGTGTAATCTTCCTTGGGCGCGGTCAAGAGCTGCCGGATCGGCGCGCTTTCAACAATGCGCCCTTTCTGCATGACGCTGACCGTATCCGCGATCTCGGCGACCACGCCCATGTCGTGCGTGATGAACAGCACCGCCGTGCCGTGGCGTTCCTGCATCTCTGAAATCAGCTTGAGGATCTGCAACTGCGTCGTCACATCCAGCGCCGTCGTCGGCTCGTCCGCGATCAACAGATCAGGGTCAAGGATCAACGCCATGGCGATCATGATCCGTTGCCGTTGCCCGCCTGAGAGCTGATGCGGGAAAGCGGCATAGATGCGTTCCACATCCGGCAGATGCACCTGCTCCATCATATCGATGGTGCGGGCCTTGGCCTCGGCGCGGGACAGATCGCTGTGCATGTTCAGCACTTCCTCGATCTGCTCGCCCACCCGCAAAACAGGGTTCAGCGCCGTCATCGGTTCCTGAAAGATCATCGCGATCCGCCGCGCCCGCAAGGCCCGCATCTGCGCCGGCTTGGCTTGGGTGATCTCGATCCCTTCCAGATCAATCGACCCGCCCTGAATTTCCAGCGCATCCTTGGGCAGCAGCCCCATGGCCGTCAGCGAGGTGACAGATTTGCCCGACCCGCTTTCGCCCACCAGACAATGGGTCTCGCCCGCGCGGATATCCAGATCGATCCCGCGCAACACCGGATCGGCCTTGGGCCGCCCCGCCAGCCCCACCGTCAGCCCGCGTATTTTCAGCACGCGTTTGGCATCGGTAAAGTCTTTGGACTTGAATTCCATCTCACACCTCCCGCTTTTTCATACGTGGATCAAGGATATCGCGGGCCGTGTCGCCCAACAGGTTGATCGCCAGAATACATAGCGACAGCATCAACCCCGGCCAGAAGATCAGCCCCGGCTTGATCTGGAAATAGCTCCGCCCCTCGGCCATGATATTCCCCCATGTGGGGATCTCGGTCGACACGCCCGCCCCCAGAAAGCTCAGGATCGCCTCGATCAGAATGGCAGAGGCGCAGATATAGGTGCCTTGCACGATCAACGGCGCAAAGGTGTTGGGCATCAGATGCTGCAACAAGACCTTGGGCATTGACGATCCAAGCGCGATCGCCGCCTCGACATAGGGTTCTTCACGCGCGGTCAGCACCACCGACCGGACCAGCCGCACAACGCGGGGCACCTCCGGCACGGTGATCGCGATGATCACCGATGTCACGCTCGGCCCGTTCAGCGCGACCAGCGCAATCGCCAGCAGGATCGCGGGGATCGCCATCAGGCTGTCCATGATCCGCATGATGATACTGTCGGCCAGCCGGAAATACCCCGCGACCAGACCAATCAGCAGCCCCACGGCCACGCTGACCACCGCCGCCCCGACACCGATCAGCAACGACACGCGCCCCCCCGTCACGACGCGGCTAAAGATATCGCGGCCGTAAGGGTCCGTGCCCAGCAAGAAGTCATCCGACGGCGGCTTCAGCCGCGCCATCGCATTCATCTCAAGCGGGTCATAGGGCACATAGTAAGGGGCCAGCACCGCCGCGAGGACAATCGCCACAAGGATCACCGCCGCAATCGTCGGACCGACACCGATCCGCATCGCTTTGGGGACAGAGAATAAACCGGTCACAACTTGAAAGGCGCTGTGCCGAGAGCTTGGGATCTGCGTCATATCAGTACCGGATCCTTGGATCGAAGAATGAATAGGAAATGTCGATCAACAGGTTGACCGTCACATAGATGCCCGCGGTCAGCAGGATCATCGCCTGAATAACCGGATAGTCGCGCGCCAGAATGGCATCGACTGTCAGCCGCCCGATCCCGGGGATGTTGAACACGCTTTCTGTCACCACCACGCCCGAGATCAGCAGCGCGAACCCCGTGCCGATGATGGTCAGGATCGGCACCGCCGCATTGCGCAGCGCATGGCGGAACAGCACGACATTCTCGCGCACCCCCTTGGCACGGGCGGTGCGGATATAATCCTCGCCCAGAACCTCAAGCATCGACGCCCGCGTCATCCGCGCAATCAACGCGATATAGATCGTAGCCAGCGTCAGCGACGGCAGGATCGCACGGCTAAAGAACGGTCCGATGCCATCGGTTGGCGATTTATAGCCCTGCACCGGCACCCATTTCAGGTCGATGGCGAAAATCTGGATCAGGATATAGCCGATGACAAAGACCGGTACGGAAAAGCCGAGCACCGAAAATGACATCACAAGGAAATCCACCCAGGACCGGTGCCGCCAGGCGGCAATCACCCCCATCGGCACGGCCAAAGCGACCGAGATCACAATCGTCATCAGCGCGATATTCAACGTCGGCCCCAAACGGTCACCGATCATCCCCGCAACCGAGGTATTCGACAGCAGCGATGTGCCCAGATCACCGCGCAACAGCTGGCCCATCCATGTGCCGAACTGCACCAACAGCGGGTCGTTCAACCCCAGACTGTCACGGATACGTTCAAGCTGCGCAGGGGTGGCAGCATCACCAGCAAGGATCGCGGCAGGATCACCGGGCGTCAGCCGCAGCAAGAGAAACACAAAAATCGCAACGATCACCATCACCGGTATCGTGGCCAATATGCGCTTGAGGATATAGAAAAACATGCCGAAGGCTCCTTGCGGTCGTAGGGGTGAGAGGCGCGCATCGCAGCGCGCCTCTCAAGGCAGATCACTCTGCCGCTTTGGTCATGTTCCAGAACACCGGCACCGGCGACGGGATCATGTCTTCGATGTTGGACCGACGCGCCTGCGGGATGATGTATTCGCCCATCATCAGATAGTTCACATTGTCCATCACATGCTCTTGAATACGCGTCGCGATCTCTTTCTTGGTCGCGTCGTCGCTGGCCGAGACATACTCGGTCCGCATGGCTTCGATCTCGGGGTCATCGGGCCAGCCGAACCAGCCATCATCGCCACGACCGTTCAACATCACGTTGACCAGCGGGTCAGAGACTTCGGGCACCATCCAGTTGGTGAAGAACAGGTTCCACCCGCCCTCGGCCACCGGCGACTGCTGTGCGCGGCGTTGCACGACCGACTGCCAGTCCATCGACTGCATATCGACCTCAAACCCCGCCTCGCGCAGCGCTTGGGCTGCAACCACAGGCTGGTTGTTCAGGCTGATCACATCGGTCGGGGCCATCAGGACAATCGGCGTCCCGTCATAACCCGCTTCTTCCAGCAGCTCCTTGGCACGCTCGGTATTCGCGCCACCGGTCAGCAAGTCTGATCCCGCCTCGTCCCCCAAGGGGGTCGAGCAGCCAAAGATCGCGCCACAGACTTTGTAGTATTCAGGATCACCCTGCATCGTCGCCAGCATGGATTCCTGATCCAGCGCCGCCATCGCCGCCTGACGCACCAGCTTGTTGTCAAACGGTGCGTGCAAGAAGTTCGGACGCCCGATGGTGACATAGCCCAGATCATCGCGTTTCTCGACGACGACATCCTCGTTGCCCGACAGGATCGGCATCAGGTCGATCTGGACCTGCTCAAGATAGTCGATCTCGCCCGCCGAAAGCGCATTCAGCGCGGTCAGCGCATCGGGCATCGTGGTCCAGACCACCTTGTCCACGTTGACGACCTTGCCGCCCGCCATCCAGGATGCGGGCTCGTCGCGCGGCACATAGTCGTCGAACTTTTCATAGGTCACCGACACGCCGGGCTCATAGGCGTCCTGATCGAACACAAACGGGCCGGAGCCGATGTATTCCGTGATCGTCTCATCGGCAGAGGTTTCGGCAACACGCGCCGGCATGATGAACGGCGGCACCGCGGATTGCTTGGAAATCACGTCGATCAGCGGGCCAAAGGGCTTGGTCAGCGTCCAGACAACGGTCTTGTCATCGCTCGCCTCAAGGCTTTCGGTCACGTCAAAGATCAACTGCCCGCCGCTGTCGCGCTTGCCCCAACGGGTCAGAGAGGCAACAACATCGGCGCCGGTCACAGGCGCGCCATCGTGGAACACCAGCCCGTCGCGCAGGGTGAACGTATAGACCAGCCCGTCGTCGGATGTCTCCCAGCTTGCCATCTGCGGCTGCGGGGTGAAATTCTCGTCCACCGCCGTCAGCACGTCATAGATCATATAGGCGTGGTCACGTGTGATGTGCGCCGTGGTAATCACCGGATCCAGCACCCGCAGGCCCGAGTGCATGACCGCCGTGATCGTGGTTTCTTCCTGCGCGAAGCTCGCGGCAGGCACCAGCAGCGCAGCCGTGGTCATCAGCGACGCGGCCAGCCCCCGGCTTTGTTTCAATGTGGGTCGTAAAGTCAGCATATCAATTTCCCATGTTGGTTGTGGTCATTGTTATATTTGGACACCGCCGGTTGATCCGCCGGTATCGGGGCGTGCAGCAGCCGCACGCGCGGCCCCGAAAACGGGACCGTTAGGAGAAAGCCGCAACCCCTCACGCAACCGCGTAAAGGGCAGGTCTGCGGGGTCGAACGGCATGGGGCCGGGGGCACGCGCAACAATAATCTCGCGCGCACTCGGGGTGAAATCGGCCCGAAAATGGGTAGAGCTTTTGACGACAAGGATTTTCTGCGTCTCTGGTGCGATCCCGACAAAGCGGAACATCTCGCGGTCAGCCATCTGCGCAATCCGCGTTGTGACGGCCACCCGCACGCCGCCAATGCGCAAACAGGCCGAGGGCCCCAGATCCAGCATCGTCCCACCGTAATAGGGGCCGGTGGCTTTCACTTTGCCCTCCGACAGCATCTCGACAACGGCCTCGACCTCGACGGGGCTATCGTCGGGCAGACCGGGGTGCCCGCCAATGCGGAACACGGCGCGCGCGCCCTCCCCCAGCTCGTGGGCTTGGGCGGCGGAATGCGGGTCTACGATCAGCCCGATCGCCGCGTCTTGGGCATCAGCATCGATCAAGGCCCGCAACATCCCCGTCGTGGCAGAGACCCCACCCGCACCGGGATTGTCTTGGGTATCGGCAATCACCACAGGCCCCTGCCCTGCCCCTTTTGCCGCGCGCACCGCATAGGCAACCGCCGCGTCGGGGGTAAAAGTATCATTGTCGAACTCGGATTCGGCAGCGGCATAGGCATCCGCCACCGCATCTGCTGCGGCATCCGCCGCCGCTTGTGTCTCGGCATAGGCCACCGCCGTGGGGCCACAATCGGCAATATCCGCCGCCGGAAAGCCCATGAACAGCGACGCCGACAGTGCGCCTTGCGCCTCAACCTCTGTCAGGTTTTCATACAATCCCTTTGCGGGCTGCATATCCGTCGTCTGAAACGGGATCGGCACCAGATAGGACATGCGACGGAACGCTTTGGCCGGGCGCCTGCCGGTCTGCATCACATGATCCAGCAACCGCGCCGCTGCGGCACCGGTATCGGCCATGTCGATATGCGGATAGGTCCGGAATCCCGCCAGCACATCCACCGTGTTCACAAACTCTTCCGAGATATTGCCATGCAGGTCCAATGCGGCGGCAATCGGCACATCCGGCCCCACCAATGCGCGCACCTGACGGGCGATCTCTCCTTCACCGTCATCGTGATGCGTCGCCACCATCGCGCCGTGCAAGTCCAGAAACACGCCATCCAACGGCCCTGCGGCACGTAGCCCGTCCAGAATTTCACCCAGAATAGTGTCGAACGCATCCTGCGTCACAGGTGCCGATGGAATAGCTCCCGCCCAAAGAACAGGCACCACATCCCAACCCGAATCCCCCGCGACCTTCAACGCGCCGGTCATGCCAAGGTTCACGTCCTGAAAGGCGTCGATCATCGCGGGGCCACCCACCATGGGGACATAACCGCCACCGGCCTTGAAGGCCGCCATATCCGCAGGCTCGGGCGCAAAGGTATTGGTTTCATGAAGAAATCCGGCCATGGCGACGCGCATCGGGGAACCCACCTTTAAATGATGTATCGCTTCACAAAACTGAATGTATTGCTTGGCGATACGGCTGTATTGCCATACGATGCTAGGCACTGACCTATCCTCGCGTCAACCCGGAGCGCTCAATGCCTGACCCCAAACGACCACATTCCTCTGTCGCGTCTAATTTTCAGGCAGATGCCGATAGGCTCTTTGTGCGCTCTGCCGCCCGCGCCATTCACGTGCTCAGCGCGTTTCACGAGGCCGACGGCCCGCTCAGCCTGTCAGACATCGCCACGAAGGCAGAGATCGACCGATCTGCCGCGCAACGTCTTGTGCATACGCTCATGACATTGGGGCACATCCGGCGCAGCCCCGATGACCGCGGCTACCTGCCCGGACTGCGCTTGCTTGACCACACCCACGACACCCTGCGTCTGGACCCCGTGGTGCAGGTCGCCACCCCCGTTATCCTCGAGATGCGCAAATCCATCGCCGAACGGATCGACTTTAGCCTCTATGATGAAACCCGCGTGATCTATGCCCTGCGCATGCAAAGCAAACGCGAAACGTTTTACGCCACGCTTGTGGGCCATAGCGTCCCGACCTATTGCACCGCCGGCGGCCGCGCGACCCTCTGCGCCCTGCCCCCGGAAGAAGCGCGCGAGATCATCAATCGCTTCCCGCTGCACAGCTATACCTCTTACACCAACGTGGACCCCGACAGCATCATGAACAGTCTCGAACAGGCCCGTAGAGACGGATTTGCGCAGGTCCAGAATGAATTCGTCTTGGGCGAAGTCGCCATTGGTGTGCCCGTCGTCAACCGTCAGGGCCGTCCCTTGGGGGCAATCCACATCGCCGGATCGCTTTCTGAATGGAGCGCCGAAGACTTCGCCCGCCGCGCGGCCCCCATCGCCCAAGAAGCCGCCCGCGCCATCAGCGGCAGTTTCTAGGCCCTAAATTCGATCCGCGTCACCGGCCCCAACTCTGCCTCCACCGCCGCGACAAGCGGGCGCAGAAGATGCGTCTCTATATAGCGTTGCGCGAATTTGCTCGGGGTGCGCAGTTCCAGCACGCCCCCTTCGAACGCCACATATTCAAGCTGCGAGAACCACGCCTTGAACTGATCCGCGTTCTCCCGCGATAGGTTCACCATCGCGCGTTGCCACGTACCCGGCCCGCCCTGCGCGGGCTCTGATGCCTCGGGTTTCGCATAATCGGCCAGTTGTACCACCTTGACCGGGGTTTCGCTGCGATACCGCTCTTTCATCCGCGCATCGTAATCCGGCCCGACCAGCGGCCAGCACGGCTCTGACAGCCGCGCGATCTGCGCATAGTTCAACCGATAGGCCGCCACCCTGCCCCGCACGCCGCCGCGCGTACAAATCAACAGCTGGGCATCCGTCAGCCGTTTGATCTCGCGTTTCACCGTGCGTTCATTCACCGACCACATCCGCGCCAGATCCCGCTGGCCCACGCTCAGCTCGTCAGCGCGCCAATTATACCGCGAGGTCACCGCCGCGATCAGCCGCATCAACGAGGTCTGCAAGGTCGGTGATCCGTTCAACCCCGCCACGCTCAAAGCGGTCAAAAGGTCGTACTTGATCACCCCGGCTTCAGGGCCGGTCAGCCGCAATGGGTTCATGGTTTTGCCTACTCGATGTATCGTCTTATTTTTATCGGTCAGCTTCTTTGAGCCGATTCCGTTTATGCTTTCTACAAAGCTCTAAATCCCGTCTTCTGTCAACCCGCTGGGAAAAACAGGAATTACCCTTTTCCTTAATCCAAATTCAATTTGGTAAAGGTTAATAGGTTAAGGGGGACGCTTAGGTGTCACCATATCAGGGGATGGCTGTCACCAAAACAGCGTCATATGCCCCTTGCCTGTCACCAAAATCTCTTTGCCCCGCGTTAACCGCAGCGAAATAAACCCGTTTTTCAGGAACGGCGCGCGAATTTCGGGAAAATTAGGTTTTGCCAAATTGCCGAATTCGCGTTATTCGAAATTCGAGGCTTAAAAACGCGAGTAGATAG
>NZ_CP151535.1:0-34497 GCF_045586035.1 Sulfitobacter sp. PM12
CCCCTTCCAAACCATCCCAGCCCAACCTCAGCGGTTGGATCGCGTCCCGCAAGGTCGCGCCAGCGTCTCGCCCGATGCCCCACGGTGGGGGCCGGTCTGCCGCTGGCGTCTCCCTTGTGGGAGGTTCGCGTCGTCGGACCTGACGGTGCTGACACGAACCGGGTTTGCCCACGGCAAACCGCCAGTGATCTGTCCCCATATCTTGCCCCCCATGAGGCTGGGGATTTGGGGACAGATCACTGGCAAGCCCACGCCTCAGAGAGCCAGAGGCTCACTTCGGGCGTGCTGTCTTTTCCCATCAGACCGCGCCGGTTCCGGACGCACTCTTGCGGAGAAAAGACGGCTGACCCGGCGGCCCATGTCGGGGCATGGGCCGGGGTCAACAGCGGCGCTCGGGCGTGCCCGCATCACTGGCGAGGGGAGGGCGCATGGCCAGCTACCACCTCTCCGTAAAGACGATCAAACGCAGCGCCGGACGCTCCGCTACGGCGGCAGCCGCGTACCGTGTCGGGGAGCGCATCGAGTGCCAGCGCGAAGGCCGTGTCCACGATTACACCCGCAAGCAGGGCATTGAGGAGACCTTCATCCTGACCCCGAAGGACGCCCCGGACTGGGCCACGGACCGGTCCCGCCTTTGGAACGAGGTCGAGGCTTCCGAGACCCGCCGCAACTCTGTCACCGCCCGCGAGTGGGAGCTGGCCCTGCCGTCCGAGATCAGCGCCGAGGACCGCTCGCAGATCACCCGCGACTTCGCCCAGGAGCTGGTCAGCCGCTACGGTGTGGCCGTCGATGTGGCGATCCATTCGCCGCACCGTGAAGGCGATCAGCGCAATCACCACGCCCATGTTCTGACCTCCACCCGCAGGCTTGAAGCCGGGGGTTTCACCGCCAAGACGCGCGTTCTCGATTCCGCAAAGACCGGCGGCGTCGAGATCGAGCAGATGCGTGGCCTATGGGCCGAATTGCAGAACCGCGCGCTGGAGCGTGTCGGGGAAGTCGAGCGTGTCGATCACCGGTCGCTTGAGAAGCAGCGCGAGACGGCGCTGGATCGTGGGGACAAGCTGAAGGCCGAGGAACTGGACCGCGACCCCGAGCTGAAGCTGGGGCCAGCGGCCAATTCCATGGAGCGGCGCGCGAAAGCTGTGGCCGAGCGTCAGGGCCGGGAATACGTCCCGGTCACCGAGCGCGGGGCCGTGGTCCATGCCGCCCGCCAGGCCCGCGCCGCCTTCCGCGAAATGCGTGAGCGGCTGGATATCGCGCGGGAGACCTACGGCATTGAGCGCGAGGCGGGGCAGGGCCGTGTTTCCGCCGGTCTGGCGGCGCTCAGGGCCGCGACCGCGAAAGATCGCATCGGGCGCACGTCAGATGATATCCGGGAGCGGTTGTCGCAGGTTGTGGGCCGGTCACGGGACCAGGATGACACGCCGAAGCCGGAAGGTCGCAATTATGCGCGGGAGCGTCTGAAGGAAATCATGGAGAAGGACGCCGGGCGTGACGGCCAAGCCGCGGTTCACAAGCTGGATGGTCACAGCGAGTATGATCTGGGCGAGGACGCCGGGCGCGAGGCGCGCAAGCCGTCCGTCAACGAGCGGTTGAAGGACGTGCTGAACAAGTCGCGTGAGAAGCTGGAGATCGAGGACGAGCGCGAACAGGAAAACGATCAGGAGGTCGAGAAGGATAGGGACATCGACCGCGATTCAGGCCTCAGTTACTGACGAGACGATGAGAAGTCGTTTCCCCGTTTTTCATAGGAATGCTCGCCTGTGCGAACCCAATGCCGACGAGGAACGATATAACTCCAGTTGCCGTCTTGAACTCGCGCACCCTGATCGCATTTTGCGTCACGCGCGTTCTGGCAGTGACGAGGATTTTCTCCTGACCGTCGTTTCCGACCGTTCGCATGATCCACATGCCGTACCAGCTTGGTCCCTTGCGTTCAGGATCGGCTTTGCACAGCACTTCGACTGTGTGTCCCTCCTCGGCAAGCGCCCGAAGGCCTTGTTCGGTGGTCACGTTTAGTTCGAGGTCAGTCGTCTGGTTCATCGCATGCACTGAGAAAAGGAGAGATAGTCTCTTTGTGGCGGAATCCAGTAAGGCGTTCAATAGTATATTATTGGAACGGCGTGCATTTTGAGAACGTTCCCGGCTGCGACGATGGCGGGTGTGTCATTCCGTTCGATGGAAAGACCTAGCCGATCATGTAAGAAATTGCGGGATCAGTTAGCGCCGGGCATGTTTGCCCATGATAGCCGGAGATTGTTGCCCGCTCTTTTGGGCAAGTTGGCCCGCTTCACGAGACGTCCCGAAACTCCAAAGTTGTCGTCTATCTTCACGATGAGCAATTTGCTGAAGTGCCTGTCGAGACGCACACTGGTTTTTTCTTTGCTGTTGATCGGCGAGATTGTTTTGATTTCAACGAAGTCGTTTCCCAATCTACCATCGGAGCCTTGGGCATGGTTCTTGTGAAGTTTGATCCCATACATGATCGCACCGAAAAGCTCACCTATATCGCCGTAAACGTTGAGGTGCTGTCCAGTGTCACAGAAATAGGCCTCTGCAAGCGTCAAAAGGTCCTGAAAGTATGGAACCAAAGTTGGATCAGCGTTCGGATATTTGAGGCGCAGTTCGGCCTCGCGCTCAAGTTCAGCGAGGCGGCTGAATTTGGTTTCTTCTGGATCGATAATGCTATCCCAGCCAAGCCATTCGCCATCAATCCAAAATGCGTTGTCTGGCCCCAGTACATCGGCTGTCATATGAAACTCCCGTGCAGGATCAGTACCCTAAGACTTTGGAAATATTATGACCGCTCTTCGTTTCAGTTCCAGCCAATAAAATCGATATAACTCGGTGATCCCGGCAGTGTGCCGGTCTCGCTTTGCGTGATAGACAGGGCTGGGGATCGACGGGCTGACGCCCGCTCGCCCCAACCCTGACAGTTTCCATATCCTGTTGATCCGCCTGCCATCCCGGCAGGTCCGAGAAAACCGGCAAGCGCCGCCCCAAGGCGTCGGTTCCGGTCGAGAATTCCGGTTCCTCCCACGCGCAGGCGCGCGGTTCCCTCCCAAATTCACGCCCTCCACCCGGTTGTCACGGCCCCGCCAGGCCGCAGGACGGGCTTTGCCCTTACCTGCTCTGCCCTTCGGAATGCATGGGCATTCCAAAGATCAGAACAGGAAGGCCCGCCCATCGGCGGAAAGGGAAAGAGACCCGGCCCGCGTCACTCTAAGGAGGGTCACAAATGACCGCAGAGAAGTTTGACGTTTATTCCCATGTCACCAATCAGATCATCGCGCAGATCGAGGCGGGGACGCCGCCTTGGCGCAAGCCGTGGACCGGCGGAGGAGGAGGGGTCAGCTTGCCGGAACGGTTCAATGGCGAAGCCTATCGGGGCATAAATATTCTGATGCTTTGGACCACGGCGATGGCTAAGGACTACAGCTCAGCACGCTGGATGACGTTCAATCAGGCCAAACAGCTTGGAGGCCATGTCCGCAAGGGCGAGAAATCCGCCACGGTCGTGAAATACGGCACCGTCGAGCGCGAAGACGAGAACGGCGAGGAACGTAAGATCCCCTATGCCAAGGCCTACCGCGTGTTCAATGCCGATCAGATCGAGGGTTTGCCCGAAGAATTCTACATCCTGCCCGATCCGCCCCGTGATCTTGGCACCGTGGCCGTGACCTGCCACGGGATTTTTCCTCCACCGTCGATTAGAGTCCGGCCCAACTTGAGGACGGACAATGAAGCGAACGAGATTCACGGACGAACAGATCATCGGCATCCTTGGCGAGCACGAAGCAGGCGCAAAATGCGCGGACTTGTGCCGCAAGCACGGCATGTCGGAAGGCACCTTTTATAACTGGAAGGCCAAATTCGGCGGCATGACGGTGTCTGAGGCCAAGCGGCTGAAGACGCTTGAGGATGAGAACGCCAAGCTGAAGAAGCTGCTGGCCGAGCAGATGCTCGATCTGGCTGCAATGAAGGAACTGGTTTCAAAAAAGTGGTGACGCCTGCCGTGAAGCGCGAGGCGGTCGCGCATCTGAAGGCCCTTCTCGGGCTATCGGAACGGCGGGCGTGCCGGATTGCCGGGGCGGACCGCAAGATGGTCCGCTACCAGGCTAAGCGTGCGCCGGACACGGTTCTACGCGGTCGGTTGCGGGATCTGGCCAACGAGCGTCGACGGTTCGGTTATCGGCGGCTCTTCGTGCTGCTGCGCCGCGAGGGCGAGCCCTCGGGTATCAACCGGATCTATCGGCTTTACCGCGAGGAAGGGCTGGCGGTGCGCAAGCGAAAGGCCCGACGCAAGGCTGTCGGGACACGGGCGCCAATCTTGGTCGAAGCACGGCCGAACGCACGTTGGTCATTGGATTTCGTCCACGACCAATTCGCCAGCGGCCAGCGCTTCCGGGTGCTCAACGTGGTCGACGATGTCACCCGGGAGTGCTTAGCGGCAATCCCGGATACCTCGATTTCGGGACGGCGTGTGGCACGCGAGCTGACGGCCTTGATCGAGCGGCGCGGAAAGCCTGGCATGATTGTCAGCGATAATGGGACCGAACTAACCAGTAACGCGATCCTGCGCTGGCGTTCCGAGCACCGGATCGAATGGCACTACATCGCGCCGGGCAAGCCCATGCAGAACGGCTTCGTCGAAAGCTTTAACGGGCGGATGCGCGACGAGCTACTTAACGAGACCATGTTCCGCAACCTGGCACATGCCCGCGTCGTGATCCCCGCATGGGCCGCCGACTACAACACCGAACGCCCGCATTCGGCCTTGAATTACCAGACCCCGGCCGACTACGCGCGGACCCTGACCACCGCGATCGCCCGCCCCGCTACGCGAGATGAAAGCTCCGCGTGTCGGGCGATTGCTCAACCTGCGCCAATCGGCGTAAACATCAATCGGGCTCAAGTCACAGCTGGATGAGAGTTCCGTGGCAGGTCAGCCGATCCCGAGCTGGAGGCATTCTTTGCCGCGACCGGCGCGCAGATCGACGTGACCGAGGAGCCGCGCGCCTACTACAACACCAAGACCGACCGCATCCACATGCCGCCGATAGGCACATTTTACCGAGCCGCAGGATATTTTGGCACCTTGGCCCACGAGACAATCCACTGGACAGGCGCGAGGAAGCGGCTGGACCGTTTGGGCCGGTTCAACGACCGCAAGGCCTACGCGTTCGAGGAACTGGTCGCGGAGATTGGCAACTGCATGCTTTGCGCGCAGATTGGGGTAGAGCCTGAATTCGACCAGAGCGCCGCATATGTCGAAGGATGGTTGGAGGCGATGAAGGAAGACAGCCGCGCGATTTTCCGCGCCGCGTCTGAGGCGCAGAAAGCCGTGGATTATATCATGGAGCGCACCGCGCAGGCCGACCGGATGGTCGCCGAGTAACAGCCCGCGCCGCCGCAATGATCGAGGCCCCCGTCAACAGGCGGGGGCTTTTGCGTTCTGGCGTGATCCAGGTGGTGGGCGGTTTCAGGGTGACCTGTCGGGGGGCAACCTGAAGGCCACCCGCCGACAGGCCCGGCGCTTCGCGCGGACGCCCCAAGGGGCGGATGCACTACGGTTGTGAGTCCTTGGACACAAAGTCAGCTTCATACTTCACTTAATCAATCGCTACGCAGTATGAACGCTGCTCGCTCGTGCAGTTCGTCAAATGTTAGGATGTCGATTGTGCGGCATTCGCGCCGAAACAGCTCGAACGTATCGCGCATGATCTGTGCCTCGCATTCATCTTTGGTAAATTCCTTCCGGGAGCCAATGATTAGCACTGATTTGGCATTTCGTGTCCGAGCTGCAAGCTTGTCTCCGTCCTTGTTCCAGTGGTCACCGCTCTGAGCAAATGACAACCACTCCGCCTTCTGTTGGATGATCTGTGATACCGCGCTTGTGAAATCTGTACTGAATTCCCATGTCCCGGCCCGGCCTCCCTTCGACGGTTTGAAAATCTTGGTGTCAGGTCGCTTAATCTCGACAAGGACCGTGTAGTCTGTGAACGTACCGAGGAAATCAACAATCGGCTTGTTCCGGTTATCAGTCCCGCCACCGCTTCCAACTACCATCTCGCGCCCGAATTGGCGCATGATACGGTAATCGAGTCCGTATCCAAAAACCCACTGTTCGCGCTCGAAAAAATCCTGCCAATCTGTTTCCGCCCAATCACCAGCTTTCAGACGATCCGTGAACACCTGCAGCCCCTGTCGGCGTCCGAGCAGTAGATTGACTTCATCTGATGTTAGAGAGCCGCGTAATGCTTCCAGAACAGCTTCGCGCTGTCCGGTATCCATCTTTCGTACCTGCTCGACAACACCTCGCTCAGAGGCGTCAATGATGGCCTTCGGGCCTTCTCCCTGAGAGATGTCCTCAATCTGGAAGTTTTCTTCGTTGGAAAGGTCCACAAACTTGACTTGGTGAAGGAAGGCCAAAAGCCGTTTGAGTTCGTCCCCACGGAAGGTAAACTCGTTCTCCTCGTAACCCTGTATCCAGTCATTTTTCCGAGACTGATAGGTCTGCAACGATACTCGTCGCACCTGCTGATCATCCTGCGACACCAAAGCCGTAACCTGCGTCTTTCGCTTTTCTCCCGTCAGTCGCAAACACATCGCACCTTCAATTTCTCCGAAATGAAGACTGTCCGATCCTTCCATGACCATTCGTACATGCCGGAAGCGCTCTACGTGTCTTTTATCGAACTTGAAGACCTTGGAAATATAGGTCTTTCCTGATTTGCGAAGCTTGAAAAAATTTGCATCATCCATAGCCTGCAGAGTGTAGGGACAATCCGTGTCGGCACAAGCTGGTAACTTTTCTAGAATTCATAGGGAGAGAAAATTTGCGCACAATGGACCCCGCTCGCGTACGTGCCTCCTTCGATGCGCAACTGACGGAAGCGATTGCATTCTACCACACCGTCAACGCTTCATTGCATTCCGCCGCAGATGTTACTCGCTTGAGTGCGTCAACGATGATTTCGGCCGCCACGTTGTGGGAGAGCTTTTTGAGCGACTTAATCGTGGCCTACATCAACCGCGATCCCAGCCAGTTTGCTATTCACCTGCAACACGCTCTCAACCAAGACTTAACGGACAAGCAAAAGCAAATCTTGAACCGATATGCCCCGTACAAGGCTCCAACCAGCATTGATCGAGCGACGATCATCTCGCTCATCGACAACAACGGGAACAACATCACGTTCAGCAATGCTCAAGCTCTGAAGAAAGGTGTGAAGCGATGGATCACCACAGCCAACATGGCGGGCATATCCGCCCTCACCGGGCAGCAGATGGCCATCATCAATCTTTGGATTGCCCTTCGAAACCATATCGCTCATGACAGCGAGAGATCGAAGGTGGCTCTGCAAGGAGCAGTGTCCCATGGCGCCTTGCACGGCACCGGCCTACACCGCGCTCAAAACGCCATCCATACTCCCGGTGTTTATCTGAAGTCGAAGCACCACCAACCGATTGGGAATCCTCGTATCGAAGAAATTCTTGGCCACATGCAACAAATCGCTGCGGCTATTTGACAGCAGCTATGTGAATGTGCGCCTGAAAGACGTACTCAGCAAGCCGCACCGAGAAAATAGTATAATAGACTAGGGCCTGTGGACATTCACTTTGATGCAATCAGTGTTGCGGCCAAGTTCCAGCAAGCGGCATAGCTACAATCCGTTTTATCGTACCGAGTGGCTATAGCTCTGAATTCCTTGACCTTTGCGAAGTAATTCTCCACCAGATGCCGCCATTTGTAGATTTCCGCGTCAAAATCGCGTTGTATTTTACGGTTGGCTTTGGGAGGGATCACAGCTGTAGCGCCGCGCGCGTCGAGGTCTTGTAAGAGCCAGTCCGCATCGAACGCCTTGTCCGCAAGCAGTGCGTCAAATGAAACACCTTTGATCAACGGCGCGACACCTTTCATGTCATGCGCTTGCCCGGGCAGCAGCAAGAAGCGCACCAGATTTCCGAGCCCATCCACCAACGCCACGATTTTCGTCGTCAGCCCGCCGCGCGAACGCCCAATGGCCTGATGTTGAGTCCCCCTTTTGCGCCGGTTGCCTTTTGGTGAACCTGAACTATCGTACCGTCAATCAGTGCATATTCGAGGTCTGGGTCTTTGCTCATGGCATTGAAAAGATTATCGAATACGCCCGCCTCGGCCCATCGGCGAAACCGTCGGAACTGACTGTTCCAATGGCCAAAGGTGGGCGGCAGGTCGCGCCACGGCGACCCGGTGCGCACCCGCCAGAAGACCGCTTCCAGAAACAGGCGGTTGTCCTTTGCAGTGGCTCCAGCATCGCTGACCTTACCCGGAAGATGTGGTTCAAGCCGCTGCCACAACATGTCCGACACTACAAACCGTTGCTCGTTCATTCAAACCTCCATTTTGGAAGTTTGAATCAGAAATTAGGCCGGATGGGAATCCTGAATGTCCACAGGCCCTAATTTGATTGAAAAATTTTGAGCATTCTGCGACTGTAATTGCCAGTATATGACGTCAGCGTTGGTCGAGGGCGAGTAATGGCTACAAAGCATGACTTGAGCTTGTTTCCGAAGGCCGCCCACTTCCGTGAGATGGCTGGGATTTCTGTTTCGGAACTTGCCCGCATGCTAGGAGGCAGGCCGTCGATATCGAGCATTAGCTGCTGACCTGAACGCTATCGACGACGCGAGTTTCGTTCACCGTGCGGCATCTGCAATTTACAGGGCAACTTGGTAGGTCACTTTGCAGCCAAATTCCGGCAAAAGGGTTCGTTTTGTTGCGCCAAAAACGGTGGATTCCGCCGGTGACAAAAACGCATGAGTTTTGACCGCCGAGTGCGGCATAGCGGGCCTTCACCGATGACCTGTTCACTGTCCGCTGTGCGGGACGGCGTGAACTTTCGCTGCAGTTGCGCCAATGGCAGCTTTGGAAATTTAATGGCGTCAAAAATAGTCTTTGCGACGCCCTAGCACTGTTGGGCAAGGGCGTCCGTCTCGGTGTGTTCAATTCTACTGGAGTTGAGTTACCTGTTTGAGCTCCTTTATCACCTGATCTTTTGTAGCCAGCATCAGGTCAGCGGTTTGACCCGCGCGCGACATGACGCGCAGACCGGAGTAAACCGTCAAAACAATCTCTGCGCGCACTGCGATGGTTTCGGGCGACATTTGCGGCAAGGCTTCGGACAGTGATCCAACGATGCTCTTGCGCATCTTGTCATAGCCTTTCTGGACTAGCGCGCGCGTTTCATTGTCGTGGGATGCGCGATCCGCGGCGGCATTGCACAGGAAGCAACCGCGCAGGTCATTGTAGTCGCGCACCGCGATGATCGGTGAGGACAGGAATGCGTCAATTCGTTCAAGTGGAGCTAGGTCTTTGGAGCAAAGCACGGCCACCGCCGCATCGACCATCAAGCCTTCATAGTGTTTCAGAGCCTTGAGATACATCGACTGCTTGTTGCCAAACGCTTTGTAAAGGCTCGCCTTGCCAAGGCCTGTCACCGAAGTAATCTCGCTCAGGCCGGTCGCTTCATATCCGTTTTCCCAAAACAGCCGCATAATTTTCGAAAGCGTTTCATCGGGATCGAACTCGCGTGGTCGTCCGGGTTGCTGCATCTGTAATATTCCTCGCTTAGGTGTGAAAAAACAATTGTTGACCAATCGGTCTCTAATTGCTAATTCTGCGTCATAGGCAAAGACGCCGCACACTTATACCTAATTAAAGACCGATTGGTCAACAAAGGAGATCCAACATGTCCGACACAACTTACTCCCCCGCGAACGCCTCGGAAGAACTGAACGCGCTCGGCGACAGCATCAGTAACGCGGGTGTTCAGGGCCTTCGCTTCACCACAGCGACTGTTCTGGGCTGGATCGGGGCGATGAAATTCACCGCCTACGAAGCCGGAGCTATCGAAGGGTTGGTCGCCTCAAGTCCGCTGACCAGCTGGCTGTATAGCGTGTTCAGCCTGCAAGGCGCGTCCAACCTGATCGGCGCGACCGAGATCGCCGTTGCCGCGCTGATCATCGCAGGGGCGAAGTTCCCCAAGGCGGCCCTGCTTGGCGCGCTTGGTGCGGTTGTCACCTTCCTCGTTACAGCCAGCTTCCTGTTCACAGCGCCTGTGACCGAGCCAAGTCTTGGCGGCTTCCCGGCACTGTCCGTTGTTCCCGGCCAGTTCCTACTCAAGGACATTGTGCTGCTGGCGGCTGCTGTCTTCCTTGCCGGAGATGCTCTGAAACGCATCGCTCGCGAAAGCTGACGACCGTGCGCCCCGGTCTTTTTTAGGCCGGGGCGTAACCCCGATAATTTCAAAGCAAGGTCACGAGGCATGAAACCCCAAATCGTTATCTACACCAAGGATTACTGCCCCTTTTGTAAGGCAGCCAAGGCACTCTTGACCGGCAAAGGCGTCACGTTCACCAACTTCGAGATATCCAACGATGATAACAAACGCGCCGAGATGATCGCGCGCGCCAGTGGCCGCACAACCGTGCCGCAGATTTTCATCGGTGACTTCCATGTCGGCGGTTATGATGACCTTGCCGCGCTGAACAGCGCCGGTGGTCTTGACGCGTTGTTGCGGCCTGCGACTACTGCATAAGCCCCCATAAAAAAGGACGAAGCAATGCAAGACTATGATTTAGATGTCGCCATTCTGGGCGCGGGCACGGCAGGCATGGCCGCCTATCGCGAGGCGATCAAACAGACCGATCGTGTGGCACTAATCGACGGTGGCCCACTGGGCACTACCTGCGCGCGGGTTGGCTGCATGCCGTCCAAGTTGCTGATCGCTGCTGCTGACGCCGTCCATGAGGCACGCCACACGACACAATTCGGGGTGCATGTGGGCGATATCTCAGTCGATGGCATTGCCGTCATGAACCGGGTCCGAAGCGAGCGGGATCGCTTTGTCGGCTTTGTCAACGAAGCGGTTAACGGCTTCGACTCGCGTCACCTGATCCGACAGAACGCTACATTTCTAAATGACAACACGCTTGCCCTGGCCGACAGCACCCGGCTGACGGCGCGCACCGTGATTGTTGCCACCGGCTCGCGCCCGATCATACCGCCCCCGTTCGAGGCGGCCGGGGATCGTTTGATCATCAACGACGATGTGTTCGACTGGACAGACCTTCCCCGCGCGGCGGTTGTGTTCGGGGCTGGTGTCATCGGGCTAGAGTTGGGTCAGGCTCTGTCACGGCTTGGCGTGCGAGTGCATCTCTTTGGCCTTGGCAATGGTGTTGGCCCGCTCAGCGACCCGGATCTTGTCGCCTATGCGCGCACGACCTTCGCCGGAGAGTTCAGCGCGCATTTCGACGCCGATACAGAGATCAAACGCGACGGCGATGAGGTGGTCGTATCGTGGACCAACCGCAACGACCCGTCTGATGCGGGCGAAGAACGGTTTGACTATCTGCTGGCCGCGACCGGGCGCAAGCCGAATCTGGACAAGATCGGCTTGGAGAATACGTCGCTTGTCCTTGACGCCCGTGGCACACCCGAGATTGATCCGATGTCGCTGCGCGCAAAATCCTCGAACGAGGGTGTGTCCTCGATCTTTGTGACCGGAGACGCGGCTGTAGACCTGCCCCTCCTGCATGAAGCCGCGGATGAAGGCCGCATCGCGGGCGAGAACGCCGCGCGCTACCCCGAGGTCTACCGGCGCGCGCGCCGCACTCCGCTGGGTGTGGTGTTTTCGGACCCGCAGATTGCCGTGATCGGCCAAGGCCACGCGGCTTTGACAAAGGCGGGCGTTGATTTTGACTTTGGCGAGGTCTCTTTCGAAGATCAGGGCCGCGCCCGTGTCATCGGAAAAAACGTCGGTCTCTTGCGGGTCTATGGCGAACGAGACTCCGGGCGGCTGCTGGGGGCGGAGATCATTGGCCCGGCAGCGGAGCATCTGGCACATCTACTGGCCTGGACCATCGAGAGCAAGCTGACGGTGACCGAGGTCTTGCAACGTCCCTTCTATCATCCGGTGATCGAGGAAGGCCTGCGCACGGCTCTGCGCAATCTGGCAGCAGCCCTCGAATTTGGTCCCAACCCGCCATTGCGTTGTATCGACTGCGGACCAGGTGGCTGAGGCGAGGCCAACCTAGTGCCGTGGTTGCTCGCCCTTTTCATTCTGACCTGCGCCTTCTTGGTTGGCTACGCCATTCGGCGCGGGTCAATCTGCGCCGTGCTGGCCACCCGTGTTTTGATCCTGGAAGGGAAATCCTCCCGGTTTCGCGCGTTTCTGGTGGCAGCCGCAGGGTCCGGTGCGATCATTGTGCCACTGCATTGGGCGATGCCCAATCTGGCAACGCTATCGGCAGGATATCCCGTAACGGGTCTCGTTCTGCTCGGCGGAGCAGCTTTCGGGGTCGGTGCCTGGGTCAACGGCGCTTGCGCTTTGGGAACACTGGCGCATTTGACAGGTGGACAGGTCCGCTACCTCGCAACGGTGGTTGGCATGGTTGCAGGTGCTTTGATCGTGCAGTACGCCGGAGTTGCAAGCAATCAGGATGCCTTGCCCAAGGCGTCCCCGCTGGAATCGCCCGACCTCTTTGCGGTACTTTTCGTTGTTGCGTTGGCGCTAAGCCTTGCAAACGCGCTTTATCGGCGGGTGCCTCGATGGTGGCGCGGGTTTCGTGAGCCTGAGTCTGCGCGCATGGGGCCATACAGATCAATGTTGATTGTCGGCATTTTTGGTGGTCTGCTTTATGCCCTCGCAGGGAACTGGACCTATATGGCGATCCTGTCAGGGCGAGCGGCACGACTTGTGGACCCTACGCTTTTGCCCAGTGGCTGGCCTGCGCTATTGAGCGCCGTGGCGGTTATCTTAGGAGGTGTGACTGCAGCTGTCAGGTATGGTCATTTCACTTTCCAACGTCCACGAATGGTTGGCCTGCTACGGTCCCTTGCTGGTGGAATGATCATGGGCGCATCGGCGGCGATTATTCCCGGCGGTAACGGAACTCTCCTGATCCATGGCCTGCCTTCTCTCGCGCCACATGCCATTGCTGCCTATGCCGCGATGACAGGAACTCTTTGCATTTGCTTTTGGGTCTTGGGCTGGTGGCACCGGCGGGTGTCAGCGAAACGCACAGTCACTAGGATTTAGGTCGCCGAGAACTGGTCGTTTTCGTTACTTCGCGGCGCTTGAGCGAAAATATTAAAAGACCTGGCGCTACAAACTCCTAGAAAAACAACTCTCAGTTTTGTCAGGACGATGACTGACCCTCCAAAAGCCGCCATTCGTATCTTGCGCAGAATCCGTCAAAATGGGCTCTCAGTCAGCTTTCGCCGCGCGGAGCACCAATGACGGCTCCCGGACACAAACCTCTTGCCATAACTTATGGCCCTAAAACGGTGGATTCCGCCGGTGACAAAAACGGATGAGTTTTGACCGTTGAGCGCGGCATAGCGGACCTTCACCAATGGGCTGGCCACTGTCCGCAATGCGGACCTTCCTGCCGTTCGCTGCAATCGCTCGATCTGTTCCGCAGGAGCGAGAGGTCTTGTTGTAAGGGCGGATTGCCGACATTCGCTGCACCTACGCGGTAAGATTAGGTCAAAGGCGACAGCCGACATTCAAGCGGTAATGGATCGGAGATCCTTTCTGCGGTGCGTAAGGCAGCTCCGAGCCCAAATTTCTACATGCTGCAGAACACTTAAATGGCAGCTTTCGAGGTCAGTGAGTGAAACTGGCAGTCACCGCAATTTTAGTTCCAGCTTTCAATACGAAGCTTTCTGATCAGTTGAATCGTTAAGCCAGGTAAGTAGACAAGTTGGCGCAGTGTTTGAATCTGCTTAAGTTGCCACAGGAGAATCCTCACATACTGCGCGGAGCCCAAAGGATTACGCTTGCACCGGCAAGGCAAATGATGGCTCCTATGACGTCCCACTGGTCAGGCCTATGACCCTCGACAACCCAGAGCCAGAGCAGGGACGAAACAATGTATACCCCACCATAAATGGCATAGGCGCGTCCTGCCTGATCGGCGGGACTGAAGGTCAACAGCCAGGCGAATGCCCCGAGAAGCAACATCCCCGGCATCAACCAGAACACGCTTTTGTCCAATCGAAACCAAGCCCAGAAGGCGAAACATCCTGCAATTTCGGCCAGCGCCGCTAAGAAGTAAATTAGAACCGTCTGCATTTATAATTTATCCGTTTCACAGAGTGGTCGATCAATTTGCGCTCACTCATCCGCTAATAACGGATCGCTTCCGGTCAACCACTCTGTTGTCTCACAATCGCTCTTCCATCTATGTTTCGAGAAGCGCGTCGATGACAGCACATTCCGGGGCAGCATCACCGGTGCAGCGCGCAACGGTCACTGACAGGACGTGCTCGATCCGCTTCAGATCGGCGATCTTCTCCTGCACATCCTGAAGATGGCTCTCGGCAACAGTTTGAACCTGGGCACAGGTCTGGGTCCGATCATCGACCAATCCCAACAATCCCCTGATCTCCTCCAATGAAAAGCCAAGATCGCGGGAGCGCATGATGAACTTCAACCGTCTGACATGGGCATCATCATAGCATCGGTACCCCTTTGCGCTGCGTGGCGGGTCCGGCATGATGCCAACCGTTTCATAATAGCGGATGGTTTCAAGGTTACAGCCCGTTGCTCTGGCGACGTCAACGCGCCGCAACGATGTCACGCTTATGTTATCCCCTTTCATGAGAAACTCCTTGAGCCTGTACTTCCTACAGACCGTAGAACGGTGGAAAGAATAGGACAAGGGCGATTCGATGGACCAAGCTATTTCTGACCAGACATCCGATCAACCGCGCCAGGCCGGCGATGATGCCACGAAAGGCTGGGGTGCTACCGGATTTGGCGTTCTCGGTGCGCTGGCGATGACATCGTGCTGTATCCTGCCGCTTGTGCTGGTGAGTTTCGGCGTGACTGGCGTCTTCATCGCGCAGCTCGGGGCGCTCTATGCCTATAAATGGTACACGTTCGCGCTGAGTGCCGTGTTCCTCGGATACGGATTCTATAAGGCCTACAAGCCGGTGGACCCGGAAGCCTGCGCCGATGGCACTTGTGCCCGCCCGATCAACCGGACGGGGATGCGGGTGACACTTTGGGCCGCAGCCGCCATCGTCGCCGTGGCGATGGCCTTTCCCTACATCACACCCTTCATTCTCAAATTCTGAGCAAGGAACAAACTCATGAAACACATACTGTTATCGTCAGCGCTGGCCATTGCTGCGTTTGTCCCAGCGGCTTTTGCCGAGGAGCGCACAATCGAGATCGCGGTCAGTGAGCTGACCTGTCCCTCTTGTTCGTTCATCGTTGCCAGTTCGATGCGCGGCGTCCCATCGGTCCAGATTAATGATTTCGTTGACGGTCCCGAGTTTGGACAGGGCATTTACGGTGTTACCTTTGATGATGCTGAAACCAGCGTGGAAGACATCATCAAGGCTGTGGCGGCAAATGGCTATCCCGCCCAGGCTCTGCCCGACACTGCGTCCTAAACACGGGGAACTTTGCAATGGGTGACAACTTGATGGGCGGGCTACTGGCCTTCGGAGTTGCGGCTCCGGTCGTGATCGTGTGCTGCGGTGGCGGCACAGCTCTGCTTGCTGCGGCTTTCGGCGGTCTCGGAACGTGGCTGTCGGGGCTTGGCTGGATAGTCGTTGCACTGGTGGCGGCGCTCGCCTTCCTTGTTGTTCGTGAATTTCGCCGGTCCGCCAATTGCCGCACCTCGATCTCCAATCATTCTCCAGAAAGAAAGAGCGCTTTTTGACCCAGAACATTAAAAACCCTGACCGCATGTTGAAGTGGGGGCTGGGCGGTGCAGTCTTTGCGGCCCTGTGCTGCTTCACCCCCCTCTTGGTCGTCGTTGTAGCCGGTGTCGGCCTGTCGGCTTTGACCGGCTGGCTTGATTACGCGCTGTTTCCCCTCCTTTTCTTTTGTCTCGCCGTTGTGTCGCAGGCGCTTTGGTTGCGTGCGGGCAAGCCGGGCCCGGCTCCAAAAATCTGGGCCTCTGCGATTGCCGCTGCTCTGTCGATCCTCATCATCTGGATCGAGTTCCGCTTTGCTCTGCGCATCACGGTCGGCGCTTTTGTAGCTGTCGGGGTCTACGCCCTTTTCATCAATAAAATGAAATCAAAAGGAGCGACGCAATGATGATGGGATCTTGCACTGCGATCGGCATGTTATTTGGAATTCTTGGCATACTGACGCCGCTTATAGCCATCGGTGCGATCATCTATTTGGTTGTGGCCAAACGAAAAAATCCTGATCTGCACGAGGTACGCTGAAATGAAAGATATCAACATGAATGACCACGGTAACGGAAGCTATGATCTGATTGTCATCGGCGCAGGCTCGGCGGGTTTCTCCGCATCCATTACAGCCTCCGATGCTGGCAAGCGTGTCGCACTGGTCGGGCATGGCACCATCGGAGGTACTTGCGTGAACTTCGGGTGCGTGCCGTCCAAGGCGATGATCCGCGCGGCTGAGGCGATCCACGGCGCACAGGCGGCCAAGCGGTTCCCCGGTGTATCAGGACAGGCCCAAGTTGATGACTGGCGCACCTTGGTGGAGTCCAAGGGCGACTTGGTCGCAAACATGCGGCAGAAGAAGTACGCAGACCTGTTACCTGAGTATCCGGGCGTCGATTACATCGACGCTGGCCCGGCAAAACTGGTCAAGGGCGGCGTAATGATTGGAAGCCGCACCCTGACTGCGCCCAAGATTATTATCGCGACGGGCGGCCACTCTATCTTGCCAACCATTGACGGTGTTGCGGGTGTAGGTGCGTTGGACAGCAAGAGCATGCTTGAGCTCAAAACCTTGCCCGAAAGCCTGATCTTCATTGGGGCGGGGTATATTGGTGCGGAGCTGGCGCAAATGATGAGCCGGATGGGCGTAAAGGTTACGGTCGTCGCGCGCTCGCATCTGTTGCCGGGTGCCGAACCGGAAGTGTCTGAGGCTTTGGCAGATGCTTTCATGGCCGAGGGGATCACCCTGCTGACCGGGCTGAGCTACGAAAGTGTGCGCCGTGATGCGGCGGGCGTAACCTTGCGTGTGATGCAGAGCGGCGAGCCTGTCGAGGTCACCGCGGATCATCTTGTCTCCACCGCTGGCAGACGCGCCAATACCGAAGGAATGGGCTTGGAAGAGGTCGGCGTAGAAACCGACGCGCGTGGGTCCATCGTCATCGGCGACGACATGCAGACGTCAGTGCCCGGCATCTATGCGGCGGGCGACGTGACCGACCGCGATCAGTTCGTCTATATGGCAGCCTACGGGGCAAAGTTGGCTGTGAAAAACGCCGTTCTGGGCGATGATCAACGCTATGACAACGCCGCTATGCCCTGGGTCGTGTTCTCCGATCCGCAGGTTGCCGGTGTCGGCCTCAGCGAACAACAGGCGCGGGACGCAGGGTTCGACGTGAAGACATCGGTTGTTCCGCTTGATCAGGTGCCGCGCGCTTTGGCTGCCCGCGACACACGTGGTTTGATCAAGCTTGTGGCTGATCGGGCTACAGATAAGCTGCTGGGTGGCCAGATCATCGCGCCCGAAGGCTCTGACACGATCCAGACGCTGGTCATGGCCTTAAAGTTTGGCATGACGACCAAAGACCTCGGCGCAACGATCTTTCCGTATCTGACCACCGTAGAAGGCCTGAAGCTCGCGGCCCAGACCTTCGATATGGATGTCGCAAAACTCAGCTGTTGCGCAGGGTAATGGAGAAAATGATGACCAAAGAACCTCATTCCATGAGTTTGGATATGTCAGTTGTGACCGATCCTGATGTTACACACGCCCTGCCGCAGTTGCTGACCGACTGGCGCGCGCGCAAGCAATGGGACACAATGTCCGTGCCAGCACGTGACCTGCATCTGGCGATCCTGAAGGCATTTTTGAACCACGGCCAACCGCCAAAGGTTGACCCGCAAGACAAGGCTCTGCTTGACGACCTTGAGGCGCGGGATCTGATCGTCATGGACGGTGAAACCATCCAGCACGCCTATCCTTTCTCCAACAGTGACATGCCGCATAGCGTGACAATAGCCGGCATAACCAATCATACGGTCTGCGCGATCGATGCGTTTGGCGCATCTGCGATGGTGGGCCTCTCAGGGGAGGTTCGGTTCGACTGCGGCGCGTGCGGCGATTGCGTTTCGGTCAAGATCGGGGATCAGGGGCTGACCCTGTTGGAGGCCGAACCGCAAGATGCCCGGATCTGGGCGGGTATAGTTGAGGATGGCGGATGTGCAGCCTCCAATCAGTGTCAGTCAATGATCGGGTTTTGCAATGAAGCTCACCTTGAGTGCTGGCGAAGCCAACAGACTGGCGACACGGTTGGTTTTTCGTTCAGTGCGGCTCAGGCGCTGCAAGCGGGCTCAGCGACATTCCGACCGTTCATGGCAAGAGATGCTCAGTCGATACTGCAGCCAAGCGAATAAGACGCCTGTCGTGTTGCGCAAACACATGAGGCCCCCCTTAGCGAAAGAGACTAACCATGAATAATTCAGATGAATACGATTTGATCGTCATCGGCGCGGGCATGGCCGGCGTTGCAGCCGCCAATAAATGTGGAGCAGCAGGCTGGCGTGTAGCTATTGTGGATGCATTGCCCTACGGCGGGACATGCGCCTTGCGGGGCTGTGATCCCAAGAAAATCCTGCGGCGTGGCGCTGAAATCGTCGATGCCGCGCGGCTTATGGGCGGCAAAGGGATCGATCCGGACGGGCTGAAGATTAACTGGTCGGATTTGATGGCCCACAAGCGCGGATTTACCGATCCAGTTCCAGATAAGATGGAGAAAGGTCTGACCGGAAACGGTGTCGAGACGCTGCACGGTGCCGCGCGGTTTACCGGTGCCAACACGCTCGAAGTTGACGGGCATCTCTATCAGTCAAAACGTTTCCTTGTCGCCGCTGGTGCAATACCGCGACCGGTCAACTTCACCGGTGCCAATCTGATGATCGACAGCACGGGCTTTCTCAACCTCGAAGCCTTGCCCAAACGTATCCTGTTTGTCGGCGGCGGCTTCGTATCTTTCGAGTTTGCACATATCGCCGCACGCGCTGGGGTCGATCCTGTCATCATAGATCGCGGTGCCCGCCCGCTAAACGCTTTTGACCCCGATCTGGTCGAAATGCTCATCGCGCGCAGTGCCGCTGTCGGTGTGGACTTGCGGCGCCAAACCGAGATCGTCTCGATCACAGCATCTGATGCGGGCTTTGCCGTTGAAGTGAAAACAGGCGACCAAACGACGACCATCGAGACAGATCTGGTCGTGCATGGCGCGGGTCGCATCGCCGCCCTTGCAGACCTGAACCTTGAGGCCGCTGACGTCTCTTATGGCGACAAGGGCATTATCGTGGCCTCGCATCTGCAAAGTACGACGAACGACGCCGTGTTTGCCGCCGGAGATTCCGCCGACACGAAGGGCATGCCACTGACGCCCGTTGCCGTAATCGAGGGCAAGGTCGCCGCATCGAACATGCTCAAGGAGCAGAAGATCGTGCCGGACTATTCGGGCATTCCAACGGCAGTGTTTACGGTGCCCGAACTTGCCCGCGTCGGCATGTTAGAGGCCGAGGCCAAAGCGGCCGGTCACGATGTCGACGTCCGATTCACCGACACAGGCGGCTGGTATTCGAACTACCGGATCGGTGAAGCATCAGCGGCCGCGAAGATCTTGGTGGACAAGTCGGACGGTAGGATCTTGGGCGCACACCTATTTGGACCGGAATATGGCGAGTTGATCAACTTTTTCGGGCTGGCGATAAAACTGGGGCTGACTGCAAAACAGCTCAAATCGACAACGGCTGCCTATCCCAGCGTTGGATCAGATTTAGGATCACTTATTTGAACTGGGATGGGATAACCGTCGCGCACCTTGAAGGCCGCACATTCGTGCATTGATTCCCCAAAGCGGATCTTGGCATCTGGAAGGCCGAGGTCAGTTTTTTCGGCTGACCGACGTTTCAATTAATACAATGCTGCACGATGAATGAATGCGCGCAATGATGAGCTGCACCGCAGCATCTTGAAGCCATGTCCAAGGTCCGCAAAAGGCCGTCTGCGGCACAGGATACTATGCTGCAACTGCGAAGAGCTTCATGTTCAGCGCGGGCAAGAAGGGCTCGAACCGGGATTTCGCCGCACGGTCACGAACGACCGCTACCGGACAGAAACCCCTTGCCAGAACCTGTGTGCCTAAAACGGTCGTTTTTGTCACATCCTGCGGCCCCACGAAAAATCAAGCTGTTGATAAGGACAAAAACCCTCGGCAAAACCTTTCCAGTTTTGGCAGGTTTTTGACAGGCCTCTCCGTGAGTCCAGATCGTTGTATGGGCTTGCTAAGCCTATAGAAGAATGACCCAACGTGCTTTGAGGCGCTGGTTGGCTAAAGTATGTCTCTGTCTGGGATGCTGCTGGGAAAGGAGAAAAATTGGAAGACGATTTCGACACCTTTATGTCGGCACTCAAAGCTGAGGAGGATCAGGTCAGACAAGAGTTGAGTGCTGACCGGATGGGTTTCTTTCCAGTTTATGCCATGCGGGAGTATGACTTCTTTTTCAACAGGTTCAAAGAACGAACCGATGGCGACAGCAGTGAAGAACTGGATGAGATGTACTACCTGCTTAGGCTCGGCTTGCCACGTGGACTGGCACTCGCACTTTCACTGCGTGATAAATACGACGTGCCTACGATCATGCCGGTTCACAAAGAGTCGCTTGCCGCCAAAGCCAGAGAGACAATTGTTCGGCTTGGAATAATTGAACATGGCAGGAGATTGGCGGTCGCATCGAAAACAGGTGAACTCCAACTCCGGCGCACATCGCAACGGTCATATGAGTTCACGATTCCGAGCACATGGATTGACTATGATCTGTACGAAGAGGCCGTCGAACGGCATTTCGCAGAACAAGGAAGGAAGAAGTACTTCGAGGAATATAATCGGAGCAAAGCCACTCAAGGTCTAGAGAAGGAGCTTCACCAGCTAGCGCACGCAAACGTATTTGTGTTTATGGACTACTTTATCGGCTACAATGCGCATCCGACACTGGATGACCATTTTTTTGGCCTTGCATACTTCTTTGTGTCGCTGAGTCCAGGTTTCGACTCCTTCAAGTTTAACCTAAAGTTTGGAGGCGTCAGCTACATAAAATACATGCTGGCGGTGGTTTATTTGTATTCACTTGCATTGAAGCATGAATGGTTCTGCCGAGCGCTATTGCGGAAGCACCCTGACATTGATCCCAGAAATATTCTAACGATTTCATCCGAGAAAGAAGGCTTCATCGCCAATTTCGCTGAAGCCCTTAATATGTATGGTCCCTCCTTTGATGGCTTTACATTCACAACGTCTGCTGAACTCGAAGTGATCTACAAGGTTCTTTCGGCAAGACGGGATAACATTGACGTGCTCAGACCCAACGGCGCTCCGATTCCAATGCTGCTTGAGTTTTCGGACACAAGTGTCTTCAGATGCCTCGCCGGTGCGCAAGAAAACCCGATTCAAGTTCTTCTAAATGGCCTTCGTCATCACTTCCCGGATGATTACAACTCAAACCAGCAAACACGTGAAGCTTCCTTACAGCGCGCCATAGAAAGAATTTTGCGGGGCGGTTTTGATGGGCTAGTGTTCAAGCGAAATGTCATTCTGAAAGATCAAGGGCGGGATTTAACCGACATCGATTTAGTCGTAGTGGAGGAAAGATCCAATACGGTTTTGCTGTTCCAGATCAAAGCGCAGGACAGCTATGGATCGGAGCTGAACGCACGATTGAACCGTTCCAAGAGGTTTGCTGACGGAAGCCGCAGGTGGGTGGATGTGACAAAAGATTGGCTGTCGAGAACGGCTAATCATGATCTGCGGAGCCGGTTCGGAATGAGCCGCTCACCCCAAGCACTCAATGTCCGCCTTATTGTCCTGTCGAGGTTTTTTGCGCATTTTGGTTTTGAAGAAGAGACTCCGGAGGATGTCACATACTGTACATGGTCTCAATTCTTCAATGCGGTCACAAAAGCAGAAGCTCGGCATGGGCAACTCAGGACACTCGGAGCGCTGTTTTCATTGATCGTCCGCGATGAAATTAGGCGGAACGTTGATCGAACAATATGGCCTGAGCGAAACCTGATCCTTGAAAAGGTCGAGTTTGCGACGGTCAATGAATAATGACCGGCGTCAACGCAGGAGGGTACAACGAGCGCGAGCAGCGAGCATTTTTCGTGTCAGATGTTGGGCCGAGCGATGATGGCGCGGAAAGAGTAAGATCGCTCAAGCAATGAGATGTTACTATCTGGACAAAACCTAACCTTTTTGACCAAATCGGGGCATGATAATTGGATATGCCCGCGTCAGCACTGACGATCAAAGTCTTGATTCACAGATGGATGCCCTTTCGGCGGCCGGAGCCGAGAAGGTGTTTGCTGACAGGATCAGTGGATCGAGCCGGACACGGCCGGAGCTGGACAAGATGGTGGATCAGCTCCGCAACGGTGATGTTGTGACCGTCACCAAGTACGATCGCTTAGCGCGGTCTCTGAAAGACCTATTGGAGATTGTGGAGACGATCCGCGAACGTGGTGCTGGCTTCCGATCCTTGGCAGAGGACATAGACACGACGACACCGGCTGGCCGTCTGGTGTTCCATGTTTTTGCATCCATCGCGCAGTTCGAGCGCGAGCGGATTTCTGAGCGGACGAGGGAAGGGCTGGCATCGGCACGCAAACGTGGCCGCATCGGCGGCAGGCCCCCTGCCCTGTCGGCCGTGCAGAAGGATGAGGTGCGCCGCATGAGAGATGAGGAACATCGGGCCATCCCTGCGATTGCTCGGCTCTTCAACGTCAGTGAGCGCACGGTGCGCCGTGTCTAGGAACTTGGAGCTTGGGTTATTGGAGCTGGAAGTACATAGTTGGCCGAAAGAAATGGGCCGAAGCCGACCATGACACACCTTGCTGGCGAATATCGCCAATAATTCTTTCGGGAACGGCGATAGCCAATGAATGAAATTACTGAAGACAAGCTACGATTTAAGCCGAAAGCGCGAATTATTCGTACTATCGGAGATCAATTAATCAGTGGTCCAGAAGCTGCTGTCATAGAGCTGGTCAAAAATGCATATGACGCTGACGCGAATTTTGTGGAGATCAAGTTCACTCCCCCGCTCCAGTCCGGAGAAGGACGAATTTCCATCACAGATGATGGTCATGGGATGTCGCTTGATGACATTCGGCTCAAGTGGATGGAACCCGCGACAGCTTCGAAGGTAAAGGATCGCCGGTCGCCATCCAAGACCCGCAAGATGATGGGTTCTAAGGGGATTGGTAGGTTTGCTGCTGCGAAGTTGGGAGCGAAGATGGCCCTCACGTCTACTGTATCAGACAAAGGCGGAAACGTTGCAGTTCTCATACCGGAGCTTGACTGGAGTATTTTCAGTGATGACGTGTATCTGTCCGATATCGCTATAGACTACCTTGTTCAGAACGTTGAAGAGCCAACTGGCACGACCATCGAGGTCATCGAGCTACACGAGAGCTGGACCAAGAATAGGCTATCCAAACTGTACGGCGAACTAAGGCGATTGCTTTCCCCGTTCGCAGCCAGCCATGAGGAATCCGATGACTTCAGTGTTTATCTTGATCTGTCGAATTGCGACGAAGATAGCGCTGGATTTGACCCTGCCGACATATTCGAAGACTCCGGAGATCAGAAGGACGACAGCGGTTACCGTGGACGTGGCAGGCGCGTCCATCCTTTTCCACTCCTATCGACGTGCGATTATGAACTGGATGGCAAGCTGGCACCAAATGGAGCTTTTGAAGGGTCTTTTACCATTCACCGGGCCGGTCGTGGTGCGGAAAGAATTTCCATTCCAAGCGCAGGCATAAAACAGGGCGAAAGCGCCGGGACTGTAGAGGTTCAGCTCTACATGTTTGACAGAGAAGCCGATGCTATCAAGAGTAACATGAAGGCGGCAGGTATGGGGGATTTAAGCGCGACCGAAGCCCGCCGATTGCTCGACAGTATTTCCGGTGTCGCAATATACCGAGAAGGGTTCCGCGTCCGGCCTTATGGTGATCCAGAGAACGATTGGCTTGCTCTCGATACCCGGCGGGTTCAAGATCCATCCTTGAGGATTGGCCACAATCAGATAGCCGGTTATCTGAAGATTGAGGGAGAGCAGGACTCCAATCTCTTCGAACGCAGTAGCCGTGAAGGCTTTGAAGACAACGCAGCATTTCAGAACCTTACAAAGTTGATGAAGCGCCTACTGGCTGAGATTGTTGAGCCTAAACGCTTCGATTTTCGGGAAAAAGCTGGAATTTCAAGGCCCCGTTCATCTTCTTTCGATGAACTCAAAGAGCTTTCGGAGTTGAAGCGTGTGAGAAAGTTGGTCGCACTGCTGGAACCAAAACAGCGGGAGCAGGCAGAGCGGATTATCGACAAAGAGAGTCAGCGACTATCGTTGCGGATTGATGCGATGCGGGAGCGACAAAGAGTGCTCGAAGCACAGTCATCGCTTGGTGCCATCCTGGCGGAAGTACTTCATGAAGGATCTCCAGAGGCAACGTTCGTTCAAAAGAGCGCGGATCGGATGAATGTCATGCTGAAGACCTTCCTCACAGGAGATGATGGGGGAAAGAGCAAAGCACGAGAGTTCTTCTCAACGCGGGTTCCTCAGATCAAGGCGTCGGGCGACAAACTTGCGGACCTGTTTCGCGCGCTGCGACCGCTTGCTGGTGGCAAGCGGCGACAACCGGCGCTTTTCTACCCGATAAAGACAATTAGAGATGCCATGGCGTTGTTCGAGAATCATAAAGTGGACGTAACGATAGAGACGGCTGCCAAAGGGATGGAGTTCCTTGGGCATTCCGAAGATTTGGCCACCGCTGTGGTCAACATTGTAGGCAATGCTGTTCACTGGCTTGAGGCAACTGACGTTGTCGCACCTCGTATTCAGATCATCCTGTCACGTTCAGAAGAAGGTGGTCACGTTTTCATTGAGGATAATGGACCAGGTGTTCGGAAGGAGTTCATGGAGCGCATATTCGAAGTCGGTTTCACTCTGAAGGAAGGGGGCACAGGTTTGGGTTTAAACATCGCACGTGAGGCTCTCGCAAGATCAGGTGGCAAGCTCCGTTTCCACCCAGAACACGAGACCGGCGCATTGTTTGAAATCACCTTTCCAGCAGGGCCAGAAATTTGAATATCAAGACCATACTAGTCGTTGAAGACGAAGACCGCATGATCACCCTTCTAAGTGATGCCTTAGAAGACTGGAACGCCGCCAACAAAGAGAACGCCAGGCACTTCGATGCTATATTTGTGAAGAGTCCTGAAGGCGCGGTCCGCGAACTCTATGCTAGGAAGGTGGACTGTGCGCTCATTGACCTGCGTATACCGCCCGATGAGGGTTCCGACAAGACTGACGCGGAAAACGGGAACGCCTTGGCAACCGCCCTGCTCCGAGAGAACGGCATCCCGGTGGCAATCATCTCTGGCCATCCTGGCGAGGCTGAGCCGGGTCTTGTCGATGGAGAAACAGTCAGAGCCTTTGAGAAGGCTGACGATGGTTATGAAGAAGCGGTCGCTTGGCTGGCTTCGCAATGGGAGCTGATGAATGCTCTGCGCGCCGTGCGGCAAAAGCTGGAACGGTCCACAGCCGAAGTATTCGCCCGGAGGATTTGGCCTTACTGGTCGCAAATTGCGGACACCATAGGTCACGACAATGAAAAATTGGCCACAGCTATTGCGCGGCAGTATGCCAGTCACACTGCCGAGTTACTTGGTCAGGACGGCTCCATTGATTGGCATCCGTTCGAGAATTTCATTGTGCCGTCGTACATTGCCAATAGAGCGCATACAGGGGACATCTTCCTCCTTGAAGACGTCAATTGGATAGTCTTGACGCCCCAATGCGATATGGCGACAGGTAAGGTTCCAAACGTGCTTCTTGCCGAATGCACTCTCGGTGCAGACCAGTGGGCCGAGAACGTTGCGGCTTTGCGAGCTGCAACAAGCAATAGCAAGCGTAAAGAGCCAACCAAGTTTTTGCGCACATTCGTAAATCAAAACCTCTCTGCATCCGTACACTTTCTGCCGCCTCTCCCGGGAAGCGAGGAACCGGTTCTTGTGCAGTTTGGTAAGATAAGGACGATGCCGCTGGCTGACCTGAATGAACAACTCAATGCAAGAGTTGCGTCCGTCTCGCCACCATTCCTAAGCAACCTAGTGCAGCGTTTCGGCGCATTTATCAGCCGGACCGGACAGCCGAACATTGGTGTAGAGCATCTCTAAACTACTGGTTTTGCACGTAGCCTAGCATTCATGTTGCCCCCCAATGCCAAACTGGAACAAAATGTGAACAATTGGCAAAAAGGGGTTCCCAAAAGTGCTGGGACAAATTATGACATGTTGTCAATAATAGACACAGTTAAGGGGCAGGCACATGAACGCGCATCCACGGACAGAATTTGCAGAGCTGATGGAGCGCGCCGGTCTCGACATCGACACGGCGGCAGAGCTTCTGGATGTGAATGCTCGGACAGTCCGGCGTCATATCAACGGCGAAGGCAAGCGGATCGACCGGCTCCGGCTGGAAAAACTGCGCCAGACAGCTGACGCGCGCTGCACGGGCGAGCGGCCGGAAGGATTCCGCTTCATCGACCTCTTTGCAGGGATCGGAGGCCTGCGCCTGCCTTTCGAGGCTATAGGTGGACGGTGCGTCTTCACTGCCGAGTGGGACCGGTTCAGCCGCGAGACCTACAGCGCCAATTTCCCGGAGCCTGCCAACAGTGAACATATCTTTGCGGAAGACGTGCGTCCCTATGCGAACGCTCCAGAAAAAATCCCTCCCCATGACGTGCTTCTGGCCGGTTTTCCCTGTCAGCCGTTCTCTATAGCGGGCGTCAGCAAGAAAAACGCCCTCGGCCGTCCTCATGGTTTCCTCTGCGATACACAAGGGACGCTTTTCTATGATCTGGCCAAGATTATCGACCATCACAAACCGCCTGCATTCCTTTTGGAAAATGTGAAGAACCTTGAGCGCCATGACGGCGGCAAGACATTTGCAACGATCATCCATGTGCTGAAGAAGGAGCTGGGATATCGCGTATTTCATAAGGTGATCAGTTCGACGCCATGGGTGCCACAGAAGCGCGAGCGCATTTTCATTGTCGGCTTCAAGGATCACAGCATCGAGTTTGACTTCAGTCAGCTTTCCGTGCCTGAAGGTGACGGCCCGAAGCTGGGTTCGATCCTCGATAAGGAGGTTGATCCAAAATACACGCTTACGGAAAACCTGTGGAATTACCTTCAGGGCTACAAGGAAAAGCACAGAAAGGCCGGTAATGGCTTCGGGTTCTCGCTCTTTGGCCCCACGGACGTGGCCCGCACCCTGTCCGCCCGCTACTACAAGGACGGCTCCGAAATCCTGATTGAGCAGAAGGGCGACCGCCCGCGCCGTCTGACACCGCGTGAATGCGCGCGCTTGATGGGATTCGAGAAGCCCAAAATGACTAACTGGAAGATCCCCGTATCCGACACCCAAGGATATCGCCAGTTTGGCAATGCAGTTGTCGTGCCGGTTGTGAGCGCGGTCGCGCAGCTCATGCAGCCACGCATTATAGATGCGATGGAGTTGGACGGGCGGAAAGTGCCTGCCGCCGTGCAGGTTCGGCTCCCCCTGCCCGAACCCGGTATCGCAGCGGAGTAATGCCTACGGACACTGTCACAGCCACGGTCCGCAGTCGGATGATGGCTGGTATCAAAGGCAAGAACACCAGACCGGAACTGGTAATTCGATCCGCGCTGCACAGGCGCGGGTTCCGGTTTCGCTTGCATCGCAAAGACCTGCCGGGAAAACCCGACCTTGTTTTTTCGGGCAGGGGCGCGGTGATTTTCGTTCACGGTTGTTTCTGGCACGGTCACAACTGCAATCTATTTCGTTGGCCTAAAAGCCGGGAGGAGTTCTGGCGCGGAAAGATCGCGAAGAATATGGAGCGCGACCGGGTTCAGTATCAGACCCTGATCGAGACGAGATGGCGCATCGGAACCATCTGGGAATGTGCCTTAAAGGGCAAAACCCGCCTACCCTTCGAAAACGTTGTCGATCAATGCGCCATGTGGTTGCAATCGGATATAAAAATACTGGAGGTGAGCGGTGATAAAGCGCGGGCAACTGTCTGACTATTTCGAGGGCGTGGGGGTCAAGCGTTTGTCCGCTGTCGATGCTGAACCAAAACGGTCCAACCAGCACGAAGTGAATACGACGCCCCAAATGCGGGACAAATTTCTGGGGAGCACACAGCACCAGAAATTCCCCGCGATTTACATCTGGCTGGGCGGCGATCAGGAGGGTTTCACCGAGGAGAGTTGGGCCACACACTACGACACCCGCCTCAATAATCCGGATCGCTCGGCTGAATGGCGGCTCTACTACCCCTCCAACCCAATCACGGAGGCCATGAAGGCCGGAGACACTCTGTTCCTTGCCAAGGACCAAAGCGGCGTCCTCTGGTTCATCGTGGCCCCCGAGGGGTCCACCAGTGAGCAGCAGCTCTTCTGGCTGTTTGGTCTGCGACCCGAAGGGAAATCTTTCGTATCACGGGAATTTTCCGACGAAGAACCGGAGCTGGACTTCGCCGCGCGCTTCATCCTAGACGAGATCGGTGTCGAGTTCGAGGAGCCGGAAGCCGACAAGCTGGACAGTATCATCGAGAAGTTCGGCACGACCTTCCCCAAGACGGCCGAGTTCTCCGATCTGGCCCGTCTCACCTTGCCCGAGGTGCGCGCCGAGGACGACCCGGATGCGGCACTTATTGCCTGGCTGGACCATGAGGAGGCGCTGTTCCGGCGACTGGAGCGCAAGGTTGTATCGTCGCGAATCGGGGCGGGGTTCGTGGACGACAGCGGCACGGACGTTGACGGCTTCATCAGCTTTTCCCTGAGTGTCCAGAACCGGCGCAAGTCCCGCATGGGGCATTCGCTGGAAAACCATCTTGCCGCCGTCCTCAGGGCGCACGACATCCGGCATGTCCGAGGCGCGGTTACAGAACACAACCACAAGCCCGATTTTCTGTTCCCCGATCTGGAGATCTACCAGGCAGCTCCAGCCGAGGGCGACCCACGCCTGACAATGCTGGGGGCCAAATCCACTTGCAAGGACCGCTGGCGGCAGGTTCTGGCCGAGGCCGAGAAGATCAGCCGCAAACATCTTCTGACGCTGGAGCCAGGGATTTCTGAGCCGCAGACCGACCAGATGGAGGCGTCCAACCTTCAGCTCGTGGTCCCCTCCCCAGTTCACGGCAGTTACACGGATGCGCAGCGCGGCTGGCTCTGGTCGGTTGGGGGTTTCATCGGCGAGGTCAGAGCGCGACAGGGGTAGCCATAGCACGCCCGTAGCATTCGCGCTGCGTCCCTGCCTTACACTCTTCTCAAATGAGTTTTTGAGTAAATGAGTTTCAGCTCTGTCACTCACTTTCTTGCAAACGGATGCCGTGCATTAGTTCACACCATCCTTGCCGCACCTCAAATACTCAGTTACACTTTTGAGTAAATACACAAGTGAGGCAGAGCTATGAGCATAATTTCCGTCCTGAATCCGAAAGGTGGTAGCGGCAAGACCACCATCAGCACCAATCTCGCGAGATCGCTGCACGAGATGGGATACTCGGTTCTGATCGTGGACAGCGATCCACAAGGCAGCGCACGTGACTGGCATGCAGCCTGCGAGGACAATCCCATCGAGCTGGTTGCGCTGGACCGTCCAAACAACGTCAAGACGCTGACCAGTATGGCAGCAAACTATGACTACGTGGTAATCGACGGTGCGGCAAAACTAGAAGACATGATCGCCGCCTGCATCAAAGTCAGCGACTTCGTTCTGATCCCCGTTCAACCATCGCCATACGACATTTGGGCAGCGTCGGACTTGGTGGATTTCATCAAGGCTCGCCAAGAGGTCACGGATGGATCGCCGCGTGCCGGGTTTGTGGTCTCCCGCGTCGTGGAAGGAACCCGGCTGGGCAGTGACGTGCGAACCGCACTGGACGACTACGCCTTGCCTGTCTGTGAGACGACCATAACACAACGCCAAGTCTATCCTCAGACGGCATCGGAAGGGCTGACCGTATTCGACGCCGACAATGCGAAGGCGAGAGCGGAGACCACGGCGCTGAGCAACGAGATACTGGCAGTGCTTACTACCGCGACACGGGAGGTCGCGTGATGGCCCTTTCCGCTAAACGTCCAAGCCGTGGCGACGAGGCCCGCAAACGCATCCTACACGAAGTCACCGAGACGACTGAGAAGAAGAAGCGCCTGAATGCCGAGATCGAAGAGGCACTTTATCGCAAAATCAAGATTAAGGCGGTCGAGGAGGGCCGGTCAATCTCCGACATCACCCGTGATCTTTGGTCTGAGTATTTGAGTAAATGAGTGCTTGAGTAATTACTCTACCAGCCATTGCGACCGCGTTTCTTGAACCAGCTCTTGCAGAAACCGAGGAACGCGGCGTCCGGGTTCCTCGGTGGCTCTTTCTGTCTGGCGGCGTAGGTCCGCCACTCTCCGACCAGAACCTTGATGTCCCATGTTGGAGCCAGTTCCCGCGCCCGTTCCAGTGTATCAGGCGAGAGAGGCATGACATAGCCGCCGGTCAGTCTGTCCTGTTCTGGTTTGGGCGCATAGTTCTCCAGGAATTCAGGTTTGGGCGTTACCGTGAGGATGTCTGCTTCCATTCGGAAGGCATAGTCCGGCATGTGGTTATGTTCCTCGTCAGCCTTACAGATTGCTTTGACGAGCCGCCGAAACTCCTTATCGGAAGACGTGGAGCCGGTTCGGTCCTTCAGCTTATCCAGACCGCATTTCCATTCCGGTTGTGTCCCGCATTGCTTGCGTGCCAACTCGTACAGACGGCGCTCCAGAGGCTTGCGGAGCTGGAAGTAGCGACGGTTGAGCGTAAGAACGTCATCCCCAGCAATGGCGTTGAAGACCCAATCGGAAAGGGTGACTTCTAGATCGAGCATCCGGCCATCGCGGGTTTCGCGAACAATGCGATAGCGGTCTATCAGGCTAAAGCCGTCAATCTGTTCAACACCGCCCGTTGTGATATTCGTCTCGATCTGCGTCCCTTGGAGACGTTCGAGCGCGGCTTTCAGGCCGCTGTAACCGGTTCCTGCAACTGGGCGGTTTGTAGCGACAAGTAGGTCGTACGCCTTGAACCGAAGGGTTCTGTGAACCTGTTTTCCGTCATTCAGAGCCGCCATTACTTGAGAAATACAGTAGATCAGCACGTCACGGTCGTGGACAGTTGCGAGGCCGATCATGTTGGGCCTGATTTCCACGTAGCTCTTTCCATCGGTAGCCACATAGCGTCGTTTTTTGGTGTCAGGCTTGGTCGAGAGGGTGAAGATCGGATGCGCCATCGACGCCATGTCGCCCTTGGGCGCAGCGTCGAAGATATCACAAACGAAGAAATCCCCCTGCGCGTGCCGCAAGGGGAGAAGAGGCGTCCGATCCGGTTTCGTAATTTCACCCACCATGCCTCTACTATTCGTAATTTCACCCACCAAGGCAAGGGATTCGTAATATCACCCACCAGACAGGCTTTCGTAAGATCACCCACTACCTTTCGTAAGATCACACACCCTTTATCGTAATATCACCCACCGAAAGCTCAAAATAAGTCTGATTAAAGTATGTTTTTCAATAATATAGACGAACACACGATTCGCGTAACACAGAGTCTAACACATATATAACACCCAGCCTGACAGGCTCAGTCGATCGCCGACAGCGCTTCACCCATTACCGCCGGTAGAACACGCACGCATCGACACCCGTGGTTGTCGTGGTCCAGGAGGCCCCAAGGACAGCGCATGTGGAAGCGTTGCTGGCCAAGAAACGAGGAAGCGTCACCGTCAGCACCAGGGCCACAACCAATGCACCCAGACCAAACCAGGGCAGGCGGCTTTTGAGGCGATCCGCTTTCTGTTCCCGTTCGAACACCGCTCGATAAGCTGTGGACCTGTCATCTTCCGATTTGGCCAAGGCTCCGATAGTCTTGTCCGTCTGGACGCCAAGGTGTCTGACAATCTCGGTCATCGCGTCTGCGGTTGCGCCCAGATGGCTGTCGAGGGTCTGGCCCAGAAGATCCCCGTATTTTTTCGGGTTGGTCTGGTCCCGTGCGGCGAAGGCCGCGATCCGCGCTTCCGTTGCAACCTTGATCTGCTTGTCCGCCACTGCGGTCAGATCGTCGATCCTGTCGGACATGCTGGCGACAGCCGTGGCCATGAGATCGAGCGTTTCGCGCAGATCATCGTCGGAGAGGGCAGGGAGGTCGGGTTGGTCTGGCATCGGGAGGCGTCCTTCGCATTACTGCTCCTGCGGGACGAACAGCCCCTTGAACTCGGGATCGGTGTAGTAGCGCAGCTTCTGCGCCACGGCGGTGGCTTGCCCCTGCACGCGCAGGAGCTGGCTTTCCGGGCGGAGCTGCATGATTTCATCGGGGGTCAGCAAATCGCGGCCTATGAGGTTGTTGCTAAAGCTGGGGCCGTCACCGGGCTTGAAGCTGTCGGTCTGGAATCCGGCTGTTTCCTGACCCATCATCTGGCTCAACCACTTGGCCGTCTCAAAGTCATTCACCCCGAAGACCTGCTGCACCCCCGCATTGGCAATGAATGTGCCCGCGCGTTCGCCGTAGAGGTCCTTGAGCTGGCTCATGTCCTGCAGGATCGGCCAGAGCTGCAGCCCGTAGCCCGCCATCAGCCCCATGGCGCGCTCGACAGCTTCGAGACGGCCCAGGGCGGCAAACTCATCCAGGAGGAACAGCGTGGGCGTCCTGAGGCGCTGTGCAGCCCCCTGAGCGCCTGTAGGGCCGCCCAGGGGGCTCACGGACGCTTCAGCGTCCCGTGCGATGTCCTGAAGGGCCTGAGACACCAGAAGGCGCAGCCAGCGGCTGTAGGCGTCCATCCGGTTGGGTGGCAGCACCAGAAACACCGAAGTTATCCGGTGGCGCAGATCGGAGAAGTGGAAATCCGACCGCGATAGGACTTTGGCAATGCGCGGGCTGTCCAGAAAGTGCGTGTGGCGCTGCGCGTTGGATAGCACCGAGGCGGCTTCGCGATCTGCCTTGCCGAGGAAGCGGTTGGCGGTGCGGGCGATCAGCCCGCCCGCCGCATCGCTGTCCTGCATCAGCTCCAGCAGCGCGCGCAGCTTTTCCGGGGGCAGGGTGAGATATTCCCGGACGGTGGCAAGCGTCCGGCGGTCGCGGTCCTCGTGGCAGACGCAGAACATAATCAGTCCGCCGAGGATGGCCTTGGCCTCCTCGTTCCAGTGCGCTTCCGTGACCTGCCCCGGCGGGTCCATCACAAGCGCCTCTGTCAGGGAGGCGGCATCCTCGCCCAGATCGAGGCTGTCCGGGGTCAGCCGGTCGAGTGGGTTGTAGGCGGCGGAGGGATGGCCGCTGACCTCAAACGGATCGAGGACATGAACCGTTCCGAACCGCCGCCGGGCTTCCCCGGCGATCCTAGCATTCTCGCCCTTGGGGTCGATGACCAGGACCGAGCGTTCCGCCGCCAACAGGTTCGGGATGACGGTGCCGACGCCTTTCCCGGCCCGTGTCGGGGCGAGTGTGATCAGATGGGCGGGACCGTCATAGCGCAGCAGCCGCCCGGTGTGCGGGTTGCGCCCGATCAGAAGACCGTCTTCCCGCTGGAGTTTCTTCAGCTCCTTGCGGTCGGCGAAGCGGGCGGAGCCGTGGCTGTCGCCGGTCAGCCCGAAGAAGGCGTCCGCGCCAGAGGACATGCGCCAATACTGGAAGCCGAAGACAGCGCCTACAAACATCAGGGGAGCGAGGACCAACCACTGCCATGCGCTTTCGCCGGGCGGCTGGTCAAAGAAAGCTAAGACGAACGGCGTAGCCACGAGCGCTCCGATCATCGCGCCGAACAGGACAGCCCCGATCATCCACCCCAACAGGATGGGCGTGAAGATCAACCGACCGAAGAACCGGAACAGCCCTCCGAAGACGCGCATCACACCCCGCATCAGGACGGCGTTTCCGGATCAGAACTGGACGGGGCAGGGGAGGGAGTTCCCCAGTCCGCGAAAGCCTTGCGGTCCTGTTCGCGGGGCAGGTTGCGGATCAACCGGTCGAGCATGGTGGCAGCACCAGAATCCCGCTCCGCCAGATCCATGAGCGCCCCGCCCAGGATCACTTTGCGCCGCGTATCCAGCTTGCGCTGTTTGGTGGCTTCCCGGTTCTTCAGCGCCTGAAGACGGGCCTTGGCCTGGGCGTAGCGTTTCTCGGCACGTTCAAGCTCAGTCTCCGCCAATGTGTGTCTCCATATTTGAAAAGAGCAGGTGGCCAGGTTGGTCTTGTCAGATCGAGCGATAGCGCTTACCCGTAGGCCTGTAAAGGACAAGGGCGCACTTATGCAAACTCTTCACCTGCGGTTCCGAGCTTTGCGTGCGATCTCTCTGGGGCAAAGCCCCGGCCGATGGCCATCCCCTTCGCTGCGTGCCGCCGCGACATGGAAGGGCGCGCCG
>NZ_CP151536.1:0-53432 GCF_045586035.1 Sulfitobacter sp. PM12
CATTGACATCGTCTATTGGGATCATCAGCCCGGTATCGCCGTCTGCTATTATTTCGACGGGGCCACCACTACGGGTAGCGATGACAGGTAAACCATAGGCGCTTGCCTCCAGCACCGTGCGAGAGAAGGATTCGGAACGCGAAAGGTTCAACGATGCGAAGGCACCGGCGAGAACAGAACGAGTATCGTAGGCAAACTCGCCGAATGTTACAGCATGGGATATACCAAGAGAAGCAGCTTGCACCTCTAGTCCGCGACGATAGGCACGATTGCGGGAAAGCCCCATATCCCCACCGTGAAAATGAAGTCTAGCTTGTGGGACATCGGTTAATAGTCGGGCAAAGGCGGTAATCGCCACATCCTGCCCTTTCCCGTCTATGTAATTCCCTAAAAAAATAAAATTCCGAGAATGTGAATCTCGTGGTGACGGAGTTGAGAGGTATTCAGCGCTAATGGGGTCATAAAGTAGGTCCGACTTTATACTATCTGGCAGCAGATCCTGTATGTATTGTGAAACAGCCACAATTTTGTTCGAAAGCCGTGCCGCTATAGCCAGCCAAACTTGTCCCATCCGTCCGAAGGCTCCGGGATTAATGCGAACCCAAGTAATAATCGGCCCATGATGACGGAGTAAACGCAGAAGCAGGCCCTGAGTAAGATAAAAATCGTTGACTAAAATGATAGCGCTCGGTTCACATGCTGTGAGTTGGCGTAGATGCCACGTGGCTTGGACTAGGCGAGGAAGATAAAACGCCGCATCTGTCAGTCTGCGTCGAAGTGGACGGATCGGGATATAGTGCACAGCGGCAAATTCTGTCAGCTCGATAGAAGGAATGGAGGCGGTATCGGATAATATAAGCTCAACATCAGCAATCTCGCTCAGCGCGCGGGCCATATCACGCGCTGATATGAAGGCACCAGTTACGGCGACCGATCCATCTAAGACGAAAACTTTTGGTAGTTTTTTGTTCATCGCGGCATCGCTTCCCGACCCATTTCTTCCGCGAGTTTCAACCATATTGGTCCAGTGTATTCTATATCATAACGCGCGATTGAAGCTAACCGTTCAGGACGAGTCCGGCGCAACTTGAAGTTTGGGCTAATTGCTCGTTTAATTTCGCGGGCCCAAATTTCTATTGCGTCTAGGGAATCTGGTAAGGGCATCAACGTGCCATTGGAGAGTGCAAGAGGCAGCGCGAGCGTGTCGCCGCCTTCAGGCAAAGTACCGTCTGAAAGAATTGATCGTGGCCCCCAAGGGCAATCGGCCGCCAATACCGGAATGCCTGCTGCTAGTGCTTCAATAAGTGCATTAGGTAAACCCTCAAAGCGTGAGGGAAGTACGAAAACGCGCCCTAACTGCAATAAGTGTATGGGGTTTTTCTGCATACCAGGCATGATTATGTCTGCTGTTGCTCCTTTATCAGAGATGCTAAGGCCAAGCTCTGATGCCCTTGAGCGCAGGCGGTCTTCTTCAGCCCCCTCGCCAATCAGCAAAAGCCGGGCGGCCGGGCGCTGTGCACGGACCTCGGAAAATGCCGACAAAAGAACATCATAGCCTTTCTGAATGTGTAACCTACCAAAGGCGACTATTGTCTCGCAATCGGCGAGAGGCCGTAAGTCTAAAGCAACCGGTAGTTCGGCAGCATCGACTAACGCATTCGCATGTACCGTTCCTTCTATCGCGACAACACGTGATGCAATCCAAGGATTGGCAGTTACTAACTCATGGGCTAAGCCCTCCGAAGCCGCGACTACACAGCCAGCGCGTTTATATATTAGTGGGTCTAAAAAACGTGTCCACATAAAGCGCTGGCTCGGGCTCATGCCGATATCATGCTGCTTTGAACCGCGTTCGGAAACGATGGTCTGAGCTCTCACTCCTGTTAGTGCATTCAGTAGATTCATTCCCGAAAGAAAGCTGATTGCTATGTCATTCTGCCGCTTAAGTGATCGAAGATGGCGCAGCATCCGCCACCAGCGTCGCGTTTTGCCGAGAATACCTTTAACTGCACCCAAACCATAATCCAGTTGCAGAACCTTCAAGTCAGTCCATGCGGTTGCGGAATCTAAGGGCTCGCCATACGGTCGGTCCATCACAGCGATAGTCACATCAGCGTCCTTTGCAAGATGATGGGCCAAACGAAGGAAAGCCCCTTCTGCACCACCAAAACCAAGCTGCGGAATGAGCATCAGGATACGTAGACGAGATGATCCGGAGGAAGGTGTCTTACTGCGCATAATGTTGGGCCGAAGCATTCAAATTTTGTGTGCAGTATACAAGACAGAAATTTCGGTAAACCGCATGGCTCTTGCGGGAATTGAGGGTCTGTGTATGACCTATGCCAAGTTCTCTAGAGCCGCTCTTAACTTTTAAATAACCTGTACAGCCGAACACTTTGAAGATCTTCAGGACTAATTTTGTAGGCTTCCAAAATAGAGTAGGAATAGCGAGTGGAAAGGCGTTTGCGCGGAGTGGATACCTATGGCGGTTATGGATCGACTTATAAGGCATAGTTGCTGCATCTTCCTAAATTTTTCAGTTTCACAAAGTTGCAGCTAAAACAATGCACGGTAGCGTGCTGCTACATAGCTAGGTTGGTTTTCTTTCAGAGGAATGGACCCCGGCGGCATGCGGGGTATGGTAGCGGCAACCTCTGTCATCGCTGCGGCAATATCTTCAACTCGGCCTGATCGTACTAGTTGGCCAGGCCGAGTTGGTGTCAAAATTTCTTCGGGTCCAAAATCGCACAAGCGAGCAACTATAGGTAAACCTGCGCTATAGGCTTCGATTAAAACCAGCGGATAGCCTTCCCAAAGCGAGGTGGAGACATATACATCCGCCGCCTGCAATATCTGTTCAGGCGCAGGCAGAAAGCCAGGCATATGCACTCTGCCTTTCAGGCACTTTTCCTCAATTAGCGAAGTCAAATCTGTACGGAGAGGACCCTCGCCAAGAATAATCAGAGAACCTCGTTCTTGTGCAGAGAAAGCACGAATTAGATCGTCAAAGCCCTTCTGAGGTACCATTCGGCCCACTGATATAAAAACGGGGCGTTCCAATTTATCAAACCAAGAAGCTGTGTCGGCAGACATGGGCGCAGAGACAGAAAAACGCTCGTCAACTGGATTAGGAATACCATGCACTAGATCTGGATCGAGTTTAAATAGCGACGCAGCTTGTTTCGCTACGCCGAGCGAACAACCCACAACTGCGGCTGCGCGACGATAAAGAAACCCTGTTTCAAGTGTAAGAAGTAATGCTCGTCGCCGTGGCATGGCGGCCACCTGCTGATTACGAAGGAAATCGTTGTGCTCGACGACGACGACTGGCGCACGAATGATACCGAGCATAGCTGCACGTAGCATCATACGATTCATTCCTGTCATGTGCGACAAGATCCCTGCAATATGGCGCCCCGCTAACTTTTGACGTAATCGCCACAGGAAGGGGATAACCTTTCGTGGCGAAGACGGGAGCCCAATCTCAATAACCTCTAAGTCAGGTGGAAGACGATCAGCATACGGCCCAGACCGGGAACCTACGAGTAACACTGGCCGAGCATGATCCCCGGGCCAAGCACGTGCTAAATCTAAAGCAACTCGCTCGGCTCCGCCTCCACCTAAGGTTTCTATAGCGATTAATATTTGGGGATCGGTTTCCATTGCCGTTTTCGACCTTGTACGAAGAAACATTTGTACTTTCTAATTTTCGGAAAAAATAAAGATAAAGATGGGTGCAATTTCAACCTAACCAAACAAAATTAACACGATATCTTATATTCCCAAAGAAGCGCTCTGCTTTTTTCGGCCATACTGATCCAGTAAGTCTAGAATTCCGCCTTCCGTCCACTCTACTACATATCGTTTAAGTGTAAGTTTTTGAACAGGGCACCCTGCTTCTAGAAAGTCTCGTACGGATTCAACACTAGGTGGCTGTCCACTATTTGTAACTTCTTGCAGATAATGAGGCGATTCTCCGTAAGACATTGCAATTCTATTAAATTCGTTTTTGCAATCAGTGTCGCTTGAGATTAGATATCCCATAAGATAGTTTTGAAAAAAATAAGGCGCTGCTTTAAGAAAACGTCGCCATAGCCATGATCTCCAAATGACGTAGTTTGTACGCCCTGCAGATTTCTCAATCAGATGATAAATTCTCCAAATTCCGCGCAGTTCAAAGTAATGTCGGAAACCACCGAATCGGCATATAAAGTCTGACATTTGTTTGTCCATTGATGAGACAAGCACACTAGTATCGTGCGCGGCAATGAACCAACTATAAATCAACTCGACATTATCAGTGCGAAACATAAATATTGCAGAGTTTTGGAGTTCGGCCGGCAACCAGTCATCAAGTGATTTGTTGCAATAGAGGGTAGCGTCAGCCCAGACGCCACCATACTTTTTTAAGAGGCGCCAGCGTAGAACATCCGCGAAAGCTTGAATTGTGATGCGCGGATTACGGTTGCGCACATCCTGCATGTTGACCCAGTCGGCCAGCGAATCTTCGTCCAAAACTCGTACTGTCCAGCCGGGGTTTCTACGTTGCCAGCTTTCGATGCAAATACGCACTAAAAGAGGTGCTTCAGCAAGGCCGCTGTGCCAATACATCCAAATAATCTTTGGAGCCACCATTTAACGCCCTACCCGCTTTAGGATCGGGGAATAAAAGTCTGTTAATCTCTTTATGCGAAGGATAAAAGCCGATGGCATCCCAATAAAATTAGCGAAAATCTTCCGCAGAAACTTCCCTTGGCGTGAACTGTTTTTGTTTGCGACCGTAACTTTTTGATAACCAATGTACAGTGCCAAAAGCGCGCCAAACTCGGATAACATGCCCAGTCTTTTATTTGCTCTGGCAGTCCTTAGGTTTTCACGCAAATGTGTAACGATAGGCTTTAAAGCTTTACTGCGTAGCCAGCGTCTTTTAACTTCTAATTGTCCAGTTTCACCTGGAGTACGATAACGAACTAGTCTTCCTTTGTGAAATGCTACACGACCAAGAAGAGCAGCTCTAGTTGGTAGAACTCTATCCTCCATCTCGATACATTCTGGGACGAAAGCGGGCCAAGTAAAACACTTTCGCCTATAAGAGTAAGTTGCTCCGCATCCCACCCCCCCAACATTGTTCATATGGTGCAGTAGTGTGTACTCACGCACAGCCTGCTGACGTTGTTTTCTAAAGGGAGCAAAAGGCTCAGACATTGGGAAGAAGTCTGAACATACAGCATAGGTTTCAGGCCATCTATTATAGATCGTGAGATGTTCTGCTGTGCGCTCAGGCAAAGAAATATCATCGCCTGCCGCCATTACAATAATATCGCCTTGTGCTAGGCTCACGACATCGTTGATATGTCCCATAAGTCGGCGGTTTTCACAGCTTTGCCGAACTTGCACTTTATGTGGCCCCTCATACTCGGCTGCCATCTCCTGCATGATTTTGAAGGTCCCGTCGTTAGAGCAATCGTCGGACAGGATGATCTCCAGCGGTTCATAAGTCTGTGAGAACGCTCCCTTAATCGCTTCGCGGATATAATTCTCTTGGTTGTACGAGAAGAGCGCGAACGTAACCAGTTGACGCTCGGATATGAATTTCAGGTTTGCTGTCATCAAGTGCTCCGAATTGGCCAGCCAATGGCGGCATAAATGCGAGCGAAGCGGGCGGCGATGCGCCCTTCTGGCCCCATTTTGATCAGTACGACCCGTAGGCCAAATAGTCCGGTTGCCAGCGCCAAGCAAATCGATGTAAGAGCCGCTGCCTCAGGGGTGGCCCGCGCCAGTGCCAGAAGAGCCAAGGCTAGTATAATGTGCAGTGCGAGCAACAAAAGTGACAGAGGCTGCCATCTAAAGCCCTGAAATGTGTAAGCAAGAACGTTGATTAAACCGAAGTGCAAGCAGTACGCGATTAGGAATGCTGGGCCAGCAACGGACAGACCGAAAGGCTCAAGACCAAACCAAAGTATTAGTGTGAATAGAACGTTGAAGTTAATTTGGATTAAAAGAAAAATACCTCCACGTGCCGCTGCGACAAATGCAAATCCTAGCGCCCAACTTGCAAGCTTGAACACATTTCCTACCGTCTGCCATTGCAGCAATTCCGCAGCAGGTGCAAACTCGGGCGAATACAATAACGCTAAGACCCATGGTGCCAGCCCAATTAGTAGTAGTAGAACTGGCCCACCGATCGCTAGCCCTAATTGTGCCTGATCATTCATCAGCTGGGTGGCGGCGGGACGATCACTGATGACCTCGGTCAAGCGAGGGTAATAATCGGCCGCCATCGCGCCTAAAAGGAACCCAACATAAGTCATTGTGAGGCCCCAAGCCGCAGAAAACTGGCCAGTGGCCTCCACCCCTAGCTCCTGCGTAATGTACCCTCGCACGAATAGCAGGGTAGCCGTAGTGGCAAGCCCGCCCAGCATGAAAGTCGCGCCAAGTTTGGCCATGGGTTTCCACAAGATCCAAATTTGAGCCGCGCTAGGATAACCCGCTGTGGGCTTTGGCAAATTTCTGGTATAATATTTCGCGATTACGATTGTTGAAAGCGGCTGAACGACTACGAACCAAACCAACCCTGCCTCTCCATAGAGCCATACAGCCCACAATCCTGCAATAGCACCAGCTAAGGCCGCTAGAACCGAGACGCGGCCTAGATCACCGACCCGACGCATCCCTTGTAGCAGTGTCGTTTGGGCCGTTCCGAGCAGAGTTAGTAATATGGCAAGGCCGACCAGCCCTACTTCGGTGGCGAAAGATTGATCGCCGAACAGCCATTCAGATAATTGGTCGCGAAGTAACCAGACCCCGATCATGGCAATAAGACCCTGCACCAGATGGGCTGCCATCAACACTTGTCTGATACGGCTCAGTTGTAGCTCTGCCCCTCTAGAGTTGGCAATTTGACGCACGCCGCTCGACCCTATTCCGAGGCCGGCAGCTGTCCCGACGGCATTCAACAAGCTATTGTAGATGCCAAGCAACCCAATGCCGGAGGGCCCTAACAAAACCGCTAGTACTTTCATCCGTATAATAGAGATTAAGATATTTACAGCTTGAGCGCTGCCAATAATCAACATTGATTTTATAAGGCCGCGCGTTTCAGACATCTTCGTTCAAAGTTTTTCGTTTCATTTTCTGATACCCGTCTCCAAATTTTTTAGCAATATCCTTTGGAACCTTAAGCTTGTGAACGCTAGCTCGCTGAAGCATCATTCCGTCAATTAACGATACAAAACGGGAATATCCTGGCCAATACCTTATTTTAAAAGTGCTAAGCGTTTGCTTCACAGGACCAAAGCCACCCAACCTTTTTAAAGAAACACCTGGCAAATATCTGTCTGTTGAAACGTTTCCGGCTTTTCCACTATTGTGTTTTTCAACACTTAAGGTGGATCCAATATATCTATTCTCCCCGGTGAGCTTTCCAATATCCACGTTCCCAGCGGCTAGCTCATCAAAATCGACTAGTATTACGTCCTTGAAACCGACGTTTTCGAGTACAGACAATAATCTTTCGTAGTCATAACATGTCGCTCTATGATCGCGGCAAAACTTTGGAAAATTCAACTGTAGGTGAATTGGGAGAGAGGAGAATATCTCCTGAAAATACGACGGCAATGAAAGTATTGGGTCCCTTATCGTTATCACTATTTCGCAAGGTAAGTCACCCAATATTGCCTTGAGGGATTCTAATTTTCTTTCTATAGACGCATGGTCCTGATGCACTAAAAACATCTCTTCCGAAACAAATACTGTCTTTCCAGCATTAACTAGATTAGATAATTCTTGAGTAATTTCTAGCTTTTCAACAGAGGAGTAATCTCTACTATTTTCACAAAATTTGTGCAACTTATGACTCAAGCTGCCTTCGCTCAATTCACGGGGCTGAAATGTTCCGACATATACAAAATCTTCCAAAGTAACTGAGCTGAGAGCAATCTGCATTGAAGTAGTTGCTGTTTTTGGGGGGCCTATATGACATATGATCTTTCCTCTCATAGACTTGCCCCCAGTGTGATTTGGTTGTTGACGATGGTAATATCATTCGGCAGCATCTGTGGCCCTATTGGCAGACTTAACACCTCATCCGCCAACTGACTGGCAAGAGGAAAGTCAGCATCGGCCATCCCCAAGCTTTTGTAAGCGTCCTGCATATGCGCCGGGATCGGATAATGGATTAATGTACCAATGCCAGCCTCTTCAAGGTGCTTTTGCAATGCATCCCGTTCAGGGCTTCGAACAACATAGAGATGCCACACGGGGTCCGCCCAGTCTGGGACACGTGGCAGGATCAGCCCGCTGTCTTTCAGGTTTTCGCTATAGGCCCCCGCGATCATCCGGCGGCGGTCAGTCCATTCGTCGAGATGTTTGAGCTTCACACGCAGCACTGCCGCCTGGATTGGATCAAGGCGCGAGTTTACACCCTGTACCTCATTCACGTATTTGACCCGGCTGCCGTAGTTGCGCAGCACTTGAACCTTGTCCGCCAGATCGGCGCGGTTGGTGGTAATGGCACCTCCATCGCCCAAGGCTCCAAGGTTTTTTCCAGGATAGAAGCTCCAGCAAACGATGTCCCCATGCCCGCCAATACGTTTATTCTTATAAAGAGCGCCATGCGCCTGCGCCGCATCCTCGACCACTGCGATATTCTGTTTGCGGGCAAGTTTTAAGATCGGATCCATGTCGGCAGGCTGGCCATACAGGTGGACCGGCAACAGAACCTTGGTCCGCGGTGTAATCGCTGCGGATATCCGATCAGGATCGATGTTATGGGTGGCGGGATCGGGCTCAACTGGCACCGGCGTAGCACCAACAGCGGAAACGGCCAGCCAAGTCGCGATGTAGGTGTTGGACGGAACGATCACCTCGTCTCCCGGACCCACGGCAAGTGCGCGTAAAGCAAGGATAAGTGCATCCAGCCCATTGGCCAGTCCCACCGCATGATTGGATTCGCAGTATTCGGCCCATTCCGCTTCAAACGCTTCGACTTCTGGGCCCAGTATATACCAGCCGCTATCTAACACCCGCGAGATTGCTGTATCGATTTCAGACTTCAATTCACGATAGGATGCACCAAGGTCGAGGAAAGGTACTTTCATTTTATACCTTCATTCACAGCAACGATAAATTCATCATAATTCCGATAGTAATCAGCTTCATCGTAAGGGTGTGAAGCTAGAACCATGCAAACGACACCTTGACTAAAGCTATCCATCTCACGCCAAATCAAGCGATTAATGTAGAGACCTTTGCGCGGATCGCGCAGCCAATATTCGGTCTTGTTCGTTCCATCATCTATCTTCATGCGGAAGCTGCCGGAAAGTGCGAAAACCACTTGTTCCAGATCCCGGTGTGCATGACCGCCTCGCTCGGCATCGACCGGAACGTTGTAAAGGTAATATACACGAGCAATATTGAAGGGCACATGGATATTACCCTCTACAAAGGTCAAGTCCCCACGTGGATCGCGCACCTGCGGAAGCTGAATTTGCCTTACCACCCCATTAATCGATCTCATATTCGCACGCCTTCTTCGGGAAATTCTTTTTTCCATTCAGCAACAATATTTTTTGGATAACCTCGCTGAAAATGACGGCGCCAAGGGTAAACAGGATCTCCACTGTTCTTGAACCGAATCTTTGAGGTCCTACCAATATTTCGACCAGGTACTCCAACACAAATCGTGTCTTCCGGCACGTCTTCCCGAACCAGTGTCATTGCCCCAACCAATGCTCCTCGCCCAATCTTCTTACCGGGCAGAACCGTTGACATTGTAGCGATAATTGCAAAATCACCGACGGTGCATCCTTCAAGAATTTCACTAGGCGGATGAGGGTCATTCGTAAGTACAACGTATGGAAATATCCAAATAAAACTGCCTAGAGTACTTCTTTGGCCAATGTGAACATTGCTGTGCAATCGGACATGATTACCTATCTTACAGTGCCCCTGCAGATCGCTCAATGTTCCAACCTGAAAACCATCGCCAGCAACTATCCCTTCACGAAGCGTAACGCGATGTCCTGTCTTCAGCTCGCTTCCAAAAGTGCTATTTTGATAAATAATACTACCCGAACGAATGATCGCTTCAGCACCAATACGAACTGTCCCGGAAGAAAGCATCCCGGATTCAACTCCAATTTCGCAATGTGAACCAATTTGACAACCTGCACCAATATCTGCCATTTCTCCAATTATCGAAAAAGGCCCAATAACGGTGTTATCGCCTATCTTTGCTCCTGGCATCACTATTGCCGTCGGGTGAATATTTACCGTCATATTTTTCCCTCTTTTAAGCTCACAATCTCAGGTCGCTTTCATGCGTATCAAGTACATTCTTTAAGTCGTAAAGAATGTGATTATCTTTGCCGAAACCGCGCATCTCATTGGCTCCCATAACTTTGAATTGGTCATGCGCAACGGCCAGAACGATCCCGTCGTAGTAGTCACATTGCGGAGATTCTACGAGGTTCACTCCATATTCCTCGTGCGCCTCGTCTGCGTTCGTCCAAGGATCATGCACATCCACGTGCACGCCGTAATCCTGCAATTCATGCACAACGTCGACAACACGCGTATTTCGTAGGTCAGGACAGTTCTCCTTGAAGGTAAGCCCTAGGACCAGCACTCGCGCACCATTGACCTGAATACGCCGCTTCAACATAGCCTTCACCAGTTGCCCGGAAACATATGCCCCCATGCCATCATTGATACGTCGCCCTGCAAGGATCACTTGAGGGTGATACCCTATCGCCTCGGCCCTATGGGTCAGGTAATAGGGGTCCACGCCAATGCAATGGCCGCCGACCAGCCCCGGGCGGAACGGCAGAAAGTTCCACTTCGTACCTGCGGCCTTCAGCACGGCCTCGGTGTCGATGCCCATCTTATTGAAGATGATGGCCAGCTCGTTGACCAGAGCGATGTTCAGATCCCGCTGCGTGTTTTCAATCACCTTCGCAGCTTCTGCGACACGGATGCTTTCAGCTTTGTACGTGCCTGCTGTGATAATTCTGGCATAAAGCTGATCCACTTTCTCGGCGATGTCGGGTGTGGATCCGGACGTTACCTTACGGATATCTGGCAAGCGGTGCGTCTTGTCTCCGGGATTGATCCGTTCAGGAGAATATCCCGTAAAAAAGTCTTCGTTAAAGGTCAAGCCTGAGACGCGCTCCAGCACGGGCACACAGTCTTCTTCTGTGGCACCGGGATATACGGTGGATTCGTAGATTACGATGTCGCCGTGTTTCAGAACTTTGCCCAAGGTTTCTGACGCTTTAATCAGCGGCGTCAGGTCTGGGCGCTTGTGCGCATCGATCGGGGTTGGAACGGTAACGATGTAGATTTGCGCGTTCGCCAGGTCTGCAGAATTTGTCGTGAATGAAAGGTGTGAAGCCTCGCGAAGCTCTCCCTCAGAAGCCTCCAGCGTATCGTCACGACCTTCGCGCAATGCATTAATGCGGCTTTGGTTGATGTCAAAGCCGATCACTGGGCGAATTTTACCAAACTCTATGGCAAGCGGAAGGCCAACATAGCCAAGCCCGATGACTGCTATTTTTTGCATTTCCGAACTCATTTCCCTGAATACTCCCTGTACCACTCGACAAACCGTGCGATGCCATCCCGGAAATCTGTCTGAGGGCGATAGCCCGTGAGTGTTTTCAGAAGCTCCGCATTGGCCCAAGTCGCGGGCACATCGCCGGTTTGCATGCCCATATAGTTCCGCTGGGCTTTTTGACCGAGACAGTCTTCAATCGCGTTTACAAAATCTAGCAACCGTACTTTGTCGGAGTTACCGATATTGACCACACGGTACGGAGCCACCGGGGAAAGGCTGTCGCCTTCTGCCACAACGCCATCCTCTGGCCGCTTTGGTACTGCGTCGATCAACAAGCGGATCGCGCGGACAAGATCATCAACATAGGTGAAGTCACGGTACATATCGCCGTGGTTATAGATGTCGATCGGCCGCCCATCCAGCATTGCATCTACGAACTTATAAAGCGCCAGATCTGGCCGACCCCATGGGCCATAGACGGTAAAGAACCGGAACATTGTGGTGGGTAGATCGTGTATATGAGCATAGGAATGCCCCATGCTCTCGGTGGCCTTCTTTGTCGCCGCATAGATGGTCAGCTGCGTATCAGCCTTTTCAGTCTCGATGAAAGGCATCTCTTCGTTAGCACCGTAAACTGACGAGGTCGACGCCATCATCAAATGCTTGACCTTTAAGCGCCGCGCCGCCTCCATCACATTGAAGGTACCGATCACATTGCTATCGAGGTAGGCGCGCGGGTTCTCCAGGCTGTAACGAACGCCAGCCTGCGCGGCCAGATGGACAATGACATCCGGAGCGAATTCATCAGCGACGCGGTCGAACAAAGCCTGATCCTCAAGCATCCCTTCCGTCGCGGCAAAATTTGGGCTTTGAAGCAGCATCTGGTGACGGCGCTGTTTGAGAGCCACATCGTAGTAATCCGTCATCCCGTCAAAACCGTGGACAATAAAGCCTTCAGCGAGCAGGAGCTTGGCCAGATGGAAGCCGATAAAACCAGCGGTGCCGGTGATTAAAATGCGTTTCATTAAAATATCTTTTCGGTTTGCTATTATTGTCGAGATCCGGATGCCATATCGGCCCCCAAATTCACTTCGGTTTGAAGCGTCTCTATTTCCTTTTTAAGCGCTTCGTATTCTTCCATCTTCCGCTTGAGAAATCGTGATGTAAGCGCAGCTTTTTCAGTCAGGCCCTTTGGCGTCAGGATATAGGCATAGCGGCGCTTGTCGTTCGCAGCCGAGAAATTTCCGAGCTTAACCATACCTTTTTCCACTAAGGCATTCAGACAGTAATGCACACCGCCAACACTTATCCCGACCGCGGCCGCAATATCCCGTTGGGACATTTCGGGGTTTTCCTGCAGCAAGCGCAGAACGCGAAAACGCAAGTCCTCTTGTGCTTCGCTGCGCTGCCCCACCATCAGATAGCACTCTTTTCGCAGGCTGCCGCACAAGAAGTGCCGGCGGCTCTTCTTGTGCTTACTGTAATCTGAATAAGATGCTCTAATTTAGGCATAATCGTTCAACTTTGAGCGGTAGCATGATGCTGTCTTTACGAAAAGCTAGAACTGTTCAAACAATGTTATTTATTTGCGACACTCAATGGAAACTGGTTGGGTTGGAGTGCCTTATACACGCGCATCACAAGCGTAAAACGCTTCGGGCAACATACGCTTTGAGCAAGCCGCGAATGAACGGCAACACATGAACAAGTCCGGAAGAGAATATCCGCGTCTCCTCAACCCACAGTAGGGGGCGTATACATAAGTTCGGGGTTGAAGACGGGCGCGATCAAAGGCACGGTCGTTCAAAGTTGAGCAAGCAGGGCCCCTATGAGAGATCACAAGAGCGGAACAACTTGGTTTCTGGCCCAATTCAAACCCAACAGCCATAAAATTGCCTACCGCAATCTGGTTCAGCAGGGCTTCGAGACGTTTTTACCCCTACATGAAGAGACCACACGCGTCCGTGGCAAGTTCACTGTCAGGAAGCGCCCGCTGTTTCCAGGCTATCTGTTTGTGGCTTTTGATGTGAAGCAAGGGCATTGGCGTGCGGTGAATTCCACCTATGGCATCACACGGATTGTTAGTCTCAGCAATAAGCCGACCCCAGTTCCCTTTGGCCTAGTCAGCCAGTTGATGCTGCGCTGCGATCAAGGCGACGAACTTCTGTCGCCAAAATGCCTGCAGCCGGGCGATCAGGTCGCGATAACGACAGGCCCGTTTGCGGATGTAATCACCACTATCGAAACCATAGAGCCAGATCGCCGCGTTTGGGTGTTGCTGGATATCATGGGCAGGCAAACCAGAGCTGCCCTAAAATCGGATCAGCTACGCGCAGTATAGTGTAGCAACCCTTCATCGCCTGCTAAGCCGGTACGCAAGCTGTCCCACGCGCTCACGAATTGCAGTGTTTAGCACAGCTAGATTCTGAATTAGGTTCCAGCCGATGCCGTCCCCGAACCTTGATGTGCGATAGTCGACAGGCCAAGCCACAAGACAATCCCAGCCTGCGGCTTCAAAGCTACGCATGGCGCGCGGCGTGTGAAACGCGCTGGTGATCAGAACCCAAGTTTCATCCGGGGCAGGCCTCGCAAGCTTCAAACTAAGTCGGGCGTTTTCCGCAGTGTTGCGCGATCGCCCCTCCAGAAGCAGGCGTTCAGGCAATATGCCTTGTTCAAGAAAAAATCGCTCGGCAATAGCAGCCTCCGAGGTGGTGGCACCGGCCGCGTTCCGAAGTGCGCCGCTCCCCCCTGTAAAGAGAACCTGTGCCTCGGGGAACCGACGCGCGAGAGCCAGCGCAGCCGTGTAGCGCTCCGCGCCTTCGTTGAGCTGCACTTGGCTCCAAAAGGCACTGGCACGGGCGTTTTCACCACCACCGAGCACAATGATGCCATCGACTGCATCAAGGTTAGGATTAGCCGGATAGCGGCGCTCGATGGGCTGCAAAAGAAGATCTCCGAGCGGCAGGGCGCTCAGCGCGATCAGCAGCGCCAATGAGATGCTGCTGATCCAGAGCGCCATACGCCTGCGTTGAAAGATCAATGCAAGTACGATGCCCGCCAAGGCGATGACAATCCAGGTATCCGGCCGTAAGAGTGCGCCAACCAGTTTCGATACAATGAAAAAGACGGTGTCCACTAAGATCAGCCTTGCCCGTGGCCGGCGAGGGCCTGACGATAGGCTGTGACAACCAACGCCTGGTCAAATTCGCGCTCCATCTTAAGACGCCCGGCTTGTCCCATCTCGGCCCTGGCTTGCGGCGAGAGCGCCAGAAACCGCTCCATCGCCGCAGCGAGACTATCAGCATTTCGCACTGCGCACAGAAAACCCGACACATCGTGATCGACCACAGCACGGCAACCAGGCACGTCGGTTGCGATGAGCGGTCGAGCCATGGCAGCCGCCTCGATCAGCGTGCGCGGTGCGCCCTCGCGGTACGAGGGCAGCACGACACAGGAGGCGGCAGCGATCGCCGGGCGCACATCGCTGGTCGTGCCAAGATATTCGACCACCCCTTCGGCCACCCACCCCTCGACGGTCGCGGTGTCGATCGCGGTACGGTTTTCCGAACCGGCTGCGCCCAGTAGCTGGAACCGCGCATTCGGATGTCGCGCCTTGATCTGTCGTGCCGCCGCGACGAATTCGATTACACCCTTGTCCCGCAAAAGACGCGCAATCATTAAAAACACAGGCGGCGCGTCCGCTGAAGGCAGCTCTGCCGAAGCGAAGCGCGCTAGGTCGATGCCGGACCCCGGCAGCAGTCGCGCCTGATCCATGCGCACTAGCTTGCGGTCAAGAAACAGATCTCGGTCATCTTCATTCTGGAAGAACACGATCGGCAGTTTAGCAAAGGCGCGGCGATAAAGCTGTTCAGCAACGGTCTGCAAGAAACCGCCAGATAGAAAGGCAGTGCCCAGGCCTGTCACATTTGGAATAAATGGCACACCGGCCGCGCGTGCAGCCCTTGCCCCAAAAATGTTATTCTTGATCGTAAAGCTCAGTACGGCGTCCGGTTGTTCCTCGCGAAAAATCCGCTTCAGCCTGCGCTGCAGTTTTAGATCCTCAATCGGGTTCAGCCCTTTAACGCTCATTTCAAGTGACCGGAAACGACAGCCGATCCGTTCAAGTTCGGCTACCGTGTCATCGGGTGGCGCTAGAACCGTAATTTGATGCCCATCAGCCGACAGGGCTTCAACAAGCGGTCTTCGAAAATTCCAGATATTCCAAGCGGCATTCACCGTCATCAAAATGTGCATGTAGATGCCTTTTAGAGAGCTGTTTGATTTACGTGAACGCTACTACTCACAGGAGCTGTACTGCGGCAAAAATTTAACTTCAGGCCACCAAATCTTGCGCAAGCGTTGCAGATTTAAGTCTTTTTACGATCTATTTTTTGGTAAGCCGCTAAGCGCTCTTGCGCAACACCCTTCCCAAGGCTGGCACGCCTGCGGGGGCAGCAGCACTGTAACACACTGTGCCTGACTGAGTGTTCCGCTACAATATCTCGGTATCCTCCCATAAAAAACAAACAATAAGAGCGTTCTAGCGTAGTATTCAGATCCGAACAGCTCGCAAAAGATGCACAATTATCACATGCAGCCAACATACATTAAATCAACCATAAGGTGTCCTTGCGAAGCGCCCGATAAACTGAAAATTAACACTGGTTAACGATAATCCTTAAAGGAATTCCAAATGAAGACTTCTATCTACGGAGCTGCGCTAGCTGTGCTTATTTCGAGCCCAGTACTGGCGGGTGATCTGGTCGCCCCAGTGACGGAACAACCCGTAATTGCCGCTGAGCAGCCTGTTTTTCAAACATGGACTGGTGGCTACATCGGTGGCAACATTAGCTACGGTTTTGGGTCGCTTGATGCGAACGATGACTTGGCTTCGCTTTTGACCACCAACGGATTTAGCGACAATCTCTCCGAGCCCAACGGTGTATCCGGTGCACTGCGCGCAGGCTACGATTGGCAGTTCGGCCGCGGGCTGTTCGGTCTCGGGGCTGAGTATAATTTCGGATCATACGACGGTGACGGCGAAGGCATTTTGGCAGGTTCCGGCGTAGACGTCGAAATCCAAGATATGGCGACCATCTTTGCGCGTGGTGGTTATCTTGTGAAAGATAACTTCCTTGCATACGGCTTGTTGGGCTACAGCCAAGCTGAGGGCGAAGTTTCCCTTGGTGGAGATCGCGACTCCGAGGATCTCGATGGCGTGACAATCGGTTTCGGCGGTGAATACATGTTCACCGAAAACTGGACCGGGTACGCAGAGTATAGCTACACAGACTTTGGTGATGTCGATAACACTGACGGCCAGCTAGAAGCTAATCTTCAGCAAATCAAGTTCGGTGTAAACTACCGCTTCTAAACTTTAGACTTCCAGAATCCCAAGTTTGAGCTGCTACCTAGATAAACTGGGTAGCAGTTTTTTTTATATCCGGTGGCTATTGAGCATTCCCACCGCAACGACTTCAGCCGGACGGGCTTTAGGCTTTTGCTCTAGACGTTGAAACATTCGCTGCGCATCAGTTAGGGTGGATGCTTTTATGGTCTCCCTTATAAAAAGGCATACTTGTCACCTTAAAGCCCAGCTGCCTTGGTCATATTAACCCGAAACCGGTCACGCCGTCGCTGGTAGCGCCGTGTCATCTCGGCAGAGGCATGACCGAGATGCTTTTGCACATAACGCTCGTCGACTGCGGCGCTGGAGGCGAGGCCGGCACGCAGACTGTGACCCGAATAGAGGGCCACACGTTCTGCATCAGGCAAGTCGCTACGTAGGCCAGCAGCAAGAACTGTTTGTTTGATCAGCCGTACCACATGCCTATCGGACAAGCGCGCATCAAGAGCGCGGGTGCCATCACGCGTGGTGCGTACAAAGATCGGGCCAAAGTTGATGCGCGCAAAGTGCAACCATTGTTCGATAGCGTGCACAGGACAGGTTTGATTGGTTGATCCCCGGCCAATCTCGACCTCTCGCCAGCCTGTCTTGCCACGCAAAAACAGCACTGCACCCGCATCTTCTATCTGGATCCAGCCGCCGCTGTCAGGAGTGTCGTCGCGAGCAACATCCAGACTAACAATCTCGGAGCGACGCAAGCCACCCGCATAACCGATCAGCAATATCGCCCGATCGCGCAGCCCTCGTAGATCGAAAGGTAAGGTTGCAGTCATGGCCAAGATATCCTCGGCGAGCACCGCTTCCTTTTGGACGGGCGGACGGCCGTGCTTACGGCGGATGCCTGCGAGGACACTCGCGATGTGGCGGTTCTTCCGATCAAGCACAAATCCCCTTTGTTGATACTGCCACCCCAGCCCGGAAAGGCGACGCTCAATTGTGGATACAGATAAGGCAGGCGCTTTCGTGTCGGGCGCTGCACAATTTGCAATGTAGAGCCCGATCAACTCAGGGCTAGGAGGCAACGGATCCGCACCTCGCCGACGGCACCACCGCGTAAAGTGAGCCCAATCCGCCTTGTAGGCTGCATTGGTGTTTTCAGCCGTCGCCTGACGGGCATAATCACGCGCGGTATCGACCAAACGATCAAGAGTGCCTGAAGATGCTACATCGTCAGGGATATGTATTTTAGTGTTGTCGCGACCATTGAGTGCCTGGGCCTCGTCTGAAAGCGCCGCACCGGCAGAAGGATGGGGCTTTTCTATCATGAGAGTACCCGACTGTTTACAATGCCCTACTGATAACACCTTTTCATAGATCTGTCAGTCAGGCGCTCGATTGCATTAACCATCACGCACAGCCTTAAGTCTTGACACACTTACAAATCTACAGCTTGCTACCTTAAGCAGATTATTTTTCGCCAATAGACTTTATTTTCATAAGCCACTGAAAAAAAGGAACAGTGAACATGCCTTTAGCTCACAACCACAAAAAGACCTTCTTAGTAACAAGCCTAGTAGGGACTAGCTGGTCAACATCAGTAGTTGCTGGAATTATGCCCGCTCCTAGTAACGTTCCTGAAGTTTCAACGGCCGGTGCTCTGGCTGCTATCATCGTCGTGGTTGGCTTGGCGGTGCTGATTTACGAGCGGCGCAAATCCCGATCATAATCACGTTGAACATGTCACCGATAAGGTTTCATGATCTTTGTGGTTCGGTTTTTCCGTTATGAAGAGCCTTATGGATTTTGTCGCGCCGTTTGAATTCCTAGTGCCCATTTTTTTGGTCGGTGGTTTGGCCACTTACCTGGAGTGGCAGTTCCCCAGGAGACGGGTTCTTGTATCTCCAGGGCGTTGGTTAGCCTCAGTAATGCTTTTGCTATGCTCAACCTTGCTAGGAGTTCTAATTCTTCCCGTAGCGGGCTACGCCGTCGCGAGACTATCGGAAAGCGTAGGGAGCGGCTTATTAAATATTGGGGACTTTCCCATCTGGTTGAATGCTGCTTTGACCATCTTAGCCTTAGACTTCATTGCCTTTCTCATGCATTGGCTCTTGCATCGCTATCATGGCCTCTGGCGGATCCACCGGGTTCACCATTCCGACAATATCGTCTCGGCGAGCACCAGCTTTTTGCACCACCCCTTCGAAGCTCTGATGGTCCAGGCAATCGGGCTTTTCCTCACGCCGATACTGGGGCTTCAAGCGGAAGGGCTTCTTATTTTCACTGGTATACAGTTTACCATCAATATTTGGCATCACTCAAACATTGCTTCATTTCGAGGGCAGTACTGGCTAGGTTTTGTGATCTTCACGCCAGAAGAGCACCGCGTGCATCACAGTGCAGAAAAACGGCACTATAACCGCAATCTGGGTCTAATTTTCACCATATGGGATCGGATATTCGGCACCTACATCAAAGAGAAGGATCTTGATCGATCCATCCGGTACGGGCTTGACCCTCAGGAATGGGATTACCCAGATACGATCACATCTTTGATCATCGATCCTTTTCGAAAGTAAGCTTTACCCGCAAAGGGGTCGTATGGAGACCTACGCATCTAATTTTGAAGACCGCTCCCACAGAGTTCATAGAATTTGGTTTATTCTTGTTCTTGTTATCGGCGAACTTGCGTTTCTGATCTGGGCATTCAAATTTGACCTCAGCGGGCTTGTCGTCCCAGCGAATGACTCTCTGTGCTATCTTTTTGGGGAAAATGAAAAGGCCTGTGTAGAACTGCGGTTCTTCATATCCAGCCTAAGGCTTGTGCCTTTGGTGTTCTTTATTTTTCTTGTCACTAGGGCCGGACGAACGCTAGCCTTACCCGCGTTCAATTTAATGATTAAAAACAAAGGCCGATGGCATGGGCTAACACTCAACGTCTTCGGCGTGGCCTTAATAATTGCACCAAATTTCTGGTCTGCGTTAAGTGGCCAAGACAGACTATCCCCGTTGTGGCTCGTTATACTCGCAGCTGGTACAGTATTCGTGATTTTGGGCTTTGTTTTGTGGCGTGCTCCTCTAAAGGATTGGCGCGATGCCGGAGCTGTTCATCTTGGGTTTGCTTTATTCACAATAGGCCTGCTGCTGCCCTATCTTGCACTCAAAATGGGTATGCAGGCCTGGTCAATGGATGCATTGCAACACGCAACTTTCGCATCGTCAGCGTGGATGCTTGAAAGCCTTGGATATCATACGGTTTTCGACGCCTCGAGATCCTATCTGGGCATCAACAAGTTTGCCGTGATTGTTGGCCACCCCTGCGCCGGTGTATGGGGTATCCTTTTATCATGCAGCGCTATTTTCACATTCGGATTATTAATGCGCAAACAACTGCGCTTAGACCGCATTATACTCATCCTACCGCTTGTTGCCCTCATTAGTTGGATTTTCAACGTAGCGCGTATTGTAATCCTTGTGCTGATTGGGGCCAACATCTCTCCCGAGCTCGCTGTTGAGGGCTTCCACAACTATGCGGGGTGGGTCAGCTTCATGGCGATTGTTGGCCTTATCATATTTACGCTAGATCGCTTGCCATGGATGCAGATTAGCACTCAACCAAAGGCACCAACTCTTAAGTTTACCGATGATCCCGCAGTTGCCCGCCTTCTTCCCTTCTTACTTTGGCTCAGCGGTTCGCTAGCTATCGCCACCATCTATACCAACCCTGTCTATGGCTATCCGTGGAAAGTCTTGATTTCCGGCGGCGCACTTTTGATGGTGGCACGAACCTTGCCCCCCATCCGTCTCACAGTAGACCTTGCTGCAGTATTTTTCGGGTTCCTAATTGCCGCCGTCTGGATCCCGGTTATGAGTGCCGCTGTGCCTTCGGAAAGCTTGAAAAACCTCTGGGAAACACCGTGGGAGTTTGCTGCTTGGACTTGGCTTTTTATACGCCTTGCTGGAACAGCTTTGCTTGTTCCCGTGATAGAAGAGCTCTTTTTTCGTGATTACTTGCAAACCCGCATCGCAGGTCTCTCTGGTAGATACGGTTCGGTTATTGCAGCCGTGCTTGTATCAGGGTTGTTTGCAGCTCTGCACCAAGTCTTCTGGCTCGCCTTCCTATCAGGGCTGGTGCTTACCTTTATCGCCCTACGACGCGGACGCATTTGGGATGCTATCCTATGCCATGGTGTCGCAAACTTAATAATTGGCATCTATGCAATATGGACGGACAACCTGGCTCTAATTTGAGATGTAAGCGAGCTCTGAATTGACTTTGAGTGCAGATGCAATTGATCAGCAGAAAACACTTCAAATCAGCCTTTCAGAACCAAACTGTGGGACTGCAATGGCCACAGCCGCTTGCCCTTTCTGTTCTTACATCTCGCTAGTGTCAGTTGAGCCGCTTCGGCTGCCAACCGATCTAACATTCGTGAATATATGAAGTTGATGCCTTCATAGCTTTGAGAAAGCTCGCGAAAGCCGATCAGTCGAAAACTGGCGAGCATGCCATTCGCCATCGATTATAAGTTTCACAGCCCAACAAGCCAAAATGTCAGGTTTTTGACCTTTATTTGAAGTCTATAGAATGTCCATTTTCTATGAAAATGACCATCATACGACGATACAAATTGGAACTAAGTGATTGTTTTCATATAATATGCTTAAAGTAACCCCTCCCCATAAGGCAGCGGCCCCTACGGTAAGGGCTTACAGTCATTAAATTGCTGTGCAATCGCGAATACTCCGTCCCGTATTGGGTAAAATGCCTAGGGGCTACTTATTGGTCTGCATCGCAAATCAAAAATAGCCCCTCCCGAATCCTGCAGTTGTTCTTTGTCCGGTAAGTCTCGGAGGGTCTCAAACCCAAAAGCCACCAGAAACTTCTCAGTTGTCACAAAGGTATAGGGCGCGCCGCGGCGGGGGCTGCGGGGGCCCGTGGCAATGAGCTCTTGTGCGTTCAGCCGCCTGATGAGACTGCGACTGATCTCTTGGCCAAAGATGTCCTTCAACCCGTCCCGTGAGATCGGCTGATGGTAGGCAACAGCCCCTAGAACTGCGACATCAAACGCGTCTAAGTTTAACTCTTGCTCACCTATATCCGCCGCTGCGCGGATCGCAGGTGCGTAGGCGGCACGCGTGCGGAACATCCAGCCGCCGGCCACCTGGGTGATCTCGAAGGCCCGGCCTTCAATATCCGTGGCAAGGTCCTCGACCAGCAGATCGACCGAGGCCCCTTGACCCACCACGCGGGCGAGGTCTTCGCGCGGCACAGGCGAGGCGGAAGCAAACAGCACAGCCTCGATTCGGCGCATCCATTCGCGCCACCGCAGTTCCGGCGGCAGGTCGGACAATTCGCGGTCCAGCTCGTGTGCGGATCTGTCCTTGGCCATGCTTAAACCCCGTAGAGCCGAAAAGTGTCGCGCCCCGTAAGTTCGCGCACGGCACCTAGGTCAACCAGCCGGTCGCAGAGCCGCCGCGCGGCGCGATCCGGCAAAGGCAAGGCCGAAGGTGCCATTGCGTCGCGGGTCAGGAACATCTCGACCGCGTCGCCCGCGCCCTTGGCCCGCAGCTTTGGCGAGACCGCTTTCAGCTGCTCTGCCCGACGCGCTAGCTCGGCGGCCTGCCGCACAGCTTTGATCGTCGATGAGATAAGCGCCCTATGACATGCCGAGCGAAGGCCATCGCCTTGCTTGCGCAGGTCGGCGCGTTTCAGGCCGGCGGCCAGAAGAGGCACGAGATGATCCCAGCCAAGCGCCTTTGCCAGCGCTGCATCCGCAAGGATAAGCGCAGCCTCCTCTGCACGTGGCACCTCGCGCAAAACAGCTTCCAGCACCATCCCGGCGCGATTGACCGGCCCGCCCTTCCCCGCATCGAACCACGCGGCAATCTGGCCCGGCTCGAAGGTTGGCAAGGCTCGGCTCAAAGTCTTGATCGACACCGGCCGCTCCACCGCGCGCCGCCAAGCAAGGTAGGTTTCTCCCGCCGGCCCAGGCAGATCGCCCGGGCGCAGCAAGTGCACCGCATCGCGCAGCTCCCCTGCCCGCTCTGGCCGCCCAGAGAACGCGACACAAGCCTCCGCTGCCCGCAGCGCCAAGCGGTCCCGCAGCAAGGCATGGGGGACTTCCTCGCGGCTCAACACAAGGTGCAGATGAGACAGCGCTGCACCCGAAAAAAGCGCAATATCTTCAAGTATTTCTGGTCGCGCTGAGGTGATCCACTCGGGCATCCGCGGTAGCGTATCAAGGGTGCTGATGTGATCTGTCCGGGCAAATGTCATGCTTGGAGCCTACATCGCGACGGCGCTTTTTGCCAGAAAATAGCGCAATAACCGCCTCACTTTGGCGCTCTCATTCATGTCCAATAAGTTTTGATTATCAGATATAAAAAGTATACGTCTGATTCTTGACGTCGCCACCATAAGCTGCACCGCAAAACGCCCCTTAGCATTCATTATCGCACCGCTGAGCTAGAACTAATTGTTTGGGCCCTATCCGTGGGTAATCCCCCCTATAATTAGTGGTGATGGATTCAGGCGGTCACTGCAACACAGTATGAACCTTTGCATTTAAGGACTGTGTTGATGACTAAGCCGCTGCCGATGGACGAACAAAAGAAATCAGTGATTTGGCGCGAGTGGGAACGCGGAACGCCAATGGCAAATATCGCTCGCGTTATTAACAAGCCACCTGCTACCGTTTTCTCGTATCTCCAGTATCATGGTGGCATTAGACCGCGTCGCCGATTTAGGCGCACTGATGCGCTGAGTTTAGAAGAGCGTGAGGAGATTTCGCGTGGCATATCGCATGGATATAGCATTCAATTTATCGCCAGTATTTTGTGCCGCAGTCCTTCAACTGTAAGCCGGGAGATCAACAAAAACGGCGGAAGGAATCTGTATCGTGCGATCATTGCAGATAAATTTGCCTGGTACCGTGGGCAGCGCCCAAAGCCGTTCTTATTAGGCGAAAACGCAATGCTGAGAGATCTCGTTGATGCCAAGCTTTGTGAAGACTGGTCCCCTGAGCAGATCGCGGGATGGCTCAAGCTGACGTATCCGGACACAAAAGGAATGTAACCGCGCCATTGACACCGCCTGCCTGAGGTTGGCGCTTTGATCTAAGACACGTGTTTAATGACGTCACTAATGACGTCTCTTAAACGGGGTGTGTGATGCGGGGCGAAATTCTCGGGGCTGAGCGGCGGCGTTTTTGGCATGACGACGACAAGCTGGAGATTGTCATGTCGGTTGGCGTCGACGGGGCGAGCGTGACCCAGGTAGCGCAGCGTCATGGGATTAGGCGGCAACAGATTTATGCGTGGCGGCATGACCTGAAGAAGAAAGGGCTTTGGTCGCCTGACGGCGGCGCTCTTTTCTATCCAATGGATATCCCGTTTCAGGTTGCGGTTCCTGCGCCGCAGTTGCCTGTCCCAAAAGTGCCTCCGCCGAGTGCAGTTGAATTGCGCTTTCGAGGTGGGCGCAGTTTGCACTTTGAGAGTACGCTGGATCCTGTCGCACTGGCGGCGCTGATCCGCGCGGTGGAAGGTCGATGGCAAGAAGACTGATACCGTCGTCCCTGCTTTGGCCCGTCAAATGACCAAACTACCAAGGCAACTGAAGCAAAGCCTTACTTGGGACCGGGGGACCGAATTAGCTTCTCATCAGAAGTTCACTGTTGCGACTGACATTGACGTCTACTTCTGCGATCCAAGCAGTCCATGGCAACGAGGAACAAATGAAAACACCAATGGCCTGCTGCGCCAATACTTCCCGAAAGGGTCCTGCCTTTCCAACTACTCTCAGGAACAGTTGGATGAGGTCGCAAACCAACTCAACAATCGGCCACGGAAAACCTTAGGATTCCTCACACCAGCGTGTAAGTTAGAGCAGGTGTTGCAGTGACCGCCTGAATCCATCCCCATTAAAAATGGGGGGATTACCCGTGGAACTAGGCAGTCACAATTACATGAACCGCGCTACTTCACTTGTTCACAAAGCGCCTCAGGATGCTCCCTCCGCAGATACAGAGACCAGATCCTAGACTGGCGGCATAGTCTGAATTCTGCGCCCATTTTCCTGATTAGCGCGTCATTGGTGAGCCCTAGCCGAGGTATATCCACCGAAATCATCACGACATCCACATCTTCAGAAAGCGGGGACGGTTCAGTAAAGTAATCCAGGTTTGTCGTGGGCCACACTGGAAAGGATGCGACCGGTGGAGCCCCAAGAGGCATCGTGAAATCAAACATACGACCATTTGAAATGATACCATATTGCGCAAAGTCAGGTTTTTCCTGAAGGAGTGCGATGCCATCTGCAAACATGGCATATTCGTCCCTTTCCGAGCGTACGCTTGGTGTCCCGTTTAGAATACCAGAAATAATATCGGATAAAGCAGTTTCACTAACAGTTGTGTTAAAGAAACTGTTCTCATCCGCCACGACGTAGTCTCCGGCTTGCCCTGCTTTGATAAGAGAGGCGTCCTTATGCGTAAATGCCATCACACTGCTGGCTGTTGCTGACATAACCGCGGGCACGATAAGAAAACATGCCATCACAAAGGGTAACGCGCTGACAAGCTTCCGCTTTTTAGGGCTATTGGGTAGAAAGGTATCGGCAAGATTGTACTTAGTTGAGAGTACAGCACAAATTAGCGCGATTACGATCAAAAACGGTAGAAGTTTCAGATCGGTGCTTCCGCCTGTCGTTAATATTGCTGCGTAGTACCCAGCGAATAGAATTAGCATTGGTAAGATCATTCTGACCGTTGCCACATGCAACAACACCAGCACGCCCCCGACAAGCCCTAAGGCCACGGCATGATCAACATATAAATCCACTGCCTCTGACACGAAAAAATCAATGCCAGTGCTTTCGGCCGCAGCTGAACCAAGGAGATAACTGAGCGAGCCCAAAGCCCGCTCCATACCAGGGTCAAGAAACCACACCCCTAACCCAACGCCCAGCGCGATCAGTAGACTACACCGCCATCGCGCCTGAACCAGGCATGCCAAGACCACACACGCTCCAAAAACGCCAAAGGTAGGTTTGAGCAAGATTAGAACGTAAATCGCCCCTCCTGCAAAAATAGCTCTCCCATCCTCTAAGGCGCCGGGCTTGGACTTCAGCAGCGCAAAGAGGCTCAACGCCATCATCAAGACGATTGCAGCGTGGTTATAAACAAAGGAGTGACGTGTTATCGGCTCCTCATACCGCCCGGTCTCGATCGGAACGAGCGAAAGCATCAAGGTACCTGCAAGTGCTGTCAGCAAGGCAAGATAGGAAATTGGGATGCGTTGATATCCCAATATCCAGATTACAGAACTCGCTGCGATGAACATCATCACAAACGCATATTGAATAGAGAAGTAACTAGCCCCGAATATTTGGAAGGCCCATGTTACGAACTTGCTCGTTACACCACCGTAGAAATGGGGGAAATCCAGTACCGGTTCCAAACCGTTTACGCCGCGCCAGCCTAGGTTCGCAAGGAGCACAGTATCGTCCATATGTCCTGTATCGATCAGGATCGGCTGTATGAGGAGTAAGCCAATAAACGCCGCGGCAATGAAAAGGTTTAATGCAGGAAATAACCTACCCGCTGTCATAAATCGCCCTTAGGGTTAGCGGCTTCATCATACCATTTATGAAACGTGTAGAGCCCATGATCTATATGGAAGCCTTGGCGCGTCCATACACGCTGCACAGCGTAATTGTTCAGTTGTGTTGATATCAAAATGCGCCCCTCTTCCTTATTATCAACCTGCGAAGCCGCATGATTGATAGCTGCGGTGACAAGCTGCCCGTAGATGCCTTGCCCCTGACTATCGGGTGCCACAGCATTCAGTATAATTTCCCACTCCTCAGGCGCATTGCGTTGCAGTGTGAGAAAACCGACAGTGCGTCCACTGAGCTGCGCTATGAATGCCGGACGGGTATCGGACAAACGGTGGAAACTGGTCTCCGCCCATTCAACATAGGCAGCATCCGCGCTCGCTGTTTCAAGCTTTGGGTCCGAATGGAAATGCCCGAAGTAGTTTTTAAAGGCCATACGCGCGACACCCGCAGCGGAGCTCGCGTCTTCAATCGTCGCACCTCGAATAGTCAGGTCTGTTTTCTTGCCATCCTCGGCAATGGGCTGTCTCAGGGATCTCGTATAATATATGAGGCTATCCATAAGGCGGTGCCCATCAGCCTCCAAAGCATGGATGCGATCCAACTCTCCACAATTGACCCGAGTGCTCAGCATCTGAACTCCAAGTTCCGCGGCCTTTGTGTTCAGTTGCTGGGGTGTCGCACTAACATCTATCGTGCGTGCTAATGTCGCTCCGAAACGGGCCGTTCCGAGCGTATCTATTTCAAGAGGCATTCGTATCTTTTCCAAACCGCAAAACGCGTAAGGTGATGTAAATAACAGCCGCAGTGCAAGCTACGTTAAATATTTGAGCGATCTCGGGCGGGAACCACACCAATAACACCTGCAATATCACGAGTGTCGCGAGAAGCCCGATCCCATAAGAAATTATAAACTTTGGCAGTTCCCGGCTATGTTTGGCAGTACTTTTGAACGCCCAGCGCCGGTTCAGCAAATAGCTAAGCGCGACACCAGCGATATAACAGAACCCAGCTGACAAAACTGCGGGTGTGCCAAGCCAGATCAACGTGACGAATACAACATAGAGGACAAGGTTATTAACAACACCCACCAAGCCATAGCGTGATAGCAACCGCGCTTCCTTACCGATTTCAATCATAATCGACAGAGACGTCGCTACCTTTTGGTATCGCCTCTTTGCCCCCTTCGCGATCAAATGTGGTGTACATGACAGATAGTCTTGGACGTCTACGCACCTCTGCAAAAACCCGCCCGAGATAAAGCCCATGTATCCCCAGCGTGACCAAAATTAACCCTGATAAGAACCACAAAGACAAAACCACACTGGTCCAGCCAGCCACGGTAAATGCCCCTAGCAAATAGCCGAACAACAAATAGACAGAAATTAGCGCAGCCAAAGTTGAAAAAGCGAACCCTACGAGCGCACTCAGCTTCAAAGGACGGTCGGAAAATCGGACTACGATTGCCGCAGCAAGCCTGAGCAGACGGAGTGGTGAATAGCTACTTTCACCCGCAGCGCGCGCGCTTCTGTCTATTCTAGACCTGCGGGATGGTAAGCCAGTAAGCGCCACCATCATTGGTAAGAACACTTCCTGCTCTCGAAATTTTAGAAGTGTATCGACCATATGGCGACTATAGATGCCAAAATTGCCAACGTTCTTAATCTCGATGCCCGCCAATACTTTCACTAGGCGATAGAATTGCGTAGACGCTGCGCGCCGGATCCATGAATCCGACCAATCTCCACGGTCGACAAGCAATGCATGAACCTTGCTCTCTTTTGCCTCTTCAAATAGCGCGGGCAGCATCTCAGGGTCATCTTGTAGGTCACAATCTATTACGGCGGTCCACTCTCCGCGGCAAACCTCTAAACCGGCCCAGATAGCCAGATGTTGGCCGTGATTGCGGGATAGCTTCACCCCCCGCACGCGCGCGTCCTCCTCGGCAAATTGACAAATGAGTGACCAAGGGTGATCGGGTCCGCAATCATCGACAAGAACCAACTCCCAGCTCAACCCGCTGGCATCCATCGTATCTGTGACAGATTTTACAAGCTGACTTAGACAGTCACGACATCCATATACAGGGGATACAATGCTTACCTCTGGCGCCTCTGTATCTCTCATGTAAACGTCCTAGAAGCTGGACGTTGGCTAAAAAAGTCTGTGACGTGATCTATTACCATTTCAATGTCTGCACCGAGATCAACAAACATAGGCAAGCGAATAAGCGTGTCAGAAATCTTGTCAGTAACAGCCAGATCCCCGTGCGCGCGACTAAATTTTCGGCCAGCGGGTGCTGAATGAAGCGGTATGTAGTGGAATGGCGCGATAACACCGTTTTCTCTCATATAGCTACTTAGCTCATTGCGCGTTTCCGCATCTTCCATCAGTAGATAAAACATATGCCCGTTGCCGGTGGTATGCGGGGGCACCACTGGTAAGCGCAGCAACCCATTCTCAGCCAACGGAGTGAACGCTTCGTAATAGCGATCAAAAAGCGACAAGCGTCTTTTGGTGATATCAGTCTCCACCTCCAGCTGCGCATAGAGAAAAGAGGAAATCAGCTCTCCCGGCAAATACGATGACCCGATATCGACCCAAGTATATTTATCCACTTCACCACGAATAAAGCGCGATCTATTGGTCCCTTTTTCCCGGATGATTTCAGCCCGCTCCATCAGCGAAGGCTTGTTAACGGTCAAGGCACCACCCTCTCCGCTGATCACGTTCTTGGTTTCATGAAAACTAAAGGCAGCAAGATCACCGAGGCTTCCGGCTGGGCGGCCTTTGTATGTAGAGCCAAGCGCCTGTGCCGCGTCTTCAACTAAGATCAAGTCATGGGCACCTGCAATCTTTGCCAAAGCGTCCATATCGGCAGGAAAGCTCGCATAATGCACGGCAAATATTGCCCTTGTTCTTTCCGTCACCGCGTCTTCGACGCAAGCGGGATCAATGTTCAACGTTGACGGATCAATATCAACGAACACAGGAACCGCCCCGCGTAATACGATGGCATTCGCAGTGGATACGAAAGTGAAAGAAGGCAAGATCACCTCGTCACCCGGTTCAAGATTACACAAGATCGCTGCCATTTCCAAAGCTGCCGTACACGAGTGCGTCACAAGAGCTTTGGAGCTTTGGGTAAGCTCTTCGATCAGAGCATTACATCGCTGCGTATAGTAACCGTCGCCAGACAGCTGCCCGCGCTGAACCGCGTCGAGTATGTAGTTCATTTCGTTGCCGACGAGAGATGGCCGGTTCAGGGGGATTTTAGACATAAATTGGTTTCAATATGCTCGAGATATAGGAGTGAGAGCTGTGCTGCAGCAGATATTATCGAAGGAGGCGGGCTGTGATTAGTCGTTCGTAATTCCCATAGGTTCAAGCCGCCAAGGTCAAGCATATATCAGAACTAGAACAGCGCCACGCGACATCGGTCAGACGATCAAGAATACTATACCTGCCATACTACCAGACATGACTGCAGCATTTTCAACGCCGGAAGTCATAGAAAAATCACGCATTCACGCGGTTCTTGGCCTTCCATAAATTGGGTGGTGTGGCGCAGTCATAGATAGAAGTTATCTTGACTTTCAGGAATGGTAGACTTGGGATTTGGAAGCTTCAAATTGCTACGCCTTGGAATGTTTCGCGCGCGAAACATTCCAAGGACTGAGCCAAGCAAGCCGAATGTTAGGCTGAAAGAAAGCGAAATTTATTTGAACAGTTTCCCAAGATAGGACCCGTAGTCGTTTTTCGCGAACATCGCTGCCCTTTTTTCTAGATCGCCTTTGCTAATCCAGCCCTGCTCGTACGCGATCTCATCGGGGCTTCCCGTCTGCAGGCCCTGCCGTGTCTCCAGCGTTCGCACGAAGTTCCCTGCATCCAGAAGGCTCCCATGCGTCCCGGTATCCAGCCAAGCATACCCTCGCCCCATACGCTGCACATTCAACGATCCGTCATGAAGATACGTTTCAAGCAGCGTCGTGATCTCTAGCTCTCCTCGTGCCGATGGCTTGACCGTCTTGGCGCGCTCGCTTGCGGTGTTATCCAAGAAATACAGCCCCGTGACCGCATAGTGCGACGGGGGCACTTCCGGCTTCTCAATGATCTGTCGCGCTTGGCCGTTCTCGTCGAAATCCACCACGCCATAACGTTCAGGGTCCGAAACGCGGTAGCCGAAGACAGTGCCGCCTGTGGTTTGCGCGTCGGCTTGAGCGAGCATCTCGGGCAGGCCGTGGCCGAAGAAGATGTTGTCGCCAAGCACCATCGCGGACGGCGCTCCGTCGAGGAACTCTTCCGCCAAGATGTAAGCCTGAGCCAGTCCATCGGGGCTGGGCTGCGTGACATAGCTCAGCGAAATGCCCCATTGGCTGCCGTCTCCCAAAGCCCGTTTGAATTGGTCAGCGTCTTGAGGCGTGGTAATGATCAGTATGTCGCGGATACCGCCAAGCATCAGCACGCTTAACGGATAGTAAATCATCGGTTTATCATAGATCGGCAGCAGCTGTTTCGACACGGCAATCGTGATCGGATAAAGCCGCGTGCCGGAGCCGCCGGCGAGGATAATACCTTTGCGTTTGGGCGTCTGGGTCATGGGAAATCAATCCTTGGAGAAATCAAGTTGGGTCAAAATATGGGTGAGGCTCTGGTGCCAATCGGGGCGGGAAATGCCAAAGGCGGCCTCGGTCGCACTGCAATCCAGCCGAGAGTTCAGAGGGCGTTTTGCGGGGGTAGGGTAGTCAGCCGACGGGATATCAGTGACAGCGCAGGGGATATTGGCGGCGTCGAAAATTACGCGGGCGAAATCCGCCCAGCTGGTGTCTGGGGTGCCTGAAAAGTGGTAGATCCCAGCCTTATGCGGTTCTGACACGAGGGTTTTGGCGATTGTCACACAGGCATGTGCGATCTCTGCGGCACCGGTGGGGCCGCCGATCTGGTCGGCGACGATGGTTAGTGCCTCGCGTTCGGCCCCAAGGCGCAGCATGGTTTTGACAAAGTTATTGCCGTGGGCTGACACAACCCAAGAGGTGCGCAATACGGCGTAGCGCCCGCCCGCCTTTACAATTGCGACCTCTCCGTCACGCTTGGTGCGGCCGTAGACGCTTTGTGGATCGGTCGGGTCGTCGGGTGCCCAAGGCGTGTCGCCCGCGCCGGAAAACACGTAATCGGTCGAGATAGACACGAATGGAATGTCGCGCGCGGCACAGGCTTGGGCCATGGCGGCGGGGGCATCGGCGTTGATGATCTGCGCCGTTTCCACATCTCTTTCGGCCTTATCCACGGCGGTATAGGCGGCGGCGTTGATCACAGCGTCAGGCGCGTGGGCATCGATCGCAGCGGCGCAGGCGGCGGGGTCGGTTAAGTCCGCATCGGCGCGGGCGAGGGCGGTGATCTGGACGTCATCGCCGTCCAGCGCGCGCAGTTCCGTGGCGACCTGACCACTGTGACCGAAGACGAGGATCTTCATGCCTTGCCCAATCGCTCGCCAACACCCTGACGCATTTGCAGTGCGCGCCACCAATCCTTATTCTCAAGATACCAATCCACGGTGCGCGCCAGCCCTTCTTCCACCGTGACCGAGGGCCGCCAGCCGAGCTCTGTCCGGATACGTGTCGGGTCGATGGCATAGCGCTGGTCATGGCCGGGGCGGTCGGCGACGAAGGTGATCAGGTCGGCATGGGGTGCGCCTTCGGGGTGGCGATCATCGAGTAGGGCGCAGATCATTTTGACCAGCTCAAGATTGCTGACCTCATTCTCGCCGCCAATGTTATAGCTGCGGCCCAATTCCCCCTTGGTCAGCACGGTCAGCAGCGCATCGGCGTGGTCTTCGACAAACAGCCAGTCGCGCACATTCGCGCCATCGCCGTAGACCGGAATCTGCTCTCCGGCGAGCGCTTTGAGTATGACGACCGGCACCAGTTTTTCGGGGAAGTGGTAGGGCCCGTAATTATTGCTACAGTTAGTAAGTACTATTGGCAGGCCATAGGTCTCGCCCCAAGCGCGTACCAGATGGTCGCTGGCAGCTTTCGAGGCGGAGTAGGGGCTGCGCGGGTCATAAGGCGTGTCTTCGGTGAACTGCCCCGTGGGCCCAAGGGAGCCATAGACCTCATCAGTTGATATATGGTGGAAGCGGAAACCATCGGGCTTGCCTGCCCCTTGCCAATAGGCGCGGGCGGCCTCCAGCAACGTATAGGTGCCGGTGACATTGGTCTGAATAAACGCCCCCGGCCCGTCGATGGAACGGTCCACATGGCTCTCGGCCGCGAGATGCATCACCGCGTCGGGCTGATGTGTATCAAAAATCCTGTCCAACGCCTCCCGATCACAGATATCGACCTGATCAAACGCATAAAGCGGGCTGTTCGCCACGCTCTCCACATTCTCAAGGCACGCCGCATAGGTCAGCGCATCAAGGTTCACCACACTATGCCCTTGGGCAATCGCCAGCCGCACCACTGCCGAGCCGATAAACCCCGCACCGCCTGTCACCAATAGCTTCATCTATACACCCTCAAACGTGAATGGACTGTTAAGATCGGCCAAGGCGGGCGCATTTGCGTCCTTATCCGATAAGACCGGCGTCATACCCCCCAAACCCCAGTCAATCCCGACCTCGGGATCGTTCCAAGCGACGGCACCCTCGGTCTCCTGCGCATAATAATCCGAACACTTGTAGATAATTTCGGTGTCCTGCGTACGCGTCACGAAACCATGCGCAAAGCCTGCTGGTACCAGCATCTGCTTTCCGTTCTCGAAGCTCAGTTCAGCGCCATACCACTGCCCGTAGGTGGGAGAGCCGTTACGGATATCAACCGCCACGTCAAAAAGCGCACCACGCCCGCAACGCACCAGCTTGTACTGTGCATGGGGTGGTGCCTGAAAATGCAGCCCACGAATAGTGCCTTGGGTCATGGACAGGGAGTGATTGTCTTGCACGAATTGCGTGGTGATCCCACGCTCGGCAAGCGCTTTGAAGCTGTAGCTTTCGGAGAAGAATCCGCGATGATCTCCAAAGCGGGCGGGAGTTAAGACTAAAACACCCGGAAGCAGTGTTTTCTCAATCTTCATCTATGAAAAACCTTTGATAATAAAATTATTACTTACCTACCGAAACAGCAATCACCTGTCGACTAATCCCTCCCCCGTAAAAACCAATACATTACATGCATTATCCCCCTCGAATGTTTCGCGCGCGAAACATTCGAGGGAAAGGGTGGAAAAATGACGACCTCAGGCTTTCAGCTGCCCACATCTCTCGGCGCTTCAAACCCCAAACCCTTTACGACCGATCGAGACATAGGCCGTAAAACCCGCCTGCTTCACATCCTTTGGCGTATAGATGTTACGCAGATCGGCCATGACGGGCGTCGTCATGCGTTTAGCCATCCGCTTTAGATCCAAAGCGCGGAATTCGTTCCATTCGGTCAGGATGACTACCGCGTCAGCGTTCTGGGTTGCTTTATATGCATCCTCATTCCAGGCGACGCCCGGCAACAGCCCCTCGCCTTCACGCTTACCTTGAGGGTCTACGGCACGGACCTTGGCACCGTTCCCGACCAGCCATGGGACTATTGTCAGGCTTGGGGAGTCCCGCATATCATCTGTGTTTGGCTTAAAAGTTACACCCAGCACAGTGATCACTTTGCCATTTACCGAGCCCCCGCACAGGTCAACGATCTTATCGATCATGCGGCGCTTAACCTGATCATTCACCTTGATCACAGTTTCAGTCAGTTGCATTGGTGTTGCGTGGTCTTGCCCCATACGCGCCAAAGCTTGGGTGTCCTTGGGAAAGCAGCTGCCTCCATATCCAGGACCTGCATGAAGGAATTTATCACCAATACGGCCATCAAGCCCCATGCCTTTTGATACCATTTTAACGTCAGCACCGGTCTTTTCACACAAAGCGGCGATTTCGTTGATAAACGTAATCTTTGTCGCCAGAAAAGCATTGGCTGCATATTTGATCATCTCAGCGCTTTCCAGATCGGTTGCCATGATCGGGAACTCACGAAGGTAGAGAGGACGATAAATTTCATTCATCACCTCCGCAGCCCGTTCATTCTGCACGCCCACGACAACACGATCAGGACGCATGAAATCGTCGATTGCAGCCCCTTCGCGCAAAAACTCGGGATTGGAGGCGACGTCGAAGTCTGCCTTCGGGTTCGCTTTAGAAACAACCTGTTTGACCTGACGGTTGGTGCCCACTGGCACCGTCGATTTAGTGACGACCACAGCGTAGCCTGTCAGCGCGGTCGCAATCTCTTCTGCAGCAGCCATGACGTAGGTCAGATCCGCATGCCCGTCCCCGCGGCGCGTCGGTGTCCCTACCGCAATGAAGACAGCGTCAGCCCCGTCGACAGCCTCGGCCAAATTGCCCGTGAAAGAAAGACGGCCCGCGTTGACGTTCTTGGCCATGAGGTCTTCGAGACCAGGCTCATAAATCGGGGCAATACCGTTCCTGAGTTGCATAATCTTATTCGGATCTTTGTCGGCACAGACAACATCATGCCCGAAGTCAGAGAAGCAAACACCCGAGACCAACCCAACGTATCCGGTACCGATCATAGCAATTTTCATAAAGCAAACTTTCTAAATCAATGTGAATATCACCTGAGATAAATAGCCTGCTGTGTCAATTATTACGGCTTCACAACTCTAAATGTTTCGCGCGCGAAACATTTAGAGGTTTAGCGCTGCACGGATACGCTTTTCGACTTCGGGTGTGAGCTCAGTTCCGCCAATCGTGATGGTTTTAGCAGAGCGCTCTAGCCAGAGTCCGGGCGAAAGCTCCTCTCTTTTTCCTCCCGCTTGCTTTGCAATCTTAGGTGCCTTTGGCGTCTCGAGAGCGGCCGCCAAAATATCTTGTTCTGCTTCAAGCGTAGGGACACTTCCTAGCTTATTCAAAGCCTCAACAACATCCGACTTAAACGCTTCATCTGCCTGCAGCTTCTGGGACAAAGCTAGCCCCAAGCGTTCCCCGATCCCGGCGGGGTAGGAAAGATACGGGCCGAGTTGCTCGACCACGGGAAGGAAGCTTTTGATCTTGGAGCGTTTGGCACGGCTACCATTGCCAAACAGACCGTTTAGAGCCGATTTTGTATCTATATACACCCCCTCTTCAACTGCACGCGAAACGATGCGGGCGCGTTCGAAATACGACAGTCCGACGCGAATTTCGTTTTCTTCCACCATCGCGACATAGGCATCAGCAGCGTCGACGGGGCGGCGGACGAGAGCAAGGACAGTGCTAAAATGCGCATCGCCAGTTTCTTTATAGAGCTGGGTGAGGGCTGTCAGACGGCGCCAACCGGAAATGAGGCCGTAACCGCCCTGTTCCGTTGAAACCACTTCGATTGGCGTTTGCTGCCCGCGCGCTGACAGTGAGGCTCTTAGCGCTGCCATATCTTCGTCGTCAGCAACAAGCCGGTCTCGGACGAGGTAACTGCTTTCGATCTGATCCAAGTGCAATGACTGGACCATGCGGCCTTCAGCACGGGCGGAGTGTAATTCGGCTGTAACCTCTGCCAAGGCTGCACTGGTGGCTGCATCACTAGCGACATGGGCGATCGGCGGGCTGGGAGAGCGCATCTTCGGGGCCACACCCTGAGGGTACGTAGGGAAAAGTGCTTTTGTCTCTAATGAAGGCGTAGAGCCTGCGTCTGTCACAGGTTCCCCAGCGAGGTAATCGCCACGTGGCGGAGTTAGTCTTTTACGTTTTGCCATGTCTTATCCTCTCTCTTGAGCGGTACAATGCTGAGGGCAGTAGAGTTAACCAGATGCTGCTCCTGCGTCCGCAGCTTTCGCATCACGATGCCAGGCACCGATCAGCAGGCGTTTGAAAGCAGCATAGGTTGAATCGAATGTCTGGCGCCCGCGGGCGTAAGTCTCGCGGTTGAAATCACGGTAATCCGCCTCGTAGATGCCGTTCACGCTTTCGCCGGCCTGCCCGATCAGAGCAGTAAAATCCTGCCGGTGCGGCGACAAAGTTTGTCCCAGATACGCCTGTATCAGTGCTGCAAGCTCTGCCTGTTGCGCGCCATCATAACGGGTGATGACAGCACGTACTGCGTCCCACTCGAACTGCAGCCCCTCACGGCCCAAAGCGCGGGCAGCCATGTTCTCGCCTTCTTCGATGGAGCTGAAGGTGGAATGGAGCATATCAAAGAACCGCCCGGTACTATCGAATTCAAGAAACGAGGCGCCAAGGGGGACCAATAGGATGTCAGCAGCCGCTAGACCGTTGATGGTGAGATAGCCAAGGGCAGGGGGGGTATCGACGAAAATCACATCGTAGTCGTCTAGTACGCCGTCGGCTTCGAGCCGGTCGGTCAATGCATCCCAGAGCTTCCAGCCCCGTGTCGCCATACGCCAGACAGGGATCTGGAACTCGGCCCAATACAGATTCAGCTGGGCGCCAATCAGGTCGATGTTGGGCCAATGGGTCGGGCGGATCAAATCACCGGTGCTCATCTTGAGCGCTTCTGACAGGGTATCATCCAGCGGTGTCGGCGCCTCGCCTCGGTCGGCTTTGGCGCGGTTCTCGGCTTGGGCGGCCTCGGCATAGTGGCGGGCGATCACCGGGAAAACTGTGCCCCATTCATCTTCGATCCGGCCCCCAAAAATCGATGTCATGGAGCCTTGGCTGTCGAGGTCAATAACCAGCACTTTGTAGCCATCCAGCGCGGCCGACATCGCCAGGTGAGCGGCGGTAGAGGTTTTGCCCACGCCACCTTTGAAATTCGCGACTGATACGATTTTGGCGGGCAGGCCCTTGGGACGGTAGGGGCGGTATTCTTTCGACTTGGAACCTTCAGATCCGAAATGGGCCCGCAGGCGCAGCACCTCGTCGAGGGTGAACCATTTGGCGCCGCCAGCGGTTTCGGATGTGCCTTGGGGCAGGTCCGGGTTGTTGCGCAGCACGCGGCGGAAATGAGCTTGGGCCACGGGGATCAGATACTTGGTGATCTCCCATGTCGAGAACAGGCGCAGGCGCTTTTGACCCGCTTCGTCCATCCCCCGACCAGCAAGATCTTGGCGCCCTCGAGAGCAGGCTTCGGCGATGGCATGAAAGTCTTGCGAGGACGTCGGTGGGCCCAGATCGGCCATGGCTTGATCGGGATCAATATTGAAGTACGGGGGGAGGGGCTCACTCATCGGAAATTCGCTTATGTATTGCGTTTACATCAATGTACCAGAAAACGCGTCACATGGAAGAAAAACCGTACTTTGCGAAGATTTTCTTAGCAAATACTAAGGGTTCAGCTGGGTGCTTAGCTTAAAAATCCTGATGTGATGCAAATCCAACCCAGTGTTATGATGTGTTATTATCAAGTTAAGGGTCCTGTGTGAAATCCATTTGTCCCATTTTATCAAAGGCTTTTGGATAGCATTTGCATAGGGAGTGACTCTGAACCCCCGAAAGACTGACTCTGAACCCACGATAAAGCGACTCTGATCCCCCGATCAAAATGCCCGAGGGCAGGGGTGAGTGATGGACAAGCAATGTGGATAACTTTTAGGGTGGTGTCACTAAAACCACGATTCCCAAAAAGGGAACATCGAGCAGTGATCACGGCAGAAATTCGCACGTAAGAGGCGGAGGCTGTCCACAGGCAGAGGACAGAAAATGTCAAACCCCGCGCCCGCAGAGGGCCTGTTGCCCTACCGGCATCAGGCGGATTTCTTTGTCTGCGATATCTTTGATGCGATCCCGAAAGACGACCTTGCAACGATGGAGCATCCGATCTTCTCGCTCTCGACCAAGCCGGATCGACGCATTTTGAACTATACCCATAACGGAACCGATATCACCGTCGTACCAAGCATGCGCGGGCTTGCGACCATCCATGATAAAGACATCCTGATCTTTTGTATCAGCCAGCTGATGGCCGCGCTGAATGCTGGCCGCGCTGTGGGGCGTACGTTGACGGTGCGCGCCTACGATATGTTAGTCGCGACGAACCGCGAAACCTCTGGCGATGCCTACCGCCGGCTACGCGAAGCTTTCGAGCGGTTGGCGGGGACGCGCATCACCACAAATCTGGAGACAGGTGGGATGGAGGTGACCAGCGGCTTTGGTCTGATCGAGAATTGGGAGATCGTGCGACGTGCCCGCGGCGGCCGGATGGTGAGTGTCAAGGTCACCCTGTCGGAATGGCTTTATCGCGCGGTGCTGTCAAAATCGGTGCTCACACTGAGCCGCGATTATTTCCGTTTGCGCAAACCGCTGGAGAGACGGGTCTATGAGATTGCGCGCAAGCACTGTGGGCGCCAACCGGCGTGGCGGATCTCGGTTGAGCTGCTTTTGAAAAAATCCGGATCTGCGTCCCCGCGCCGTGTTTTTCGCAAGATGCTGCGCGATATGATCCAGGCGAACCACCTACCAGATTACGAGATGGAGGAAGAGGCGGGCGACATGATCCGCTTCACCCGCCGTACCCTGATCGAAGACGGCCCCGAAGCGCCACCCTTGTCTGAACAGGCGATCGAGGCTGCGCGGGCAATTTTACCAGGTGCTGATGTCTATGCGCTGGAGGCCGACTGGCGGGCCTTTTGGGCAGCTTCCGGACGGCCCAAGCTACGCGCAGCAGATGCCGCGTTTGTGGGATTCGTTAAGATGCGGGCGGAGAAGGGGGACTAAGGCGCACACCAAAAACACTGGCCTTGAGATAAAAGACACATCGGTGTAATATTAGGATGCTTATTTTAAAGTTCTGATATTTTTTCACCTGTTTAAATTTCTCTAGACCAAGTAGTTCACATGCCATGGAACACCTCGGGATAAATATGTTTTTCTGGCACAATTATGTGCTGATATTTCTATCGTTTTTTATCTGTACGATCCTCATCGCTCTTGCGCCTCGCGCTCCTAGATTGGCAGGCCAGGATGACCACACATGCGCGGTACAATCCATGCACGTCCGCCGAACGGCGCGGGTCGGGGGGCTTGCGATATTTTTGTCGATTGTTGTCAGCATCTTTTTTGCGCCAGATGCGATTTCTGGACCCTATGCCTACCTCATCCTTGCCAGCTTGATTTTGTTTCTCGCAGGCATCTTTGAAGACTTAGGCTTCGGAGTCTCTCCTCGGGATCGTCTTATAGCCACAGCTGTGGCGAGCCTTGCTGTGATGTTCTTTTTCGAACTGTGGCTACCACGGGTCGAAATTCCAGGGCTTGATATGGTGATGTGGCATTGGGCAGTTGGTATTCCGGTGACACTGCTAATCACCGCTGGCGTGGCCAATGCGTTCAACATGGTTGACGGCGTAAATGGGTTGTCATCGCTTTCCGCAATGACAGCTGCGCTCACCCTGGCTTATATCGCACAGAAGTCTGGGTATGCAGATATTGTCCCCCTTGCGATTATGCTGGCCTCCACCGTGCTTGGGTTCTTTTTGCTCAACTACCCTTTTGGCCTGATTTTCTTAGGCGATGGCGGGGCCTATGTTCTTGGCTTTATCCTAAGCTGGCTAGGCATCTTCATTATCGCCAATGCACCGGAAGCTTCCCCTTGGGCAATTGTTCTCACGATGTTTTGGCCCATCGCTGATATGGTGCTTTCAATCTACCGCCGATCAAAGCGGAAGAAAGCGACGACCGCCCCGGACCGCCTTCATGCACACCAGATGGTAATGCGTACGCTGGAAATACACTTCTTGGGTCGAGGACGGCGCGGGCTCGCAAACCCGCTTACCACGCTCATTCTGGCCCCATTTGTTATCGTTCCGGCTTTGACCGGTGTGCTGTTCTGGGATCAACCACGTGCGGCATTTTTTGCGGTGGTATTTTTCAGCGTGGTGTTTGTTTTGTCGTACACCTATGCTCGGCCGATCGTGCGGAAGTTGAAGCGGCGAGTGCGGCTGATTACCATCCATAGCTAAAGTCTAAGGCCGCTCTTTTGTGTTTGCTTTTGCCCAGCGCTGTCTTTGGTGCCTCCATGACAGAGCCAAGAGGGCAGGCAGGGCAAGGGTGTATACCGTGTCAGAAAACGCTTCGCTCCAATTCACGCGACCGGTCCATGCGATCCAGTCAAGGCAGTCGAGTATCTCGTTCGTGACTTGGACCAAAAGCACACATCCCAAGGCGAAAGCGGGGGCATGTTTGGTCCGGCGCGCAAGGATCGCCACGCCTAGAAATAGAAGTATGCCCAAAACAATATGGGCGGCATTCGTGCTTAGGCTCATATGTGTAAGGATGTTTTTTTTACCCTCATACCACCAGCTGTTCATACCAGATTTGCCCTTCTTGCTTTGCCTGCGCATGCATCACGACAAATCGCATCTAGCGGCTTGGAAAAATCTCTTCAAGCCGCTAGGAGTTAGCAAGTTTTGCATGAGGGTCTGACCATTTTTCCTTGCGCCAATATGGATGGGTACACATGCGAAAGATATAGCCATGTGGTATTTTGCAGAGCTTGCTGGCCGAGTTATGCCAAGAGGCAGTTTTCTCAAGACTGCAAACAGGATATGTGTTGATGGTTTCTTCGATTTTATGTGTGTGTACCGGCAATATCTGCCGTTCTCCGGTGGCTGAGGCGGCGTTGCGTGCAGCTTTGCCGGATGTGGCTGTAACCTCGGCGGGGCTGCATGCGCTCGTGGGACGGGATATCAACACGGACAGCGCCGAGGCGGCGCGCGAGCAAGGCATTCCCTTACTCCCACATGCTGCGCGGCAGTTTACATCGCAACTGGGCGAGCAGGCCGAACTGATTTTGGTAATGGACCAGGATCACCGCGACGAGATCATCCGCCGCTGGCCGCAATTTAGTGGTAAGACGATGTTGCTGGGCTATTTCGAGAACAGTAAATCCATTCCGGATCCATATCGGATGGGTATGGGCATGCACCAGCGTGCGGTCGAAATGATCCGAGAAAGTGTCCCGCATTGGGTACAACAACTGGCCGCGATGCGCGGATGAAGGGCTCATCCATGACCGAGAACTCCCAAAAAAATATTTCGCAAATCGAAGATAGCGATGGCGATTTAGATCTCAGCGACCTGTTAGCACAGCTTTTTGCTCGGAAATGGCTCATTGCCGGATTTGTTTTACTTGGTGGATTGATCGGATTGGTCATTGGGCAGCTTGGTCCGAATGAATACCGTGCGACATCCGTGGTTCAGATAGAAAAGCGTTCAAGTGGGGTGGTGCTTCCAGAAGAACTGATCGGTAACCTACTATCTGGTGGAGAACAAACTCGCGGATCATCTTTTGAGACCGAGATACATGTGATCCGTTCACGGCTCATTCTAGGACCCGTCGTTGAGGAGCTTGGGATAAACGCTCGTGTGGAGCCAGTACGCGCGCCTATTATCGGAGACTTTCTTGCGCGTCGGTCAATTCCTTTAATAGGGTCTTTGCTGTCTGAGGCTTATCAGCGTCCAGGCGAAAACATTTCGCTGAACCAGCTCCGGGTTAGTGAAGACTTGGTGGGGGTGCCTATCTCGTTGCGCGTAACTGGTTCCGATAGTTTTGAGATTAGCGCCCCAGATTCAACTGCAGCAGTTACTGGCCGGGTTGGTACGCTTGTCACGTTGGGTGACGATATCCAATTACAGGTGACCACACTAAATGCGGCCAAAGGGCGTGAATACCAAATTTTTGCCGAGCCTTTACGTGAAGGCGTTGCGCGCTTGCGTGAAGGCCTATCTGTAAGCGAACGCCGGTCAACTGGCATTGTTGATTTTGGGTTTACCAGTTCGGACCCTGCTTTAAGCCTCATCGCTGCCAACACAGTGGTTGAGTCGTACCGCACGCAAAACCTGCAACGCCGCTCGGCTGAAATCGACCAAAGCATCGAGTTTATTGAAAGTAAAATACCAGAGGTTCAGTTGGAGCTGGAAGCTGCCGCGACGGCGCTGTCTACCTACCGAGAATCTCAAGAAAACCTAGAGCTCAGCCTTGGAACACAGGATCTTCTGGACCAGATTGTCCAGATTCAAGCTCGCTTGGAAGAATTGGAATTCCAAGAACAACAATTGGCACAGCGTCTGACCCCGAACCACCCTGACTATCAGTCACTTCTGGCCGAGCGTACGCAGTTGCAAAACCGCCGCGATAACCTGCGTGCCGACCTTCAGGATGTGCCTGCCGCGGAGCAGGAGTTTGCGCGATTGCAGGAGCGGATGGTCAGCGCACGCGAGTTGGAGCGCCAATTGATCGCCCGCGCTGAACAGTTGCGCGTGCTGCGTGCCAGTGCCGTAGGTAATATCCGCGTGCTAGAGCCGGCTGAGGTGGCCCGTCTTGTCGGACCAAATCGGAAGATGCCCGCCCTTGGTGGGCTGTTTGGGGGGCTGGTTTTTGGTGTCCTACTTGTCTTCGGGCTCAATTTCTTGCGCCGAGGCATTGAAGATGCACGCGAAGTCGAAGAACTGGGGCTATCCGTGCTGGGGTCAGTTAACAAAGTGCCTAAACTAGCTGGAGCCAGAAATGGTATCCCAGCATATGCTCTGGTCAGACATGAACCAAGCAATGTAGCCGTCGAAGCCTTTCGCGGGCTGCGCACCGGTATGAGGTTCACCCTAGCGGCGCGCAATGCCAAAACGATTATGATTACGTCATGCGCACCCGCAGACGGTAAGTCCTTTGTTTCTTTGAACCTTGCTATGATTAACGCGACGCTTGGCACACGGGTTTTGTTGATTGATGGTGATATGCGGCGCGGCAAGTTAGGGCGCAATTTCGGGGTTACAAGTAAGCAAGCAGGCCTTGCTCAGGTACTGGTAGGCGAAGCTGATCTGCAGGCTGCGATACATACCGACTCCAAAACTGGCCTTGATTTTATCGGGACTGGCAGCCGTCCTCCGAACCCGGCGGAATTGTTGGAAAGCAACTCTTTTTCAGACCTGCTTTCTGTGCTCTCTGAACAATACGATTTGATCATTGTCGATGCCCCGCCGATCCTTGCCGTAACGGATGCTGCGATCATCGGACAGAAAACCGATATTACGCTGATGCTGGTTCGCCATCTGGTGACGACTAAGCCGCAGTTACAGTCCGCTTTGAAGGGATTGGAGCTTGCAGGGATTACACCTGCAGGTGCGATCATTAACCAGTATGACATGAACAAGAGCCGCTACGGCCAATATAGCACGAGTTATGGGTATCATTACGGTGCTTACAACTACAATTACTCTACAGAGGAGTGACGTGGCCTGAATATTTTTCCCGCCGTCGAAGCACATCTAAAAAGCGTGGCCACTTTTCTTACTGCGGAACTGGATTTATCAGTTTGAGTATCGCATACCTTTCGACAGACATGATGCGGACTAATCAATAATATCTGTCCTCTAGTAGCAGGACATGTAAATATTGAAGACCAACAAAAGTGGGCGGGGCACGATGCAGAACGGAATACAACGCAAGGCAGCAAAACTGGTGCTTGCGGCATTGGTACTCGTTTTGAGTGGATGCGCAGGGCAAATGCGGTTTCCCATTTCTGAGAATGCTCAAGAGAAACTGGTCGATCAGAACATCAATGTCGTTCGTATAACGACGGAGAATATCTCGCAGTATCGTACCCCCGTTTTCTTCAGCAATCAAACACAGCCCGCAAACCCTCCCGGAGATCCAGCCCCTTATACATATCGAGTTGGCGCTGGTGACGAACTGCGGATCATGGTCTGGTCGAACCCTGAGCGGACTCAGGCCGTAGGCGCTTCCGAGGGAGCGACGGGCAATGTTGAGCAAGGTATCGTGGTTAATGAGCACGGCCAGTTCTTCTACCCCTTTGTAGGGGCCATCCGCGGCGCAGGGCGCAGTGCGACCGAAATTCGAGCTGACTTAACAAAACAGCTCCGCACCTTCATTGCAGCCCCTCAGGTCGAGGTGACTGTTTCGAGCTTCAACTCCCGAAAAGCAACGATAACAGGCGTTGTTGGCACCCCTGGGCCGGTGACCATCACAAACGTGCCGCTGCGTTTGCTGGATGTCCTCAACCAAGCGGGGATCGACGAAGCAGGGGATTTGGCTAATGTCACGATCCGCCGTCGGGGCAAAGCATATAACGTCAACCTCAAGGCTTTTGTAGACCAAGGTGCGGCGCGTCAGAACCCTATTATTCTCGACGGCGACGTCATTAACGTCCCCCCAATCCGAGACAACAAGATATTCACCTTTGGCGAAATCGACACCAGAGAGATACCGCTGCCCTCCAATGCACCAGTTTCTCTGACGGAAACACTTGCTGAAGTGGGCGGTATCGACCGTATTAGAGCAGATTCTCGCGGGATCTTCGTCTTCCGTCGCACACCTTCCACGCCCCAAGGATTCGATGTGTTTCAGTTCAACCTCAAGTCAGCTACGGCGTTAGTGCTCGCGACAGATTTCAAGATGGCACCCTTAGATATCATCTTTGTTACCAATGACCCGATTACGCGCTGGAATGACACGGTAGGCTCTCTTGTTGCTCCGTTGACTGGGTTGGTACGTGTTCGAGCCGTTGTGGACTCGGACTAAATGAAGAGTGAACCGCGCCGGGTTTGCCGGAGGCTCCAACTTATGAGTAGGATGGAGCATCATGACAAAGACAACGAACAAGTATTCACCAGAAGTGCGCGAGCGTGCTGTGCGGATGGTTTTGGAAGGCGTAGGGCAGCATGAGAGCCGTTGGGCGGCGATCGTGTCGATCTCGTCGAAGATTGGCTGTGCGCCGCAAACGCTGAACGAATGGGTCAAGAAGGTCGAGGTTGATACCGGCCAGCGTGGCGGCCTAACGGTAATCCCCCCTATAATTAGTGGTGATGGATTCAGGCGGTCACTGCAACACAGTATGAACCTTTGCATTTAAGGACTGTGTTGCAGTGACCGCCTGAATCCATCGTGTTCACAAGTAGAATTTTCTCGGCAAGATATCTGAGGAGATTTACGATGAAGAACGGACGATACAGCGACGCGCAGATTATGGCAGTGTTGAAGCAGGCTGAGGGCGGTGTGCCTGTCTCAGAGCTTTGTCGTGAGCATGGAATGAGCAGCGCCAGCTTTTATAAGTGGCGTGCGAAGTTTGGCGGGATGGATGCGTCATTGATTTCCGAGATGAAGGATATGGCGGAAGAGAACCGCCGTCTGAAACGCATGTATGCTGAGATGAGCATGCAGAACGATCTGCTGAAGGAAGCGCTTGGAAAAAAGCGTTAAGGCCGTCTCTGCGACGAGAGATGGCCGTGAATGCGGTCGCACGGCACGGCGTGAGCATCGCGTTGGCGTGCAGAGCGTTCGAGATCAGCGAGACCTGCTACAGATACAGCCCAATCCTGAGCGATGAGAATGAAGAGATCGCCGATTGGCTGGAACGTCTGACCGCAAACAAGCGGAACTGGGGCTTTGGCCTGTGTTTTCTGTACCTGCGCAACGTGCAAGGCTATGGCTGGAACCACAAACGAGTCTACCGGATCTACTGCGAGCTGGAGCTAAATCGTAACGGCGCCATTGATACCGCAGTTTACGCGGCTTGACTATCGGCTGCTTGTCCCAATGCCTTCCAGTTCCACGGCAGGAGCTCATCCAGCTTTTTGATTTTGTGGTCGTGGATGCGGTCGAGAACGTCCGCGAGATAGGCCTGGGGATCGATGCCGTTTAGCTTGGCTGTTTCGATAATGGTCATGGCGCGAGCCAAGGTTTCCGCACCTGTGTCGGCGCCTGCAAAGAGCCAGTTCTTTCGCCCAATACCAATAGGGCGCAGAGCCCGCTCTGCTGGGTTGTTGTCGATTGCGACCCGTCCATCGGACAGGAACAGGCTGAAGGCATCCCGTCGACTGAGGCCATAGCGGAATGCTTTGGCCAGATCGCTCTTACCGGGAATGCGCAGGAGTTGCTGTTCGGACCAATCAAAGAAGGCCTCCACCCTTGGTTGGCTGAGCCTTTGACGGGCCGCAAGGCGAGCCTCTGCGGCCTGGCCGTTGATGTCGCGCTCAATATCGTAGAACTTACCGATCCGGTCGAGCGCCTCACGCGCAATCTCGGACTTGGTGGAGGTCCAAAAGTCGTGGAAGTCTCGTCGTAGGTGCGCCCAACAGGCCGCCTCGCGCAAACGCGGCGGGCCATCGGATTGAGGCGCGTAGAGCTTAGCATAGCCCTTGTAGCCGTCTGCTTGCAGAATGCCGCGGGCATCGGCCAGATGGCTTAGAACGTGCTCTTCTTTCCAGTTGGGTGCGAACCGATAGACAGCGCCAGGTGGCGCGGCTCCCGCCCACGGGCGCTGGTCACGCATATAGGCCCAGATCCGGCCTTGCTTCACGCCTTTACCCAACCCTTTGTCTCTTCGGGAACGGTCCAATACCCGGATTGGGGTATCGTCCGCGTGTAGAAGGTCGCTGCTCAGGATGTCCGCATCGATCCGCTCGATCAGCGGCGATAGTGTCTTCATGGCGCGGCCGCCCGGGGCTCCGCCCGTTTACACCTCAGCCTGTCCACTGGACAGGCTGTCGCTTCGCGAACCGGTGCTCACCCAACCTACGAGTGAGCTTTCGGGAATGTCGGCCCCCATCCGCTCGAAGATTTCATGCTGGCGGTAGAGAGGCAGATGGTCGTCGAACTTCGAGACCAGCACATGCGCCAAGAGGTTCGGCCCGGCCATGCTGCCCGGGATCGGACGGCTGGGTGCAGGTTCTTGCACCATCCGCTCGCAGCGCCGACAGGATTTCTTGATCCGGGCGATCTGGATCACCTTCATCTGGGCGGCGATCATGTCGAGCAGTTCGCTGACATCCTCGCCCACCACACGCAGATCGCCCCCACACTCTGGACAGCACGCACCTGGGTCAAGCTCGCGGCGCTCCCGCGGGGTTGCATCCGAGACACGGGGGCGGCGGCGCAAAACAGTAGCTGACGCCTCCTCTGGAACGGGCTCATCCAACCCTTCGTCGATAGGGGCGTCGTCCTTCTCAGCCACTGCAACCAGCAGGTCTTCCAAAGCCAGTTCCAGTTGCTCGATCTCGCGCTCGACCTTCTCCGAGGATTTACCAAACGCCAGCTTTTGCAACTTGGCGATCCGCAGGCGCAGCGTCTGCACCAATTGATCATGGGCCCGCAGCGTGGCTGACATCTTGGCGTTTTCCGCCGCGATCTGAGCATTTTCAGCCTGCAATGCCGCGATCATCGCCTTCAATTCGGCAGGATCATTAGGCAAGTTTTTGGCTGGGTTGGACATGCGCCTGACTACCAAAATTCAGGTGCAAACACCATATAAATATAGCAGATCAGAAGCTATAATCACCCCACGCGCGCAGGCGGAGCGCCCCAAGCCGGACGCCGCCAATCGATGCCTTCCCAGAGCATTGCAAGCTGCGCAGAGGTCAAACGCAAGGCACCGTCTTCCGCCCTCGGCCAAGGAAAGCGGCCGCGTTCCAGAACTTTATAATAGAGGCAAAAACCCTGACCGTCCCAGTACAGAAGCTTCACCCGGTCCCCGCGCCGACCCCGGAAGGCAAACACAGCACCGCCCGCGGGCTTCTGGCGCAATACATCTTGAGCCATCGCGGACAAACCTGCGATCCCTTTGCGCATGTCCGTCACACCGCACGCCAGATACACACGGACGCCGGTTCCGGGCCCGATCATGCTGCCTCAACTGCCCGAATGAGCTGCTGGACGCGCTCTAATGGCAGATCACTGGCACAGCGCAGCTTGCGACCATTTCCAAGCACGACTTCGATCTCCAAGGGTTGCCGATCTCTTGACTGCCCCGGCACCTCGCGAGAAGGCGAAGGCAGCGGCAGAAAAACCGTCTCCGAAGTCCGCGGTAAAACCCCTTTACGCCGAAGCTCCTGGCGCCACTGGTAGATATGCTGGCGTGTAATGTCATGACATCTCGCAACATCACTGACTGTTGCGCCATTTAAGCCAACCTTTTCGAGGATCGATAATTTCTCCTCTTCGCGCCAACGGCGCCTTCGCTCAACGCCGACAATCACTTCATGACGCATATCTCATCCCATCGCATACGACGTCAGTAACGACGACAATAACGACAGTAGTTAAGTGAGTATGGGTTCACGCGGCAGGCGGTAACAATCGGGCGCTTACGCTAAATCTGCGGATCAAGCCAAAGAAGCGGCTGAAACGGGACAAGCCTGAGCCTCTGGTGGTGCCTGACAGGCCCAATGAGACGTGGTCGATGGATTTTATGGCGGACCAGCTTGCAGATGGGCGTTCGATCAGAACACTGAACGTTCTGGATGACTTCAATCGCGAGGGATTGTGCATAGAAGTGGACTTCTCGTTGCCTGCGGAACGCGTCGTGCGCAGTTTGAACCAGATCATCGAGTGGCGCGGTCAGCCGCAAGCTATTCGTGTGGACAATGGACCCGAATATATCAGTGGTACGCTCATGGCATGGGCCGAAAAACGCAACATTCGGCTTGAGTACATCCAACCCGGAAAGCCGCAGCAGAACGCCTATATCGAGCGCTACAATCGCACAGTTCGCGGTGAATGGTTGGGCCAATTTATCTTTGAAACCATCGAGGAGGCGCAAGACCAGGCAACGGAATGGCTCTGGACTTATAACAACGAGCGACCCAACATGGGCATTGGCGGCATCACACCCGCCATGAAACTGAAAACAGCCGCATGAATTCTACGGCTGGACCCCATTAAAAATGGGGGGATTACCGTTCATTTATCGCAGAAGATCGTTGCTCGGCAGCCCAAAAATCCAGTTGCTATATGGAATGTAGCATTGTTGAAAATGGCCGGACAGCAGTGTCCAAGCACCAAACACCAATAGAAGTAATAGATAAGGCAAAGTAGAATGAAGCGCATGAGTTGATTTGAAATCTAAGTAGGGGATACGCGCAAAAATCATAGCTTGGATTGGAATGAGATAATATCCAAACCGATCACTGATAACGGAGGAAACAGGGATCAAAAGAAACGCCAACACCATGCCGATAACACCTACACTAACAATGCTGTAGTCTCGTGGAAAAACTCTCATCCATTTATTCCGAATGAATAAAAAAAAGTAGAGCGCGGTTAAACCAAGGATGCCTACGCGAAATACTGCTCCGTAAGCTTCAACGCTGGTTCCTATATAACGACTACTTGCAACCTCCCCGCTTTCTCCGCTGGCGAGAAAATACGCACCTGGAATGGCAAGAAGTGCTGCTAGGGCCAACCTTGGCTTAGTGTAGCGCCCTGCGGCCACTGGGAACAGTAGAAGGAAAATCAGTGCGCTTACGTGAAATCCAGAAGCGATCAGTACCCAAAATGCGTACCATATCGGACGTCGATCTATAAAGGCCGAAAATGCAATACAAATCATCCCGATGGCTGCGCCTTGACGGATGCCTGACATTGGCATGTTTATGATCAGAATCGGAAATAGCAGGACTAGATAGCCTAGGGGATCAGGCTGACGACGCGCTAGTATATGAACCCCTATGAAAAATACAGCGCTTGAGGCAATGTTTGCCACCGGATAAGGTAAATCTAGTGCGTTGATCCTGCCTAGGATTGCCCACCAAATTGGCTCTCGACTTTCGATAATGAATGACCAGTCAATATTCTGGGCAATTAAGAATTGATGGTAGTATCCTGACCAATCACAGCCAACTTGAAACCGGAAGGCCGAGAAAATAAATAGCGACCAAACAACGATATAGTAAAATTGTCGACGGGCATTCTGCGCGCTTGCCAGAGCATAGCGAAGTAAGAACAATACATTGGCTAGGCCAAAATAGACCATTAACCGCCAGCCTTGTTTTCAGCGACACTGCGCAGCATCTGTGCCACACGTGGGCCCCATACTTGTAGCGAATACTTCTCCTCAACTTTTCTACGGCCAGCAGCTCCCATCCGACGGCGTAAAGCGGGATCATCCAATAATTTTTCAATCGCCGTGCGCCATTCGTCATCATTTTCGGCGAGAAACCCGTTCACGCCGTCTTCAACGATGTCACGATTCACACCGACAGGCGAGGCTACGACTGGCAGCCCACACGCCATATACTGGATCAGCTTGTAGCCGCATTTGCCGCGTGTCCAAGGCGTATTAGGTAGCGGCATGACCCCTATATCCATTCCTTGGATCATAGCCACTTCCGTGTCTTCAGCCCATGGGCGTATTTCGATGGTCCCTGCAGTTTCAGACTGCATACCTGCCCCCACGGCCACAAACAGCGCGTTTTTTTCTGCTAGTATTGAGTCTAGCACTTTATGAACGGGATGGGCGAGAGCCTGCCATGTTTGGGGGGTTCCAATCCAGCCTACGCGTAGCTTATCCTTAGTCACTGCTTCTGCGCGGAGTTCGTAGGTATCAAGGTCCACAACAGTCGGGACTATTTCAACTTGTGACGCACTGGCTCGCTGAGCATGATCAGCAAGATAGGGGTTTCCTGCTAAGACAAGATCAGAGGCTGCCATTACATGGTTGATTTTCTTGCCCAAAGCAGCCCGAACGATTCCTCGCGTATGTCTGTCATAGCGGTGAAAGACTGCGTCGTCGTAATCGCTGACGATGGGTATCCCGCGCGGTAAAAATGCGCGTTCAATTAGCCAAGGGATCCAGGGCAATGCTTCGTATTCTAACCAGACCATGTCCGGCAGCGGACTTGCTCGCAACTGTGCGATCCGGTCAACCATGTATGACAATGTTGATCCGCGTTTTTTCTGCCCCGCGTAGAGTGCATTTAAATAGGTGTCATCGAAAAATGGGGCGACCCGAATGTTGAAGCCCTCACGCTTTAAATACGGCAGATACTGCATCGTGCGCAAACGGCTGGACGCACCCATGCGCGTGTAACGTGATAACAACAAGATGTTCATGCGTGTGTCTGCGCTGCGTGCCACGCCTGAAACATCAATATGGTCCAGAGCCGAGCTGAATAATCTTTACGCCCAGATAGATGTTCAGACCATGTCTGCCGTATAATTTCTGGGTTAAACAGGCCACCCTCAGTTAGTCGTTTATGGGATAGCAGGTTTTCGGCCCAGTCTCGCAAAGGCCCTCGCAGCCAAAGCCCGATCGGTATCGCAAAGCCAGCTTTTGGCCGTTCAATGATCTCGCGCGGCACATACTTATAAAGCAGCTGCCGCAAAGCCCATTTGCCTTGGCCACCTTGAATTTTCATGTTCATAGGCAGGCGTGTGGCGAACGTAATCACATCGGGATCAAGGAACGGAGTACGTGTTTCCAAACTAACCCTCATTGCGGCGCGGTCTACCTTACACAGAATATCGTCGGGCAAATAGCTGCGCATATCTTGGACCATCATTTCCATAGCCGGATCTTGAGCACCAAAATCCGGTAGTGGGTCATCAAGTTGCAAAGGTGCTGCGTCTACATTTTCGTTGATCAAGACATGAGGCTCTATCCATGTACTGGCCATGTTGCGATACAAGTCATCTAGACTATCTGTTATGCGTAGCCTCTCGGCCAATCGATGAACCTTGGTTCCTAGATTGGATATTCCGGCACTTCCTGTTCGGACTTTGTTATAAGCTGCACCAACAGTGTTCCAGCCGTGTTCTGGCAAAGCCAGTGCCGCACGGCCCGCAAACCGCCTTATAGGGTGGGGCATACTTGATATGCGCTGCCATAAACCGGGGCCGCGGATATAGCGATTATATCCACCAAACAGTTCGTCTCCGCCGTCCCCCGAAAGAGCGACAGTTACATGCTGACGCGCAGCACGGCAAACAAGATGGGTAGGAATTTGTGAGGAATCTGCGAAGGGTTCGTCATAAATCTGCGGGAGATCAGGTATCACATCACGCGCATCTGCATCGGTCACGCGTAATTGGGTATGATCCGTGCCCAAATGCTTTGCTACCGCAGCGGCATGGGGCGACTCGTCAAAGGCCGCTTCGTCAAACCCAATAGTAAAAGTCTGCACTGGTCGCGTGCTTTGTGCCTGCATCAACGCGACAATTGCCGAACTGTCAACGCCCCCAGACAGAAAACCACCGAGTGATACATCAGACAACATTTGACCCTGAACTGCCTTGCCTAAAGTTTGGTGGAGCATTGAGATAGCTTCGGTTTCGTTCAGAATTGGGGCGCGCGCGCCGGCTTCAATCTCAGCGTTCAAGTTCCAATAGCGGCGTATGCTAATACTGCCGTGCCGCTCTCCTGGGCGGATTGGCTCTTTAGAAGCCGCTGCAGGCAAGGCGCCGTTCACCGTGAGGATAGTACCGGGTTCTAGTTTGTAGATCCTGGGATGAATGCTGCGCGGCGCAGGCACATACATAAAGCGCAGATATTGGGCCAATGCTTCGCGGCATACTTCGCTTGGACAGTCGGGGTGTGCACGAAGCGCTTTGAGCTCAGAGCCAAATACGAGATCCGCTCCAGCCCAACCCCAGTAAAGCGGCTTTTCTCCCATCCGATCACGCGCAAGACTAAGGCGCTTCTCGGCTCGATCCCAAAGTGCAATTGCAAACATGCCGTGCGCCCGGCGAAGCGTTTCGTCGAGGCCCCAATACGCAATTGCAGCTAGCAAGGTTTCTGTGTCGGAGTGTCCGCACCATGGCGGAGCTGCCCCCTCTGTCTCAAGCACATTACGCAAGTCGAGATGGTTGTATATTTCGCCATTGTAAGAAAGTACGAAACGTTCACAGACCGAATGCATCGGTTGCGCACCTGCGTTTGACAAATCGATTATTGAAAGACGCCGATGGGATAGTGCCACCCCGTTTTCGGCCCACACCCCACTGGCATCCGGGCCGCGATGAACGAGTTGATTTGCCATGAGCACGGCCATATCTCTGAGGCTGGATACCGATGACGCTTCTGATTGAATGATCCCAGTGATACCACACATTTTTATTTATCCTCAAAGATCAGTTCGCTCAGACAACGGCGAAAAGTTTCCGGAGAGAATTTTTGCATCACACGCGCGCGGCCGGCCTTCCCCATTCTAGTTGCGAGGTCTGGGTCGCTACAGAGCGCCTGCATCGCTTTTAAGCAGG